>DAOTVB010000057.1:0-8269 GCA_034436755.1 Chloroflexaceae bacterium | reverse complement strand
TAACCCCTAACCCCTAACCCCTAACCCTTAAGCACTGCCGTCCGTCACCTGCAGCCCGGCCTTGTTCAGCAGGGCGCGGGCGGTTTCACCGATGAGAAAGGTAAACAACTCCTGCGCCGCGCGGGGAGCACTCCGTTCGCGCACTCGCAACACATACCACTCCTGTTGCAGCGGTGCGCCCGCCAGGTCAATCGGTGCTAACTCCGGGAGGGGGATGCGGCGGGTTGCCGGGATAAACGCCAGCCCCAGCCCGCTATGCACACCCTGCAGTGCCAGCGCCATACTGTCGGTCTCCAGGGCGATGCAGAGATCGCCGGCAACCAGACCGCGCCGCCGCAAACCTTCTTCGATAGTGCGCCGCAGCGGTGTACCGGCGCGCGGCAAGACCAGCGGCTCTTCGCGCAACATGCCGGGGGGGACGGCTTCCTGCTGGAGCAGGGGGTGGTGTGCCGGTGCTACCAGTACCAGATCTTCACTGCCCACTATGCGCGACTCCCAACCGCGCCGCCGTTGCTGCTCCTCAATCAACAGCAGCGTCATCTGCTGCGATACCAGTTCCTCCAGCAGCACTTCGCTGGGCGCAACCTGCACGGTCAGCATTATCGTGGGAAAGAGCGTATGAAACGCAGCCAGCAGCGGCGGCAGCAGATACTCACCGCTGTTCGGCGTGCAACCAATAGTTACCCGCCCGGCAACCTGCCCGCGGAGCGCGCGAATATTCTGCTCCGCCCGCTCGGCCAGTGTCACCAGCTCGCGGGCGGCAACCAGCAGTTCTTCCCCCGCGTGCGTCGGCACCATGCGCTGCCCAACCCGCCGGAAGAGGCGGACATCGCCCAGTTGCTCCTCCAGGGTGCGAATCTGCTGACTGACCGCCGGTTGCGACATATGTAGCAACTCGGCGGCCGCCGTGTAATTTCCCGCATCGACAACCGCCAGAAAGGTCTGGAGATGAAAAGTATTGAGCATAACGCCTGCACTCTGATGAGCGGATGCATGCAACCGGCCGTATCAGCGCCCTGCCATATTGCCGTAGCAATTAGCCGATGCCGAGCATGCGCAGCGCACCCTCACCCGTTTCGGTTTGAATAAAGAGGAAGCCGAGCGCGATAATCACATAGACCGCCAGGAGTTGCGCGCCCTCCAGCCAGTTGCTCTCGCCATCGACCGAGATAATCGTTGCCAGCAGCACCGCCACCGCCAGCATTGCAACCTCAAACAGGCTGAAGAAGAGGGTAAAGTTCTGCCCCATCAGCAGGCCGATAAATACCAGGAGTGGTGCGACAAACAGGGCAATCTGCATGCTGGAACCGAGCGAAATCGCCAGTGACAGATCCATCTTATTTTTGGCGGCGACCTGCACGCCTACAATATGCTCGGCCACATTGCCCACCAGCGGAATAATAATCACGCCCAGGAAAATCTCGCTCACGCCCAGGCTCTCAACCACCGGCTCAACCGTGCTGACCAGAAACTCGCTCAGAAACACAATGCCCAGGGTGGCAACCGCCAGCACGCCGAGTGATACCGGCACGCTCCACTTCGCGCTGTGGGCCTCTTCTTCTTCGCTGTGGTCCTGCACGCCCGCCTGTCCCCCGGTTTTGCGTTCGGGTTGCCGAAACGCGAAGACCAGGCTCAGAACATAGATGGCGATCAGGATCAGCGCAACCCCAATGCTTAGACTGTTCAGCGCCGGATCGACCACCGTTGTGTTAAACAGTTCCAGTTCGCCAATCTGGATCTCATGCAGAAGTTCAAACAGCGTCGGCACAATCAGCCCGATCACCGCCAGCGTCATCATCGAGGCGGCAACCCCGGCAGTCTGCCGGTTAAAGTGCTGGGTGCCGTGCCGAAAACCGCCCAGCAGCAGACTCAGCCCCAGGATCAGCAGCAGATTCCCCAGGATCGACCCGGTAATCGAGGCTTTCACCAGTTCGATCCGGCCCTGATTCAGCGCAACAATGGTGATAATTAACTCAGCCGCATTCCCCAGCGTTGCGTTGAGCAACCCGCCTACCTGGGGACCGGTATGCACCGCCAGTTCCTCGGTGGCTTCTCCCAGCAACCCGGCCAGCGGAATCAGGGCAATGCAGGAAAAGACAAAGATCAGAATGTCGTTGTGCAGAAAGAACTCGGCCACAAACGCCATCGGAACGAAGATGAGCATGTACCGCAGCCACGTCAAGGTCGTGTCCCCCTTTTTGCCTTCAGAAAGGAAGAAGCTGAGTGGCGCTACTATAGCATCAGCTTTGCTGGCGGTCAATTGCCCTCCGTACGACGCCAGATCAGACCACGCTCGTCCAGGGTAACTGCGGCCCGGCCCTGCTGCTCCAGGTAGGTCAGGTGCGCCGCAACTGCCCCGGCAAAGATGGCATACTGCGGAATACCCGGCGGGGTCTGGCCCAGCGCACGTAGCACGCGTGCGGTAATGGCGGGCACATCACCCGGCGCTTGCAGCGCCTGCAGGATCGACTCACTCGACTGGATAATGGCCGTCCGGTTGATGTTGAGCATCTCGTCCAGATCGGCGCGGGCGGTCAGCGGACCGTGCCCGGGGAGGAACCAGGCTTCCTCCCGAACGGCCAGGCGTTCCAGGCCGGCGAGTTGATCCGCAACATCATGCACATAGGGCACGCCATACTTTGCCGGCACGGTCGGGCCAAAAAAGCCGTCGGCGGCAAAGCAGACGCCGTCACAGGCCAGACCGATCTGCGCGATGCTATGCCCCGGCAGCGGGATAACTTCAAATGTCACCCCGGCCAGTTCCAGCGGGAAGGGCGTGCCCTGGCTGATCTGCTCACTGGTGCCAATCAGGTGATGCACCGGTGTGCCCTGAGCCGGCAGCCGGCGGGTGCGTAGCGCTTTGTGGGGGCCGGCACCCTGGTTTAGATAGACCGGCTCCAGGATGGGATGCTCAATCAGGGCGGCTTCCAGCGGCGGCGCATAGGTCAGCACGCCGGGGATGTTACGCAGCAGGTAGGCATTCCCGCCGATGTGATCGGCATGGTGGTGAGTGTTGATGATGGTGTGCAACCGCAGCCCTGCCGCGTCAAGGGCCTTGCGCAACGTGCGCCCGACATCTTTGTCGAGCCCGGTGTCGATCACAATTGCGCCGCCGCCCTCGGTGGCAACGACGCCCAGGTTATTCGCCCCCGGCAGGTAGAAGGTGCGCTCGGTAATCGGTTGGAGTGCGCTGGTTTTATCTGACATGCGGCGGTCCTCTCCAGGTAGTTTCGCGGTTTTCGTGGTCCAAACCCACCCGCATACAATGGTTGTTCTTTGTTCGTTGTCTGTTTGTTCTTTTCACATACTTCAAGCGTGGTGGCTCTCCAGCCCGATCCGGTGCAGAAATGCCGCTAATGCCTGGTTAAAAGCCGCCGGTTGGTCCAGATTGGCAAAATGTCCGGCGTCCGCAAGGTGGACAATCTCGGCGTTCCGGCGCTGCTTGAGCGTGGCAATGGTCGTGTCGAGTATGCGATTGACGGCTGTGTCGTGTTCGCCCTGGATCAGCAGGAACGGCAGATCGGGATGGCTTTGGAGGGTCGGCAGATAATTGTAGTTGTCCAGATGCCGCCGCAGATTGACGATCACCGGTTTGGGCGTGCTGCGGATCATATCCGCCACCTGGGCCACGACCGCCGGGTTTTTTAACACGACTCGCTGAACTATCCAGGCATTACCGCGCGGACCAAGCAACTGGTCCAACAGAACAATGACCTTCCCCATCACCCCGGCATGCAGTTCGCCCGCCGTACCAAAGGTAGTGAGCGAACGTACGACCTGGGGGGCAGTTGCCAGCAGTTCATACCCCACCAGTCCGCCGGCTGAGTTACCGACCACATGTGCCGCTGGAATGTCTAACTGTGCCAGCACCTGCCGAATATCGGTACCCAGTGTCGCCGGCGCAAAATCGTCCGCAGTGGGGTCCGGTGGGTAGGTGGATTGTCCATGGCCGCGCAGTGACACCGCCAGCGTGCGATAGTCGTTACGAAACTGCATGATCTGCGCCCGAAACTGCTCCAGGTGTGCGCCGAGGCCCGGTATAAACAGAATAGTCTGATCATTGTCCGCACCGGCAAGCAGATATTCGATCCGGACATGTTCGTTTACGGTGATGCGGTCATGGTACACCATGGTTTTCCTCCTTTCTCCGCCTGTTTTGGAAAAAGCTAAAGAACGGAAAAAGCCTGACCTGAAACGGGCAGACTACACCCCGGCGATCTTCGCCAGAAACCCATCGTAAGCGGTGGTGAAGGCTTCCAGTTGCTCGAAGTGGGGCAGCGCACCCGTCCCGAATGCCTGGATTGACCAGTTCTCGCCCATCTGAACATTCTTCAAATCCTGGAAGTTGCTAAAAGCGCCGCGCGTGCCGTAGGCCAGCCAGACCGGCAACTTCAGCGCGTCGTAGATGCGGCCGATGTCGGCGCTAAAGAGCAATCCGGAGACAAAGGCATAGGGGGCATGCTGCGCTCCCGGCTGATGCGTGGTCAGGTAGTCATACTCGACCATTTCGGTTGGGATTGGCTCGTATGCGCCGAAGGTTTGTGCCAGGAAGAAGCGAATGCTGGGTTTGCTGGTCAGCAGGTCGAAGAAAGGGCGGCTCCAGAGCGGCAGATCAAACAGATCGCGCACAAACGAGTTGCCCATCGTCGCGCCAATCTCGGCGTAGCGCTCCTGGCTGCGCCGGAAACCGGTGGGTGTCACCAGCGCCAGGCTGCGGCAGCGCTCCGGTGCATCAATCGCGGCGCGTGCCAGAAACTCGGCACCGAGCGAGAGCGCCAGCGTATCCACTGGTGCCGGTCCGACATCGCGTTCGATCTGCTCCAGCATATCCAGGATGGCATCGGTGTAGAGGCGGGGCGTATACTGGCGGTCGGAACGCTCGGAAAAGCCAAAGCCCGGCAGGTCCAGCGCATAGACGCGGCGGTGTGTTTTGTAGTGCTCAAACAGCGGGCGCACCTCGTAGGCTGATCCGGCGGCGTTGATGCTGTGGATCAGCAGGAGGGGTGTGGTATTTTGGGCCGCTTCTCCGGCCACGTAGTAACTGAGCCGTCCGGCCCGCCCGGTGAACTCATGCCGCTCACCCGATACGGCGGGGGGCAGCGGCAGGTTATGCGGAACGAGTAGCTTGCTGTAGCTGATCCAGGCCATGGCCGCCGTCACCGACAGACCACCCAGTGCCACCAGCGGGTTTTTCTCCTTGCCCTTCACATGTTTCTCCTTCTCTTGAGGAGGACGCGCCAGAATGCGTCCCTACGAGTTAACGCTTGCAAGCGGATGCCCGGAAGCGCATCTCTACATCAACCTTCCGAAATCAAACCATCAACCATCAACCATCTACGGGATACGGGATACAGACTACGGATTACAGCCTACGAACTACGGACTACGGACTACGGACTCTTAACATACTCCTCAATACGGAGTGAGAGCACGCGTGATGCGCCGTCATCGCCCATGGTGACGCCGTAGAGGGTATCGGCAACCTCGATGGTGCCCCGGTTATGCGTAATCAGCGCAAACTGCGTCTGATGCGTCAATGCTACCAGCGCCTCACGGAAGCGCCCGACGTTTGACTCGTCCAGCGCCGCGTCAACCTCATCCAGCAGGCAGAAGGGGCTGGGATTAACGGTCAGGATGGCGAAGAGTAGTGCGGAGGCGGTTAATGCTCGCTCGCCGCCGGAGAGCAGCGAGAGGTTTTGCTGGCGTTTCCCCGGCGGGCGCGCGACGATCTCGATGCCCCAGGCGCGCGGCGTTTCGGCTTCGGCGGTACCGTCGCCATTGCTGGAGGCGTTATTCCCGCTGCTGACCATCTGCAGCCGCGCCATACCACCGCCAAACAGCCGGTTGAAGCTGCGCTCAAACTCGTCGGCCACGGCGCTAAAGGTCTGGGTGAACTGGGCATGCATCGCCGCCTCAAGCTCGGTAATCAACTCGCGCAGGGTGGTCTCGGCCTGGCGCAGGTCGGCAAGCTGGTTGCTCAGGAACTGCTGGCGCTCGGCGGCTTCTTCATACTCTTCCAGGGCCAGCGGGTTGATCGCTCCCAGCCGCCCGATGCGTTCGCGGAGTTTGGCAATCGCCTCTTGCAGCTCGGACGGCGGACGCTGGGCGACGGACGATGCCGCATCCGCAGCAGGTTCTGCCGCCGGTGGTTCTGCATCGGTCAGCGTGATGCCATCCGCGCCGGCACGTTCCAGCAGGTTGTCCCGGCGGTCCTGAGCGCGCTGGGCTTCCAGGCTGGCGCGGTTGGCGGCGGTCTCATGTTCGAGTAGGGCGGTGGTGGCCTGCCCCTCCTGCTCCTCCAGGGCGGTCAGGCGGCTTTCCTCGGTATGCAGATGTTCCTCCGCCGGGCCAATCTCGGCGCGGAGGGCATCGATCTGTTGCAGCAGTGCCTGGTGGTGCGTTTCGGCGGTATCGCGGCCGGCAAGCATCTGCGTGCGCTCTTCGGCGTGGTTGGCGAGACGCTGTGCGGTGTCGTTCTGCTGTTGCGTCAGGCGTGCCAGTGTCTGCTGATGCGCGGCAACCAGCGTGCGCTGGGCGCGGGCCTGACTCTCGGCATCGGCGACGGCGGCGCGGATACTGTTCACCCGCTCCTGCGCTTCGCGGTTGACATTGGTTTCGCGCTCCTGGCGGGCGCGGAGTGCTTCCAGATGCTCCTGGGCTGTCGTGGCGCGGGCTTCCGCTTCGGCCTGTTGCGCTGCCAGTTCGTCTATGCGGATCGCCAGCGCTTCCAGGTCGCGGGCAACGCTTTCCAACCGGCTGCGCTGCCAGTCGAGTTCCTGGTTGGCCTGGGTGGACTGGCGCGTTGCGCTGTCCAGATCGGCCCGCCGGGCGTTCAGGTGACGATTGGCTTCCTGCTGCGCAGTTTCGGCGGCACGTACGGCCTGGGTTGCCGCAGTCAGGCGCTCGTCCAGGGCGTGTTGCGCTGCGGTGGCGGCATCAACGGCGGCCTGGGCTGCCTCCACCTGCTGCGGTAGCTCGCGCAGTTCCCGCTCGCGCCGCAGCGTTCCGCTCTCCTTTGTGCGTGCGCCCCCGGTGACAGCGCCGCCGCTGTTGACCTGCTCCCCAGCCGGCGTGACAATCGTCCAGCCACCGGAGAGTTGCCGCAGTTCCTGACGGGCCGTCGGCAGATCGCGCACCACCAGCACGCGCCCCAGCAGTTGCTGAACCACCGTGGCGTAGTGCTCGTCATACGCAACCAGATCCGCCGCAACACCGAGAACAGCCTCACCGCCTGCACGCGGCCGGTTGTCGCCGGCACGGGCGCGCAACGTGTCCAGGGGCAGGAACGTAGCCCGCCCGGCACCACTCCGCTTGAGTTCGGCAATCGCATCTTCGGCATCCTGCCAGCTCTCGACGACGATATTTTGCAGACGCGAACCCAGCGCCACCTCGATAGCGGTCTCCAGTTCGGCGGGGGTGCGAATAATTGACGCCACCAGCGCAAAGCCTGCGCGCCCGGTACGCTCAGCCCACTGCATGGCGGCCCTGACCCCGGCAAAAGTGCCGGTGTAGGAGCGTGCCAGCCGATTGAGCGACTCGTGGCGGGCCTCGACATCGGTGAGGGCGCGGCGGGCGGCGGCCAACTGTTCATCGGCGATGGCCCGCTCACTACGCAGGGTTTTGAGGCTATCCCGCGCGGCGGCCTCTTCCTTAGCGGCGACGGTCTGCGCTTCCTCGGCCTGGGTGACGGCGGCATGGGCAGCTTCAACCCGTTGCTGCGCGGCGGTCAGTCGTTCGTCGGCCTGCTGCAAAGCGGCTTCAAGGTCGGCCTGCTCCTGCTGCAGGCGTGTGTGTTGCGCGGCCTGCTGCTCGGCGCGGCTGCGCCCCTCGGCAACGACCGTGGCGGCCTTGAGTGCGGCATCCTGCGCCCGGCTCAGTTCCTGCGCCAGTTCGCGGCGGGCCGTTTCCAGATCGGCCATTGCGCTGGTCTGGGCGGCGAGTTGCGTCTGCTGTTCGTTCAGCGTGGCTTCGGCGGCGGCCAGCGCAGCTTCGGCGGTGTCGCGCTCCTGCTCGGCTTCTACCTGGCGCAGTTCCAGATCATTGCGCGTGCGCTCCAGCTCTTCCGTGCGCTGGGTCAACGCAGCCAACCGTTCACCCGCCACCGCCAGATCGCGCTGGGCAGTCTCGGCCTGGGTGTGGAGCAGGCTGCTCCGCTGGTGCAGTGTACCCAGGCGCTCCCGCTGCCCGCGCAAGGCATCACGCAGGATGCGCAACTCGGTAGCGATACGGCTCTGGGCGGTGCGGGCCTGTTCCAGCGCGGCGGTCTGCT
>DAOTVB010000056.1:0-8936 GCA_034436755.1 Chloroflexaceae bacterium | reverse complement strand
AGACCAGCGCCGTCGCCGAGTTTGCCCGCTGGTACAGCCTGACCGGCGGCGTAGATGGGCCGGTGCTGTTTACGTCGTTTGAGCAGTACAAACCCCTGGCGCAGGTGCTGGATCAACTGGGGCGCATGTTTGACCCGCTGCTGCAACAGAGCGGCCTGCACTGGGACGCGATCACCGACCCGGCGCAGAAGCGCGACATCGCCCTGCAAATGATGGCGCAGGTGCCGCTGCTCTGGGTGTGGGACAATGTCGAGCCGGTGGCGGGCTTCCCGGCGGGCACGACCTCCGCCTGGAGCGCCGCCGAGCAGCGCGAGCTGGCCGATTTCCTGCGCGCGGCACGCAACACCCGGGCGAAGTTTCTGCTGACCTCGCGGCGGGATGAGTATGCCTGGCTGGGCGACCTGCCCGCGCGGGTGACACTGCCGCCGATGCCCCTGCACGAGCGGCGACAACTGGCGGCGGCGCTGGCGGACAAGTATGGCGTCACCCTGGACCAGGCCGCCTGACGACCGCTGCTGGTCTACACCCAGGGCAACCCGCTGACGCTGACGGTGGTGGTACGCCAGGCGCTGCGCGACGGCCGGCACACCGCGCAGCAGATTGCCGACTATGTGCAGCAGTTGCGCGCGGGCGCGGCCGCCTTCGCCGACGACAGCGCGCAGGGGCGCAGCCGCTCGCTGGGCGCGTCGCTGAGCTACGGCTTCACCACGGCCTTTACCGAGGCGGAGCGGCGCATCCTGGCGCTGCTGCACCAGTTCCAGGGGTTTGTGGATGGGAATAATGCCCTCCGGTTGATGGGCGATACCAGTGAGGACTGGCACGTTCCCGCCGTTGCCGGCCTGACGCGTGAACAGGCCATTGCGCTGCTGGACCGGGCGGCGGAGGTGGGGCTGCTGGCGGCCTATGGCGGGGGCTACTACCGCATCCACCCGGCGCTGCCCTGGTTCTTCCGCCAGTTGTACGCAGAATACTACCCGGACGACGCCCCCACCCGCGCCTTTGTGGAGGCGCTGGGGGAACTGGGCAACTATTACCATAGACAATACAACCAGGGCAACCGGGAGGTGATCAACGCGCTCAAGGCGGAGGAGGCCAACCTGCTGCATGCGCGGCACCTGGCGCGGCAGCATGGCTGGTACGACGCACTCACCAGCACCAGGCAGGGGCTGGATGAACTTTACGGCCACACCGGGCGGCGGGCCGAGTGGCGGCGGCTGGTGGACGAGATTGTCCCCGACCTGGTGGACCCGGCAACCGATGGGCCGCGGCCGGGGCGGGAGGCGCAGTGGTGGCTAGTGACGGAGTACCGGGTGCGGTTGCTGCGGGAGGAGCGGCAGTGGGGAGAGGCGGCTCGGCTGCAAGGGTTGCAAGTTGATTACCAACGGCGGCAGGCCGCGCCGCTGCTCACCCAGCCGCCGGCGCAGTTGAACGCCGGTGAGCGCAACCGCCTGCGCTCCCTGGCGGTATCGCTGCACGCACTGGGTCAACTCCAGCGCGAGCAGGGCGCGGCGGACTGCGTGGACAGCTACCGGGAGGCAATGCAGCTCTTTGAGGAGATTGGTGAGCAGGCCGGGGCGGCGACCTGCGCCTTCAACGTGGGGCACGCCTACATGGGTGATGAAGTGCCCGCGCTGCGCGACCTGGCGCAGGCCGAGGGCTGGTACCGGCGCAGCCTGGAACTGACTCCCGAAAGCGATAAGTTGACCCGAGGGAAAGGTTTGGGACAGCTTGGCCAGGTGGCGTATGAGCGCTTCCAGGAGGCGCGGCAGGCCGGGCAGCCGGAAGCCGTGCTGCTGGAGCATCTGAACGCCGCGCTGCAGGCGTACCAGGAAGCCTTGCAGATATTCCCGCCCGACGCAGTAGACAACCTGGCAATCACCCACAACCAGCTTGGCGCTATCTACCATGCGGCAGGGCAGACGGAGCCGGCCGTCGCGCACTGGCTGAAGCAGCCCAGAACTTCTACGAAGCTGCAAAATACCGCTACAACACCGCCATCGCCTACGCGCAGGCGAGGCGGTTCGACGATGCGCTGCTGTTTGCGCAGGCGGCGCTACGGAACTACGAGCAGTTCGGCCCGCCGGCGGCGGATCGGGTGGCGCGGGCGCTGGTGGCGGAGATTGAGCGACTGATGCGGGGGGAGGCGTGAAACGTGAGGCATCCCGTAGTAGGGGCGCAGCATTCGCTAGCCATTCCGGTTTGCTCATTCTCGGACGTAGGCATGACGCTCTGGGGAGCGCTGCCAGGATCCCGAGCGCGAATGCTGCGCCCCTACCCGGCCGGGGCCACCGTCCCCGCATGGAGGTTGGCGGGTCTGCGCCCCTACCCGGCCGGGGCCACCGTCACCGCATGGGATTGGCGCGGGGGGGCATCCGTAAGGGCGCAGCATTCGCTAGCCATTCCGGTTTGCTCATTCTCGGACGTAGGCATGACGCTCTGGGGAGCGCTGCCAGGATCCCGAGCGTGAATGCTGCGCCCCCACCCGGCCGGGGCCACCGTCCCCGCATGGAGGTTGGCGCGGGGGGGCATCCCGTAGGGGCGCAGCATTCGCTAGCCATTCTGGTTCGCTCATCCCTGGGGGGACACATCTCTCTTCCGGGGAGAACTGCAGGCAGCTCGAGCGCGAATGCTGCGCCCCTACTACCCGGACGCGGGTGGCGTGGTCGCCTCGTTCTGAGGCGGTTCATCCGGCAGGATCGCCTTCACCCGGCCCACCTGCCCCGTTTGCAGCCGCACCTTGATCCCGTGGGGATGCGTTGCCGCCGAGGTCAGGATATCCTTGACGATCCCGATGGTGTGCTTCCCCGTCCGCTGATCCGGTTTCATCACCACGGCCACCCGCAGCCCCGGGCGAATATCCTTGCGCTGTCGTCCGTCCAACCGCTCCCCCTTTGCCCCGGATTACCCCACCGAAGTCTACTGTTCAAATTTATCAGCATCTTCGGCAACTCAGTGTGTGCGAGTTGTCGGGCTATTCTAGCATGCCGATCCCACCCCGGCAAGCCACATCCGGAGCTTGCGGGTTGGCAGGTTGGCAGGTTGGTACGTTGTGGAGGCCATCCGGGTCAGCTTTCTCACGCCGGGGGAGGCGTACCAACTGATCACTAACCCGGAGCCGGATTTCCCGCTGGACTACAGTGCCGATGCAATTGAACTGATCATCGATCTGACCAGCGGACAGCCCAACCTGGTGCAGCATATCTGCCACGCGCTGGTCTCACGCTACAACCGGCAGCGCTTCGCGGCGGGCCACGCACCACCGCCGCGCTTCACGCGGGACGATGTGGCGACGGTGATCGATGCCCCCGACTTTGACCAGGGCGCAGAGGTCTACTTCAGCGGCGTCTGGCAGCAGGCCGAGCGGAGCGCCCCGGACGGCCAGCCTGCCCTGCTGCGGGCGCTGGCTCCCCACGCGGCCGGATTATCCCCGGAGGAGCTGGCGCAGGCGGCGGGCATGCCGCTGGAAGCAACCCGCGCCGCCCTGGAGACACTCCAGGCGCATGATGTTGTCACCGAAACAGTGGGCCGCTGCCACTACACCGTCAGGCTGATGCGCCGCTGGGTGCTGCGGCAACAGATAGAGGGGTAGGGAGCGCGGAACCAGGAGCGCAGAGCGCAGAACCAGGAGCGCAGAACCGGGAGCGCAGAACCGGGAGCGGGGAGCGGAGAATTCCCGGTGGCAGTTGGGCCAACTTTACGAAACCTTCATTCATGATCGCCAGTCTTTAACCACACTTAAACTTGATTTTTCTAACTGGAAAGGCTATAGTCAGTACACATAGTATGCAAACATTTTAGAACACAAATTCGCACACACTTTTTTGCTATCGCTCGTCACAAGCTGACGTCAGCCGGTATCCCGACCGTGGGAACAGCGCGCTCCCATGGTCATAGGAGAATGACTCGAGGTAACTTAGAACATGCTATAATGTCGGCAACTAATACCCATCAACACATTGCATGGCGGCTTTACCAGTTACCGCTGCTGGCACTACGTACTACAGCCATTGCTCTGCTCCTTGTAATCATCCTGGCGCTTCTTGACTCTCGACATTACCGGCGGCGGCATAACGCACAGGCGGTTCAGAACGATGCACTCCTGGCAAACCTGCTGGCCCAGGCACCAGACGATGCAACCAGGTCGGGGGGGTAGCCGGACGTACCAGGGAGTATGGTATTTTGTCGTGTGGTACATCCCACGCACCGTACACAAGCTTTGGAGGAGACTCATGACAACAGGCAACACCGGAGCCATGGAAGCTCTACAGCAGGAAAACGCCCATTTACGCCGGCAAGTGAGCGAGCTACAGCAGCAGGTAGCAACCCTCCAGGAGAGCCAGCGCTTTGTGGAGAACATCGCCGATACGATCCCCGATATTCTCTACATCTACGATCTGAGCGAAAACCGGAATGTCTATGTTAATCGTGAGATTGCCTTGACGCTGGGGTATACGGCGCAGGAGATCCAGACGATGGGAGCACAGTTTATCCCCTCCCTGCTACACCCGGACGACATGGCGGCGGTCCAGGAAAAAATTGCCCACATGATGACCATTGAGGATGATGTGGTCATCGAGAGCACATACCGGATTCAGCACGCCAATGGTGAGTGGCGCTGGCTCTATGCCTGGGAGAAGATCCACTCCCGCACGCCGTCCGGTGAGGTTCATCAGGTTATCGGCATATCGCGTGACATTACCGATCAGGAGAACCTGGGGAGCGGCCCCCACGAGCGCGCCCTGGGTGAAGGGTAAAGCCTGGTCGCAGACCAATACATATCACCGCCGACACGCGGTTCCCCTGACAACTGAGGGGAGCCGCGTATTATTCGCCGTAAACATCACCCAGTAGAATGCACCGTTCTTCTGCCACACGCCATACCTGGACTATGTGCTCAACGTTCATCAGCGGCACGGCGTGAGGTACGGCCGTTGCTCATCAGGCCTCATCAACCGGGACTCCGGCAGCCATACGTAGCACTGAAAGGTGCGGCAGCGCATCAAACCAGCGCAACTGTTCTCGTAGCCGGACCACTTCGCCAATGACCAGCGTTGCCGGGGCCGTTAACCCGGCGCGCGCGACCTCTTCCGCAATCGTCGCCAGCGTTCCCGTCACCGTCTCCTGTTCGGCGGTGGTGCCCCAGCGAATCGCAGCGGCGGGGGTATCAGGTGCCCGGCCATGGGCGATCAGTTGCGTGGCGATATAGGCCAGCCGGCCGATGCCCATCAGGAAGACCAGTGTATCGGTGGCGGTTGCCAGCGCCGACCAGTTGATGCGCGAGTCCTCCCGCATAGGATCTTCGTGGCCGGTGACAATCGCCACCGATGAGGCACAGGCGCGGTGAGTCACGGGAATGCCGGCATACGCCGGGACAGCGATGGCTGAGGTGATACCGGGAACAACTTCCCAGGCAATCCCGGCCGCCTGGAGCGCGGCCGCCTCTTCGCCACCCCGCCCAAACACAAACGGATCGCCTCCCTTGAGCCGCACAACCTGTAACCCCGCCCGCGCTTTTTGAATCAATAAAGTGTTGATTGCAGCCTGGGAGCGGGTTGCCTGGCCGGCCCGCTTGCCTGCATCGATCAATTCGGCATCGGCGCGACAGATATCCAGCACATCACGACTCACCAGCGCGTCGTAGATCACCACATCGGCGGCACGCAGGCGGCGCAGTCCCTTCACCGTCAGCAGGTCAGGATCACCCGGCCCGGCACCAATCAGCGAGACAAATCCCTGGGCAGTCATTTGCTCTGCTCCGTGACAAAAAGAACGGTAAAATGCGGTAAGATAGACGGGACTATCCATCACATCCCGGATTATAACTTACTTGACAAAGTCAAGCAAGTAAGTTAAGATTTTAGCAATTCCTCCAGAGGTGGCAGGCGTGCGCTGATGCACGGGCATAACGATAGCCGTAGGCTACGCGTCATGCCCGTTTTTGTTTGGGGAAGACGAGTGATAGGGAGCAAACCATGACCCGCAATGGAACGGCACCCGGATGGACGGAAGACGAACTGAACCGGCTGAACCGGGAGTTTGAAACATGCCCGGTTGAGACGCTGTTGGACTGGGCCACCACGCAGTTTGGGCAGCAGATTGTGCTGACCTGTAGCTTCGGCGGACCTTCGGGCATGGTGCTACTGGATATGGTGGCCGGCCTGGAGCGCGGCACGCCGGTGCTCTTTCTCGATAGCGATCTGCTCTTTCCGGAAACCTACGCGCTGGCCGAAGCGGCCGCCCAACGCTACGGCGTCACGATTGAACGCCGTCGCCCGGCGCTCTCGCTTAAAGATCAGGAACGGCTGGAAGGTCCGCGCCTCTACGAGCGTGAACCGGATCGCTGCTGCGGCATTCGCAAGGTCGCGCCCCTGGCCGAAGCGCTGCAACCCTACCAGGCCTGGATCAGCGGCATTCGCCGGGATCAATCAAAGACGCGGGCAGAGACCCGATTGCTTGAGTGGAATACACGCCACAACCTGCTCAAAATCAACCCGCTGGCATTCTGGAGCGAGCAGGCGGTCTGGGAGTATATTCACGCCCACGAGGTGCCCTACAATCCGCTGCTTGACCGGGGCTACCCCAGCCTGGGCTGTATGCCCTGCACCCGCCCGGCCAACGGCAAAGATCCGCGCGCGGGTCGCTGGGCCGGGCATGCCAAAACGGAGTGTGGCATTCATCTCTAAATCATACAGAGGTACAGGCATTATGCAAACAGGTTCAGATACACCTACAAACGATCAACCGCAACTCTCAAAGGTGGAAAAACTCAAAGTTACCAGCGAAGGGTTGGGCGGGCTGCTCCTGGAGGAGATCCGCGACGAGGAGCGTGATCATATCTCCGAAGCAGCCTACCAACTGCTCAAGTTCCATGGCAGTTACCAGCAGGACGACCGGGATCTACGCAAGGAGCGCAAGAAGCAGGGGCTTGACCGCGCCTGGCAGTTTATGGTACGCACCAAGACCCCCGGCGGCCGCATGACCGCCGAGCAGTATCTGCTGGCGGATGAACTGGCGACGACCTATGCCAATAACACGCTGCGCATTACCACCCGCCAGGCATTTCAGTTTCACGGCATCGGCAAGGCCAATCTGAAGCAACTGATCCGGGCGCTGAATCAGCGCTGGATCAGCACCTACGGCGCGTGCGGCGATGTATCACGCAACACCCTGACCTGCCCCGTGGCCGATCTGCTGCCCGGTCATACTTACGACTATCAGGCGCTGGCGCAGGAGGTCAGCGACCGCTTTCTGCCCCAGTCAACCAGCTACTACGAACTCTGGCTGGATGGCGAGAAGATCCTGGCCGACGGCACCTCGGTCAAGGTGCAGCAGCAACGTAGCGAGTCGCTCTACGGCCCCAACTATCTGCCCCGCAAGCACAAGATCGGGATTGGCCTGCCACACGATAACTGCATCGATCTCTTTACCCATGATCTGGCGCTGGAGGCGATTATCGGCGCGGACGGGGCGTTGCGCGGCTTCAACCTGGTGGCGGGTGGCGGCCTGGGCAGCACGCATGGCAAAGCCGAAACCTTCCCCCGACTGGGCGACCGGATCGGCTTCCTGCCGCCGGAGCAGGCGTTGCCGGTGCTGGAAGCCGCCACGACGATCTACCGGGATTATGGCGACCGGACGAACCGGCGGCATGCGCGCCTCAAGTATGTGCTGGAGGATCACGGTGTACCCTGGTTCCAGGAGGAGTTGGGCCGGCGGCTGGGTGCGCCACTCGCACCGCCCGCCGAGGTGCCCAACTATGATGTGCATGATCACCTGGGCTGGCAGCAGCAGGCCGATGGCAACTGGCTGGTGGGCATCTGGGTAGAGAATGGGCGGATCAAAGATGGGCCGCACGACCAGACCAAACGCGGGTTACGCGCCATCATCGCCGAGTTTCAGCCGGGGGTGCGCCTCACCGCCCACCACAATATCGTCCTGACCCACATCCGCCCCGCCGATAAGCCACGCGTGGCGGAACTGCTGGCCGCGTATGGGCTGGCAACCGGGGATGGAACGCAGCACGGGAAGGGCGAGTTGAGCGTGCTGCGCCGCTATGCGATGGCCTGCCCGGCAATGCCCACCTGCGGGCTGGCAGTAGCCGAGAGCGAGCGCTTCCTGCCCGACGTGATCGGCGAGTTAGAGCAGCGCGGCTTTGGCAATGAGCGGGTCTGGATTCGTATGAGCGGCTGCCCCAACTCCTGCTCACGCCCACCTACCGCCGAGATTGGCATTATCGGGCGCAGCCTGGCGCTCTACAATGTGTACATTGGCGGGAGTTTTGTCGGCACCCGGCTGGCGCGCCTCTATCGGGAGCAGGTGCGCGCGGAGGCGCTGGTGGATCTGCTGGCGGGGCTGATCGAGCAGTGGCGGCGCGAACGGGCCGAGGGTGAGGCCTTTGGTGACTGGGCCGCGCGGACGCTGGTCTGAAACCGCACGGCTCGGACTCGGGAGTCCCGGCTTCAACCGGCGCGTGGCAATGCGGGTCATTGGGCCGGGAGCCCTGGTCACGCTGGAGCAGGCCGGCGGGTCGGGAATTTCTGTGCGGGTGGCCTGGGGGAGTAGGGATGATGCGCGGCGCATGCGGCGCGTGCGAGCCTGTGGCCGGGGGGATGGCCGCAGCCCGCCGCGCTGCCGCCGGGTGTGGCTGCCGGGTGGTCCAGCGTGATCGCCGTGTGGCGCACCGCCGCGTGGTTCAGCGTGATCGCCGCGTGGCGCACCGCCGCGTGCCCCAGCGTGATCGCCGCGTGCCCCAGCGTGATCGCCGCGTGGCGCACCGCTGCGTGCCCCAGCGTGATCGCCGCGTGCCCCAGCGTGATCGCCGGGGAACGCACCGCCGCGTGGTTCATCGTGATCGCCGCGTAGGGGCGCAGCATTGGCCCGTCATATATCGCCCGCCGTTAAATGTCCGGCCAATGCTGCGCCCCTCCATTGCGCCATCG
>DAOTVB010000055.1:0-44707 GCA_034436755.1 Chloroflexaceae bacterium | reverse complement strand
AAGATGTTTCGCCCCTACTGGTGTTTTGGGGGACGCAAGCTGTTTCGTCCCTAATAATGCTATCACAGGAGTCCCGGCTTTAGCCGGTGGAATACTTGCCGGGGCAGCGGTACACTGTCGGGAACGCCGGGTCCGGCTGCTGAAGGTTGCGCAAATAGTCCGAATCATGCTATCACAGAAGTCCCGGCTTTAGCCGGTGGAATACTTGCCGGGGCAGCGGTACACTGCCGGGAGCGCCGGGTCCGGCTGCTGAAGGTTGCGCAAATAGTCCGAATCATGCTATCACAGGAGTCCCGGCTTTAGCCGGTGGAATACTTGCCGGGGCAGCGGTACACTGCCGGGAGCGCCGGGTCCGGCTGAAGCCGGGACTCCTGATACCGATTTGTTGTCATAGCCACAGAGAACACCGAGGACGCAGAGATGATACACAGGAACGTGCCACTGTTACGCTCGTTGCGCCCATTCCCGTTGATTGCTGTTTTGATGGTAAATTGGTATCACGCGGATGGCGCTTGTGGTGAAACAGGATAAAGCGTTTCATCCAGTGTACGTAAGCTTCTTCGGTACGGATGGTATGAGTGTTTAACCCGCAGGACTTGACTATGCAGTCAAGTGGGAGTAGAATCGGTCAGAGCTACATCAAAGTCCCGGAACATGCGCGTAGTGCCGCCTTCAGGCGGTTCTTCGATCCCCTCCTGCTGCCGAGTAAGATGAACAGGATAGTCACTATCTCTGACGTTGACGTAGCCCTGGAGTTAGTGAACTGTTTATCGGGAAGTTTTTGTATACATGTTTATGTGGGAAGCTTCGTCTAAGGATTGTTAGCAGACTCTGACTCTCAAATATATGATGCAAATAAAAACTCCATACCTATCGTTAGACGGGATCCCCAAAGAAAACCCAGGTCAGTCAGGGGACGTTTTCTTCACACGCGACCCACAAGGTGCCTGGTACCCAAGCCGCGGCAATCATTTATACGAAATAGATTCTGCGTGTGTTCGACTTCATGATGCGTTTGCAGAGCAATTGTTCGGGAGTTTGGATAGCTTTTATGAGTTCTTGAGAGTCGTGCCAGAGTTTTTGTCGACGGCAGGAATGAATTCGGAAGCCGCGATATCTAGGGACTTATTCAATAAACTGCTGGGTAGCCTTCCGCCTGGATTGCCTGTGAATAAGGCTTTGTACCTATTCGACTGTCAAAAGCTCGTTAGCGGGGTGCAGGAATGTAGCAAGGAGGTTATGCAGCTCCAAGGAGAGTTTTATCAAGCTCTTAACCTAGAGGATCTGTTTTTTTCCAAGATCGATGAGGACGATGGGATTCGATACGTAACCTCACCGGTAGTGACAAAACTCTATGCGTTACCTGGATTCGTGTACATTAGGTTGCATAGCCTTCTCGATTACGTGACAAAACTCGCTATAGAAATCGAAAACTTGAAGACGCAATTTGACTCCTATCCTCATTTGTTTTCAAAGAACTCTCTTTATGGCGACAGGAAAAAAGTATCCTTCAATAAGCGTGAAGGAACACTGTTCGAGCAATGCCGGTTACTTACAGAGATCGAAACGGTACGTAACCATCTAATCCATGATGGGTTTCTAGATGATATGCCAAAGGTATACAGGGTAATATCTAATGGAGAGTGCGTAGAGAAGTTTCTGCTCTTCCCAGACCAAAATGAAGACGGGCGCTTTGATGCATTCAAGAATCGGGGCTTGTTCTATGGCAGCGAAAACAAGATAAACCGCCGTCTCCCGAGTTTGGTTGAGGAATTTCAAGTTCGGCTACTTATAACTCTAGAAATGCTGAAGGATGGAATCTGTAAAGGAGAGGTAAGAGCTGATACAAAAGAGGGCTAACAATCGACTGCATCACGACCGATTTTTCGCTGCTTCGCAGCTCCAAACCGGCGCGTGAGCCGGGCGTTGGGCGGCGCTACATCCACATGCGAGAGCACGACCCACTGGCCGATCGGTAGGATGCCCGGCGACGCATCCGGCCCGTCGGTGGGTATGGAGTGTGGGGCGGTGTGCCGGATCGGGCCAGCCCATACCGCTGGCCTGGGGCGTCCGGCAGGCACAGTGCGGCTCCCGACGGTGGGTAACAGTCCCACCACGTAGCCGCCCAACGCCCGCCTTGCACACGGACGCCGCTGGCGTGACCCGATCTGGGTGCGACTTTCGACCGTCGGTGCGTGCCTGTGGTCGGTATCAATCTCGACGTCTGCCAGCGGCGCCGGTGAAGGCGGGCGTTAGCTGGCCTTGGGGGGTTCAATTTGATGTACTCTGTATGTATAATATGCTTAGTAAAGGCTCATAAGTTGAGTGAGAGGTGACTATGCCCGTAAATCTTCAAGAATACTTCTCATTATTGTCAAATCGCTTGCAAGCTGATTTGCAGGCCGCAAGATTTTTCGTAAACACGACAGATATTGGAGAAATGGGTACCGAAGGATGATGGCGATATGGCAGCCAAAGATCTGTTTCATCAAGCCGTGCGGAAGGGGTTGATGAAAGAACAATGGACGATAACTGACGATCCATTCATCATTCAATTGGGTGGTATCGATATGCAGATTGACCTGGGTGCAGAAAAACTGCTCACGGCAGAAAAAGCGGGCGAGCGTATTGCCGTAGAGATCAAGAGTTTCCTTGGCCCGTCCCTGATTTCCGACTTTCATGTCGCGCTTGGACAGTTCCTGAATTATCGTTTAGCCCTCGAACTCCAGCAACCGGAACGCATCTTATATCTTGCAATCCCGAAAGAGACATACCATACGTTCTTTTATCTTCCGTTTGTGCAATTGGCTGTCCAGCGGTATCAGTTACGGATACTCATCTATGATGCGGTACGAGAGGAGATTGTGCAATGGATAAGGTGACCCGTTATCGACAGCATATTCAGGCAATTCTGAATGAATATGCCAGCCATAAACCAGGTACTGGAGATATCGAGATGGAGGTTATCGCGGATACGATCCATGATCATTATCAACTGCTCAGCGTTGGCTGGAATGATCTGGAGCGTATTCATGGAACCCTCATTCACATCGATATTCGGAATGAAAAAATCTGGATTCAGTACGATGGAACCGAAGAAGGGATTGCAACTCGTCTCGTCGAACAGGGGGTTCCGAAGAGCGATATTGTCCTGGCGTTCCATCCACCGTATAAGCGACCCTATACCGACTTTGCTGTCAATTGATATAAAAAGACGTAAGTTTTGGGATGTAATACGCAATGGTAATTCAGGGTCATTGGCGATAGACGTCCCTAACACCGCCTTCCACACGGACGCCACGGGCGCGGCCCCAACTCGGGCGCGACTTTGGGTGGTGGTACTATGCCCACAGCCGGCAGCAATCCCCCCGCCTGCCGCAGGCGAATCGGGTTTCCACCTGGGCAAATGTCCAGTTTGTGTACCCACTGCGTAACTCGTGTAAATAAGAGCTAAAAGGGACAACTTTAATACAAAGAATGATGAAGAATTAGTCTGTGATTTCGAAAAAGCTACCCGGCACACCTTGCACACGGACGCCGCGGGCATGGCCCTGACCTGGGCACGACTGTTGGAGGCGGTGCGTGCCTGTGGTCGGCAGCAATCCCCCGCCTGCCGGCGGCGCCGGTGAAGGCCACCGTTAGCTACTTCTAGTATATAACGGTGTGTTCTCGCTATAACGTGCAGCAGAAAAGGCGCGAACAACAACGCAGTGGTTTAATTGATATAAAACCCTGCAACTTTATTCTTGTTTATAACAAACATCATATAGTCAAAGGAAAGTTTAGTGAGAAATCATGGCTTGACGAATCCTATTTCGCCTTGTAGGATAGGTTGAGGAGTAGGTGCATACAATAGCGGAAAGGAAAACGATAATGAGTACAGTCTGGGAGAGAGTGCAATCTCTCAAGGGAAAAACACTCGAAACGATTTTTCAAAAAAAGCCATTTGATATTGTGGATGTTCAAAATGATCGGATCGTTTTTGTACCGCAACGTGGAAATGGTACTCGTCGATGGGCAAGTCGTGAGCAAGCCAGGTAGGGTGCATTTTATGCACCGCATGACTATGGAGGGGCCCATCCGCGAGCACGGCACGGCTGCCGGGTGCGTTAAACGCACCCTACGGCTATTGAGCCGCAACGCCGCCGAGCCGCCGCGATGCCCACGCGCCCCATTCGGGCATTCGTGGCCCGATTCGTGGCCGGTTGCCCAATCTACCTGGTGCGTTAAACGCACCCTACGGCTACTGGTAGATGGTAGTGATACGACTGCCCCTCCGCACAGAACTCCCGCAGATTGCCCCAGTAGGATCAACTCAGCCAAGAACGCGAATGGACGCATGGTACCACACGTTTCCTTCGGCAACTTCTCCAACGTAGAGCCGCAAAGCCGCCGCGCCGCAGTAGCCAGGTAGGGTGCATTTTATGCACCGCATGACTATGGAGGGGCCCATCCGCGAGCACGGCACGGCTGTCGGGTGCGTTATACCAATCTGACTTCCAAACTGCAAAGACCAAACGAAGCACGAAGAACACCAAGGAACACGAATGGTAGCACATCGGCTGTGATCGCGTGTGGAAGTTAGGTTCATTGCTTCGCGCACTTTGTGGCCTTCGTGGTTTTCTTGCCGGTTTGGCCGCAAATTGGTATCAGGAGTCCCGGCTTCAGCCGGATCAGGCGTTTCCTTCAGGATGCCGCTGTCCCGGCAGGCATGCCACCGGCTAATGAATTTGCATGTTTCATCCTGATAGCGCCGCTCAGGAGTCCCGGCTTCAGCCGGATCGGGTGTTTCCGGCAGTCTGCCCGGTCCCGGCAGGCATTCCACCGGCTAAAGCCGGGACTCCAGATTATTAATATCCGGATGTAATGTTCAATCCTCATCTGCGCATTCCTACTGCAGAACCTACATTTGAGACGCATCATGTATCCCCAGGTAGGTCAGCGCAGCGATGATGTAAACCTGCGCCGCGCGAATCACCTCGTCTACTTCGACAAACTCGTTCGGTTGGTGCGGAATATGCTTGTCTCCCGGGCCATACACGACCACCGGAATTTCCCGGTCCCGCCAGAGAATGGTGCCGTCGGTTGCGCCGGGCACGCCTCCCAGCACCGCCGGAGAGCCATAGACCTGGCGATGTCCGGTCAGCACTGCCTGGACCACGGGATGTTCGGCGGCGATTTCGGTTGCCGGCCGGTCGTCGAGGATCTCAAACGCAAACGCGTATGCGGGATAGTCAGCGCGCAGGGCATTAATCTCATTCCGGATGGCGGCAATAATCTCCGTATGTGAAATTGCCGGCAGGCTGCGGATATCCAGATAAGCATCGCACTGTCCCGGCAAACAGTTGATCTGGCCGACGTCACCATCAAGCGGCGCGCGCAAGACGGTCGGCGTGATATGCAACTCACCCAGCAGCGGGTGATGACCATACTGCTGCTTCAGCCTGGTTTCGAGCCGGAGCAGTCGTTCAAGCAGTTGCACCATGCCCGACAGCGCGTTAACGCCCATGTAGGGCATTGCGCCGTGGGCGATGCGTCCGTAGGAGAGCAGGCGCAGACGTAGCGCACCCTTCTGGGTAATACAGACCTCGCGCTCCTCCGGTTCACAGATAATCGCGGCGTCAACCCCATCGGCATACCCGGCCGCAATGAGCGCCTTGATGCCGAGCATCATACCTTCTTCATCAACCGGTACCGCCAGCCGAATGCGCCCCCGAAACGGAACAGCGCTCAGTTGAATGGCCCGTGCCGCAAAGAGCATCGCCGCCAGGCCGCCCTTCATATCGGCGGCACCGCGCCCGTACAACCGTCCGGCGACAATCTCCGCGCCAAACGGATCAAACCGCCAGGCCGACCGCTCCCCCGGCGTTACCACATCCGTATGCCCCTCGAAGAGCAGACAGCGCCCGGGACCACCTGACCCTTCCAGGTCAGCGATCACATTGGGGCGGCCTGGCGCAACGGGTTGCCAGGTTGGGGACCAACCCCACGCCTGCAACTGCTGGGCAACCAGGTGGGCCACCGCTTCCTCGTTTGCATCCGGTTGATCCGGTTGGTAGACGCTTGGGGTTGCCACCAGTTGCCGCAGAAACGCGATCAGCGAAGAACAGTCGAGTTGTTGCAGTGCCTGTTCGATCCACATAGATACCTCTCCCTTCTCCAGATAGGGGCCGACCGACAGCTTCAGAACGGATTGTGGAGACGAATTGGCGTGACGACTCGGCAAGGACTATAATATGCATAAGCGGGAGGTCGGGCCTAAAGCGGGGTGTGCCTACATCAATTATGCACGGAAGAAGACATAATCTCAAGTCTTCTCTATATAAGGAGGCATTCTGTGCGCACAACAATTCTTGACATTCAGAAGTTGAAACGGCGCGGTGAACGTATTCCGATGATCACCGCATATGACTATACCTCGGCGCAGATCGTTGATCGGGCGGGCATTCCGATGATCCTGGTTGGCGATACTCTGGGCATGGTGGTGCTGGGCCACCCGACAACGCTGCCGGTAACGCTGGACGAGATGCTCCACCATATCAAGTCCGTTGTGCGGGGCAGCGCGCAGGCAATGGTTATTGGCGATTTGCCTTTTCTGACCTATACTACGGTTGAGCAGGCAGTCCACTCCGCCGGGCGTATCTTGCAGGAGGCGGGTGCCCAGGCGGTGAAACTGGAAGGTGGCGCGGCGGTTGTGCCGATTGTGCGTCGTCTGGTCGAGTTAGGTATCCCGGTGATGGGGCATCTGGGTTTTACGCCGCAGTCGGTCAACCAGATGGGCACGCGGGTGCAGGGGAAGCGGGCCAACAGCGCGCGGCAACTGATCGCCGATGCGCATGCGCTCCAGCAGGCGGGCGCGTTTGCCCTGGTGTTAGAACTGGTCCCGGCGCAACTGGCACGCGAAATTACGGCGCAGTTACGTATCCCGACTATCGGGATTGGCGCGGGGCCATGGTGTGATGGTCAGGTTCAGGTCTGGCACGACTTTATGGGGCTCTTTACCGATTTTGTGCCGCGTCATGCGAAACGCTATGCCGGCCTGGCTGAGATCATGACCGCCGCTCTGCAGGAGTATATGACCGAGGTACGCGCGGGAACTTTCCCAACCATGGAGCATAGCTCGTCGATGGATGCGGGGGAACTCCAGGCCGCCCTGCGGCAGTCGGGCAACCCGAGAGCCGGTACACGGAACCCAGCCGAGGACCAGCAGTAGCAACCGCACCCGTCACAGACTACGGCTTACGGACTACGGCTTACGGACTACGGCTTACAGACTACGGACTATGGACTACGCAAATATGCAGCTACCACTGTTTGTGTATGGCACACTCAAACCGGGCGAGTCAAACTATGCCGGATTTCTGGAGGGCCAGACCAGCGCCGAGCATCCGGCGCAGATCAACGGCGCGGAACTCTACACCGAGGGCATATATCCCTACCTGGTCGTCACACCCGGCCTGGTTCGACCGGCGGCGCAGGTCTACGGCATGTTGATGACGCTGCGCCCCGAGGTCTATGTCACTGCCCTGACCCGGGTTGATGGCCTGGAAGATTATATTGCGGGCAACCCCAACAACTGGTATGAGCGGATTAAGCACCCGGTACAGACCGACAACGGAACGGTTACGGCGTGGGTCTATGTTGCCGGGCCATCAACGCTGGCAGCTATTCGGGCCGGTCAGTTTCGCAAAATTCCGGGTGAAGCATGGAGTCAACAGTTTTCATAACACGCGTTACGCGGTGGATGCTCACTCAAAAGGCATTTTCGCCTCCGGCAGGGTAGGCGAATTGGGACATTCATCCAGACAAACGCCTGGTTTGGAACCAACCGCGTAACGCGTGTTAATTATCGACACAAAATAATACGCATCGGTTGACACTCACAGGGGAGATCTAAGGTAAACACATGGAAGTGATACACACAATCACCGCCTTTCGCCAGGCACGGTCGCAGTTTGGGGAACTGGGGCTCGTGCCGACGATGGGTTATCTGCATGCGGGGCATCTCCGACTGGTTGAGCGTGCCAGGAACGAGTGTGCCACGGTTGCCGTCACTATCTTTGTCAACCCGACACAGTTTGGTCCGCATGAAGACTTTGCGGACTATCCGCGCGACCTGGAGCGTGACCTCAGTCTCCTGCGCGCAGCGGGGGCAGATCTGGTTTTTGTGCCCGATGTAGCCGAGATCTACCCGGAACGGTTTAGTAGCACGATTGAAGTTACTGGTGTCACCGAGATGCTGGAAGGCGCAGCCCGGCCCGGCCACTTTCGGGGAGTTGCCACGGTGGTCGGCAAGCTCTTCAATATTATCCAACCGACGCGCGCCTACTTTGGGCAGAAGGATGCCCAGCAGGTGGTCGTTATCCGCAAGATGGTGTGTGACCTGAACTTCCCGGTTGAGGTCATCGTCGAGCCGACCGTGCGTGAGCCGGATGGACTGGCGTTGAGCAGTCGCAACTGGTATCTTGCGCCGGTGGAGCGCGAAGCAGCAACGGTGCTCCACCGGGCGTTGACTCGGGCGCGGCAACAGTATGCAGCGGGTGTGCGCGACGGCGCCGCCCTGCGGGCTACCATGCGTGCCATCCTCGACGCGGAGCCGCTGGCGCGCACTGAGTATGTCAGCGCTGCCGATCCGCTGACCCTGCAGGAGTTGGATCAGGTGGGCGAACGGGGCGCGCTGCTGTCGATGGCGGTACGTATTGGAAAAACCCGGTTAATTGATAATGTTATTTTGAAATAGCGGCACAGCACTTGCTTGCATAAATACAGTAGGGTAGCACTGAGATTTAGCAATGGGCGTACGTTGCTCTTGCGTAGCGCAACGACTACGTCCCCATAGTGAGGATTGAATATGACATCACCACACACAGTATCGGTCGGATTGGTGCAGATGCGCTGCACTGCCGATCCGGAAGACAATATGCGGAAGGCGGTAGCGGGCATCCGGCAGGCCGCCGACCGGGGCGCGCAGATTGTCTGCCTGCAGGAGTTGTTTCGCTCGCTCTACTTCTGTCAGAGTGAGGACTACGACAATTTTGCGCTGGCCGAACCGATTCCTGGCCCCAGTACGGAAACCCTCAGCGCGGTGGCTGCCGATCTGAATGTCGTCATTGTCGCCAGCCTGTTCGAGAAGCGCGCCGAAGGCATCTACCACAACACCGCCGCCGTGCTGGATGCCGACGGCCGTTACCTGGGCAAGTATCGCAAAATGCACATTCCCGACGATCCGCTCTACTACGAGAAGTTCTACTTTACGCCGGGCGATCTGGGCTTTAAGGTCTTTCGCACACGCTACGCCAATATCGGCGTGCTGGTCTGCTGGGATCAGTGGTACCCCGAAGCGGCCCGCCTGACGGCGTTGCGGGGCGCAGAGTTGCTGGTCTATCCCACGGCGATTGGCTGGCATCCCGGCGAGAAAGATACGCATGGTGTGGCACAGCATAGCAGTTGGGAAGTGATCCAGCGCTCGCACGCGGTCGCCAATGGCTGTCACGTCGTCAGCATTAACCGGACGGGCCACGAGGGCGAAGCCGACGGCGGGATCGAGTTCTGGGGCCAGAGCTTCGTGGCCGACACCAGCGGTCAGGTGCTGGCGCGCGCCGCCGTGGACCGGGAGGAGACCCTGGTTGTGCCCTGCGACCTGAGCCGCACCGCCACTGCGCGCACGCACTGGCCCTTCCTGCGTGACCGCCGCATCGACGCCTACGGCGAGCTTACCCGCCGCTATATTGATGAAGCGTGATGCGGCAGGCGTCTATATGACGGACCGCAGAGACGTAGAACCATCCAGCGCATGTCTGTTGTCGCTGCGGCCTCTGCGTCTCTGCGGTGAATGAAGGCTCATTTGAGAACCAGACCCGCTCTGTTCCAGTTCTATCTACTTCCTCGTTAGCTCTCCTGCCCGTGTCCCCTGCTCGCATAGATATGCGCGCCAAAAACCTGCCCGTTTTCTGCTCACTTCCTCGCTTGAATTCTTTGCAAGCAATCTCTACACTAAGTCCAGGCATAGTACTACGAAATACACTGCATTATGGCATAAGTAAAAACATTGTTTAAATTGGCTTGCGTGATCCTAAAACGCGTAAAAGATCTCTCGACTGAGGGTGTGCTTTTTTTTGTCGTTGACCATACCAAACGCATATATATCTGTTATAACAACATTATCGCTATTTTAGCCGGCACATGGAATTGCTTTTTGTCAGGAAATAGAGATCACGTGAAATCAGTACATTCATTAGTACAAAATTATCATATTAAGGTGTTTAATTATCGTAATATAATTGACATATTAATGATTATATTATATAGTAATTCTACCGAAATACGTATCTGCTACACTGCGAATGATCTCGCACGACATTCGCACGCAATTGAAACCGAGCAAACATTGTTCTCAGCCGGGGAACACGGTTTGTCCCGGGTTCGACCGAACCCAGGACATACGCTCCGCTGCAGCCGGTCATGACCAGACACCCGGTCACACAAACCGCGCTGACTACGACTACGTATGGTTTCGGCGAAGAGAGGAGGTGATACCGTAATCCGGACGACAGCATCATCGACAATCGGACGCAAACGCTCACTATGGGGACGACAATCACCGACGCGCACATAACGGCACATTAATTATCACATCGCACTAATTACCCAGACAAGCGACCACCAGCGACACCCAGACATCATAGCAAGGAAGGTTGGTACCAATGCAACAAGCACGTCTTCGCAACTATGCCACGCGGCTGGTCATCCTCTTGACCGTCGGCAGCCTCATCCTGACCGGCCTGCTGCTGACCCCTCCGGCACAGGCAGCCGGCACCATTACCGGCGTGGTCTTCCGTGACTTCAACGCCAACGGCATTCGTGATGCCGGGGAGCCGGGCGTTGACAATATCAGCGTAACCGCCTACGATAGTGCCGGTATGGTTCAGGGCACGACAACCACGTCAGACACTGGCGCGTACAGCCTGACCGCAGCCGGAACGGGCCCCTACCGCATCGAGTTTAGCGGCTGGCCGGATTACCTGCAACCCGGCGCATATGGTACAGACAATGGTACCAGCGTGCAGTTCATAACCGACGCCGACTTGACAAACGGCGAAACGGTGGATTTCGCCCTGCACAACCCTGCCGAGTATTGTGATGACAATCCCGATATTGCCTCAAGTTGCTATAGCAATGGTGATCCACTGCAAGAAGATCTCGACCCAACCGATCCAAACTATCCTGCTGCTGATCGCCCGGGGATCGTCACCATACCTTTTAACCCACCAACGACGGGTACTGATGACAACTTCTACCCCGCCACCTACTCGCAAGTTGGTGCAACCTGGGGGCTGACCTACCAGCGCTCCAGCCGGACCCTGCTGGCGGCCGCCGTGGTGCGTCGTCACTCCGGCTTCGGGCCGGATGGCATCGGCGCGATCTACGGGGTTGACCCCAGCGGCAGCACCCCGCCGAGCCTGCTCGTCGATCTCAATAGCGCCGGCTTCCCCACCGGAACCAGTGTCGGTACGATTAACCGTGCGCCCGGCGATCTGGTGGCCGACTCGGCCGATCCCAACCGTGACCCGAATGCCTTCGACGCGGTGGGCAAAAGGGGTATCGGCGGTATCTCACTCTCCGAAGATGAGAGCACGCTCTGGGTGATGAACCTTGACGCGCGTTCACTCCTGGAGATCCGGATCGGTGTGCCGGCAGCCACTCCCAGTGCCGGGGATATCACGGTCCATCCAGTTCCCGATCCGGGTTGTTCGGATGGCGAGTTCCGGCCCTGGGCGGTCAAAGTCTACCAGGGCCAGGTCTATGTTGGTGGAGTCTGCTCCGGTGAACTGCCCTATACCGGGAAAAACACCGATACGACTGATCTAAGCGCCCACATCTACCGCCACGATCCGACGGATGTTGATAGCAACTTTACTGAAGTTCTTAACTTCCCGCTAGATTATCCGCGTGGTGTCATTAGCGGCTCAGGCGTGGATGCGCCGCAGGCCGAGTGGCTACCCTGGATAGATGAGTGGAGCGACATCGGAGACCCCATGCCCAATCCCAACGATGGACCCTTTGGGCAGACGATGTATCCTCAGCCAATGTTCACTGCAATCGAGTTTGATAGGGACGGTTCGATGGTTCTGGGGTTTCTTGACCGTGCGGGAATGCAGCTTGGCAACGAAAATGCCAGCACAGATCCAAATGATAATGGTTCTGACGGTAAACCAGTAACCTATGAGGGTGCTGCCGGTGGTGATACCCTGCGTGTCTGCGTAAATGCCGGCGGTAATTATGAACTGGAGTCGAATGGTACCTGCTCCGGTCTCACCGGGACCAGCATCGGCAACAACGAAGGACCGGGTGGTGGCGAGTTCTTTGGCGAAGATGCCTGGGGTACTCATCAGGAGGTGACCCTTGGTGGCTTAGCAGTTCACCCCCGCACACGCCAGGTGGTCAGCACCGCCTTTGATCCCGACCCCGATGGTCCTTATCGCTCCGGTGGCTTTCGCTGGTTTGATATTGATGACGGCGCACTGACCGACAGCTACGTTGTCTTTGGTCTGGATCAGGTTATCGGCACTAATCCGGCTGAAGCGGCCCAACCCTCCAGTATGGGTAAAGCCGCCGGTCTCGGCGATGTTGAGTTGCTCTGCGATCAGGCACCGATTGAGATTGGCAACCGCGTCTGGCGGGATACCGACGGCGACGGCGTGCAAGATCCCGATGAGCCGCCACTGGCGAATGTCACTGTTGAACTGTATCGCAATGGAAGTCTCGTCGGCACAGCCACGACCGACGCTAATGGTGAATACTACTTCGTCAGCGGCACCGATCCTAACGACAGCGATACCAGCGACAACGTAATCCATGATAATGGAGTCGGCATTCATCCGCGCACCGGCACCCCCGGCGGCGACTCAGAGTATGAAATACGTATTCCCAACGCGAATGGCGCTTCCCAGCAGGCCGCGCTCAATGGCCTGTCGCCGACGCGTCCCGACGCTGATACGCCCCCTGACGACGACGATATACGCGACTCGGACGGAACCAGCAGCGGCACTGATGTGGTCTATACCATTCCCTACGCTGATCTGGCCGCTGCCGGGTATAACAACCATACCTACGACTTTGGCTTTACGCCGGCCGACTGGGGCGACCTGCCCGACGGCAATGCCTCCGGCTCACCGAACTACAATACCGATACCACCGGCACACCCGGTCCCAGCCACGCCATAATTCCCGAACTACGCATTGGTGCAACCGAGGATGGTGAAATCAACGGTCAACCCACGGCGGGGGCCGATGGCGATGATACAACCGGCATCCCCGATGACGAAGACGGCGTTACGCTACCGACCTTCACCGCCGGGCGATCCGCCGATGTGACGGTATCGGTAGCAAACACAACCGGCCAACCTGCCACGCTCTACGGCTTTATTGATTTTAATGGCGATGGCGATTTTACCGACGCCGGCGAGCAGGTGACAACGACGGTGCCCACCGGGACGACCGGCGATGTTACGCTCACCTTTGATGTGCCGGCGGGTGCCGATACCACGCAGAACCTGGGCGCGCGCTTCCGCCTCAGCACGGACACCGGCCTTGGCCCGGATGGTCCTGCTCCCGATGGCGAAGTCGAGGATTATCTGATCAATGTGTTGCCCACCTACAGCCTGGGCAACCGGGTCTGGGAGGATGCCAACAACGATGGTGTAATCTCCGGCGGCGAGCCCGGTATTGCCGGAGTGACGGTACGACTGCTTGATGGCAGTGGTAATCCGGTTGACGACCCAAATCAGCCTGGAGTGCAACCCTGGACCCTGACCACCGATGCAGACGGCTACTACCGCTTCGATGGGCTGGATGCGGGCGATTATATCGTCGAAGTCGAAACACCGACCGGCTACATTAGCAGCACCCCGGACGCGGGCGACCCCGATACGGATGCCGATGACAGCGACGACAACGGCACCGTGGTTGCGGGCGCGAATATGCGCAGTGAGCCCGTTACCCTTGGTGCTCCCGGTGAACCGCTCTCGGAGGGTGATCTCGGACCGGGTGGGCAGGGTACTGCTGACGCGTATGCTAATATGACGGTTGACTTTGGCTTCTACCAACCGGTCAGTGTCGGCGACTTTGTCTGGTTGGATACGAACGGCGATGGTATCCAGGACGCGGGTGAGCCGGGACTGGCGGGTGCCACCGTCACTCTCTACGATGCTACCGGCACCACCCCGATCACAACCGATGCTGAAGGCAACTCCATCACGCCGATCACCACGGACAGCAGCGGCGCGTACAGCTTTACCAACCTGCCCCCGGGCCAGTACACGGTGGCGTTTGACCCACCCACCGGCTATCTTCCCACCCAGACGGGGCAGGGCACCGACGCAACCGACTCCAACGGTCTAAGCGCTCAATCCGCTGTCCTGTCCTCCGGCGAGAGCGACCTCACGCTGGATAGCGGCTTCTTTGCCCCGGTTAGCGTCGGTGACTTTGTCTGGTTCGATACTAACGCCAACGGGGTGCAGGATGCGGGTGAACCGGAACTGGCGGGTGCCACCGTCACCCTCTACAATGCTACCGGCACCACCCCGATCACAAGCGATGCTGAAGGCAACTCCATCACGCCGATCACAACCGGCAGCAGCGGTGCGTATAGCTTTACCAACCTGCCGCCGGGCCAGTACACGGTGCAGTTTACGCCACCGTCCGGCTATCTCCCGACCCAGACCGGGCAGGGCACCGACGCAACCGACTCCAACGGTCAGAGTGCCCAGTCCGCCGTCCTGGACTCCGGCGAAAACGACCCCAATCTGGATAGCGGCTTCTTCACCCCGGTCAACCTGGGAGACCAGGTCTGGTATGATGCCAATGATAACGGCCTGCTTGACTCGAGCGAAACCGGCATCGCCGGCGTGGACGTTCAGTTGTTCCGCAGTGGAGACGACCCGACCAGCGCGACCCCGGTAGCGACCCAGACCACCGACAGCGCCGGACTGTACGCATTTACTAATCTGACCCCCGGTGACTACTTTGTCTACATCCCGAACCCACCGGCAGACTATCCGTTTAGCAGCACCCCCACCGACACGAATGACAACGGTGAGGACGACGACGACAACGGCGACCAGTCTATCCCCGGTGGCCCGGTCACCAGCCCGGTCGTCACGCTGACCTCCGGTGGTGAGCCGACCAATGATGGCGATGGTTCCGACGGTGATCTGACCATTGACTTTGGCTTCTACAGTCTGAGCCTGGGCAACCGGATCTGGGAAGATGCCAACAACAACGGTATCCTGGACAACGGTGAAACCGGCATGGAGAATGTCACCGTCAGCCTCTACGCCGATACCAATGGCGATGGCACTCCCGACAGCGCCACATCTATCGCCACAATGACAACCGATGCGGAGGGACGCTACCTCTTTACCGGACTGGACGCCGGTCAGTATGTGATCGAGTTGACCAACCTGCCGGCCGGCTATGTTAGCAGCAACGGCACAATCGGCACCAACCAGGCGGCGGACGGCCCCTACGAGCCGGGCATCGCCGAGAGCAACAACGTTGCCGATGAGGAACAGGATCATGGCACGCAGGGTGATGGCACCAGCTTCGCCGCAGATGCCATTCGCAGCGGCACCATCGCCCTGGAGGTTAACAACGAGCCGACGGGCGAAAGCGATGCAACCCTGCCAACTGGCATCACCAACCCGGCCACGGATGCCAACACCAACACCACGATTGACTTCGGCATCTTCCAACCCGCCGACCTGGGTGACTATGTCTGGATGGATACCAATAACGACGGCATTCAGGATAGCGGTGAAAGTGGCGTGGGCGGCATCACCGTTACCCTGCTGGATGGTAACACGGGCGATCCGCTCCTGGTGAATGGCAACCCCATCACCACCACAACCGACGGAACCGGCTACTACGAGTTCAGCAACCTCCCGCCGGGCAGTTATGCCGTTCAGTTTAGTGACCTGCCGCCCAACACGGTATTCAGCCCGCAAAACCAGGGCAGCGACACCCAGGATAGTGACGCTGACCCGACCAGCGGCAAGACCGCCGACGTAACGCTCAATGCCGGTGACAACTATCCCGACCTGGACGCCGGGCTCTACTCACCCGATGCCGGTCTGGGTGACTATGTCTGGCAGGACAACAACCGGAACGGCATGCAGGACGAGCCTGCCGGCGCGGGCATCGCCGGTGTAACCGTCAGCCTGTATGACGGAACCACGCTGATTGCGACCACCGTTACCGATGCCGGCGGCTACTACCAGTTTACCAACCTTCAGCCCGACCATCCCTACACCGTGCGGCTGGAAAACCCGGCTGATTTTGCCCCGGGTGGCCCGCTGGAAGGATGGGAACTGACAGCCCAGAATGCAGGCAGCGATGATAGCGACTCGGATGCGGAACTGGTCAACAGTTATCCCGAGATTAGCACCGCCACGACTGCCGGCCCAGCTACCAACACACCAACCTACGACTTCGGCTTCTTCAAGCCGGCTGGTCTGGGCGACTATGTCTGGCAGGACAACAACCGGAATGGCGTGCAGGACACGGATGAGCCACCCGTACCCGGCGTGACCGTGCGCCTGCTTGATGGCAGCGGCAACCCCATCGACGATCCGAACCAGCCGGGGGTGCCCTGGACCACCACAACTGATAGCAACGGCTACTACCGCTTCAGCGACCTGATACCGGGAAGCTACCAGTTAGAGTTTGTGCCGTCGTCCGATTATGTCTTCACCAATCCCAACCAGGGCGGCGACGACACCCGTGATAGCGATGCCGACCCGACCAGCGGACGGACAGCCGTTGTCACGCTGACACCGGGCGCGAGTGACCTGACCCTGGACGCCGGGCTCTACCTGCCGCTGGAGCTGGGCAACCTGATCTGGGAAGATCGCAACAACAACGGCGTGGCTGATCCGGGCGAGCCGGGCGTGCCCGACGCGACGGTCAATCTCTACCGAGATAGCAATGGCGACGGTCAGCCGGACGGCCCGCCCATCGCCACCACCACCACCGACGCGAATGGCAACTACCGCTTCAACAACCTGACGCCGGGCGGCTATATCATCGAGGTAGTGCCACCGGCCGGCTACAGCAGCAGCACCGGGCGCAACGGCTGGGCCAACGGCCCCCATGAACCTGGTATCGATGGTGACGCGGACGAGAACAATGTAGATCATGGCACTGCCGGCGGCGACGCAATTCGCAGTGACACCATCAACCTTGTCCGGCAGGATGAGCCCACCAACGATGGCGATACCAACCCCGATAGCAACCTGACGATGGACTTCGGCCTGTTCCAACCTGCCAGCCTGGGCAGCCGGGTCTGGCAGGACGACAACAACAACGGTCAGTCCGACGCGGATGAACCGGGCGTACCGGGCGTCACCGTAACGCTCTATGACGCGAGTGGTAATGTGGTAGCGACCACAACCACCGACGACACCGGGCACTACGAGTTTACCAACCTGATTCCGGGGGACTACTACCTCGGTTTCACGGATCTGCCGGTTGGCTATGGCTTCACGGGACCGGACCGGAGTAACGATGACATCGACAGCGATGTGGACCCGACTACCGGCACAACCGCGCCGGTAACGCTGGGAGCCGGGCAGAATGTTCCGAATATCTGGGCCGGGTTGAGTGATACCGGCACAACCGCTATCAAACTGAACCGGTTCACCGCCACGCGCCAGGGGGATCAGATCATCATTCGCTGGGAGACCGGCATGGAGATCAATACCTGGGGCTACCATCTCTACCGCAGCAGCGACGGCGACCGCGCACACGCGGAACGGGTCACACCCGCGCTGATCCTGGCGCAGGGACGTGGCTCAGCCGGCGCAGCCTACACCTGGACCGATACGGATGTTGCGGAAGGGACAACCTACAGCTACTGGTTACAGGAGGTTGAAATTGACGAGACAACGAGTGAATATGGCCCGGTCCGTGCTACACCACGCGTAACCAACACGGACCATCAGATCTTCCTACCGCTGATGCAGCGGTAACGTCCACCTGATCCGCTTACCCCGTCCGTTGCTTACCGCATGCCCAATCAGGGTATGTGGAAAGCAACGGACGGGGTTTTGGGTTGGGTGAAATTAAAGGAATAGAATGCAAATGCCATTGCCGTTCAAACGAATCGAGCAACACACCGATGAAACAAGCTATTCCTGGTTCGTAGCCTGTTCGCGCGCAATCTCTGTCTCAACTTCCTGAAGGAGACTGGTAAGTGGACGACGTCGGTGTCTGGCAGCTAAACGCTCATCGAGGAACTGTTGAAAGGCGGTACTCGAACGGAGCAGTTCAACCTCGCGCTCGAAATCATCGGCTTCTGTCAGTACATATTCGCGGCCATCGGGTGCGATCAGAACAAGCGGGCCGGCGTGAGCCAGTTTGAGCACGCTGAGGAGATCCAGTTGCTGATGCGAAAGATCAATAATATTCACAACTGCACAACCTTTCCACGAATATAAAGAGTATTATGTTCCTTATGACCAATAGACACAATCACCACTACTTTATCATCCTGTTCGATAGTGTAAAAGATCTGGTATTTTCCGATCCTGAACTCCCAAGGTGCGATCGGGTTATCGCGTAACTTCTTCTGATTTCCAGACTCATTCTCAGGATGGTCGCGTAATAATGCGAGTGCGTTTTCGAGAATAATTCGACGTTCATATGTCCGATAATAGGTCAGATCCTTCTCGGCATCATCGGAGATTTCAACTGTATAGTTTTCCATGTCCTGCCATACTCCTCAACGTGGCAGCATTGTCATACACAGTATAGCATAGGTTTCTATATCTCAGGCATGCCGGCGCATGTCACGATACCGTTTTTGGGTTTCTTTCTCAAAATACTTTGTTGCATTTTTGAGACTTTCTGCGCAAAAGTGCTGGATATTCTGTTCAAGTACTGCTCGCACAAATGCCTCATCATATCGGGAGATATCCCGCAGGATCCAGCCCACGGCGGTCCTGGCGAAGCGCTCCGGTCGGCGGATGAGTGTAGCACAGGACGTTTCAATCGCCGGGTAGTACCTACGCTCACTTGCCACTTTTACAAAAGCTACCAGCGCAGCGCGTGCCCGCCAGAGGTTCTCCGCGCTCCGCCAATCGGCGATCCGATTGGCACATGCCAGCCCGTTTGCCTGAATGAGCGGTCCAAGCACCTTGACACAAAACCAGTCGCATGTATTCCAGTCGTAGATGTTCTCGCTATCAAACAGTGTAGCGAACCGGTCAATATCGCGCTCGTAGTTCACCACCCCTAACGGCAGCAGAATTTCCTGAAGAAAGAGCGTTCCGGCAAGCTTTTCTTCGGTGTATGCTTGCGCAAACAGAGCCAATGCCAGATCTACCTGCTCCGACAGATCGAGACGACCGGTAATATGCTCCCTATGCCACTGATGCACCAGCGACCGTATCAGCGGCATCTTGACCCCGATAAACGGAGCGCTTTCCTTGACATAGTTTTCCCACCAGACTTTTGTTTCCGGGTTGGCATGTTGTTGCAGGGTTTTGTGCAACACAGCAGTCTGTTCCGTGAACATGCATAAAGACCTTTTTAAGTAATTGAAATCAGATGATTATAACACCACAAATCCGTCCCGAATGCGGTTTGTTTTGAATTGCTTTGTTTTTTGTTTTACACTGGAGCATAACTATTTTTGAATCAACTCCAGCAGATTGCCCTCCGGATCTTGAAAGGCAACATAATACTTGCCCGGCGCGACCTCATTGACCTCACTGAAGAACTGCACTCCCTGCGCCTTGAGCTGCCGATAGTCCGCAAAGATGTCGGCACTCTTCAGGCAGAGCACCGTTGCGCACTCGCTCCCATACTGCTCCTTCCGCCGGCCCGGTGCCGCCCCGCCCATGATGATCAACTCCCCCCCCGCCACATCAAACAGCAGCCACTCGGACGATGTTTCGACCAGCGTCAGGCCCAGGATATCGGCGTAGAACTTCCGCGCCAGATCTAACCGCGAGACAAACCGCTGAACTTCGCCGAATGACAGGGGCATGGCTTGACCTCCTACTCAGGGACTTCTTCCAGCAGGTCAATGCTGGTCGTCTGTAAGGCCTTTGCCAGTGCCGCCAGCGTTGCGGTATCAATCCGCCGCACTTGATTGTGCCAATACTTCAGCACCGTATCGTAGGATACCCCCGACTCTTCCTGCAGTCGCCGGATTGTGTAGCCCTTCGCTTCCGCAACTGTGCGGACGCGCAATCGCAGCATCCGAATGCCTTTCTCTTCAACCAGATCTATGTAGATTATAGTGGGCAACGGTACTGGTGGGGTATAGGAACAAAGGGCTATATAGATACCTAGGCACATATGATATGATTGCGTCGTAAGGGACACGTTATTGTTTGAAAGGATTCAGTGATGCAAGCACCGCTCTGTCCATCCAGTGCCGCAATAATCAGCTATACATTTTTACGACATCTTGGTTTAATCCTTGATGAGTTAAGCGCACAAGGATTGCAGGTCTGGCAGGATGAGGACCAGGCGTGGTGTTGGGCATGGACGGCAACCGAATTGCAGGCGGAACGCGGCTTCTGGGCGCTGGGTGAAGCGATTGTGGATGCGGTGGTGACGCGCTATCCGGCAGCGTTTGATAGCAGAGCACTCGAAAGTGCGTAAGGTTGCAGGTGGAGACGAATGGGCCGTCTGTAGTGGATGTGGATTGCAGGCGGCCCAAAAGTAGCATCTTCCGCTGTCAAACGGCGTAGGTTGTCGTGCAGCTACCCTACGCCAAAATCTGTATATGGTCGCTTGTACGGTGGGTGAAACGCCAGGACAATATCCTCGCGCGGTACGCCGAGTTCTACCAGACGATTCGCAACCCCCTCTTCTGTTCCATCGTACTGGATCCGGATTTTCTCATTTCGGATATCGATGTGGAGAATGCTGCCGTGAATACGCTGATGTTTATTCCAGCCCACCGACAACAGTTGGTAGTGATCACGTGTGGGGTCCACAATCGGCTCCAACTCGACCTCACCGTAAGAGGGCTTGTACTGGCTGTATTCGTCAATGATCTGCTGCAGGTAGTGACGATACCGGGTTAGTTTATCCATTGAACCACCTCCTGACGCTCTATATCATATACCAGCAGCGCAAGCCCTGCCCCACCCCAACTCTCACTCCCGCACCAACTCCCACCCATCAGTCTCCGGCACATAGCGGTAGTGCGCGATGACCTGCTGCTGCTCGGAGACGGCGCGCAGGTTGAAGTTGAAGGGAACGATATACAACTGCATGGTTTCGCGGTCGAAGCTGATCCGGCGTATCTTGGGCTCACCCAGACCGGCGGCGGTGTCGGCTACGGCGAGTTCGGTGCGGATCTCGCCCACCGCATGCCCCGCTTCGTCCAGCGCGACCGAGGCCAGGGTTGACTCGCGTGCCAGCCCAAAGTAGAGCCGCTTCCCATCCACCCCGCGAAATATCCCCAGGCCAATCGCATCCACGCCCACGACCTCATCCGTCGTTGTCCCGGTCGCCAGGTCTACCCGGACGATCCGGCCCTGCTCTTCTGTCAGCGTTGATCCGGCGGCGGTGCTGACATAGAGCGCATCACGCTCGCAGTCGTAGGTCAGGCCCAGGATGCCGAAGGGGTTCTGCGGCGAGGGCGGCGGCGCATCGGGCAGGGTGACGAAGGGATCCATCTCGCCAGTTACGCTATCCACCCGGTAGATCGTGTTCTGCGTGTCGGGCGGGTTATCGCTGACGGCGGTGCGCGGTACCGGCGCACTGTAGATATTCCCCTCCCGGTCCAGCACAAACGGGCCCAGCGTCCCGGCAGCATCCCAGGAGGGCTCCTGATGCAGATCGCGCTGCTCCAGCGGGGCAGTGAGCGGCAAGCGGCCATCGAAGATCACCAGGCCGGCATAGTTGCGCTCACTGGTGCTGATGCCGAGCCGGTCCTGGTAGCCCAGTCGCTCGCTGAACTCAGGTGTTCCCCGGCAATCCATCACCCCGCCGATGGTTGCCGCAGCGGGCCGGCTATGGTCGTCGTTGCCAATCGCACGCCCACCCAGCAACCACCAGCCGACCCCGGCCAGGCTGATCGCCAGCACAATCCCCAGCGCAATCCAGACTGATCGCGTTGGCTGCTGTTTTGTCCCGCGTACGGGGGTGGCGGCAACCGGCTTGCCGCGCTGCGCCCGTTTCGTTTTCTGGGAAGAAGATCTCCGTCGGCTCATAATTTTACTTTACTCCGCAAGTCTTAAACGGTTAGATTATGAACGTATACAAGTTACGTCGTACGGGCTGTTAACTCAAAACTCAAAATTCAAAATTCAAAACTCAGAACTCAGCGCTGAACCGGCACAAACATCGGCCCGGACGCGCAGGGCCAGACCTGCGGCACAAACACGCCATCCTCCAGCAGCGCGTCGGCCCAGCAATAGCGGGAACCCGGCTCGTCGGAGTTTTTAAGCTGCGGTACATACCAGATCACCAGCGGCGCATCCCCTAGCGGTTCCGCCGGATCGATAAAGCGCTCCGGTCCCTGGCGCTCGTCCGTGTTGCAGCAGTCCCCCAGCGTTGGCAGATCGCTCGCGCCCTCGTCCTGGTCAGGGTGGTTCCGGCTGACATACAGGTAGGCATTATCGCCCCGTCCGCTGTCGTCAAACTGGCCCTGCCCCGGCTCGATATACCAGCCGTTGCCCGCGCCATCGCTGAGGCGATACTGGTAGCCCTCCGGCGTGTAGGTGGTCGTCTCCTGCTGCAGTTGCCACCCTTCGCGCTCCCAGGTCTGCCAGCCGGCCCCGCTCCACTCCGCAAACTCCGCCTGCGCGGGCGCGGGCGCAATGCGCATAAGTGGGCGGTAGGTGCCGTCATCCCCGCAGCCCCGCCCATCGTTGATCAACATCACCCGAAAGCGCCCATCGCGGTAGAACTCGTAGCGCTGCCGGTAGGCATAGTTGCAGGGCACCGGCCAGAACTCGCTGCGAAAGCGCTGCACCAGCGCAAACCCCTCGGTGCCGTCCGCCCCGGTAATTGGCTCAACCTGCGGCCCATTCCAGGCGACCACTGCCGCCGCCGAGAAGACCGGGCAGCCCAGTGCATCGCTGTAGCCAAAGCCCTCACGCGAGGAGTAGCTGATATGAATATCCACCAGCTTGGCGCTAGCGAGCACCGGTTTCCCGTTGAAGGAGACATCCGCCACGCGCAGCCCATCCGAGTTGGTCAGGATGTAGCTCATCTCCCAGCCATCGCGTTCAAGAAACGTCTCTTGCTGGCAATACGTGCTGGTGACAACACTGTCCTGGAGGCGCTGCTCCGTAACCGGCATGCGGCTAGACTCGCCCAGGTCAGTCCAGCGTAGCCCGATGATGCTGTAGGCCGTCAGATCGACGATCACCCAGAGCGCGCGCTCGCCCCACACAAAAATGGGTGAGACGCAGAGATGGCGCGAACGCTCACAGGCGGTTGCCTGGAACTGCACCTTCATCTGCGGCTGGTGGATCATCCCGGCATCGGGCTCCAGTTCCAGCGCCGCGCGCACTTCGGGCGCGGCCAGGGCAATCTGCGCACCCAGGTCCATCAGATGCTGCGGCACCACCGTCGGCTGGGTTTCCGGCAGCACCTGCACGTCAATGATCATCTGCGCGTCCGAGTCGGCGACGGCGAGGATGGTTTTGTTGTCGGCAAAGTTGTAGAGTTCCACCCGGTAGCAGGTGCTACTGCTACAAACGGCGGTCGCGGGGGTGATATCCGCCGGGCCAAGTGGGTAGACACCAAACACCTCGGTGCGCATCGGCTGACCGTCGGCGGTGTAGATCGCCGCCTGCACCCGCTCATCCAGCACCGCCAGCTCTTGCGCGGTCTGCGCCGGTTCTTCCAGTTCGTCAAGCGTGAGGATCGGCTGGGGCCGCGCCAGAGCAGCTTCAACCTCGGCCAGGCGCTCGGCCAGGAGCGGCACTTGCTCCGGCGCGGGGGTGCTGCGCTCAACCAGTTGGCCCTCCTCACCGGGGCTGGGGGTGGCCCGCGTTACCGGCGTGCGCGGCGCGGCGGGTGCGGTCGGCTCCACCGCCGTGGATGCACAACCGACAATGGTCAGCAGCAGGATCACCAGAATAATGTAACTCTTCGACATTGCGTACTACTCCATGTCATGCAGTATCCTGGACTATTATATCTGTAAAGTAATAGTCATGCCGCCTTGACATCACTCAGGGCCCATTATACACTCAGCATAACGTTGATAGTAATTTTCAGGCCAATGACCTACACCACCCGCGAATGGAGTTGCGATATTGGTGCGCCACCTGCTCTTCCTCCTCTTCCTGATGACCCTGGCCGCAGCAGTTCCGGCATGCGCGCCGCGCCCCACGCCCGACACATCCGTCTATGCCTGGCAGTTGCCGGACGGAGTTGCGCCGCCGCCAGGCGCTATCGACCAGGCCGCCATCATCGAACTGGGGCGCTATCTCTTCTATGAGCGGCGGCTCTCCGGGAATGGCACGCTGGCCTGTGCCTCTTGCCACCGGCAGGAACTGGCCTTCAGCGATGGCCGCGCGACGCCGGTTGGCGCAACGGGTGCGCCGCTGGCGCGCAACGCCCCGGCCCTCCTGAATGTGGGCTACCTTGCCAACCTGAACTGGGCCGATCCCGACCTGACCAGCCTGGAACAGCAGATCCCGTTGCCGCTCTTTCACGAACATCCGCCGGAGATGGATGCGGCTGCACACCGGGAGGCAATCCTGGCCCGCCTGCGCGCTGACCGCGCTATGACCCGGCGCTTCGCCGCTGCCTTCCCCGCCGATGCCGATCCGCTTCGCTGGGAACGGATCACCGAGGCGCTGGCAGCCTTTCTGCGCACGCTGGTTGCGCGCAACACACCCTATGACCAGTTTGTCTATCAGGGTGACACAACCGCGCTATCGCCGGCTGCCCAGCGGGGCATGCAACTCTTCTTTGCGCCCGGTCCGGCATGCGGGCACTGCCACGTTGATCTGCGCCCCCCCGAGCAGGCCGGGCCGCCGCGCTGGGCCGACCTGGGCTATCTCTCGAATGGCGCGGGGCGTAGTCCGGATCGCGGCCTGGCCGCACAGACCGGCCGCCCGGAGGATGCCTATCGTTTTCGGGTGCCCCCGCTCCGCAACGTTGCTGTGACCGCGCCCTACATGCACGACGGCAGCCTGCCGACGCTGGAGGCGGTCATCCGCTTCTACGCGTCGGGGGGCCGCCAGGGAGCCGGGCAGGAGCCGCACCGTGCTGCCGCCCGCCACCCGCTTGTCGCCGGGTTCGTACTCAGCGATGGTGATCGCCAGGATCTGCTGGCCTTCCTGGAAGCGCTGACCGACCAGGACGCGCTGACCGACCCGCGTTTTAGCGATCCGTTTGCCGGGGAAGAGTGACCGTGTGTCATGCCTGACGGATCTGCTTTACTGCTGCGGCGGATCAACCCACTGCTCCCCCCACGCCGCAATCGCCTCGATCACCGGGCGCATAGCCCGCCCCTTCTCGGTCAGGCTGTACTCAACCCGCACCGGTGTCTCAGCAAAGACCCGTCGCTCCAGCAACCCGTCGTTCTCCAGGTCTTTCAGTCGCTCGGAAAGCACCCGGTCGCTCACAACTTCCAGCCGCTCGGCCAGTTCGCTAAAACGTAGCGGTCCCGGCATTAAAATTTTCAGGATCAATCCGGTCCAGCGGCGCGCCAGGATCTCAATCGCATGCTGGTAACGCGGACAGATCTGCTCACTGTAGCGCATAAACGCCCCCTTTGGTTAAGTTTTAAGTTTTGAATGTTGAGTGTTGAGTTCTCAGTTTCGAGTGTTGAGTGTTGAATTCTCAGAGCCTGCCTGAAAAGGGTGTGTCATAGGAATATTGGCCTGGCACCCCGTCCCGCCTGTCATACTGGATAGTTCTTGAACAAGAGGTCGGAGCGGGGGAACTGGATGGAGATCCCTCCCGCACGGCCCTGGAACAGGAGTCCCGGCTTCAGCCGATTCCGGCCGCACACCGGCTGAAGCCGGGACTCCTGGGGCGCTGTCCGGTGTCTCCGGGCAACCAGCATGGACGTGTGACCGACGCGAATCACCTTTTCAGACAGTCTCTCGATCCCTGGTTTCTGGTTCTTAGTCTCGGTTTCTGGTTTTTAGTTCTCAGTTTCTGGTTCTCGCTTCCCCAATTCTTAATACTAACAAAAAAGAAGCTACTTGACAAAGAGAAGTTTGTATGGTATGTTCTTTCTAAACGGGCTAACAAATCGGAAGTAGCTTATCTAAAGGAAGTTCTACACGGAGGAATGTAATGGCAATCAATGTTCAGGTCGTATTTTACAGCACCTACGGCCACATCTACCAGATGGCCGAGGCGATTGCGGAAGGTGCGCGCGAAATCCCGGATGTCGAAGTGGCGCTCTACCAGGTGCCCGAAGTGATGCCCGATGCCGTTCTGGAGCAGATCGGGGCGAAGGCGGCGCGGCAGGCATTCGCACATATTCCGGTGATTGACCCGGATCAACTGGCCGAAGCCGATGCCATCATCTTTGGCACACCCACCCGCTTTGGCAACATGGCCGGGCAGATGCGCAACTTCCTTGACCGCACGGGTAACCTCTGGCAGACCGGCGGACTGGTCGGCAAGGTCGGCAGTGTCTTCACCTCCACCGCTACCCAGCATGGCGGGCAGGAGACGACGATTACCAGCTTCCACAGCACGCTGCTGCACCATGGTATGGTTATCGTCGGCGTACCCTACACCGAGCAGCGGTTGATGAACATGGAAGAGATCACGGGTGGTACGCCCTACGGAGCTTCGACGCTGGCCGGGCTTGACGGATCGCGCCAACCGAGTGAAAATGAACTGGCGATTGCGCGCACTCAGGGACGGTATGTTGCCCGGATCGCGCGCCAACTGCGGTATGGCAGTTAGACCTGATTAACAGAAGTTACGCGGTCGGTTCCAAATCAGATGTTCATCTGAATGAACGGCCCGATTCGCCTCCGGCAGGGTGGAAGATTCCATTCTTTTTCACAAAAAATTTGCACTTTGTGCAAATTTTTTGTGAAAAAAGAATATAAGAGTACCGTGCTGCCGCAGGCGAATCGGGCTTCCATCGGGTCAAACGTCCGGTTTGCATGCCTACTGCGTACGTCCTGTAAAATAACGATAGGGAGAGATGTGACCGATCAGCCGACACTACGCGAACGCGGCTACCGCATGCCTGCCGAGTGGCACCCGCACCAGGCGACCTGGCTCTCCTGGCCGCATAATGTCGAAACCTGGCCCGGCAAGCTGGAACTGATCCTGCCGGTGTATGCACAGATGGTTGCAGCCCTGGCCCGCTCGGAGACCGTGCATATCAACGTGAATGACGCTGCAATGGAAGCGACCGCCCGGACATGGTTGCAGCAGGCGGGCGCGCAGGGCGACATCCGCTTTCACCACTTCCCCACCAACGATGCCTGGTGCCGCGATCATGGCGCAATCTTTGTCCACCAGACGATGGACACAACACAACCCCGGCTCGCCGCCACCGACTGGGGCTACAACGCCTGGGGTGATAAATACCCGCCCTACGACCTGGACAACCAGATCCCGGCACGGATGGCGGAATACCTGAATGTGCCGCGTTTCGCGGGCAGCATAATCCTCGAAGGTGGCTCCATTGATGTCAACGGTGCGGGGTTGTTGCTGACGACCGAGGCCTGCCTGCTCAACCCGAACCGCAACCCCACCCTGAACCGCGCGCAGATTGAGCAGCGCCTGCGGGATATGCTGGGGGTCGAGCAGATCCTCTGGCTGGGGGATGGCATCGTTGGGGACGATACCGATGGGCATGTGGATGATCTGGCGCGGTTTGTCGCCCCTGACACCATCGTTACGATTGTTGAAGATGATCCCGCTGATGCAAACTACGCGGTGTTACAGGAGAACCTGGCGCGGCTGCGGGCAATGCGCAATCTGAACGACCAGCCGTTGCGGATCATCACGCTGCCGATGCCGCCTGCCGTTATCTGCGCAGGGCAGCGCCTGCCCGCCAGTTATGCCAACTTCTATATCGCTAATCGTGTTGTTCTGCTGCCCTGCTTTAACGTCCCAACCGATGCGCAGGCCCGTCAGATCCTGCAAGACCTCTTTCCCACCCGCGAAGTTATCTGTATCGATTGCACCGACCTCGTCTGGGGACTGGGCGCATTTCACTGCCTGACCCAGCAGGTACCAGCAGCGCTGTGAGGCAGCATGCGATTTGTCCAGCAGGTTACGTTCTTCCTGATGGAGCCCCACATTACCGTCCCCACTGCTACCAAAATTTGTCTTCGGAGAAAATGACACGACGTATGCGGTACCTGACCTGGAAGCTATTTCAGTCTCCGACAGGGTGAAAGCATGGCATCTTCCGCCCTGCCTGAGGCGAAAAGTCCCATTCGTGGGAGATCGCGTAACGCGTGTAAATGAGGATTATGATGTCTATCTCGCAGGTTTCCCGCCACACTGTGCGCTCCGGGCTGCAGTTGCGCGCCATGCTCTGGTTGCCCCTCGTTCTACTGATTATGAGTCTTGTCCCGGCCCACTCAACCGTCACTGCTGCAGATGCGGCGCTATCCACGGCGGAGGTGACGCCGTTGATCTTTATTCCCGGAGTTATGGGTAGCTACCTTGACGAGGTTGATGCGGATGGCGACCGCACCAACCGCTGGCCGCTCGGTCTGGGGAAGGATCGGCTCTCACTCGACCCGGCAGGCCCAACCTATAACATCATTGCCACCGATGTGATCCGCGACCCCGTTCCGCTGATGAGCAGCGATGATGTCTACCAGCCGCTCCTGGCGATGCTGACCGACCCGGCACGCGGCGGCTACCGCGAGTATGATGTTGCCGGGCAGCCCGCGCGGCGCACCACCAGCGGCTGCGATGTTGCCGGCCAGCGCGCGAACCAGCCAACGCTGTTTGTGTTTGCTTACGACTGGCGTAAGAGTAACAGCGAAAATACCGCCCGTATCGCTGATTATGTCGGTTGCATCCAGCGCTTCTACCCCGACACACGCGTGAACATCCTGGCGCATAGCATGGGCGGCATCCTGGCCCGCCGCTACATCCTGGACTATCCCGGCCAGGTTGAGAAGCTGATCACCGTCGCAACGCCCTGGCTGGGCGCGCCTCAATCACTTGCAGCCCTCGAAACCGGGCAGAATGGCTTTCTTCCATTTATGATCACCGACAGCCAGTTCAAAGATCTGTCCGAGTTCTTCCCCAGCGCCCACGAACTGCTGCCGAGCCGCTCCTACTTCAACCTGGGCGGCCGACCCTTCTACGAGGATGGCTGGGATATCGACGGCGATGGCCGGACGCGCGCGAGCTACACCTACGACCAGCTTATTCCCCTGCTGGACCGCCGCTATCCGCGTAGTACGCCGGGAACAACGGGTGCCACCTTTCACGATTGGGATGGGCAGGATAACTGGACCAGCGATCAGAGTGATGTGGAGTACTACCATATCGTCGGCATCCGGAAGATCGACGACACCCTGGGTAGCATCTACAGCGTTATTCGGGTGCGCTGTAGCATCCTGGGCATCTTCAACTGCAAGCCGCACCAGGAATTTGACACCACCCGACCGGCGGCGATGGTGCGGGGCGATCAGACAGTACCGCTGCTCAGTGCGGCGCGGGTAGCGAATGTTGTGACGGATATTCCCTGCACGCCCAGCGGCATTCCCGGCACGGGGCTTAACGCGCCCGGCAGCATTATCTACCCGATCTGTTCGCAGTCCACCGACCGGGCCGAGCTTGCGCGGGCGGAACATACCGGCCTGGTGAAGAATCCGGAAGTGCATGCGCGCCTGCGGGCCATCTTAGAGTCGTCACCAGCCCAACTCCAGGCAGTCACGGGGCAGGATGCCAGGCCGCTGCCCCCGGCCGATGCGGCTTACTACCTGCGGCTGTCCGGCACGGCGGCGGTTACGATCACGGACGCGGCGGGTGTCAGCACGCAGGCGGTGAGCCCGAATAACAATCTCCAGCAGGAACTCCCGGAGGTCACTACCTATCGCCTGGGAGCCGACGCGCACCTGGTTGTGCTACCGCTGCGCCAGAACTACACCATCACCTTTCCCGTCGGTACCGATCCGCTGGCGCTGGAGTTGACCGCCGGAGATGGCACAACGAAAACGCGGGCGATCCGCTACCAGGATCTGACCTTCCCAACCAGTGGCACGGCACGGCTTGACATCGCACCACAGGATGTCGCCGATCTGCAGTTCGACGGCGACGGCGATGGGCAGTTTGAGACCAGCATTGCCCCGACCGTAGCAGTTGACGGTGATCGAGCAGATGATCTCCTGCCCCCAACGCTGACCGGCAGCAGCAGCGGGCCGTCCGCCGGCACTACGGTGACACTGACCGCTACCGACAGTGGCGTCGGCGTGCAGGCGGTCTACTACTCGCTCGATGGGGACACCTACCAGCGCTACACCGGCCCCATTCAGGTGGACGTGGCGCAGACGTCGGTCCTGTATGCCTTCGCCGATGACAATCTCGCCAATCGCTCCAGCCTCTACACGCTCCGGCTGGTTCAGCCGGTCTATCTCCCCCTGGTGCAGCGCTAACATGCGCAAACGGTTTCTCCCCGACAGGGTGGAAAGGACATCTCTTCCACCCTGCCGGAACCCCACTCTGCCGCAATTTGCTGACCTATGACCAACTGGAAGCTGATAAGAATGCCCGATAACCTGCTTATGACCCGGTGTACAAACCAGCGTGTATGGCAGTGGTACTAGCGGCGTCTAACCCTTTGTGCTATTTACTCTGGTGCTGCGACATGTTACAGTCTTAGCCGGGGATTGTGCGCAGTCCTCATTTTTCTCTGTTGCAACGCGTATCGGTTGGAGCAGCATAAGCCGGCCACACCAGAATCTGGCCTACCGGAACACGAATTTCTCCATCCCTAATCAGACCATTCATCACATACCCGCAGGAAGGAGATCACGCTATGTCGAAGTCAATCTTACCAACATCACTACTGGTGCTGCTGCTACTGCTTGCCACGGCCTGCGGTCAGAGTCAGGCCGAACCGGTCGCGCAGGAGCCCGCCGCAGCTACGGCGACTCCGGAAGAACCAACCGAGGCAGTAGACGAACCAACGTCTACACCAACCGCTGAACCAACCACAACCCCCACCCCGGAGCCGACCACAACGCCTACCGCTACCCCGGCACCGCCGGCCGACACTCCGGAAGGAGCGCAGGCTGCTCTGGTGGCGGCGCTGGCACAATCTTTCGAGGCAAAAGTCTTTCGGATGGAGCTGGATCTGTCCGTGACCGGGTTGCCCCCGGAGGCGATGATGATGCTGGGGAATGTTTCGCTCGACCCCAATCAGCCGGCAACGGTGTTCCATATCACCGGCGAGGTTGATAACAACAACTCGCACATGGCGATCACCGGCCTGGCGGCTCTGTTCCTGGAGATGGATCCGGACAAAGGTCTCGAAATTATCCAGTATAATGGGCACTCATACATCCACGGGCCGGCGGCATTTCTGGGCGCGCCCGAAGATCGCTGGTACCGGGGCGAGCAGAGCCTGGGCGGTATGTCGAGTGTGCCCGTAACACCCGACGCGTTCCGCGAAGAACTGGATATGGCTGAACTCGAAATGTTCATCGAGGTGTTCGATTTTGCCCTGACCGGTAGCGAGTCGCTTGACGGCCAGGAGTGCGATGTCTACACAATGGACCGGGAAGCGACCCTGCGCGCCATCGAAGAACTGAACAGCATGTCCGGCAGCGACATGTCCGGTAGCGGTCAGGATTTTAATCCCAATGATATTGAGTCGGCGGAGGTCAAAAGCTGGATCTGTGACGACGGCTATCTCCACAAGTTAGAGCTCTTTATCGAAGCGTATAGCCCGGATATGCCGGAGCAACTCATTGGTGTTAACTTTATGGTGCATATGCACGATTTTGATGGTGATATCAACATTGTCGAGCCCACCGATGCCATCGCGCTGGAACAGCCGGATCTGGGGTCATCACCCTTCTTCGGCGGAGTTACTCCCTTAGAGGATCTCGGTGAACCGGAGATAGCGCCGGGCATGCTGGCAGCCACAGTCTTTAATGGTGGTAATATTCGGAGTGCGCCCTCTCTCCAGGGAGCCGTACTTGGTCAACTGCAGGCAGGGGAAACCGTGTTGCTTCAGGAGCAGACGGCAGACGGCACATGGTACCGGGTCGAAGCACCGGCAGCGGACGGGTGGGTCAGCGCAACGCTGCTGACGGTTGACCCGGCAGTCGCGGCCCAGGTTCCCGTGACCGGACAGGCTGCACCGGCTCTGCCGGTTGTCCCGGAGGAACCGGAGGCAGCGGTGCCGCCAGTCGAGCCGACTGATCCAACCGGGCTAACCGCGACGGTCTTTAACGGCGGCAACGTACGTGCATTTCCCAACCTTCAGGGGAAGGTACTGGATCAAATCCATGCCGCCGAGACGGTGCAGTTGGTGGCAAAAACGTCCGATGGTTCCTGGTACAAGATTATCAATCCGCGCAACCAGACCGGGTGGGTCAGCGTGACCCTGCTGACAGTTGACCCGGCAGTTGCGGCCCAGGTTCCCGTGGCAGTACGATAAGGCCAGACCGCGTCCACCGGGTATGTGGATATGCTGGTTGTGCCATCGGGAAAGTAGTACGCTCAGAAGGTACGTAGTTCGCCCTGAGTGCGTATGTTCCGCCGGGCTAAAGGCGGAACATACCAACACATTGAAATATGCTGCTACTCGCTGAAACCCTGTTGCCGGGTAGCTCCAGCGCCCTGATCGCGTACTTCCTGATGTTTGGCGGCAACATCCGGCTATGGTTCATGTTGACCTGAGTGAGAGGAAAGCAATGGCACCTTTCTCGCACCCTTCGGACGCTCAACCCGATCTGAGCGAGCTCCAGGAACGAGCACTGCGACGGCGGCAGCGTTATGCACGCGCGGGCAAACTGGCCCGTCCCCTGCTAACGTTTGCCGTCGTCTGCACCAGTCGGCTGTGGACCTGGGTATCTATGTGGAAACCCGCTCCGCGTACCCTGCTGCATCTGTTCATCGTGGTTCTGGTGGTGTTAACCGGCATCGTCAGTCGGCTACCGGCCGATATGCTGACGACCAGCCGGGCAAATTCGGGGAACACCGGCAATTTCCTGTCCGATCTGGTCGCACCCGTCTTCCCGGCATCGTCGGAGTACGAGTACACCGGCGATACACCGGTACCCGATGAAGCGTTCGCCGCCATTGACGCGCTCCCCGTGATTGAGTCACAGCCGCGGTTGCACGGACCATTCACGACCGTTGCGAATACGGTCGTTGATAGCGCCAGCATCCGCACCGGGCCCGGCACCGAATATGACCAACTTGGCACGCTGTCCATGGGCACATCGGTGCAGGTAGTTGCGCGTCATGGCGACTGGTTCCAGGTACGCGGCCGTGGCGGGGAGATCTTCTGGGTAGCAGCCGAGTTGCTGAATGTCAATGCAACGGCCCGCGAGATCTTGCCCGAGGCCAGCAACATCCCTGCGCCACCACCGCCCAGAGTGGGTACGGTCAACACATCCAATCTGGCCCTGCGCGATGGGCCAGGTACAACCTATGTGGGATTGACCCGCCTGCCGAATGGAACCAGCCTGGAGCTGCTGGCGCGCTATGGCGACTGGCTGCAGGTCCAGACTGCGCAAGGAACAGTTGGCTGGGTATCCGGCGAATATCTGGACATCGCCGATGGTGTTATTGAGCGGGTTGAGGTGGTTAGCAGCGTGCCCGAACCTGATCCGGCGCTGGTGGGTGCAATTAACGCGCAGAGCGTCAATTTGCGCGGTGGTCCCGGTACCGATTACAACCGGATAGGAAAGCTAACCGCCGATACCACGCTTGATCTGCTCGGGCGCCATGGCGACTGGCTGCAGGTGCGCACACCCCAGGGAACGGTTGGCTGGGTGTCGAGCGAACTGGTCAGCGCCAGCAACTATGTTGTGCGGCGGGTGCCGGCGGCGCAGAATATCCCGGCCCTACCCCAGCCGGAGCCCCAGGTTGTGGCACAGTCAGACAACTTCAACCAGCCCGCTGCACCGGAGCAACCCGCATCCGAGCCGTTCCAGCGCGAGCCGGAACCAGCCCGGCCAGAGCCGGAACCAGAACCAATCCGTCCGGCCGCTGATCCGACGCAGCCACCGGAAGAGCGTTTCGAGCCGCCGGCGGAGCCGACCCAACCACCACCGTCGCCAACGCAGCCGCCCGCAGAGCCAACCGAACCGCCGGCGGAACGGTTTGTGCCGGAGCCGTCACCGACGCAACCGCCCGCAGAGCCAACGCAACCTGCACCGTCGCCGACCCAACCCGCGCCGTCGCCAACGCAGCCCGCACCGGAACCGTCGCCGACCCAACCCGCACCGTCGCCGACCCAACCCGCGCCGGAGCCAACGCAGCCCGCGCCGGAACCGGAGCCAACGCAGCCCGCGCTGGAGCCGTCACCAACGCAGCCTGCACCAGAACCGGAGCCAACCCAACCCGATCTGGAGCCGGAGCCGTTGCCAACGGAACCCGCGCCGGAGCCGCCACCACCATCACCGACTCCCGAACCACCGCCACCCACGCCGGAACCGACACCTGAGCCGGTTGTTCCGGCAAGCCAGGTGGTTGATTTTGCCATGCAGTTTGTGGGGGTAAATTATGTCTGGGGAGGGGCCAGTCCAAGTGGGTTTGACTGCAGCGGATTTACGATGTATGTCTACGGCAATTTTGGGTTAAGCCTACCACATAACGCGGCAGCCCAGTACAACACCCGGTATGGTGCGATCATCTCTAGCCAGTCGGAACTGCTGCCGGGGGATCTGGTCTTCTTTGCCAACACCTACACCGCCGGCATCAGCCATGTCGGGATCTATATCGGTGGGGGGAATGTGGTGCAGGCGTTGAGTCCGGGGCAGGGTGTGGGGGTTGCCAGCCTCTACAGCAGCTACTGGGCGCAACACTACTACAGCGCACTGCGGCCTAATCTTTAGATCCGTAGTCGGTAGTCTGAAGTCCGTAGTCCGTATAGCGGCATAACCATAGTCATTGCGACACCCACATCCAGGTTCCAGCCGCTGGTTGGCTGCTGACGTCCGTATAGCGGCATAACCATAGTCATTGCGACACCCCGGCAATTCATCAGGTTCCCGCTTTGGGCCTGCTGATTGCCGGGGTGTTGTCACCTTCTGGTTGCCGACCGGTGGATCAGGCGCGGCGAAACTGGATCTCGGAGATAATCAGGACGACCACAAAGGTAGCGCCGGTAATGCTGCCGAGGATCAGCCAGGTGGTGTTGTCGGGGGACCATCCCCGCAGCAGAATCGCCTGAAACGCATTAATGCCATGCGTCAGCGGGATGCCATACCCGACCAGGTCAATCGGATCTTTGAAGTTTTCCAGAGGCAAGAAAAAGCCGCTAAAGAAGACCGAGAGTAGTAGCACCAGCATCGAGAGTTGCACTGCCTGGCTCTCGGAGGTCGAGAGGACGGAGATCAAGAAGCCAACGCCCAGCGCAGCCAGAATGAAGAGCAGCGTCACCGCGATAAAGGCGAGGGGACTACCCAGGAAGGGGATCTGGAGCCCCCAGCGCATCAGTCCAATCAGCACACCGGTAATCAGGCTGATAAACAGGGTGTAGCCAAGATATTTCCCCAGCAGAATCTGTAGGATCGACACCGGCGCGACGCGATAGAGTTCCAGCGCGCCCAGGAGCCGCTCACGTACCAGCGATAGTGCGCCCAGCGTTACGGCAATATGCTGCACAATCAGCGCCAGCACACTGGGGGCGTAGTAGGTCATCAGATCGAGCGAGTGCCCGCGCAGATTCTCGAATGTGCGTTGCAGCGGTGAGATAATGACTGTCGGGGGCAGGTTGGCAAAGGTCTCAATCTGATCGCGGAGCGTCTCGAGTCGCCGGCGCGTGGTTTCAATGCGCGTCTGTTGCTGCTCCAGCGAGCCTTCGTCCAGCGCCTGCTCAATATCTTCCAGATCACTGCGCAGTTGATCGAGTTCCTGGCGGGTCTCCGCTTCGCTCATGCCGGGATCACTCAATTGGCGCAGCAGCAGCGGATTGGCTGCCAGCACCCCGATGGCATCACGCAGTTGCCCAAGTGACTGCTGCGTCTCGATGCGTTGCGCCGCCGACATACCACTCTCAACTGCGCCAAGTTGGTCATACACCTGATCCAGTTGCTGCTGGATTGTGGTGGCCTCGTCTTGCAACTGGCGCGTAACTTCCAGCAGAATGGCGCGGTTAATCTCGTTGACCTGGGCATAGGCCAGGTATTGGATCCACTGCTCATTCAGTGGGTTGATCGCATTATATTTGAAGGCCACCGGGGACTGTTCGCCATTGAGGGCGCGCTCCTCGATATCTTCGGGCAAAATTTCGACGACATCGACCTGCCCTGTTTGCAGTTGTTCGAGGGCTACCGTCCGGTCAGCCGTGACGTCGGTCAGCTCAAAGTTGACGGAGATAACCTGCTGGACCTGTTCAAGCAGTGCCTGATCCATATCGGCTGGGACAACCAGGGTGGTCTGCAACTGTGGGCGCTCGCCGGTGTAGCCAATACCAAACAGCAACAGGATAACAAAGGGGCCGAGCATCAGACTCAGCACCAGTCGCGGCTGCCGGCGGATCTCGTTGACCTCTTTGCCAAAGAATGAGAAGAGACGAATAAACGGCTTAAGCATACGCCTGATCTGCCTTCTCCATGAGTGCGATAAAAATATCGTCGAATGGGAGTTGGTACTCTTCCGCCTGTTCTACCGTAATTTCAGGGTGATCACCGAGAAGCGTAACCAGGGTCGGAATCATCTCTGCGGCAGATGTAACATACACATAGAGCATTCCCGGTTGCGTATGATCCTGACGAATTTCATTCACCTCCGGATGCGGGTAGATCAACCGCGCGGCATCCATGATGCGTTCCGGTGTAACAGTTAGTTTGATGATCTCGCCCTGCATAGCCTGCCGGCGCAAACCTTCGGGCGTATCAAAGTAGATCAACCGGCCGGCACGCATCACCCCGACCAGGTCGCAGTAGGCGGCCTCGCTGACATACTGCGTAGTGATGAACAGGGTATGCCCCTGGTCGCGCAACGTGTGAAACGAATCCCAGAACTTTGCCCGCAGCACCGGATCGATCCCCACCGTTGGCTCATCGGCAAAGAGCAGGACCGGATTATGCACCAGCGAACAGGCCAGGAGCAGCCGACGCTGCATACCGCCGGATAACTTCCCGGCAAGCCGGTTGCGCACATCGGCCAGTTCGACAAACTCCAGCAGTTGCCGCAGTTGCTTGCGCCTGTTCATATAGCCCAGGCCATAGAGCGATGCCACAAAGTTTAGATTCTCGCCGACCGTCAGATTAGGGTAGAGCACAAACTGCTGCGGCATGTAGCCGATGCGCTCGCGGGTACGCGTGGTAAAGCGGTTCTTCCGCTGATCCAGAACCCGGACGCTCCCCTGATCCGGCCGGTAGAGGCCGTTGAGCAGGCGTACCGTTGTGGTTTTGCCACAACCGCTCGGCCCGATCAGCCCGAAAATCGTTCCTGCCGGTACCTGAAAAGTCAGGTCAAAGACGCCGGTCTCACGGGTGAAGGTAAAATCGACATCCTCTACATCAATGACCGTTGGCCGACGCGGTTGCTTTGCCGGCGGCAGGTGGGTCACGCGTGGACCGGGTTGCGTTTGCACAGCCATCCTGTTCTACCCTCCTGCTACAACCGCTCACCCAGATCAATCAGCGTTTGCCGCAGATCTGCCAGGTAAGCTGCCAGCGATGTGTCACGAATTGCCACGGAGAGGGGGGCGGTCAACTCCAGGTCAACCGTGGTACTGACCGTAACGGTTTCATCAATGGTAATCGGCACGGTAGTACTGATCGGCACGTCGATATCCAGCGGTACATCAAAGACGAAATTATCCAGGTTCAGTTCGACCTCTTCATTTAAAGCTACCGATGTATTGATAGGTACTGTCACCTGTTGTTGCACGGGGATATCAGCTCTGATCGGTACCTCCTGGTCGATATTCACATTAACCTCGATCACATCCTCCTCAATCTGTTCGATCTCCTGCGACAGATCGAACATCTGAGTGCGGGCCAGCGTGCGCAGGCTGCTGAGGGTGGTCAGGGTCCAGAGATGCAGGCTGAACGAGATGAGCAAAAGGATCAGGAGAGTTGGAACAAGCCACTGTCTATATCGACTGTTCTGCAATCTGTTCTGTAATTGTTCCATATACTCGCTATCTGTTCTTGCTGTTCCACACAGTACCGAAAAAGACGGAAACGGTGCATACGATTTCCCTCCGCATATGCACCATCTCCATCTTTATGAAGTAGGTGTTAAACCTGAAAGGTCTTTGGCGACCTGTCAGATCTCTCTCTGCCAGGCTAACGTACCGATCCGCGTGTAAACAGATTCACGATACCCAGAAGAACGACAGCACCGAGAAATGATACCAGCAGCGAACCGAGGCTAAAGTCTCCCTGGTTAATCGTGTTCCCTGCTCCGAGAATTAAGCCAAAGAGCCAGCCGCCGAGCAGCGCGCCGACAATACCGACAACGATGTTCAGAATGGCACCCTGCCGGGCGTTGGTGCGCATAACAATACTTGCCAGCCAGCCGATCAATGCGCCGAACAGGAGCCAGAGAATAATGTTAATGGGACCCATACAAAACCTCCATCTAATATGCTTCCGAATACAATTCATGCCCGTAGGCACGCTCATATGATTACTCAGCAATAAGCGTGCCACGGGATCACCAGTCCGGGTTTTTCGGCTCCAGGTCGTTGACCGGCGGTCCATGCAATACCTTGCCGTGGGCATCAAACCGTCCACCGTGACAGGGGCAGTCCCAGCTTTGCTCAACGGTATTCCAGTGGACGATACATTTGGCGTGGGTACACACCGGCGAACATGCGTGCAACTGCCCCTGCGCATCCCGATAGACCGCGATCTGGTCCCCCTTGATTCGGACAACGCTCCCTGCATTCGCGGGGATATCGGCGACTTCTTGCGTACCGCCGGCTACTCTATCGCCGACAAAGTGGGTTGCGACATCAATATTCTCGCTGATAAACTCCTTTGCACCCGTGAATGGCTTGAGCCGTGCCGGGCTGTAGAGTTCGCTCCAGGCATTGGGGCGGTCCAGAAACGCGTCGGTGAGCAGCATTCCGGCCAGGGTGCCGTAGGTCATTCCGTTGCCCGAATAACCCGTGGCAACATACACCCCCCGCGAGAGTGGCGCTTTGCCAATAAAGGGCAGATCATCGGCCGGTTCGTACACCTGGGAAGACCAGTGGTATTCAACGGCGGCGATATCGAAGTGTTCGCGGGCATATGTTTCCAGGTTGCGGTAGGGTTCGGTGGTATCGTTTATGCTCCCGGTCTTGTGATCCGCTCCGCCGACGATCAGTAGATTGCTCTCCTCACCGGCGAAATTCCGGGTGTAGTGATAGGGTGAAGCGGTATCCCAGAACAGCCCGACCGGCGCTGTCGGCTGGTTCAGGCGGATGCCCAGGACATAGGAGCGGTATGGATAAATCCGCGTCTGAATAATCGGCAGTAGTTCTTGAAGAAAGGCCGGACTGTTAATCGGTGCGTGTGTTGCCAGCATGACCGCTGTGGCCGTAATCTGTCGGCCCTGCTCCGTCTGAACCGAACAGGGCGTACCATCGGTGATATGCACAACGCGCGTCTGCTCAAAGATGTGGCAGCCATCACCGGAAACAGCTCCGGCCAGCCCTTGCAGGTAGCGCATGGCATGAACCTGCGCCTGGTTGTCAAAGCGCGCGGCGGCCTGCACCGGGAAGGGCAGCGGTGTCTCCGGCACGAGGGTGATCGGGATGCCCAACCGCCGGGCGGCATCATACTCCGACGTGATCGCTTCCACCTGATCGTCCATATCAGTGTAGAGGTAGCCGGGTACCCGCAGGAAGTCGCAGTCGATCTGCTCCTCCGTCACAAACGCGGCAACGCGCTCGATAGCGGCGCGACTTGCCTCGGCGATCAGGCGGGCCCGGTCCAGGCCATACTCCTGAATAAAAGTCTGGTAGCGCGTATCGAGGGACTCGGTCAGATGCCCGGTGGTCTTCCCCGATACGCCGCTGCCGATCTGCCGTGCCTCTAGCAGCGCTACCTTCACCCCGGCTTGCTTGAGGAGCAGGGCCGCCGTCAGGCCGGTGATGCCCCCGCCAACAATGACGACATCAACGGACAAATCCCGTTCAAGCGGCGGAAAGGAGGGAACGGTGCCGGTCGCCGCCCATGCCGATGTCTGATTTCCTGGTATTGTCATACTGCGCACTCTTTCTAGTTACTTCTCCCGGCCAGGAAGAGATATTCGCGTTTCAGTCCGGCCTGGGTTAATCTGGAATGCAGTCAGCACAGCAAGTTCTATACCAGGTTGTGGCACAACAAAACCGCAGCGCGATGATCCTATCGCACTGCGGTTGAAAAATGTATTGGATACCAGGCGCATGCGCGCTCTACGCTGCGTTACTCCGGCTGTGTCACCAGTTCTTCCCCGGCAACCCAGCCCACCCGGCCGTCGTCGGCCTGAATGCGCCACCAGGTGTAGCCGTCAGCCGGGACCGGACCTTCTTGCAGCGTCACTTTGGTACCGATTGCCAGACTGTCCTGCACATTGGAGTTGAGCCCCGGTGCATCACGACGATTCAGTCCTTGCCCGCCGGCTTTGCGCACCCAGGCGGTGCCGCCGACCGCCATCCCGGTTGGTTTCTCTGCGGGCTGGGCCAGTTCCTGTTCCAACGCGTCAATCCGCTTGTTGGCTTCCCGTAGCTCCTGCTCAACATCCGCGCGGGCGGCGCGCTGCTGCTCGGCAGGCAGTTCTTCCAGATCTACGTCCGGCTCGCGCTGGGTCTGCGCGCGTTGCTCGGCAGACTGTACCTTCTGCCGTAGCTTTGTGACCTCTTGCTGCAATTTTTGCACGGCCTGACCCTGAGCCTTTACCGCTTGCTGTCGGGCAGTTTTTGCCTGCTCCGTGATCTGCTCCTGAAGCTTTTTCACCTCCGACTGGAGATCCCGGTTCTTCTTGGTCGTTGCCTGAATCTTTTCCGCCTGCTCCTGCTGCTCCTTGTTGCGGTCTTTTTTCCAGAACATAGGCCTTCCTTTCTGGTTTACCTGGTCTCAGGCTGCCTACGAACACCGACCATACTATAGCAGATCTTTATCCAGGCGCGTCATGTGTGAGACGGATCGTACTTTCAGCGGGGTTGCCACTGCACCGGACAATACAATGACGCGCAGCAGCAAACCCGGTGCCAAGGATAGAATGTATGCGGTGGGGGTTCAAACTGGACGCTTGATGAGATGAATGCAGCCTCGCCTGCGGCCGCATGGTACATTATTTGTCTTTTGCAGGAAATAAAGCTATTTTCTTCCACCCTGCCGGCGGCGATATCTACTTCCAAACGCGGGATCACGTACGTTGTGTCTGCGAGCGCCGGTCACGCAAAACAACGCACCAACCGCGCGCCGGGATAGATCACGCCGGGAACATAAAAAGCCGGCCTGGATACTGAACAGATATGAATTTGCTGCTTTTAACTATTGTTTACACTGAAATGACCTGGTGGTTGTTGCCATATTTCCAGGTCATCTTCATCGTCCGGTGTTTGCCGGAGTAGAGTTTTCAGGATCTGGGCATTGATCGGCCCATCACTAATCACCGAGCAGATCAGGGAAGCGCGCAACTCACGGACATCGCGGAGCAGAATGCGTACCATTTCACTGAACTGGACGTTGTACCAGTCATCTTTCCGGTTCGAGCCTTCGATCTGGTCTTGCAGATGCGCAATCGCAATAGCCTGATGCTCAAGGAGGTGCTGAATGTCCGACAGGCGGCGTTCAATCCGAGCGATTTGATCGTCTGAGTGAGAAGTTGACGGCATGGTTACGATCCTGTTCGCTTATTAAGAAGAGGTGCTCAATTCCCCATTCTATGGGAATCGTAGTGTAGCACGGCACATGCAACTTCGCAAGCGGCCCGGATCTGCACATCCGGCAGGCCGGAAGTTTTTACCCTTTTCTAACGCCTTACACCTGCACTGGTATGACAATACTCCTGATCTGATATAGTACCGGCGGTGGTATGTTTCTGGTATTGAAGATTAAAACCGGCATTATAATGTTTGAACAACAGTGGAAAGGTGGTAGCGCAGGTGGGGCGTAACATACTGCGTCCCACCTGCAGAGCATATACTGGATTACACCTGCGGGAGAACCGATATCTGTTCGCAGAAGCGATCCACAACCGGCCCCAGCGCGCGGCCAACCTCTTCCTGAACGAAATGACCGGCATCGGGGAAGGTGACAGCTTCGCCATGCGGAAAGGCTTCCTGCCAGCGCGCCAGGGCATCCGGCTTAAATGCCGGGTCGCGCATGCCCCACAGGAACAGCAGCGGCTTCTCCCGGAGCTGTTCCCGCTGCTGCCACAACCCGGCATACCAGGCGCTGGAGCCGAGCAACTCGCGCGCCAGCACCCAGGTTGATTGGCGCTCCGGCGCACGCGGAAATACACGGGTGTAGTGCTGATGAATATGCCGGGTGAGCTTCGATTTGTCGCCCCAGAAAGAGCGAATCAACACGCGGGGCGAGAAATTCAGGCGCATATACAAAAACTTCCCGATGGGACCGCTCACAAACTGACCCATCCGCCGGATCGTCGGATCGTCCTGCAAGCTCCACATCCAGGTGTTACACAGCACCACCCCGCTAACGTTGTCCGGTTGCTCGATGGCGTAGGAGAGGCCAATCGGCCCGCCAAAGTCATGCACCATCAGAATGATATCTCTGAGTTCCAGCCGTTCAATCAGGGTGCGCAGGTTTCGCGCATGATCGACGGGGCGGTAGCTCCAGTCGGTGGGCTTGTCGGACAGGCCAAACCCGATATGGTCGGGGGCGATACATCGATATGTTCCCGCCAGCTCTGTGATCAGATGACGGTAGAGAAAGGACCAGGTCGGCGTGCCATGCACCATCACAATCGGGCGACCCTGCCCTTCGTCCACATAGTGCATGCGACCCCCGTCCAGATCTAGGAATTGGGAAGAGAAGGGATATTCCTGGCGGTCAAGCCAGTCTGGGATTTGCATCACGATCCTCGTTTCTATCTGGTGTGTTGGGAGCGGCAGATGCTCCCGGCGCTACGTATCGGTACTACAAAACGTGGCAATCACCTCGGAAATCACCGCCTCGAGCGGATAGCCGTCCGGGTCCAGCGTATATTGCTGCGCCACCCCGTCGATCAAGGCAAAGAGCAGTGCGGCCTGGATCGCCGGATTATCGGCACGCAGGTCGCGGAAGTGCGCCTCAAAGGTCTGGCGAATCGCATCGGCTCCGGCCTGGATCTCCTCGGCCAGTCCGGCAACAACGGTGGGCTGCATGCGTACTCCATAAAAAAGCTGCCAGTAGCGCATATTCTGCTGTACCAGCGCAAAACTTGTGCGGATAATCCGCTCCAGCCGTTGTCGGGGTTCGGCGGTTTCCTCCGCACTGGCGAAAGCCTGCTGCACATCTTCCATGCCTCGCAGAAAGAGCGCGCGCAGCAGTTCTTCCTTGCCGGCAAAATAGTTATACATTAAGCCTTGAGAAATCCCCGCTTCCTGGGCAATCATTCTTACCGAGGTGCGTTCGTAGCCGAAGCGTGCAAACAGAACCAGCGCGCTCTCCAGGATTTCAGCGCGGCGCTCTTCGCGCAGTGTCTGGTTTTGTTGGGCCGTCCGTGGTGACATGGCAGCCTTTCAGTTACACGACTTACGCGGTCCTCCCAATTCCGGCCTGGTGCCGGCCCCAAACGCCAGATTCGCCTGCGGCAGCATGGTACTCCTTTTATTCTTTTTCAAAAAAATTCACGTTGTGAATTTTTCTGAAAAAAGATCGGGTTTCTTCCACCCTACCGGAGGCTGAAATACCTTTCAGGTCAGGAACCGCGTAACGCGTGTCAATTACACGCGTTACGCGGTGGTTCCACAAACTGGACATTTGCCCAGGTGGACACCCGATTCGCCTGCGGCAGCATGGTACATTTTGATCTTTTTTCACAAAAAATTTGCACTTTGTGCAAATTTTTTGTGAAAAAAGGTGTTTTCTTCCGCCCTGCCGGAGGCGGAGTCTCCTATCGGGTCAACGACCGCGTAAGTTGTGTCAATTACAGGAGTTACGCGGTGCGTATTTAAACGGGCCGTTTGCTCCCGATAACGGCGTAATTCGCCTGCGGCAGCGTGGTACTCTTTTTATCTTTTTCATAAAACATTTGCACACAGTGCAAATGTTTTATGAAAAAGATCTGGTCTCTTCCGCCCTGCCGGAGGCGAAATGTCCTTTTGGGTGAGCAACCGCGGAACGCGTGTCAATTACACGCGTTCCGCGGTGGGCGTTTGGACCACAAATAACACGACATGAGCGAAAAACGCGAAACGACCCGTGCTGACATGCATCCGGCGATTTAGGCGGCAAGGGTTTGGATCACGAAAGCCCCGACATGAGCGAACACCGCGAAATGGCCAATGCTGATATGCGTTACGCGAGCGTGTTAGTTTAGTATAATGATTGAATGACCGTTCATTCAAAAAATAGCACATATGCTGCTCGCTGTCAAGGGTTCATGCTATACTACCTGGTGTCATACCAATTTGCCGTCAAACGTGCCAAAAAAC
>DAOTVB010000054.1:0-6602 GCA_034436755.1 Chloroflexaceae bacterium | reverse complement strand
TCTACAACATCGTGGTGCTCCTCAAGATTGTCGGACGCCCAGTCTGGTGATTGCTCCTCTGGTTTGTTCCGGTCGTAAATGTGGTTATTTCGCTGATGCTAATGCATGACCTGTCACGGGTCTTCGGCAAGGGCATCGGCTTTACGCTGGGGTTGATCTTCCTGGGCCCGATCTTTATGCTCCTGCTGGCCTTTGGCCCGGCGCAGTATGTTGGAGCCGGGGCAAATGAGCCGGCAATGATGCCCGGGGCAACCGTGGGCCGGACCGGGTAAACTGGCATAGGTATACACTAACGCGCAAAGGCGCAAACAATGTTGATAGTACCGTCTTCGAGGCGGTGGCAACTCCATCTGAAAAGCATGATGTAACCTCTCATGGTGACTACGCCCGCATGCTTGATGATGCACGTTCTACGTAGGTGTAGGACGGTAACGGAACAAAGAGGGACACGCTGCCTGGCGGCGTGTCCCTCTTTATTCAAGCCAGATCACGCCCGCCATAATCCCCCTCGCGTGCCGACGTTTTTGCCAGACTGCATGGTAACGCGGTCGGTAGGACCGGCACGGATCATCGCTTCAGAAAAGGATTTCCCGCACCAATGCGGACGGCGGACGCGCTTCTGCACGTCCCTACCACAGGAAGCCTAAACCTGAGAGCCATCATCCCCGCGCCAATGCGGTACAATAGCCCCGGTACTATCTGAGTGAGAAAGCGAACCGTTATGCAATCGCCCCAAACCGCCCTCCCCGGCACCGTTGACCTGATCACGCAGGGGATCGACCAGAACCTGCATCTAGGTGCGCAGGTCTATGTCTCGCTGGCCGGCACCCCTGTGGCCGATTGCGGCATCGGCGAGGCGCGCTACGGCCTGCCGATGACCAGCGAGACGATTATGCTCTGGTTCTCCTCGGTGAAGCCGGTGGCCGCGGTGGCGATCGGGCAGCTTTGGGAGCAGGGAAAGCTTGATCTGGATGACCGGGTGAGCGCATATATTCCGGAGTTTGGTGCCGGTGGCAAAGAAGCCGTCACCCTGCGCCACCTGTTGACCCATACCGCCGGGTTTCGCTTTGTGGAGGCGCGCTGGCGGCCCGTTCCCTGGGAGGTAGTGATTGCCGGCATCTGTGCAGCGCCTCTGGAACCGGACTGGCGACCCGGGCGGCGGGCGGGCTATCATGTCGCCTCGGCCTGGTTTATCCTGGGTGAACTGGTCCGACGCATCGATGGCCGACCCTATGCGCGCTATGTCCGCGAGGAGATTTTCCTCCCACTCGGCATGCAAGACTCCTGGGTGGGCATGCCGCCGGAGCAGTTCCGCGCCTATGGCAATCGCATCGGCTTTATGCACAATACCGCCGGCAATCCGGAGTCAAAACTCGACCCATTCTGGGACGCGGAAGAGGACTGCGTCGCCTGCCGGCCGGGTGGCGGTGGACGCGGCCCCATCCGCGAGTTGGGGTACTTCTACGAGATGCTGCTGGCACGCGGGCAGCGCGCCGGTACCCGCCTGCTTTCTCCCCAGACCGTCGAGGCACTGACCGCCCGTCACCGCGTCGGCATGGTTGACGAGACGCTAGGGTATACGATTGACTGGGGATTGGGCTTCATTCGGGACTCAAAGCAGTATGGCAGCGCGGTTGTGCCCTACGGCTACGGCGAACATAGCTCGCCCCGCACCTTCGGCCACGGCGGGTATCAGTCCTCCATCGCTTTCGCCGACCCGGAGTATGATCTGGTTGTCGCCATTGTCGTCAACGGTACGCCGGGCAATGAACAGCACTACGCGCGCTTCCACGCGCTGACCTCAGCGGTCTACCTGGACCTGGGGCTGGTGGGATGACGCGAAGCGGCGAGGAGGCGATCAGGCGATCAGGCTCGCCACCCATTCGTCGCGTCATCGCGTCATCGTCTCCTCATTCTGTTTCAAAAATTTGCCAAAGTCAGATTTTGTGATAAACTCTGACTGAGCCCAAATCCTCACAACCTGTACTAACGAACACAATATTTGTCTTAACCCGGCCCGCCGTCTGGTTGTGCTTTATAGCACTATCGGACATGTTGTACGTCTTTCAAAATCTGGTATTCCCTCTTTTTGCCTCTATGAAGAGGTTCGAGGAAGAACGCTTTAGAGGAGGTTCAGTGATGAGCTACGATGAGGTCTATCGCCGTTCCATCGAAGATCCGACATCGTTCTGGGGTGAGCTTGCCGAGGAGTTGCACTGGTACCGCAAGTGGGATAAGGTGCTGGACGACTCCAACGCGCCATTCTACCGCTGGTTTGTTGGCGGCGAGACCAACATCTGCTATAACGCGGTTGATCGGCATGCCTTTGGTTCCAAGCGCGGCCAGGCTGCGATCATCTGGGAGAGCACCGAAGTAGGAAAGACCCGCACCCTGACATACTTTGAACTCTACCGTGAGGTCAATAAGCTGGCTGGTGTGCTCAAGAACCTGGGTGTGCGCAAGGGCGACCGGGTGCTGATCTATATGCCGATGGTCCCGGAAGCGATTATCGGGATGCTGGCCTGTGTGCGTCTGGGTGCGATCCACTCGGTGGTGTTTGGCGGCTTTAGTGTCTCTTCGCTGGCAAGCCGCATCGATGATGCCGAGCCGGTGGCGGTGCTGACTGCCGATGCCGGTTCGCGCAAGGGTAATGTCGTTCCGCTTAAAGAGATGGTTGATGCCTCGCTTGATGCAGCCACGACGGACAGTGTGCGCGATGTGCTGGTGTTGAACCGCGGGCTGGGCCCCTGCCCGATGAAGCGTGGGCGTGACCTGGACTGGACGGAGCAACTGGCCCAGCGCGGCGAGCTGCATGTTGAGCCGACCCGCCTGCAGAGTACCGATCCATCGTATATTCTCTACACGTCGGGTACCACCGGCAAGCCCAAGGGTGTGGTGCGTGATACGGGTGGCTATATGGTTGCCCTGCATGCCTCGATGAGCCAGGTCTATGATGTGGACGAGGGCGATGTCTACTGGTCTACGTCGGATATTGGCTGGGTGGTCGGTCATAGCTATATCGTTTATGGGCCGCTGCTTAAGGGTTTGCCGACGGTAGTCTACGAGGGCACGCCGGACTATCCCGATCCGGGCATCTGGTGGCGCATTATTGAGAAGTATGGCGTGACCTGCGTCTTTACTGCGCCAACCGCCCTGCGCGCGCTCAAGAAGTTCCCCGATAGCTGGATTAAGGACCGCGATCTCTCCTCGCTGCGGCACTTCTTCACCGCCGGGGAGCCGCTGGACGAGCCATCCTTCCAGTGGGGCAAGGACGTTCTGGGTACGCCGCCAATTGACCACTACTGGCAGACGGAGAGCGGCTGGTCCATGCTGGCTAACTCTGTCGGCCTGGAGATGCTGCCGATCAAGCCGGGATCGCCCAGCAAGCCAGCGGTCGGGCATCGCCTGGAGGTGGTAGACCCGGACGGTAATCCGCTGGAGAAGGGTCAGAAGGGCTTCTTGATTGAACGGGGGCCGCTGGCACCGGGGATGCTTCTGACGCTCTGGAACGACGACAAGCGCTATCTGAAGGACTACTGGGGCCAGTTCAAGGACAAGCAACTCTACCTCACCGGCGACTACGCCATCGAGGATGAGGACGGTTACTTCTGGATGCTGGGCCGCGCCGACGAAGTGCTGAACGTTTCGGGGCATCGCCTGGGTACTCGCGAGATCGAAGAAGTCGTCTCGTCGCATCCGGGTGTGGCCGAGGTCGGCGTTATCGGCGTCAAGGACGAACTGCGCGGCGAAGGTGTGCTGATCATAGCGGTGCTGAAGAACCACATCGCTCCGGCGGACGAGGACCGCGTAGCCGAGGAGATGCGCCAACTGGTGCGTGACCGCATCGGCCCGATTGCCTCGCCCAAGGGTATTCACTTTGTCTCCAGCCTGCCCAAGACGCGTAGCGGTAAGATTATGCGCCGCGTGATTCGGGCCGTCTACCAGGGTGACAATATTGGCGACCTGAGCACCATTGAAGATGATGCCACCGTGGATATGGTGCGTGAGGCGGCCGATATGCTGAAGGGTCAGTTTTAGGTTCGGCTGACAACTCAGATAATACAGTGCAGTAAACCCGCTCGTCATGTGACGACCGGGTTTGCTGCACAGGCTGCCGCACATCTGGCCGGGGTGTGCGGGAGCTATTCTCTCTTCCACATGGGTATGTCTATGTCTGTATGGTGTTGAGATGTCTGAGGATTGAGCGATTCTTGCGACTTTTTGACAATCGTTTAAGCCATTTCTATAATCACGACATTGAACCGTAACGCGCCTGTCCAGAAGAAGTAACCAGGCCGTAAGACCAGAATACCATACCTGCACACTACGACCTTGTCCCGGCTTCTACTGCCAAACATATGAGTTAAGGAGGTTCACCGATGTCCGAGACCCGCAATGCCGCGCTGGACAACACCACGGCGATGAACAGTTCTGACGGAACCGATCAGGCGACCAATGGCTTGCAGCGGATCTACAAGCCCAGTAACGAGGTTGTCGAGAATGCTAACATCACCGCCTACATGAAGCAGAAGGGCTTCTCGACCTACGAGGAGCTGTACGACTGGAGTATTAAGAATCCCCAGGAGTTCTGGTCGGATCAGGCGAATGAACTGGGTTGGTACGAGCCCTGGCAGAAGGTGCTCGACGATAGCCAGGCACCGTTCTACAAGTGGTTTGTCGGCGCAAAAACCAACATTGTGCATAACGCGATTGACCGCCATGTCAACACCTGGCGGCGCAACAAGTTGGCGCTGATCTGGGAAGGTGAGGATGGGACGCAGCGGACCTACTCCTACCACACCCTGAACCGCGAAGTCAGCCGCTTTGCCAATGTGCTCAAGAGCATGGGCGTGAAGAAGGGGGACATTGTCACCATCTACCTGCCGCGTATCCCCGAGCTGCCGATTACGATGCTGGCCTGTGCCAAGATCGGCGCGGCCCACAGTGTGGTCTATGGTGGCTTTAGTGTGGAAGCGCTGGCCGACCGGGTGGATGATGCTAACAGTAAAGTTCTGGTCACGGCGGACGGCGGCGTGATGCGGGGCAAGGTGGTCGAACTCAAGAAGATTGCCGATGAAGCCATGGCCCGCACGCCCAGTGTGCAGACATGTATTGTCGTCAAGCATTCCGGACACGAAGTCACCATGGAGAGCGGGCGCGATCTCTGGATGCACGACCTGTTGAGCCTGCCGATTGCCTCGGCGGTCTGCCCGACCGAGCCGGTCGATGCGGAAGATACGCTCTTCATTCTCTACACCAGCGGCACCACCGGCCGCCCCAAGGGTGTGGTGCATACCCACGGCGGCTACCAGGTCGGTACTTATGCCACCCTCAAGTTTGTCTTCGATATCAAGGAAGAAGACCGCTGGTGGTGTGCGGCCGATCCGGGCTGGATTACCGGTCATAGCTATATTGTCTATAGCCCCTTCCTGACCGGGGCGACGTCGTTTATGTATGAGGGCGCGCCGAACTATCCCTATCCCGACCGCTGGTGGTCGCTGATCGCCCGTCACGGGATTAGCATTCTCTACACCGCGCCGACGGCAATCCGTGGCCTGATGCGCTTTGGCGAAGCCTGGCCCAGCCGCCACGACCTGAGCACGCTGCGATTGCTGGGCACCGTGGGTGAGCCGATCAACCCCGAAGCCTGGCGCTGGTACTACCGCATCATCGGTGGCGAGCGCTGCCCGATTATGGATACCTGGTGGCAGACGGAGACCGGCCACTTTATGATTACGCCCACCCCGATTACGCCGCTCAAGCCCGGTAGTGCCACCCGGCCCTTCCTGGGGATCGAGGTGGATGTGGTTCACGAGGACGGCAGTTCGTGTGGAGCGAACGAGGACGGCCTGCTGGTGGTCCGGCAGCCCTGGCCCGGCATGATGCGCACCATCCTGAATGACCCCGAGCGCTATGTGACCACCTACTGGGATAAGGAGCCCGCCGGGATGTACACCGTCGGCGATAGCGCGCGCATGGATGAGGATGGCTACCTCTGGATCATTGGTCGCCTCGATGATGTGATCAAGGTCAGCGGCTACCGCCTGGGGACCGCCGAGGTCGAGAGTGCGCTGGTCAGCCATAGCGCGGTGGCCGAGGCTGCCTCTATCGGCCTGCCACATGAGGTCAAGGGGAACGTTATCCACTCCTTTGTCATTCTGCGCGAAGGCTTCGAGGGCAGCCCGCAACTGGAGGAGGAACTCAAGGGCCACGTCGGTCACGAGATGGGACCGATTGCCCGCCCGGAGAAGATCTCCTTTGTGCCCAGCCTGCCCAAGACCCGCAGCGGCAAGATTATGCGCCGCGTGCTCAAGGCCCAGGCGCTCGGTCAGGACGTGGGCGACATCAGCACGCTGGAGTCGTAGTTTTAACACCCTGGCATAACCACGCAGCACACGCAGCGCCCGCAGCTATGAGGAAACTCATGCTGCGGGCGTTTTGTGGTGTTGAAAATAAATCCGGACATTGCTTCCGGAGTCCCGGCTTCAGCCGGTTTGCGGCCGTTCACCGGCTAAAGCCGGGACTCCTGCACCGAGGTCATGCGGTGACGATTGCCCTGCGTCCATAGCCTGCCCGCCTGGGGTGATTATGGTTGCGCCACG
>DAOTVB010000053.1:0-3204 GCA_034436755.1 Chloroflexaceae bacterium | reverse complement strand
CCCGGTTGGGGCCGCTCAATACGCGCCTGGTAGGTGGTATCGTCATTGGCACCAACCGTAAGCGACTCTTCGCTCAATGGCTCGGCAGCGGTTTCGCGCCCATAGCTGATAGCAAACTCCTGCACCGGCTCACGGTAGGGTTCCTCCTGGGCATCAAGCACCTGACCGACAATATCCAGTGGTTTGCCCGCCGGGTGGAGTTCCGTCATAGGAGCAAGCAGGCCAATCCGGTAGTTCTCGGCAAAGGGCAGAAACCCGAACTGTACAGTACCGGGCCCTTCGACATACACATTCCAGGTGCCCTCCCAGGCATCAGTAAAGCTGCTTCGATCAATACTCCAGACCTGGTTGGTCGGGCTCTGTTCAAACTTTACGCCGGGACTGTCTTGTGAAATCGGTGTGCCGGCATCCGGCGGCGTGATAGCTGCAATCGGCACATCCGGTGCCGATGTTACAATCGTGAACATAACCGATGCATAGTTGTCTTTGACATCAAACGTGTAATTCTGTGGCAACTGCAGCGGAGCAGTTAACGGCATCCCTCGCGCACATAGCAGATCGGCCGTCAGTAGCGTTACGGCGCTACTCAGTGACGGGAAATCGCGCACCGGACGATACTGGGTACCTACCACATTCGGCTGTTCCCAAAAATTCTCGTATTCTTTATCAACATAGCGCGTTTCAGCAAGTGCTTCCAATGCCTCCTGATCAACGGCCAGCAGATACAACGGACGTGTGCTCTGTTCGCTGCCCGGACAGCCATTCTGTCCACTCGGGATACTGTCCAGTTGGCTGATGGTCTGCTTAATCTGTTCAAGATAATCGGGATAGGCCTGCGCCTCTGTCGAATCCGGACCATTCTGCAGATTGGCAGTTTCTGTTTCTGGACGACCATCAGTAATCAGCACGACCACAGAGCGTCGTCCCGGTTCATTGGGCAGCGCCTGGATCTCTTCCAATGCCTGTTCCAACGCGCGATCAATATCGGTCCAGAAAAGCGTAGCGCCGACTTCGTAGTGTTTATCACGGATGGCCTCGGTAATGCCTCGCGCATTACCCGCTACGGGAGTACGACTGGTGACCTCCACTACGTCGCGCCCAAAGAGATACGCCGAAACGGTGTGATCGGCGGTCCCCTGTTTGCGCTGTTCAGCAGCCAGCATATTCACCAGCAGTTGGGCGGCCTCAATCCGAAAAGGTGGGCGATCTGGTAGGAGGGAAGTCGTGACATTTCCCGCATCATCCAGTTCGACTGATCCCTGTTCCGGATCGGTGCGAAACCAGACACTCCCCGACTCATCGATCAGCAGAACGAGATCCAGATCAGGCAGTTCATTCTGCTGGTTGGGCGGGTAAGCAATGGGTGCCGCGCGCACCGATATACTGCTGCCCGTAATGACAATACTGGCGATAGCCAGAAGTAGGAGCAGAAAAAAAGTGTTACGTAGATAATGTCGCATTGCACACCTGCCTTCTACATCTATGCCGAAAACATTTCAAGTTCATGGATGATAGTGCGTATATCTGTTTGCACTGCATATGGTTCCAGTTGTTGCTGTGCCTGCTGTAAATCGGCAATAAGTTCAGAAACCTGAGAATACCCTGGCGCTTCCCGTCCGAGGCAGCGATTGATAATTCCCTCCAGTGTTGTTGTTGTCACCGGCGACTCGGATTGCCCCGATTGCGCTACCGATGTTGTGGTTGTCGCCATTGCCTCACTCACGCGCCGGGTGGATACATCCTCCTGTTCTTGCATCGACTCTCCGGCCAGTGCTGCCGGGTCAAAATATTTGCCATAGAGGAGCTCATACATAACCGCACCCAGGCTGTAGATATCGGTGGCGGGTGTGGCCACGCCGCGTTGCTCTGCGTAGAACTCGCGGGGAGCATAGAGCCGGGTAGCAAATGTGGGCAATGCATTCGTATCCGTTACCGCACCCAGATCGGCCAGGAAAATTTTACCCATATGGCTGATAAGAATATTCTCCGGTTTGATGTCACAGTGAACTTTCCCCTGATCATGTAACGCCTGCAGCGCCTGACCGATATGGATGCCGACTTCCATAACCACGGATGGTGGTACCTTGGCTTCTTCGCGGAGACGCAGGAGCGATTGTAGGGTTGCACCCTGAATATAGCGCAGAACCAGGTAGAACTCCTGACTATCTGTCGTGTGGGTGACATAGGGCACGATATTGGGAGCCTGCCCTAGTTGCGCCATAATCGCGCATTCTGCCAGAAATGCCTGGCGACGAGCAGGATCTTCATGGGTCAACAGTTTAACCACATATGGTTGCTGGCGGGTCTTGTCCTGAGTAGAAAATGCCAGGAATACACTGGCTGAACTACCACGTCCCACCCAGTTGCATAGATCATAGTCACCGAGCGTCGGCAGTTCGGGTTGTTCACAGGCATACTGCACCGATTGTGAGAGATAAATCATATCACCCGGGAAAATGCGGCGGGGGATATGTTTCAACCGGGAGGGGTCAGATGTATCCCGCTTGATATAGGTACCACTTGAGCTAATTAAATCCCGGATCTTCCAACCATCTTCAAAGGTAATCAGGGCATGCGGGGCTGAGACGGTTTCATCCCCGACAACTTTTGGAGCCAACCGTTCACTGGTGATCAGCCAGTAGGGACTGATATCGGGATTGAATGTGTGGCCCGCATCAATCAGGTTATTGGTTGTGTCCTGTTGCGTCAATACTGCGCCTGTGCCATCATCTCTGCCCTGGAATATGAAGCGGGCATTGCCAAACTGCACCTGGTCGCCACTCGTTAGCAGCGTATTTTTCATCTCAACCCGCTTGTTATTAACAAATGTTCCGTTCAAACTCCCCAGATCACTGATGGTCCACTGATTATCAATAAACCGGATGACACAGTGCGGCGCGGAAATCGTGTAGTTGTCCCGCTGAATAACCAGTTGGTTGACATCGGCCCGCGTGAGCAGCGTCCCTGAAGTAATCGCAAAGGGTAGTTCGCCCGACTTGCTCCGATCAACCAGTCTGATGCGGGGTTCACGCAGTGGTGAGGTAAGTTGCACTGGTCGTGGTGTTGTCGCAACTGCGCTACGTCTGGCTTCGAATGGCAGAGGGTCCGTCCCGACGGCCGTCCGCGGGCGCGGTTTCCCGGCAGTAGCGGAGGCATCAGTCTGGGTACTGGATGCTGATATCGTTTCGCTGGCTGTGGGTGACT
>DAOTVB010000052.1:0-88265 GCA_034436755.1 Chloroflexaceae bacterium | reverse complement strand
ATTGATCACCCGGAGAATTTCCTCTACTCCTCCGATGAAGGGTTTGAGATCATTCGCGCAGTTGATAGTCCGCATGTGCGCCTGCTCTTTAATATTTACCATCAGCAGATTAGCGAGGGAAATCTGAGCATGCGCCTCTGCGAGAACATAAACCTGATCGGCCATGTGCATGTGGCGGATGTGCCGGGCCGCCATGAGCCCGGCACGGGTGAGATCAACTATGAGCATATCTTTGGCCTGTTGCGCGAGCAGGGTTATCGTGGCTATGTCGGCCTGGAGTATATTCCCCTGGTCGACTCGGGTGCCAGCCTGCGTGCCGTTCGCGCAATGAGCCAGTGATGCTGTAAGCATGGTCAGGGATTTGCGGTGCTCTCCGGCTGACTCCCGGCAATCGGCTCGCGCGGCATTGGTCGGGGGTGCGGCTGGCGTCCCGGTAGAGTCAGTGCCAGCAGCGCCGCTATCCCGCCACACCAGGCAACCACCTGCATCACTACCGGCAGGCTGTACCAGTCCGCCGCGATGCCAACAAGCCACGCACCAAACGCTCCCGACGCAAAGGTGAAGCCCAGGATCAATCCCGCCGCGAAGCGCTGTCCCGTCGGGAGCAGTTGCTGGGCATGCACCACCAGCACGCTATGCTGTCCTCCCACCAGGAAGCCCGCCAGTGCTGCTCCCAGGAAGATCAGCGGCAACCAGGGTACCTGCAGGCAGAGCAGGCCGGCCGGAACGCTTAACAGCAGCGGCAGCACCGTAGCAGCCCGCAGGCCCAGCCGGTCGGCCACACTGCCCATCACTACATTGCCGGTTGCCGCCGCACCCATAAATGTCCCGGCCAGAATGCCAAAGATCACCGGATCCCAGCCCCGGTCGGCAAAGAGCTTCGGCAGGAAGGACTGATACGCAGTCTGGATCGAGGAGCGCACCGCGACCAGCAGCACAAACGCCAGCACCGCCACGCTCAGCCAGCGGGCAATACCCCGTTTCAATGCCGGGCCTGACCGAGTTTCATCGTCCGGCGTTGGTTGGATCTTGGGTAGCGGAAATGGCATATTCCGCACCATAAAGAGCAGCCCGGCCGGAATCAGCGCCAGCATTGCCAGCGGCAGCACGCCCAGGCTACCGATACGCCCCAGCAGCAGGCCGCCGATCATCGGGCCCAGCGCCAGCCCCATCTGCCCCCCGAAGAAGAAGACAGCCGTAGCGCTGTTGGCCCGCTCGGGCACGGCTGCCGCCGCACTCGCCGTGCCAATCGGGTGAAACAGTCCACTCCCCAGCGGCGCAATTGCAAAACAGAGCAGCAGCACAATCCAGTTCTGCACCAGTGCTACCACACAGAAGAAGAGCGCCAGCCAGGCCACCCCAAAGCTTGCCAGCAGCATGGCCCGGTCAGGCATGCGATCCGCCAGCCAGCCAAACAGCGGCTGCGAGAGGGCATTCATCAGCAGGTAGAGGGTCAGGGCAAAACCAATCTGCGCATTGGACAGCAGCAGCGGCCCGGCCAGGACTGCCAGTAGCACCGCCCCCAGGCTGTTCAGGGTATCCACCGCAAAATGGCTGCCCACCACGGCAAGGTAGAGCCGACTTCGAAACATCTATTTCTCCTATAGAAATGTGACAAGTAAGATTACAGGAGTTACGCGGTCCCTCCCCCGGCAGGAAGTTTCGCCTCCGGCAGGGCGGAAGATTCTTTATCTTTTTCATAAAAAAATTCACAGGGTGAATTTTTTTGTGAAAAAGATAAAAAAGTACCATGCTGCCGCAGGCGGAACTCCTTTCCGGCTCAACGACCGCATAAGCCGTGTAAGATTAGCAAAAAAGTGTTTTCGAGGTATTGTATTCAGGATTTGATACTATTAAGAAATCGATTGACATAGCTATGTGCTAAGGATTATGCTGAAAAAGCACTTTTCCCCCAACAATCGTCATATCCACCGTGACCGCGTGCAGATCTTCCGGCTGGATTGTAAAGGGATCGACCGCGAGAATCGCCAGGTCGGCCAGCATGCCGGGCGCAAGCATCCCCTTGCTGCCGGCCTCCCCACTTGCCACGGCGGGACCGATACAGCAGGCATGCAGCGTATCCGCCAGGCTCAACCGCTGCTCAGGATACCAGCCCTCCTCCGGTGTGCTATCGATGCGCTGCCGCGTCACGGCCGCATGAATGCCCCGCCAGGGATTGAGCGGCTCAACCGGCGCATCCGAGCCGAAGGCCAGCATTGTTCCCGCAGATCTGAGCGCCTGCCAGGCATAGGCCGTTTTGCAGCGCGCTCCCCAGAGCCGTTCCGCTACCTGCATATCGCTGGTGGCATGTGCCGGCTGCATCGAAGCCACAACTCCCAGCCGGGCGAACCGCTCGATATCCTCGGGATGCAGCACCTGCGCATGCTCGATGCGATTGGGCAGCGTTGGAGAACTGAGAACTGAAGAACTGAGAACCGATTGTTGGTTCTGCTGTTCTAATTGCTGCTGCGTTCTGGCAATCGCATCAAGCACTTTGCGATTTGCCGCATCGCCAATTGCATGCACCACAACACTGATCCCCCCGGCATAGGCTCGCTGGATCAGCATATTCAACTCTGCTTCCGGGAACATGGCGATACCCCGGCTGGTGCGTCCGGTGTAGGGATCGAGCATCTCGGCCGTTTCAGAGCCGAGCGAGCCATCGGCAAAGATCTTCAGGCCCCCGATACGCAGCCAGTCATCCCCCAGCCCGCTGCGCAGTCCCAGTGCCAGGGCCGCATCCAGGTCCGGGTAGGCCAGATGCGCCAGACAGCGCAACTGCAACTCACCCCGGTTGTAGAGGATCTGCAGATCGTTCATGGTTTCACGACCATCGCTGCTGATCGGGCTGGGCGGAATATGCAGACTGGTCAGGCCATAGCTCAACGCTTCAGCCTGGGCCAGCCGCAGCGCCGCCAGTCGCTCTGCCGGGGTGGGAGTGGGGACGACGCGGCGCACAAGTTCCTGCGCGCCCTCCAGCAGGATGCCGGTGGCGCGCCCCTGCGAGTCGCGTTGAATAACCCCATCGGGCGGATCGGGGGTTGTGTCGTCAACCCCGGCCAGGGCCAGCGCCTGGCTATTCACCCAGATCGAATGCCCATCGCGGCGGACCAGGATTGCCGGATGGTCGGGACAGACCCGGTCCAGGTCAGCACGGGTGGGCCAGCGTCCAGTCCAGCGCCCATGGTTCCAGCCACCGCCCTGCAACCAGGCTCCCGGCGGTAGAGTTGCCACCTTCTTCGCAATGCATTCCAGGGCCGCCTCCAGGGTTGGTGCGCTGCTCAGACGCACCCGCTGCAGTGCAAACCCATGCCAGGTGAAATGCACATGCGCATCGGTCAGGCCGGGAATTACCGCTCGCCCCGCCAGGTCAATCTCTGTGTTTATGCGACCGGTTGCGGCACGGACCGCGTGCAGGTCGCCCACGGCCAGCACGCGGTCATCACGGATGGCGAGTGCGGTCGCATGTGGTTGCGCCGGATTGAGCGTGTAAATCGATCCATTGTAGAGCAGAAGGGTTGTCATAGACATTCCATGCAAAAAGAGAAGCGAAAACAGGCGGAGCGACAGCAGCGCCCCCTGTTTTCGCTCAACGCAAGGGAGTAGGACACGGTACGCCGGATCGTACGTTGCCCCTGCATATTTGTCAACAGTGCCTTAAAGATGGTATGATGACACGTGGTGAAAAACGACGGGTCATCATAAACGAGTGTGGGGAAAAGGAATGACAACAACAACCCTCTATCTCATCCGTCACGGTGAGACCGACTGGAACCTGAGCGGTCACTGGCAGGGGCACGCTGACGTACCGTTGAATGCTGTCGGAAAACGGCAGGCCGAGTTACTGGCGCAGCGCCTGCGGCGGGAGCGAACTCGCTTTAATGTGCTCTACAGCAGTGATCTGGCGCGCGCTTACCAGACCGCCTGGGTCATTAGCGAGGCGGTTGGGGTACCGGTTGAGATGCTGCCCGCGTTACGCGAGATCGACCTGGGCACCTGGAGCGGGTTGACCCGTGAGGAGATCAGAGCGCGCCACCCCGTCGAGTTCGCGCTGCTGGAACAGGGGCAGGATGTGCCCCGGGGTGGGGCCGAGACGCTCACCGCACTCCGCCGCCGCGTTGTTGAGGTCATCGAAGCGATGATGGCACAGCATCCGGGCGAAACCCTGGCCTTTGTCACGCATGGTGGTCCGGTGCGGATGTTTATTGCCCACGCAAGTGGGGTGGCCGATGCAAACCGCATGCCGTTTCATCACATCGGCAATACGTCTATCACAGTTGTGCGTCATAGTGCGGCCGGCTGGCAGATCGTGAAACGCAATGACATGGATCATGTGAAGGATCAACCCCAGGCGCCCGATCTGATGTCAGCTCCGCCCGATGATGCCGAGTTACCACAGGAGTGGAATCCCTAGAGATGGATGCGCATTACACCGTAGATACACCCGAGAATGTTACATTTGCGTACGATGTTGCCGGGATTGGCTCGCGCTTTCTAGCAGCGATTGTGGATACGTTGTTGATTCTGCTGATCCAGGTGGTGATCTTTACCCTGTTCTTCGTTGTGCTGACGCAGGTTGACCTGTTTGATACTGGTGGTGCAGCGACCAGTATTATTACGGCTATTCTGGTTCTACTCTCCTTTGTCTTTCTGTGGGGCTACTATATCTTTTTTGAACTGATCTGGAGCGGTCAGACTCCCGGCAAACGTACCGTGGGCCTGCGCGTGGTGCGCGAGGGCGGCCGTCCGATTACCTTTGTCTCCTCCGCGATCCGTAATCTGATCCGTGTTATTGACTTTCTGCCCGGCTTCTATGGCCTGGGGGTGATGGTGATGTTTATCGACCAGCGCGCCCGCCGGTTGGGGGATCTGGCTGCGGGTACACTGGTGGTCAAGGAGCGGGGTACGGTATCGCTGGAGAGCCTGACCCGCCAGGCCGATCCGTTGCCGACAGCGCAGCCGGAAAATGGTGAGCCGGTGCAACTGCAACTCCCCAATTTGCATCTGATTACCGAGAAGGACTACAACCTGGTTCAGGAGTTTCTGCGCCGCCGGAGCGAACTGGGCCGTGACAGCCGCATTCGGCTGGGGACACAACTGGCCGAGAATTTGCGTGCGCGGATGGGTATTCCATCGGATAGCTACCATGAACCCTTCCTGGAATACCTGGTCTATGAGTATCGTATCAGCCGCCAGCAGGAAGCGGTGTAGGGCTCCTCAGTCTCTGTCTGGCTACACATCTGGCCCTTCTCGCTACGAGTTACGCGGTTATGAACCCGGAAGGAATATTCGTCTCCGGCAGTGCTGAAGAAGAATAAAACAGTACCATGCTGCCGCAGGCGAATCCGGCTTCCAGGTTTGGCACGCGCAGGAAACCATCCGCACCGCGTAACTCGTATCATCGCCAGATATCTGCTGTACTGTCTTCTATTCTCACTTTATGCTATACTAAAAGCAACCAAACGAACAGATGTCTGGCAGTAAGCAGAGGGAACATAGCGATGGCGGAAACTGATCACCCGCTCAAGCGGTTGATGACGCTGGCAGCGGCGGACTTCGCCGCCTGGTTGCTGGGTCAGCCGGTGCGTAAGGTAACGACTCGACCATGCGAGTTGACGACCATGCCCGATCCAATTGACGCCGACCAGGTGCTCTTTGTGACCCTGGAGGATGGGCGCGAGGTCATCCTCCATATCGAGTTTCAGGGACCAGGCAGCGACAAACCGATGCCCCTGCGCATGTTGGAATATGGCACGCGTCTGGCGCTGATCTATCGGAACATCCCGACGCGTAGCGTGGTGCTGTACCTGGGGGGCGTGGGAGTGCGTGATACCGGGCAACATGCGCTGTATGATCCGGATGGCCAGGTCCGGTTGTCCTGGCACTACGATGTCATCCGGCTCTGGCAAGTGGAGGCCGAGGCGTTGCTGGCGCTCAATCGTCCTGCGTTGCTGGCGCTGATTGGGCAGACCCGCATTCGGCAGCCGGACCAGATCATCCCGCAGGCGATTGCCCAGGTTGTACAGGGAACAACCGGCGAACAGTGTGAACGCCTGCTCGCAGAGTTGCTCCTGTTGTGTACTGATGAGGAGATAGCAAAGATGGCCGAACAGATTATTACCCGAGACTACGGGTTGCCCGAAACCCCGATGATGCGCAAACTGCGTGAGCAGGGGCGCGCAGAAGGTCGGGAAGAAGGTCGGGAAGAAGGTCGGGAAGAAATGTTGCTCCGGTTGCTAGTCCGGCGCTGTGGTCCGCTGGATGCTGCCACAACCGCCCGGGTGCAGCAACTTGCTGCAGTCCGCCTGCTGGAACTGGCGGATGCGCTGCTGGACTTCACCAGCAGGAGTGACCTGGAGCAGTGGCTTGCAACATACGCACCCTCTGACCAGGAGTAATCTGGACAGGGTTTCGCACTACTCAGTGTGAGACCCTGTCCTGGCATTCAGCCCATACCGTACCTCTACTGGATTATTTGTATCTTGGTCAGGTTCGGCAACCGGCGGAACCAGTTACCCTGCCGCCGGGCAAAGGCGTGAGTATCATATTTGAGGCGCTGCACACACTCCTTCAGTGTGGCTGTGCCTGCAAAGTAGGGGCGAAACTGGATGTAGCCCAGACTCGACATGGCCGACATCTCCCAGGTGTAGCCCATTTCAAGCAGCATGCGCACCTCGCGCAACAATCCCGCTTCCATCATCGCATCGATCCGCGCATCGATCCGCCGGTAGAGCTCCTCGCGCGGCAGGTGCAGCCAGAGCGTTTCGATGCGGTATGGCGGCGGCTCCTGTGTTTGCTGGGCTGAGATTGGCTGCCCCGTCATCTCGTATACCTCCAGTGCGCGGATGATGCGCCGCACATTATCTGGCCCGGTTGTAGCTGCCGCCTGCGGATCAACGGCGGTCAGGCGTGCATGCAGCACTGCCGCACCATGCTCCTGCGCCTCTGCCTCAAGTGCTGCCCGTAGCTCCGGTTGGGCGGGCACCCGTGGAATACGCCAGCCTTCCAGCACCGCCATAAGATACTGCCCTGTCCCCCCGACCAGCAACGGTATCCGTCCCCGCGCGGTGATATCTGCGAGTGCTGCTGTCGCCAGATCCTGGTAGGTTGCCAGCGAGAAGGGCTCATCGGGATTAATTACATCAATCAGATGATGTGGTACCCGCGCCTGCTGCTCTGGAGATGCTTTGGCTGTGCCGATGTCCATAAAGCGGTAGACCTGACGTGAGTCCGCCGAAACGATTTCGCCGTCCAGATGCTGCGCTTTTCTGAGCGCCAGTTCCGTCTTGCCCACCGCCGTTGGCCCAACAATCGCAATCAGGGGAGGAAATTCCGACATAGCGTTGCGCTGCATGCGGGAGTGTTGAACTGCCTGCATGCGGCATACTCCTTTCAGATGGTTAGATCGATGTGAACGGGAACATTTGCCTGTGTTGGCCCAGACTAGATCGCCAGGGTCTTCACTTTCATGACGCATTGCATTATAATTGGAATAACGCCATAGTCGTACGCTGTAGACGAATAAATGACAGGAGTTACGCGGTGCAGCCTATGTTGGTCTGTTGACCGCCCCAAAAGCCGGATTCGCCTGCGGCAGCGTGGTACGCTTTTTTCTTGTTCACCAAAAAATGCATGTTGTGAATTTTTTGGTGAACAAGATCTGGTTGGTTACGCCTAGCCGGAGGTTGACATACCTTCCAGGTCAGTGACCGCGTAACTCGTGTAAATGATGGACAATAGCACGATGGGGGTGGCTAATGAACGGCACACAAACAATTAAGCGCGTATTGCGTCGGGCGACTGGTAGGGACCGGCCCAAACCTATAGTGCCGGTACCCCGGCCGGACTATGAGGTAGTGGTAGCGGTACCGGAAACCGAACCGCTGGCCCCGGTTACGCTCAAACTGCGTGATGGGCGGCGGCTCAACGTGCGCCAGATCTGCCCCGAAGATGCTGACCGGCTGGTTGACCTCTTCTGGCAGCTCTCCTCCGACACTCGCTGGCGCCGGTTTTTTGTTCCTCTCGATAATGTTGATCCCGATCTGGTGCGCCGCACCGCGCGGCGCATGGCAGCAATTGATCGGCGGCGGGAAGTAGCGCTGGTCGCCCTGACATCCGCAGCCGGCCACGATGATATCGTCGCTGTTGCGCGCTTCGCCTGCCAGAAAGCCGCTGATAAGACTGCTGAAGGCGCGATTGTTGTGCGCGATGATTATCAGGGCGTGGGACTGGGTTCGCATCTCTTGCATCTATTGATCCGGGCAGCCAGGATGCACGACCTGCGGGCAATGTCCATCTGCACCCAGGGTGACAATCCCGCTATCCTGACTATTGTACGGCGCATGGGCATTCCCTACACCAGCAGTTTTGCCGCAGGCGTCTACGAGATAACACTACATCTAGCAGGATAATTGAATAGTGCGAATTATGCAAGGGGATTTATGCAGATCTCAAGCATCAAAATAATGCTGTTCGGACTTATCGTGATGCTATTCGGCGGGTTACTGCATCTGGGTGTCTTCCAGGGTTTCGGCGGCATCCCGGTGATCATTGGCCTGGGGTTGGGACTGGTTGGCCTGACCTACCGGGAGCCGCAATAATGTAAGTTGCGCGACAGCACTCACTCGGCGGTAATCGCTACTTCCCCCAGATCAACCCGCGTCAGCACTGCACCTGTCGTCGGGTCAAACGCTCCGCCGACAAGCCGGTATAGGCCGGGAGGCAGATCAGCGGGCAGGGGCAGAATGGCCCGGTCGAGGAGCGGCTCATTCGCAACCCAGGGTTCAGGAAGCCGTCCGTCTGCCAGGGGTGCATTATATTCGGCAACTTTTACGACCTGGGCATCAAGCAGATGCACGAAGGTGAAGGTACCCGTCGGTGGTGGCGACACACCGCGCCACCAGAGTGTAAGCAGCAGCGCCTCCCCCGGCTGCCCGCGAAACGTACCATTCGCGCCGATCAGGGTCAGCGGTTGATTGGCTTCTATCTGGTCAGTAGTGGTTGACAGGCGATCAACCAGCAACCCGGTTGCGGGATCAAGTTGCAACGGACCAGAGTGTAGGGCAACTTCATCCAGCACCACACCCAGGTTGCGGACATCGCGGTTGCCATAGTAGATGTGGGGATTAAACCGCGGGGTGCTCAGGTGAACCTCTAGCGAACCGGCATCGCGGTCAGCCGGCAGCGGCACACATCCCCGGTTCCATCCCTGGCGCGACGGATGGATCTGCCCCAGGCTGATCATCTCGCCGGTAATGCGCGCGTTCAGGTTGACAACTGGCGCAGGAACATCATCTGGCCGCGCGGCGTTAAGCCGGAGGCAGAGATAGTCACCCGGCCCGGCCAGCAACATGCGCGCTTCCGGACGGCTCCAGCGGAACGGCCCATCACCCTGATCCTCGCTCACATAAAATCCCTCGATCAGCCCGAAGTCATCGGCCCCGATGTCTAGTGCCGGTCCCGGCGGCATCCCTGCGCGCCAGGCCAGTTCCTCGGCACGGCGGCGGCCTGGGATTGAGAACTGGCGGTCTAGGGCGGCAACCGTGTCCGAATCTCCCTGCGCCAGCAGCACCTGCTGCAGCGGCACCAGAACTTCAGGCACAATTTTATTGCGGCTGTCCATTGCCTGCCACAGGAGGCGCTCGGCGGTAGCTAACTCGCCCTGCTGCCGCGCGAGACGTGCGGCGGCGATGTAGGGTTCTTGCAGGGTTGGCTCCAGCGTAAATGCCGCGCGCTGATCGGCCATTGCGCCGGTCGTATCGCCCCAGGTGGCGCGTAGCAGTCCCCGCCCATGCAGTAGCAACGCATGCGCATTCTCAATCTGCGCCGGCCAGAGTAACGCGGCATAGGGAATCCCGATGGCAATGATCACGGCCAGCACAACCAGACCGAGCGGGCGGCGCAACGTTGCCAGCAGTTGCCGGGGATGCGCCGGACACCAGGCCGCGTAGGGCAAAAAGACCAGGAAGAAGGGCAGGCGATATCGCTCTTCGTAGTGTGTAATGCCGACCGTAAGCATAAAGCAGAGCGCCAGCGCAAGTATAACAGCCCGGTAGCGGTTGGCGCCAACCGCGCTATGCGGCGCAAAGATCAGCCCGAGAGCCGCCAGTGGGAGCGTGATGGATAGCGTCGCGCTCAGTTGGGCCAGCAGTGCCGCCGTCCGCGAGCGGGAGTTCTCGAGCGTCTTAAACCAGCGGTCCCACGACGAAGTGAATTTCGTTGGTCGCCAGGCCATTGCCATATTGTAGGTGACTTTGCGCACAAAACGTGCCGGATCGGAACTGATCGCCCGCCGTCCCTGCTCAATCGCATAGCGCTGCCGTTCCACCGGGTTGTCCGAGGCGGCCCACATCGCCGAAGTTACGGTGACATCGGTGACTTTGTTGTTGGCCCACAAGGTATACGCGCCGGTTGTATCAACAATAATCAGACCGCCGTAGGTCAGGTAGTTGCGTATGGTCCAGGGGGCAATGACCAGAACCGCGCACACGGTGAAGAGGAGTGCGCAGCGAATGCAGAAGTGGGAGCGCAGGGTTGCGAAACGCAGCCGATCCCGGGTGAACCAGGCCTTCCACGCAACCTTCTGGTCATCGCTCCCGGCTTCCCCGGTCGAAGTGGCGCGATACTGCGTTCCTGCCCAGAGTGCCAGGACCGGCAAGATCGGCAGCATAGCCGAGCGGGCCAGTGCGCCGGCACCCGCGGCGAGACCTGCCAGCAGCAGCCAGCCCGGATGGTGACGGCGGCTGTAGCAGAAGAGCATGGCAATCGCGGTAAGCATCCCCGCGCAGAAGAGCGTTTCCGAGTAGACCAGCAGCGATAACTGCGCCGGAAGCGGCATCAGGGCAAAGAGCAGCGCGGTGACAACCGCCGTGCGCCGCCCGAAGAGCCCCTGCGCAATCGTTGCCAGCAGCAGCAGCAATCCGGCCCAGATAATCACCTGGACAAGCTGAAACTCACAGATGACCATCTCGGCGGGCAGATCTCTTATCTGTGCCAGCGCCATCAAGACCAGCGAGGTTGCCGGTGCGCGTGTCCATGCCCAGGTCGTATCAGCGATGGTATCGCCATTGGCCAGCGAGGTCGCCAGCCAGATGTAGTGAACCTCATCGTAATATTTTTCCACATCGGAACCAAGCGGCCCACAGCGGAGGAAGAGCAACCGCAGCGCCAGCAGGATCAGAATTGCCAGCGCAAGCCCTACGACATAGCGTTTATGTGTCATATGGGAAACCAGAAGTTGTGGAGATAACCGGATAACGCGAATAGAGAACAGATATATACAGAGCTTCTTCGTTACACGCGTTACGCGGTCACGAAACCTGAAAGCGTATTTCGCCTCCGGCAGGGCGGAAGATTCCCTTCTTTTTCACAAAAATGTTGCACTATGTGCAACATTTTTGTGAAAAAGATAAAACTAGTACCATGCTGCCGCAGGCGAAACCGGTTTTCGGGTCCGGTACAAGGCTGGAACAGTCCACACCGCGTAAGTCGTGTTAGTTAATGCTACGGGCACCGATTGTACCACAGATGATGCAGGAGTCAGGTAGCAGCGCCATCAGGCATGCCTGATGGCGGTACCTCTGGTCGTCATCACCTGGTGTATCTGGTTGATAGACAATCGGGGAACAAAGTGATATTACCGTGACAGGCAGGCTATTGCGTGGGCATGCTCTGACGTCCGGTATTCACTATAGTATCAGGAGGAACACATGCTGGGAATTATCGAGATTATCCTGTTCGTCTGCGGTATGTGGGGCTTGATTATGGGCAAACTGCCATCAATCGTGTTTGGGAAGAACTACCGCATTGAGGGTGCCGGCGCACGAGTTATCGGCGCTATTCTGGTACTACCGCTTCTATTAGCATTAGGTGTTGGTTTTATTCTTGGTCTGTTTCTTGTCGAAAATGCAATAATATTTGCATCTATCTTCGAACTTGTTACCCTGATCATCTGCTTTGCGGTTGCCTTCCTGATCAGCCGCCGTGTACGCCAGCCGGTCGTCGCTTAACATACTACCGCGAAGGGTCCAGGCCGTACGCACAATGCGGCCTGCAGCATCTCTCCACCCCCCTGTGGACAAACAGCAGCACTTCCCTACAGAAAATTCTCCTGGTAAATGCGCCAAAGTGCGCCCCTAATGATATCCGGGTTCCATGTTCAACATGCATAAGCCGGCACTACGTGCCCCGGCAAACTGGCGTGTGTAATTGAAACGACTTACGCGGTTGACCTGCAAACCAGACGTTTCGCCCGATGGAAGCCCGATTCGCCTGCGGCAGCATGATACTTTTTTTCTTTTTCACCAAAAAATTCACGTTGTGAATTTTTTGGTGAAAAAGATCTGGTCTCTTCCGCCTTGCCGGAAGCTCAATGCCCTTCTGGATCAGTGAATTGAACGATACCTGCATATATTGTCCGGATACACGCCGTCGTGCAACAGTTGTCAACGATTTTGCGTCAATCATAGTGTGATGAGGTATAATAGAGCTACAGTTTTTACAGATACATAATAGCGAAGGAGCAGAAATGTCAGATCGTGGTATTGGCAGAGGACCAGGCAATAAGCCAGGCCCGAATATTGATATACGGGGTGGCGCTATCGGTACGCTGGTAGCGGTTGGCATTATTGGCCTGATTGTCCTCATTGCACTGATTAATTCCTACACGGTGGTCCAGGCCGGCGAGCGTGGTGTCGTCAAGCGCTTTGGTGAGATTACCGACACCTTTGGCGAGGGTCTGCACTTCCGCACACCGTTTATTACCGATGTAGTTATGATTGATGTGCGGACGCAGCGTTATGTGTCGGACTCCTCCGCCGCATCAAAAGATCTGCAGACGGTTACGACCCAGGTGGTGTTGAACTATAGCCTTTTTTCAGACGACGTTGATCAAATAGTGCGGACCATTGGTATCGAGTATGAGTCGAAGATTATCGACCCGGCCATCCAGGAATCGGTGAAGGCCGCCACGGCGCAGTTTAATGCTGAACAACTGATTACCCTGCGTCCGCAAGTTTCGGAGACGATTCGGGAGGTGCTGCGGGAGCGGCTTGAACCGCGCGGTATCCGGGTTGAGGATCTGTCAATCACGGAGTTCCGCTTTAGCGAGGAGTTTGCGCGGGCAATTGAATCCAAGCAGGTCGCTGAGCAGGAGGCGTTGCGGGCCCAGCGTCAACTGGAGCGGGTGCGGTTTGAGGCCGAGCAGCGGGTTGCGCGGGCCGAAGCCGATGCCGATGCCCGGTTGGTAGAGGCGCAGGCCGAGGCCGAGGCGTTGCGCTTGCAGCGCGAGGTGATTTCACCGGCGCTGCTCCAACTGCGCTTTATCGAGAAATGGGATGGGGTGTTGCCGCGTCTCACAGCGGGCGACTCGGGCATTCTGCCGATGCTGACCATTCCAGCCGAGGATCTGGCCGAGGATCTGCAAGAGGTGCAGGCAGCACCGGCAGATGAGCCAACCGCAACCCCCGAGCCGACACCGGCACCCGAGCCAACCTCGCCGCCGGTACCGGAGGCTGAGTCGTAGCTCAAAAGATCAATCAGGTTAAGAAACAGAGCAGCGGTAGCAATACCGCTGCTCTGTTGTTTTATCGACTTAACCAATCGGTAGAGAAGTTCGAGCCACGCAACTATTCCTGAGTAAGCCTTTCTCGAATGATACGTTCAACTACGGTATCGACGACGGGAAAGACATGGTAGCCGCAGTGTTCTGTAAAGACAGCCAATTGTCGGCGTGAACTGTTGGTGACGAAGAAACCATGACGAAAGTGGGCCAACGACTCATCCGGAAAAGTCAGTTTGAGTTCCTCATTCAATGGAAAATCAGTGGTAGATAATCCATACTGGAGGATATGCTCCCTGGGACGATCCAGTTTGCGGCTGAGTTCGTCAGCCCATTGCGAGAGTATGAATTGTTCTACCTGATTATGATTGTTCATAGTGTAACCCGTAATAATTATTCGGGCAAAGTCCTCACCGCAGAGACGCAGAGCATACCGAGCGAGGCCACCTCATGTCATCCTCTTCATCTCTGCCTTCTCCCCACCTCTACGGTGAAAAATACACGCCGGCAAAGCGCCAACTCATCCCCGCCGCGCCGGGCGGCAGCATGCACAGTCATCCGGATGCGCCGGCTGTGCAACCGGGACGTTGCGCCGCTCCTCCGGGCTCGCTGACCCGCGCTGAAGCGCAAACGAACTGATCTCCCGCCGGCAGAGGCCATGGCAGATCGGGCACTCCACGGGGGGCCAGTCGGCCTGCGCGCCGGGGCGTAGCTCTTCGATCTGAATGTCACACTCCGGGCAATTGTAGACGTAGAGCGGCATGGCGGCTCCTTTGATCTCATCTGTTCCTGGTGCTTCATCTTACCATATGCTGCCTACTCTGCCCACTTCAGCAACGCTTTCGTCTGCGGGTCGCGCAGCAGTTCTGGCCCGCCGGCAAACTCCACGCTGTAGACCACCCGCGCCTGCTCGTCCCACCACTCCAGTTCCACCTTACGGGCACTGCCGTAACCCGGGGCAATCGCCTGTGCTGCTGCGGCTGAGGCAATCCGCGCCGCGTTAATCTGGCGCTGTTCTGCGCCCCGCCCGCCAGGTGGCCTGGCGAATGTTTGCTGAAGATCGCACAGTAACCAAATGCCGACTGAAGATTACGGGCAGGCGTAGTATACTGGTATGAACAGGCGGTGCGAACCACACAGGAGCAGTACAATAATGATTTTTTATCACCGGCAGGCTGTGCGGACTTTTTTTATTATTCAGATCGTAATGTTGCGTGTTCTCTACGTCCACAGTATCATCAGCTATCCCGCAGAGCGCAACGTCTGGCTTGAAAATAGTGTTATCGTCAGCACGCTCGGCCTGGCGGTAGCCTACTGGCGTGGGTGGGAACCGGCGCGCTATGTCAATGCCGGGTTGCTGCTGGGAGCGGTAATCCTGGGAGTCGATGCCAGCTATGGTCCAACCTCGGTGGCCTTTATTAGTGTCGCGGTACCCGTATTTATTCTGCTGCTGGCTGATTACCGCTGGTTGATTGGCAGTTCTATTGTTCTTATGGCTTACTTCATCTGCGTTTTCTGGGGTGATAGTACATTTTTCGGGCCGATCAATTTAATGCTCTTTATCACAACAATCATCGCCATCATGATTAGTAGTCTGATTGCCGAGAGCAACCGCCGTATTGCGGAAACCAATGCGCGTCACGCCGAGGCTGCACTGGTTGAACTGGAACACCTGGCCTATACTGATAGTCTGACCGGCTGTGCCAACCGGAATAGCCTGTATGAAGTTGGGGCACGCTACCTGGCACAGTTACGGTTTGCGGAAAACCCCCTGGTGCTGCTCTCGCTTGATCTTGACCGTTTCAAACGGATTAATGATACGCTTGGTCACGATACCGGCGATCATCTCCTGCGCTGGATGGCAGTTCAGTTGCGCCGCTGTATTCCGGATAGCTCTCTCCTCTTTCGGCTGGGCGGCGATGAATTTGTTGTGCTGTTACCGGCGGCTGCCCCCGATCAGGTGCTGGAGGTTGCGCGGGCACTGCACCGGCAGATGCAACAACCCTGTATTGTCGCGGGTGAGACGTTACATCTGGAGGGGAGCATTGGCATTGCTACCAGCATTCCGGACGAGACCAGCATCAGTATGCTGCTCACCCGCGCCGAAATTGCCATGTATCAGGCCAAGGCCAACGGCGCGGGTATCCAGTGGTATCACCCGGAGCAGCAACCGCTATTGCGCGAACGGTTGCAACTGGAAGGTGAACTGCGCCAGGCGTTGACACGGGATGAACTGCTGCTCTATTATCAGCCGATTTTTGATCTGCCCACTAACCAGATGGTAATGGTTGAAGCACTGGTTCGTTGGCAGCATCCAGAGCGGGGGTTGCTGTCGCCCGGGGTCTTTCTTCCCATTGCGGAAGAAGAACGGCTGCTTGCCACCATTGATCGCCAGGTGCTTGCCGCCGCCATACAGCAGGTGGCAACCTGGCAATTGGGCGGGCAGGCCATAACGGTGACTATCAACCTGACGGCGCAGTCACTCCATGTCGCCACCCTGGTGGAAGATATCGCGCTGCTGCTGGCGACAAACCGGGTTCAGGGGAGCCAGGTGGTTATCGAGGTCACGGAACATACCGCGCTGCACGATCTGACAACGACCCGGCATATGCTTGATGGTCTACGCCGTCTGGGGATTCGGATCGCGCTTGATGATTTTGGGACTGGCTATGCCTCTCTGCATTACCTGCGCATGTTGCCGGTCGATATCTTGAAGTTCGACAAGGCATTTGCTGCGGGTATTGGGGGACAGAATAGTCACGATGAGGCTGTCATGCAGGCACTCCTCACGCTGGGACGTGCCCTGGATCTGGATATGGTCGTAGAGGGTATTGAACAGCCTGCTCAACTCAACTGGTTGCGGGGAGCCGGTAATCATCTGCTGGCCCAGGGCTATCTGCTGGGAACCCCGGTTCCGCCTGACGCTATCGTTGGACATCCGGCGATGGGGTGGCACTGAGCAGTTGCTGCAGCCGGTTGTGCTGCTCAATCACAAAGCGACCGCTCGTCAGCGCATGCGGCTGGAGGGTGGTGGAGTCCAGGCCGCACACGAACATCGCGCCGCCGGTAGCGCCACCCAGTGCAACATGGGTGCTTTTCGTCAGGCAGAAGAAGTCAAACTCGCCCATGATGTACGGCGGGAGATCCAGATTGACCCGTTCGTCCGGATCGAGCAGCACTGAACTTGCCATCTTTGGCAGCGTAAATACCATCGGCTCGTCCGCCTGGTTGAGCAGGCTGATCCGCGGCTCGCGGTGGGCCGGCAGGACGAAGCGGGTCGGGGTACACCCGGCTGTGGTGATGACAATATCGGCAGATGCGGGGGTGTACGCGGTGAACAGTTCATCCAGTCTATTCCATTGGAGCGCAGCCACGAGCAGCAGTGGTAGTAAGACCAGCAGGAAGCGCCAGGAATAACGCATCGTTCAATCCTCCAATCCGCTTGAGGTGCAGCAGGAATGCCGTGATCAGCATACCCTATCTTTGACCGTTGTATGTAACAATTGGGTGACAACACCGCTTATGTGTATGGCAATCCTACATTGGTTGTGAACTGGTTCTGCGGGATTGGCTCCCAATTGCCTGATGAAGGTTGAAAAAATAGTCCGGATATGGAATGTGGCAGCAGAACGGTGCATTGAATGCACCCTACGCCTGGTAGGGTGCATTGAATGCACCCTACGCCTGGTACGGTGCATTGAATGCACCCTACGCCTGGGTGGATTGGCTCCCAATCGCCTGATGAAGGTTGAAAAAATAGTCCGGATATGGAATGCGGCAGCAGAACGGTGCATTGAATGCACCCTACGCCTGTCTGCTGCCTGCTTCGGTGCGCTGAATCCGCCCGCTGCTGCTGTGCAGCCACTCCTCGCGCCGGGCCGGCACCAGGTCGGGGATGATGTTGTGGCGCTGGAGCAGGCTGCGCAGGTTGTGATACTGCCCCCACAGGCCATGGATGCCATGCTCGGCCACAAACGACCAGGTCTGGTTGTTCTGTGTCAGCGTGACGGGGGACAAACCGGCGAAGCGACCACCGCACTGGGGCGCAGCTTCCAGCAGCAGGGGGTGCAACCCGCGCTCGGCCAGGAGCAGCGCCGCCGTCAGCCCGGCCAGACCAGCGCCGATAACGATAACCGGGTGATGTGCTGATGGATTGAGGGCGAGTTGGGATGCCGGGGTGGGCAGGGTAAAATCGGTCACGTTGTTGCCTCTATCACCCTGTCTGCAGGCGGGAAGTGGTGGGCCACCCAGGATTCGAACCTGGAACCTGTCGGTTATGAGCCGATTGCTCTGCCCTTGAGCTAGTGGCCCCTGCTTTTCAGATGAATAGTACAACGTACATTATAGTCTGCTCATGGCTGTCGGTCAAATGCTCACTCCTCCGATGACGGGTGCAGGCGCTCATTGCCGGCGGCTTCGGCCATGGTCTCGGCCAGGAGCGCGAAGGTGCGCGCCCAGGCTGCCTCGATTTCGGGCGTAAACTGCTGCTGCAGGCTCTGGCGTAGCGCCCAGAGCAGGGCTACGCCGGCCACAACATAGTGCCGGCTCTGCACGCCGTTGTGGGCATGCTGTCGCCCCAATGCCTGCGCGTGCGGGAGCACCCGCTCTGGCTGGTGCAACTCCTGAATGATCCACCAGAGCAGGTGCATAAAACTCTGTTCCGTGTGCGGCGATCCGTCCTGGAGCAGGCAGTGCGCCGATGGGTCAAGCTGGTGTAACCGCTGGTAGAACAGCGCGGCTATCGTGTCGGCAATCGGTTGAATATGCACAAGTGAAGCCTGCACCAGGGCGATCTGTTCTGAATCCATAGTTTATAGAGTGATAAGTGATGAGTGATAAGCGATGAGTGATGAGTTCTTACGAGCGTAATGCAGATCAGCATAGTGCTAATGAATTTTGAGATTTAAGCCGAACACCATGGATCTGGAGTCCCGGCTTATTAACGTTAAATTTCTAATTCCGATATCGCCGCTCAGGAGTCCCGGCTTCAGCCGGATCAGGCTTTCCTGGTAAGTATGCTGCGGCCCCGGCAGGCATCCAACCGGCGAAAGCCGGGAGTCCAGCAGCAGTAGGGTGCATTCGCTGCATACAACCGGCGAAAGCCGGGAGTCTAGCAGCAGTAGGGTGCATTCGCTGCATCGTTCTTCTGCCACACGTCATACCTGGACTATTCTTCAAACTTCATCAGCACACTCACGCTGCTACTTATCGTTCCACAGAGCAACAGTCAACAGAGCCGTAAAGCCCAGGCCAACACACTCATCAACATCCCAGATTACGCTTACACGAAATGTATAGAACAACTCTACCAGAGCTATGCTGGAGATGCATCAGCAGGAAAGCGGAAGTTTCGCTGCGTGAAACGCAGGCGTGTGCCTGCCGGAGAACTACATACTGCCTGGGTGTAACTACGCAGAATTACGTAGCCGGCTCTACCGGATTGCGTAGCGTCCGGTATTGAGGGTCGCCACTGCCGCCGGGACATGTTATCCCTGCGGCGGGGCGGCATCGGCCAGGCCGGTACGGATGGCGTAGAGCGCCGCCTGCGTTCGGCTTGCCAGGTGCAGCTTGCTGAGAATGTTGCGCACATGTGTGGCGACTGTGCGCTCACCAATCACCAGCCGCCCGGCGATCTCCTGGTTGGTCATTCCCTGCGCCACCAGTTGCAGTACCTCCAGTTCGCGTTCGGTCAGCGGATGCTCGGCGGGGGGCAGATCGGGCGGGCGGTTGATCTCGCGCAGGACTTTGCGGGCAATTGTCGGGTGCAGCGCGCTTTCCCCGTTGTGGACATCGCGGATCGCCTGGATTAACTGCTCCGGCAGCGAGTCCTTGAGCAGATAGCCCTGCGCCCCGGCTTTGATTGCCGAGAAGACGCTGTCGTCATCATCAAAGCTGGTCAGCACCAGGATGCGGACATTCGTCTGCTCACGCTTCATCTCCTTAATCGCCGTGACACCATCCTTGCGCGGCATCTTCAGATCGAGCAGGATAACATCGGGCTGTAATGCCGCTACCTGGCGGATCGCTTCCTCGCCATTGGCGGCCTCACCCACGAGCGTAAACTCCGGGATGCGCTGGAGCAGGGTGCGCAGCCCTTCCCGTACCACCGCATGATCGTCGGCGATCAAAATCCGGATTGTATCGGTCATCATATTCCCTCCCCGTTTTTTTGGTGTTTTTTCTGCCTCGCCGGAGACACTATCCATTGTCAAACACAGGATCGCGTAACGCATATCAGCACGGGGCGTTTCGCGTTTTTCACCCATTTCGCGGCGTTCGTGGTCCAAACCCACACCGCATAATCCATGTATGTGATGCGAATTATGTAGTCCGCCGTGATCAAATGCCTTTCGCCTGCGGCAGGGTGGTAGGGGCGAAACATCTTCTTGCAACGCCTACACCGTCAGTTCCCGCACGTCCGCCTGGATCTGATGCAGCGTTACGCGAACGCGCGTCGCGTTCCCCGGCGTTGAACAGATCTCCAGCGTGCCGCCCAGTTGCTCAACCCGCTCGTGCATGCTATCCATCCCCACACCCGGCATGCTCTCGTCCGGGTCAAACCCCTGTCCATCGTCGGTAATCTCAACGATGAGTGGCACGCCCACCGCCTGGATCGTCACCGTAACATTGTCCGCCTGAGCATGCTTGAGGGCATTGTTGAGCGCTTCCTGGATGATGCGATAAAGATGTTCCTCCACCGTAATCGGCAGATCGAGCATGCCCTCAACCAGAATACGCCCGTTGATCCCCGAACGCCGCTCCACCGCTTCCAGGCGGCGCTGAATTGCGCCCACCAGCCCCTCCTGCTCCAGTACCGGCAGGCGCAACTGATAGATCAGCAGGCGCATCTCGCGGAGCGCCTGGTTGGCGATACTGCCCAGCCGCGCAAAGTGGGCCACAACCTGATCGAGCTGTTCCTCTTCGGCCTGCAAGCGCCAGCCTTCGGCCAGCAGCGTCAGGCTGTAGAGCGACTGCGTCACCGAGTCGTGCAGTTCGCGCGCCAGCCGGCCGCGCTCTTCGCGCACGGCGGCCTGCCTGACCTGCTGCCGCAGCCGTGCATTCTCGATTGCCAGCGCCGATTGCGCGGCAAAGGCCACCGCCAGTTTGATCTCCTCGTCTACAAACTGCCGCGACCGGGCATCGTACAGCGAAATTGTACCGTAGACCTCACCTTTGATGATCAGGGGCACCACCAGCGTGGCCCGGAAGCGCCGCCGGATCTCCACCACCAGCCGCCGGTAGTCCGCGCCAAGCGCGTCGCGGGCCAGCAACCCATCCAGCAGGCTGGTCATATCGGCGATGGCGACCGGCTGCCGGCTCAAAATTGCATCGTAGCAGATCGTGAGGGTGGCTTCCTGGATCAGAATGCCCAGGTAGTCATCCTCAAACCCCTCCGCCGCTTCAACGCGGAAGATTTCACCCGTTACGCCATCCGCCGGCTGGAGAAAGCGGTAGATTACCCCGACATCCACGCCGAGCATGCGGTTTGCCTGGCCGACAATAAAATGCAGAATATCGGCGAGCGAGCGATCCGAGTTGATGACCGCCAGCACATCGCGTAGCCCCTCGGCCACCTGGTAGAGCCGGTGCTGCTCATCCGCGGCCCGCTTCTGCGCGGTGATATCGCGTGCCACAGCGTAGAAGAGGCGCTGATCCGGCCAGAAGGTGTAGCTCCAGGCCAGCCACTTGTAGGTGCCGTTTTTGCAGCGGTAGCGATTCTCGAAGGAGACCAGATTATGCCGCTTCGGCGCGTTCACGATTACGCTCTCAGTGGCGGCCCGGTCGGCGGGATGCACAAAGTTGATAAACGGCTCGGCCAGCAGTTCCTCGATACTCAGCCCCAGCGTTGTCTCCCAGGCCGGGTTGAGCCGCTTGAAATAGCCATCGGTCCCGGCAATACAGAGCATATCCTGCGAGAGGGTGAAAAACTGGTCGCGCTCTTCTTCAGCGCGCTTCAGGTCTGACATGTCGGTGATGAAGAATGCAACTGCTTCCTCACCATCGGGCATGATCATCCGGGTGGCATTGTAGAGCAGCGGAAACTCCGAGCCGTCGCTATGCAGGCCGGTGAGGGCGAACTGCCCACTCTCCAGGGCTTCCCCCTCCCCATGGCGCATGATGTGATCAATAATCGCCACCCGATCCTGGGGCGCGATATGCTCAACGGTCAGCGTACCTCTGACCGCGTCCAGCGTGCTGTAGCCAAAGATGCGCAGGCAGGCCGGGTTGGCATCCAGGATAACGCCATCGCGCACGATACCAATGCCAATCGGCGAGCGGTTGAAGAAGGCGCGAAATTTATCCTCCTTCAGCCGGTCGATCTGGCGCAACTGCTCGGCGACCAGCCGTTCGTGTTCGAGTTCCTGGCGCTGCCGGGTCAGTTCCCGCGCCTGAGCACACGTGCGGGCGCGTACATAGCCGGCGACAAACCCGACCACCACCAGGGCGTAGAGGCTGTAGGCCCACCAGGTTTGCCAGGGTGCCGGCGTAACGCTGATAGCGACGGTCAGCCCCGCCGCGTTCCAGACGCCATCGCTGTTTGCGCCGCGCACCCGCAGGGTGTAGTCGCCGCCATCCAGATTGGTGTAGGTGACTGCCCGCCGCGTGCCGGCCGCCACCCAGTCGGCATCGAAGCCTTCCAGTTTGTAGGCATACCGGTTCCGGTCCGGGTGGGCATAGTCCAGTGCGGCAAACTCAAACGAGATTATGGCATCGCGGTAGGAGAGCGGCAGTTCCGTGAGGGTTGCCAGGTCTTGCCCCAGGTTGACCGGCTCGTTCAGCAGGTGAAACCCGGTCAGCACCACCGGGGGCGGATGTGGATTATCCGTAAGTTGCTGCGGATCGAAAGCGTTAAAGCCGTTGGAGCCGCCGAAGAAGAGTTCGCCGTTGGGCGCGCGGAAACAACTGCCACCGTTGAAGCCATCCCCCTGTAGCCCATCCCGTGCCGTGAAGCGGCGGAGCGCCCCGGTTGCCGGATCGAGCGCCGCCAGCCCGCGACTGCCGCTCAACCAGATGTTGCCGCTATCGTCAACGACCATGCAGCGCACCGCATTGGCGGGCAGTCCATCGTTCTCAGTGTAGCGTTTGAACCGCTCCGTCCCCGGATCGAGTCGGTTTAGCCCGGTTGTTGTGCCCACCCAGATGGTGCCCGCCGCATCGCCCGTGATTGAGAAGACCCGATTATCGCTCAGGCTGCCGGGATCGTCCGGGTCGTACGTGTAGCGCTGAAAGGTCTGGCGGTCCGGGTCGAAGCGGTTGATACCGCCGCCCCAGGTGCCCACCCAGAGCGTGCCGGCTGGATCTTCGTAGATGCTCGAGATCTCGCTGTGGCTCAGGCTGGTGGGATCGTCCGGGTCATGCAAGTACCGCGTAAAGCGCTCCGTTGTCGGGTTGAAGCGGTTGAGCCCCTCCTCGGTGGCAACCCAGAGCGTGCCCCACCGATCCTGATAGATGGTTGGAATAACATCGTTGCTCAGGCTGGTGGGCTCGTCGGGATCGTGCCTGTAGCGGGTGAAACGCTCCGTCGCCGGGTCAAAGCGGTTGAGGCCGCCGCCGTAGGTGCCCACCCAGAGCATGCCCGCCCGATCGCGGTAGAGCGCATAGACCGTGTCGTGGCTGAGGCTGCGCGGGTCGGTGGGGTCGTGGCGATAGGTCGTGATTGTGGCCGCGTCCCGGTCGAAGTAGCTCAGGCCGCCCTCCCAGGTGCCCACCCAGAGGTTGCCGTCCGGTTCGACGGCGAATGCGGCAATATCGCTGTTCGCCAGTCCGTCCGGTTGTTCCGGGTCGGCCGTGTAGTGGTTAAAGGCGCGCGTCCGCGGATTGAAGATGTTAATGCCCGCCGCCGTGCCAATCCAGAGCAGGCCGGTGCGATCTTCATAGAGCGTATAGATCGTGTTACTGCTGATGCTGGTGGGGCTGGTCGGGCTGTGCTGGTAGCGGCTAAAGGTTGCGCTTTCCGGGTCAAATCGGTGCAGGCCGGCGGAGTAGGTGCCGATCCGGAGCGTGCCCGTCTGATCCTCATAGATTGTCGAGACCCAGTTATCGCTCAGGCTGTCCGGGTTGTCCGGGTCGTGCGTGTAGTGGGTGCTGGTCTGGTTTTCATGATCAAAGCGGTAGAGCCCCTGCTCCGTGCCGATCCAGAGGAAGCCCTGGCGATCCTGCTGTAGCGCATAGACATCGCGCCCCGGCTCCGTCGGCTCGTAGACGACGGGCGTAAACTGCCGGCTTGCCGGATCAAACGTATGTAACCCCTCCGAGTTGCCTACCCAGAAGGTGCCCGCCTGATCAATATACATCAGGCTGCCCCGCGCATCGGGAGTCACCTTGTAGGCGGAAAAGGTCTGGTTCTCCCGGTTGAAGCGGTTCATTCCGCCCGTGATCGTGCCAAACCAGAGCGTACCCCCGGCATCCTCCGCAATATCCGAAACCCAGGGCGCGGCGATACTCTGCGGATCATCCGGGTCGTGCTGGTAACGGGTAAAGGTCTGCGTGTCCCGGTCGAAGCGGCTCAGGCCATTGTTCGTGCCCACCCAGAGCGTACCCTGGCGATCCTCGTACAGCGAACGCACCGCGTTATCCACCAGCGAGGTCGGGTCGGCGGTATCCAGCTTGTAGACGGTGAAGCTGTAGCCATCGTACTTGTTCAACCCCTCACCCGTGCCAATCCAGATAAAGCCCTGGCGATCCTGCAGGACGGCATAGACCTGGCTCTGGGAGAGTCCCTGCTCCGGGGTCAGGCGCTCAAAGCGCAGCACTGGCTCCTGGGCCGCCGCCGGAACCGGTTGCTTGCCAACCGGCCAGAGGAGCATGATCAGCAGTCCAATCATAAGCATCCGGCCCACCGTCCGGATTGGCGTAGCAGTCGCGCACATGCCGGCTTGTGTCACATCCCACCTCGGTCCTCTAGGTCGTCGCGCCGGCAGTTGCCGGTCATCCCCGCGCCTGATGCAAACGCCGGGGGTGTATGTTCAAGCATACCAGCGGATGCCACCGTTTGTCGGAGATTAACATTACATAATTCGAGATACTTCTTTAGCGGCGCTGCAAAGCGACCAGCGGCACTGCCTGTGCCAATTGCCGGCAGTCGTCTTCATCACCGGCAACTGGCCGGCCCAGCATTATGCGGGCGAGGTTACGAAAGGCAACCGGATGCTGTTCGGCATAGCGTAACAACTCCGCTGTCGCTTCCTGCGCGTCGAGCATGACCGGCGTCGCCTCGAAGCGCTGCCGCCCGGTATCTACCAGCACATGCGGCGTTTGCTGAATATTGCGGAACCAGTCGGACTGCCGGCCCCAGCCGGAGGCGATGATGTAGGTACCGGTTGCGGGATCGGCGCGTAACACCTCGAGTACCACATAACGCAACTGGCGACTCTTGCGCCCGATATGCACCAGCAGCAGAAAGCGGTCGCCCATGAGCCGCCCCAGCCGCAGCCGGTACAACCAGATCGGCATGCGCATAAACCCGCGCAACAGACCGCGCGGCCCATGTTGACGAGCGGTTCCAGCCGGCATCTGTTCCTCCTTTGCGGTTACGCCGCTACCATAGCATGCCGGCGGTGGTGTGGCAAGCCGCCGGCAGGTGCCGCGCAGCTAAGGAAATGGCGTAGATTCAGTGGATCGATCATATGCGTAGATGCTCAAACGTGCAACCGGCGCTAATGGTTGCGTAACTTGCTTGCCCGGCGGTGTTGCTGCACCAAACGGCAGCCCGGCCGTCCGGTAGTCTCTTGACCTGGTCCATGCGCGTAACTCAGCGCAATCCTATCCGCAGGCGGGCTTGTACGACTGTAATCGATTGAAGAACTTTGAAAATCTAACCCGGATATCATCACCACAGTAGATAGCCGTAGTAGGGTGCATTCGATGCACCGTGCTGCTGCCGCACGCCATATCCGGACTATTTTTTCAACCTTCATCAGGCGATACTACAGGGGATTTTGCCTTTGATTGTCGAAACTGATACAGTGACATTTTGCGATGGTTACGCTCTAGCATAGTACTCATATCCTGATCTGTATACATTACATGGTTTATCGTCTGGCAGGACAAGAGTACGCTATTATTTATTTGCTTCGTGTAATAAAATTTTAACCATGACAGTCCTGTGCGGTGTGTAATTCCAGTTGCTGCTCGACTACTTTCTACGGTCAGTTGGAATAGAAGACGGATGGCTTACAGTCGGACCAGGACTGATCTAACTTACAATCTTCATTTTCACCCAGGAGTATTTTATGCGGCATTCCATCATCGTCCTGCTGGTTTTCGCTGTCGCGACGTTTGCTCCGCTTTTCTCGTCACCCACCTCCCACGCAGGTGTAACTGCCTCAACGACTGACCTCAACTTACCCGAAAATGGACGGTTTGAAATTACTGATCGCCGGCTTGATGTCGGCACCGACGCAAGCAACCTTGACTTTTCGCTGCCACCGGTTGCTCTCGATCCTGCCACCTATCCCGCTAATGCGGACTTTAACACGGGCGCGCTCGACGGGTGGAGCGTGTCGGATACCGACCAGGTTGTGGTGCAGACGGACGGTGCCGGCCCGGATGGGGACTACCTCTGGTTGCAAGCCCCCTCCCTACCAGTGGGCGCAGTCGAGCAGCTTTACCGTGCCGTCAGACGCCCAGAGCATTCACTTTAGCTACATGGCCTGGACCGGACAGGATGCAACGAAGACCGTTCCGCTGCACGTAGCGGTCCTCAGCGGCGCGGATTTTGCCACCGTGACCAATCTGCCGGATGTACACGGGACGCACGTGCAGGGCTGGCAGGCGGCCGTCCGGGACATTCAGGCCTTTCGGGGGCAGACCATCAAGCTGCAGTTCCAGGCCGAACGCTGGAATCACCACGATGCAGAGGCTTACATTGACGCACTGACCCTGTTCACCGATGTTCCCTATTGGGTACTCTCGGATGCCGATCAGGTTGCGATCAGCACGGATGCACCACCACCGCCCACCCCGGTCTTTCAACCGGAGAATGCTGATTTTGCTACCGGACCACGGGAAGTGAGTGTCGCCCCCGCGCTGCAAAATGGAACATTTGCAACGGGGACGCTCGACGGATGGGATGTTTCAGATCCCGCAGATGTGGCCGTGCAGAATGATGACGCAAGCCAGGATGGTGCCTATCTCTGGTTGCAGGTTCCATACGCATGGGCGCAATCAAATAGCTTCGTCGTTCCAGATGATGCCCAGAGTGTGCATTTCAACTACATGGCCTGGACGCCCCGCGAACCGACGGAAGTTGTTCCACTCTACGCAACCGTGCTCAGTGGGTCCGATTTTAGCGTCCATACCGATCTGTCGGTCATACGTGGGGCACAGGCGGATGGCTGGCAGCAGGCCGTTCTGGATATTCAGGCCTTCCAGGGTCAGACAATTAAGCTGCAGTTCCAGGCCGAGCGCTGGAATAGGCGCGATGCGCAGGCACGGGTCGACTCCATCGCCCTCTATAACGACATTTCTGACTGGATACCTTCCGATGCGGGACAGGTAAACCCCTACCAGGATGGCGTGGATGCCGGCTATGTCTGGTTACAGGCACCGTACCAATCAGTGCGCTCAAGCAGCTTTACCGTCCCGACCGATGCCCAGAACCTCGAGTTTGACTATATGGTCTGGACTCCGCGCAATGACCAGGAGCAGGTTCCGCTGCATATCGATATTCTGAGCGGTGTCAACTTTCGTGTGCAAACGCCACTGCCGGATGTGACTGGCGCGCAAACGGACGGCTGGCAGACGGCCACGCTCGACATCAGCAGCTTCCGTGGTCGCACGGTTCAGGTGCAGTTCCAGGCCGAACGCCGGAGTAGGCGCACGAGCCAGGCCCGCCTTGATAATATCCGCTTTGTTGGTAATGCGCAGAGCCCACCGACACTGAATGAGATCAATCCCGATGGTGAGCACATCTGGTTGAAGCGTCCCTACGCCTGGGTCCGCACCCAACCCTTTGTGGTTCCTCGTCATACCCAGAGTATCCACTTCGACTATGTCGCCTGGACATCACACAACGCGAATGAAGCCGTACCGCTGCATGTGTCGGCCCTGAGCGGGGACGATCTGAGTGTGCGCACTGACCTCAGGAGTGTAGCGGGCTCACACAACGAGGGCTGGCAAGCGGCCGTAATCGACCTCCAGGCATTTGCGGGGCAGGTTATCCAGCTCGAGTTTCAGGCTGAACGTTGGAATAGGCGCGGAGGACAGGCACGGATCGATACGATCACCTTCCACACCGATGTGCCGGATTGGACCCCCTCACAGGCCCACCTGGTCAGCATCATCCCTGAGGCCGGCGATGCTACGCAGGGCACCCTGCTGCTCGACGCGCCCTATGCCGCCGCAACCTCGGCTCCTATTGAGATTCCAGTTGATGCTACGGAACTGCACTTTGATTACGCGGCATGGACGCCGCGCAACCCGGACGAAGCGGTGCCGCTCCATGTCGATGTGTTAAGCGGGCCGAATTTTGCAACGGTGACCCGCCTTGGGTCGCCAACCGCTGCACAGAACCAGGGGATGCTTACCACCTCCCTGGATATCAGCGCCTTCCGGCATCGCGTGGTGCAACTCCGCTTCCAGGCCGAGGCATGGAACGGGCGGGACAGCCGGGCCCAGGTGGATACTATTACATTTGCCGGCGACACAACCCTACCGCCGCTGGGCGGGGATATGCCCTATGGCAACCCCCTGACGATTGCCGGGCCCGATCAGTGGGCGGCCTCCAACACGCTGGTTTTGACCTCAACCGGGCGACTGCGCTTTGACTACCTGGCCTGGACGCCACGGAACGCCACCGAGCAGGTGAAGGTGTATGTTGAAGCATTGAGCGGCCCGGCGTTTGAGACCATTACCCCGCTCCAGACGTTCCAGAGTTCGGCGGTGGCCGGCTGGCAGATGCATACGCTGGTCGATCTGGCCACATTCTACGACCAGACGATTATGCTACGTTTCCGTACGGATGGGTCGAACGGCTGGCAGGCGCACATGCATATTGCCAATGTGGTCTTTGAACCAGTGCTCTATACCGCAACGGAGACTGGCGCTACCGCGGCAATCCGGCCCTCCTCATCTGCCTGTGTATCATATAGTCTCGACTTAAACCAACCAACCCAGGTGATCACACCAGCACAACCCTACTTTGTGCGCCTGTTGTACACGGGATATGCCGGCACGGTAGTCAAGTTCGACCCCGATATAACTACAACGGGACTATTCTTTCAACTCTACAATATTGGCGATAGCGTGGGCGGTGATATTGCGCATGACTTCCAGTTACCCCAGGGCACCACGGCACAATTCAAGATAGCAGGTTTGTTATCACCGGTTGTCGTTGAGTTTTGTGTGCTGACCGATTGGGATGACCTGATTAGCTTTCGTGCTGCGGAAGATATCCAGCGCGGCCTGCTCTGCCGCTCTGTTATTCTTTATGCGGAGCCCGACGCGCTGGAAACGTATACAGAACGCGTTGACTCGGCCTATGTCCATAAGCTAGAAGAGGCCTGGGGGAACATTAGCATCGACTACTATGAGGTGCGTTTCAGTAATCTCCCAGAGGGGTTTAGCGGTGCGGGGGAACTGCTTGAGTATATGCGCCCTGACCTGAATGACTATATTGACCGCCGGTATAGCGAGTTCTTCCCCTACAGCCAGGTCTATACAGGCACCCGCGTTGGCAATGATGATAACTGGAACAGCTCCAGTCCGCTTGATGCGATTCTGAGCATCAGGATTCCGGGAGAACGGGGCTCGGTCGTCACGACCGCCCATGTGTTGGGCCAGGAGCATGCCTACTGGCGCTTCTCTACCATCTGGATTGGTGGTGATTGGGAGCATCCGGTCAGCGGCAATCGCGAGTTTGGCGTCAAACAGATTGACGCAGACACCTGGGCCTTTTATACCCGGGGTGCCGACCGGACCACAACTCTGTTGCATTATGCAGGTAGCTCATTGGTCTGGTCCGGTGCAGACGAACTCTGGAAGAGCCTCCAGGACGAGGTAGATGCTTTTCTAAGGAATGAGTTTCGCGAACAAGATGATAACCCAGACGACTTCGAAATTGAAAAAACGCCGCGCGATAGCTCTCGTTATTGGTGGCGAACGGTACAAGGAACCTATTGGAACCCCCAGACCGACTGGATTCCCGCTGGTGAGCGTTGTCAGCAGTAGGATCGAGCCCGAAGAAACGGGTGTAGAATAGAGAATAGACATAACGTCATCAGGGGAGCATTGCCCCCTGATGACGTTATGTTCCTGGAAAGGTGACAGGCTATGGTTCATACTTCGCCGCGCAGATTGCGCAAACCCCTGCTGCTGCTGGCCGGCGTACTGCTGCTGCTCCTGGGGTGCTGGTTCCTGCGCTGGTACATCATCTATGGGCAGTACCCGGTCTATCGCGGCCAGTCCGGCAGCACCGTGATTGTGTATGTAGATGACGGCGGGCCCGGCAGGCATCTGTATGCCATGCAGCCGGATGGGTCGGACCCCACCCGGTTGACCTATCACGATCCCATCGGCCTGTTTGGGTTGCCCATTGGAGCCTACTTTCCGGACCTGGTTCGAAATAAGATCAATGGCCCCGGCCCCGACATGTATGGCATCTACTATGGGTCAAGCTATGAACGGGACGGTTTTCCGTTATACTACCTGCCGCTCAATGGGCAGCGTTTCCGGCAGGTACCCTCCCTGCTGGAGGATCACACCAATGCCCGGATCGCCCCCAATGGGCGGTTCCTGGCCTACCGTGACCGGGACGGCGACCTCTTTCTCGCCGACATTCAGGACGGCACCCGCCACTGCCTCTCCTGCACCGCCGATAGCGCGCGGTTCCGCTATAGCCTGCCCACCTGGTCCATGGATAGCCGAAAGGTGGCCTTTTCGATCTATGACAGGGACCAGGACAGCGGTCATATTCATACCTATGACCTGGTGACAAATCATATCACCCGCATCCCGAACCAGCCACTGGTGCGCTTTGGCGACCCGGCCTGGTCGCCAGATGGCACCCGGCTTGCGGTAACAGGGTGGATGCGAGTTAGTCTCGGACGCCGGGAAGGCATCTTTCTTGGGGCTTTTCTGTATGTGATGCATGCCGATGGGAGTCATCCGCGACAGATCACCCGCGGTGGGTCTGATTTCAATGCAGCCTGGTCGCCGGATGGCACGCAACTGGTGTTTGAGGCCTTCCGCAATGGTCGGCTCAATCGGCTGGGGACCAGTGCTACGGACATCTATCGGGTCAATGTGGACGGCACAGGGGAAGTGCGCCTGGTCGGTGGCACCGGCGTTGATAACTACACCAGCCCCACCTGGGTGATTGTGCCGTGATCGGTACGGTGCGGCGCCCGGCGGACGGTCGCCCACTATTGCAAGCGAGGTCATCCGTAGCAAGCCGCCGCCGGTTGCAGGTCATCACTGGTTGCACAATCCGCCCACCCAACTATAATATCCAGGCGGGCTTCTTCACCCGCGCTGTTGCCCTGCGTTGTGGCATGCTCACTGGCCTGTTGTCAACCGGGGCATTGCGCGCAACTGTACAGCAACCCGAACCAATGCGCAACCCTGACACAAGCACCATCGTGACCATCTCACCCAGCGCAACCGCGTCTCGCGCTGTGCCGGCCGCACTATCGGGGGACAGGCAACCTGTGCGGCATTCCTCTGCCTGGAACAGCAACCACTCTGGTCTACGCTGCCATCTGGAAGCAGCGCTACCCGGGAGAAAGGACACCGCCAACTATGCTTAAAACCGTTACGCAGCGCATTGTCGGGCGTACCCGGGAACTTGAACTGCTGATGACCGCCTGCCTGGTGCTGGTTATTGGTCTGGGGACGCTCATCCTGGGAGCCGGCGGGGTTGTGCGCCTGGCCGACCTGGTCATTGTCATGACCTTTATCGGGCTGTTCCTGGGGTTGAGCCTGGCGCTGGCCGTGCGTGGCTGGGGCGAGGATCAGGTGATCCTGCCGATTGCCGCGCTGCTCGCCGGGGTGGGCATGGTGATGGCCCGCCGGCTTGAGCCGGATCTGCCGGCGCGCTATGGTGATATGTATGGCAGTATTGCGCTCAAGCAGGTGATCTGGGTGTTTGGCGGGGTCGCGGTGCTGGCGCTGGTGAGCTTTTTTCCCTGGCGTATGCGCTGGCTGAAACACTACCGCTACACCTGGTTGCTGCTGGGGCTGCTGCTGGTGGGCATTACGGCGCTGTTCGGCGTTGAGCGCAACGGTGCGCGGATCTGGCTCAACCTGGGCTTCTTCCAGTTACAGCCGGTTGAGTTGCTCAAGATTATCCTGGTGATCTATCTGGCGACCTACCTGGATGCGCATCGTGACCTGCTCGGACGGGGCTTCTACCGAGTGGGGCGGTTGCGTCTGCCCCCACTGCCCGATCTGATCCCGATGGGGCTGATGTGGGGGTTGACCATCGGGCTGATTATTGTGCAGAAAGACCTGGGCGCGGCGCTGCTCTTCTTTACGATCTTCCTGGCGATGCTCTATCTGGTTACCGGGCGGGCCGGCTATGTAGTTGCGGCGCTGCTGGCCTTTGCGCTGGGGGCCACCGCGCTCTACCCGATCTTTGGTCATGTGCAGGTGCGGATCGATGCCTGGCGTGATCCCTGGGCCGATCCGCTGGGCAATGGCTACCAGATCGTCATGGCGCTCTACTCGTTTGCCAGCGGGGGCTGGGCCGGGAGTGGTCTGGGCCTGGGCGATCCGACCGCCGTGCCGGAGAGCCATACCGACTTTGTATTTACTGCGATTGGCGAGGAGTTGGGGCTGGTGGGCGGGTTAAGTCTGCTGCTCTGCTACCTGCTGCTGGCGCTGCGCGGCTACCAGGTTGCGCTGCGGACACGCGACGGCTTTCAGCAGTTGCTGGCAGTCGGGTTGACCACCGCGATTGCGGCCCAGGCGCTGATTATCACGGCGGGGACGACCAATCTGATCCCGCTGACCGGCATTACGCTGCCGTTTGTGAGCTATGGCGGCTCGTCCACACTGATCAATTTTGCCATGGTGGGTATCCTGCTGCGGGTTTCGGCGCAGCAGAAGAGCCCCCGCGTGTTATAAGGATTATTACCCATGCCGCACTCCTCCTCTTCGCATAAACGCATCATTGCCTGGATCGGCGGCGCGCTGGGGCTGGCGCTGCTGATGAGTGGCCTGTTTATTCGCGATACCACCCAGTGGCGGCTCCAGTTGCTGGCCGGGATCTGGTTGCTCTCGTTACCCTTGCGCAGCCTGAATCAACCAGCGGCCCAACCGCCTGGTGCGGCATCCGGCCTCCACCGCCTGATGCTGGTCTTCGGGTTGGCCTTTGCCGCGGTAGGGCTGCAACTGGTGCGCGAACAGGTCACCCAGGCCGGCGCAATTCGGGCGCAGGCGACCGGGCTGTTTCAGCCGGTGCCCGAACAGCCCGCCAGTGATGACACCATCCGTCCGGCTGATCGGACAGCGCTCGGTAGTGGGCGCACCTGGCCGGTTGCCACCAGCGTCACCGGGCGCGGCAACATCCTGGACCGCAGCGGCACCCTGCTGGCAACCAGCGAAGCGGGCCGCCGGGTTTATCCCTACCCCGACCTGGGGCAGATCGTCGGTTTTAATAGTCGGCTGTATGGGCTGACCGGCATCGAGGCGCAGTTTGACGACTATCTTTCGGGGGCCAGTTCGCTTGCACCGCTGGAATTGCTGGAGGCGCGGCTTGCCGGGAGCGGTGTAGACGTTGCCGCCGCCGATCTGCAGCTAACCCTCGACCTGAGTTTGCAGCAGGCGGCGCAGGCGGCGCTGGGTGAGCGCGCCGGAGCGGTGGCGCTACTCGACCCGCAGACCGGCGCGATTCTGGCATTGGCAAGCTACCCGCGCTTTGACCCGAACCGGCTCCTGCTGCCCGACCCGGCCACTGAGGAGGATGTCGCACGGGTGCAGGCGGTCTGGCAAGCATTGACCGAACGCGCCGACAGTCCGCTGCTCAACCGGGCCACGCAGGGACGCTACCCGCCCGGCTCGGTGATCAAGACGCTCACCGCCGCCGCCGCACTCGATAGCGCGGTGCTGGCAAGTCCGCAGAGCCAGATCACCTGCCCCAACCGCCTGTCCACCGAGGCCGGAGCACCGCCGGTGGTCAACGCCGTTGAGAACCTGGAGCGCTCCACCGGCAATCCGTCGGACCTCCACCGTGTCTTCGCCTTCTCTTGCAACACGGCGTTTGCGCAACTGGGCCTGGCGTTAGGCCCGGAGCGGTTTGGCGACTATGCCGGGCGCTTTGGCCTGGGCTTTGCCGATAGTGCCGTTGCCGCCGACCTGCGCGATATTCCCGCCGCCGCCGGCACGATTGCCAACACCGCCGCTTTCTTGCAACGCCCGGTAGCGCTGGCCGATACCGCCTTCGGGCAGGGGCAGGCACTGGTGACGCCGCTGGATATGGCGCAGATGGTCGCCGGATGGACAAACCCTTGCGTTCACCTCTGACCGGGACGGTAACACCGAGATCTACCTGAGCAGCGTGCCGGGCGGGAACCTGCGCAATCTCACCAATACGCCGGGGCGGGACACGCAGCCCACCTGGTCCCCGGATGGGCAGTTTATCGCTTTCACCAGCGACCGGGACGGCAATAGCGAGATCTACCTGATGAACGCCGACGGCAGCAACCCGCGCAATATCTCGAATGACCCGGCGCAGGACCAGAGCCCGAACTGGTCCCGCTAGGTTGCTGGAGAGCGAACCACTCATACCGATGTGTTGTCATAGCCACAGCGCACACCGAGGATGCAGAGATGATGAACGGGAACGTGCCGCCGCTACGCCCGTTGCGCCCGTTCCTGTTGATTGCCGGGTTGCCGCCACATTGGTATCAGCGGAAAATAAAGCGTGCTACACAATACCCAACGGGCGGGCACCTGTAACGTGCCCGCCCGTTGGCAATCAGTTTAATCGTCACCATCATCGTCATCATCATCATCATCGTCGTCGTCATCGCCGCCACCGCGACCACGATCAGGTTCGGTCGATTTATCGCGGATTTTGACCTCAATAATCTCGCCCGTCCGCGCATTTAGCTCAACTTCGCTGTCGTTGTCGAACTTGATTTTGTATACTGGCGGCTTATCTCTATCCCCGCGTTCCAATTTCACCTCTGTCACCGTGCCGCCGCCGACAGCCTCAGTGGCAAGCTGGATCGCCTGTTCCGGCGGAATTGGCCCAACAGAATCACCCGGATTGTCCCGTGGCCGATCATTTGGACCCGGCGGCGGTTGCTCCGGCTCTGCGGCCGGCGGGACATCGGGGCGCGGTGGCGGTGGGTTGGTCGGTTCTGGCGCAGGTGGCAGGGTGGGCACTTCCGGCGGGGCGGTTGCCTCAGGGGTTGGTGTGAGCGGTACCGCCGTTGCCGTGGGTAACTCACCCATGATGGTGGGTGTCACCGCTACGTCCGGCGGCGCGGTTGGCGCAACCGTGGGCGCGCCGGTTGTGATCACCGTCCCGCTCTGCGCATCAACATAGAGTGGCCCCTGATCAAGCAGCACTTCGTAGGCCGTCGCACCCTGGTAGCTCACCAGTCGGGGCGCTTCAACCAGATTGGCCCCCGGCGTATGCTCCAGCGCAATCTCGGCCGCCGCATCCGCCGACAGAGTGGAGCCGCTGTCCGTTGCTGTGTCCGGCGCGCCACACGCCGCCAGCGTCAGCAGCCAGATGATCACAACAGTGGTGAAAAGGATGTGTCGTTGCATAAGTTACCCTGTGCTTTCACTATGCTGGAATGGAGAAAGACGCACGTATTTTCCGGGAGAATTTCACCAGGAACGCGCTACGGTTTGCGGACGCGCTTCTGCGCGTCCCTACCGCAAAAAGCCTGACTCTGAAAACCACTTATGCCGGCGCAACCCGGCTTACCCCGTACGACTGAGCCACGCCGCCAGCGCCTGCCGGTACTCGTCCGGTCGCTCGGCAAACAGCAGATGCCCGCCCCCGGCGATCATCACCAGTTCTGCATTGGGAACATGTTCGCTGATCAGGCGGGCCTGGGCCGGCGGCACAATCGGATCTTGATCGCCTGCAATCACCAGCGTGGGTGCCTGAATCAAGGGCAGCATAGCGCTAATATCAATGTGGGGCATGACGGCGAAATAGTGAACCAGGCTTTTGAGATCGAGCCGGGCAAAATTCGCATGCGAAACATCGGTATAGGTGCGGAAGTGCGGGTAGGCATACGCGGCCTGCACATCAGCGGCATACACCCGCCAGGCATGGTGAAACACGGTACGGCTCAGGCGACTCAGCCCGCCCAGGGTGTAGTAGAACCCAAACAGCAGATACCCCAGTTCTGGGGGCATCTGGCGCGCCAGCCACTGCCCCACGCCCAGCGCGCCGGTCCAGCGGCCCTGGGCAAACCCGGAGATACAGACCACCCGCTGCACCCACTGGGGCGCGGTGGCGGCAACGGCCAGCGCCGCAAAACCGCCCGTGGAGAAGCCGACCAGCGTCACCGGCTGATCGCCCACCAGTTTGTGGATCGCCTCCCCCAGCACATGCGCAATCAGATCGACGGTGAGTTGTGACCGGCGGAACCCGGGCGGGAAGGCGGCGGGATAGTGACCGGGCAGGCTCATTGCGTAGCATGGCCCCTGGGTGGCAAAGAGACCTACCTGATCATCGTGCCAGAAGCGCACCGACCCGCCAATACCATGCAGCAAAATAATCGGTAGGCCGGCGGTATCCGTATGTAATGCCTGCACACAGAGCCGCTGCCCCGCAACATGAATAACCCGCATGACCGTCATCGCCGGCACCTCTCTGCTGGGCTGTTCAGCGTCGTCCGGACTTGCGCCGCCGGCCAAACATGCGCTTGCGCCGGGTATCGATCCGGTCGGATATCACATGCACCAGGTCACTGATAACTACCCCGGCAATCAAGAGTATTGCCGGACGTGAGCCGCTGCGCAGCGTATCCCACAACCAGTTGGTCAACGTAATATGGTACGCAACATCAACATTCAAGAGGTACGCGCCAAACCCCAGCATTGCCAGGATACCGACAATGACCAGGTAGAGGTAGACCAGACGCAGGATACCGGAAATACCCGAGTGCGACAGGAAATGCCGGTGGGGAATCAGGCGCATGTAGGGCACCCAGATAGGCCGAAACGGCCCCCAGCGATCATCAATCTTGCTGTCGAGGTCAAGATCGGGGGAAAGCAGCCAGGATCCAAACAGATGCGCGCCGATCAGTAGCATGGTGCCGCTGTAGGCCGCTTCCGGTGCATCGCCCAGGCCATAGCGCAGCGTCAGGTAACCCGGCACAATCAGCGCGCCCGCTGCATAGAGGGCAATTCGGTCGTGGGTCTCGGCTCCAGGCATTGGATCGCTCCTTTCACACTCCCTGCGCGCGCCTCACGCGCAGGTCCGGCAACATTGCGGACATGCGGACGTCTGGAACAATGAAGGGACGGTGATTGACCGTCCCCCCGCGCCCGCCAAATTATACCGCAGAACAGCGCGCGATGGTATACCCTGTCGGATTATTTTGCCGGTGGATCACCCTGCGCGCCGCGTTACCCGCCAGTGCCACAGGAGACAGGCGCTGTTCACTGGTTCTCAGTTCTTTGTTCTCACTACGTCAATCGGTCGTAGGACGGAGCCGCCTTTCCGCCGGAACCAACCTGGAATGCGCCACAGACCGAGCCACCACTCTGTCCGCGTCCCGATGTGAATGTCCCCGTGGCATGCCATACTGGAAACGTACCGGATGGTAAGGTTTTGCATAAAGTGCCGAGGGAAAGGAGCAAGCGGAATGCTTCGGGAGCGCATTCAGCAGCAACAACGTGCCGCCTTGCTGGAGCAGCAGGTGTCGGCAATGCCCGAATATCCGATTTACTGCGAAGCCAATGGCTTCTATGTTATTTATATTGATGGGTTTCCGCACCGCTTCGCACATGCGTCCGATGCCGAAGCTGCGCAGCTTGCAGCGCGGGCCGACTGGCTGCGGCAGCACGCGGGTGCGGCATAGGCCGATCAGGTTGGCACAGCGCATCTTTCCGGCTGAAGTGGTACAATCTACCTGGAGAACATAGCAGATAGCAACAGAGAACAGCGTAGACCTGGAGCCTGTTTTGTTCTCGGCTACTCTATTTATCCCTTCTTTCTAGAAACATTCCTGGCCGAGGAGGTAGCATCTGCGATGGCCGAACGTGTATGCATCGTTGGATTGGACGAACCCGAATATAGCGAAATACAGCAGCATCTGGGAATAACCCCCGTTATCGCCCACGAGGTCATACCGCGCCTCGCCCTGCGCGATGGGCAACTGCTGGTCGCCTCCCGCCGCCACGCCGGACTGCTGCCGGTTTCAAAGGTGGTCTTTCATGGCATCTTTGCGGATGATCTCGACTTTATCACGGCCCTGGCGCTCTGGGGTGGTCCATGCCTGCCCAATGCGCGCGGCATGCTGGATTGCCGCCTCAAGTTTCCCTGTCTGGTGCGCGCGCTGGAGCATACGCGCTTTGGCGCGCCGCCACGCGGGTATGCCGGGCCGGAGACGCCGGTGACATTCGAGGGCGAATATGTCGCCAAGTGGGGCAACTGGCACTGCGGCGAAAACAAAGCTCGCTTCACCGGCGCATGGCAGAGCGAACATGCCAGCATCATCGAGCCGTTCCTGGCGGGGCAGGCGGTGCGTGTCGTTCTGATTGGCGAACAGGCCTGGCAGATCCGGCTTGCAGGCTCCGGCTGGCTCAAGTCCATCCATGATGCGCAGGCCGACTTTATGCCGATTGATGCCGAACTGCTGGAAGACACCCGCCGGGTGCGTCAGGCATTCGGGCTGGAAGTGATGGCGAACGACTATATCGTCACCGAGGCGGGGAGCCGACATCTGCTGGAAGTCAACCATATCCCGAATGTTACGCGCTTCCCGGCGCTCTGGGAAGCCTACCGGGACTATGTGGTCCGCTGGGTTGCGGGCGAAACCGCATCGTTATAGGCGAGAACGGAGAATGAGTAATACAACATACACCGACCGTATTTCCACACCGGAACCCGTTTGTTCCTTTGTTCTCTGGTCTTTGTTCTCGGTTCTTTAGAAAGGACTCAATCGGTATGCAGCATGTCTGCGTCTTCTGCGGCTCATCGCCAGGCAACCGACCGGTGTATCTTGATGCAGCCCACCAGACCGGGATGGCGCTGGTGCAGCGCGGCATTGGCCTGGTCTACGGCGGCGCGCAACTCGGCCTGATGGGCCGGATCGCCGATACGGTCATAGAACAGGGCGGCAATGTTATCGGGGTGATGCCCGAACATCTCTCGATCAAAGAAGTGCTCCACCCCAAACTGCCCGACCTGCGCATTGTTGACTCGATGCATACGCGCAAGGCGCTGATGGCCGACCTGTCTGATGCCTTTATTGCTCTGCCGGGTGGCCTGGGTACCCTGGAAGAGTTATGCGAGATCCTCACCTGGGGGCAACTGGGGCTGCATCGCAAACCCTGTGGCCTGCTTAATGTCGCGGGCTTCTTTGACCCGCTGCTGGCCCTGTTTGACCACGCCGTGGCCGAGGGCTTCTTGCGCCCGGCCCACCGCAGTCTGGTCCTGGTTGCCGTCACCCCGGAGGAACTGCTGGATACACTGGCCTCCTACGAGGCCCCCCCGCTGCCGAAGTGGATTGAGCGGAGAGATATCTAAGCTGCGCACCCGCTTCAATTCTGCTGGTATACTTGCCGGAAGTGGGCGCGTGCCCGGAAGAGCCGTGACTTGATCGCCCCGTTGGAGCATCCCAGCGTGTCGGCGATCTCCTGGGTAGTGTAGCCGTTGCAGCTATGCATCACCAGCGGTACCCGCTCGTGGGGCGGGAGTTGTCCCAGCGCCGTCTGCACTGGTCCGCCCAGTTCTAACTGGTGTTCCAGGGTGTACGCATTCGAGAGCAGCGTGTCGGTCTGGGGCAGCGGCGTGAAGTGAATTCGCTTCTGGCGGCGCAGATAGTCGTAGGCGGTGTTGGTGGCAATGCGGTAGAGCCAGGCGACCGCGCTGGCCTGCGGATCATGGCGGTGCCAGTTGCGGAGCGCCTTCACAAATGTCTCCTGGCAGAGATCTTCGGCGGTCGTTTCATCGCGCACCAGGCGGGTCAGATGCGCCAGGAGGGGGCGCTGGTATTGCTCGTACAGGCATGTGATACTCTCACTACCGTTATGCATATCAAAAGGTTCATCGCTGACCGGTTTCATCTCTCCCTCTCCTCTGCGATGCTGCGCGAGCCGTTTTAGGCTCCGAATACGCAGGCTTGTAGTGTACGATCTGGAATTGCGCATTCTCAGGGTAACAGATCTATGGTCAAGATCGAATGAAGATTAGATGAGGAACAGATCACGAGCGGATGAGGGTCAGTCGTATGGCATCAACCAGTTTTCCCGCCGCACTTTCATCACGTCCGTCCATTTCGGCCATTATTCCCTCCTGGAATGCGCGACGCTACCTGCCGGCATGCCTGGCGGCGCTGCGTGCGCAACTCAACCCTGCCGACGAGATGATCCTGGTGGACAACGGCTCCCGCGATGGCGTGGCGGCCTGGGCGCGGGTGTATGCACCGGATGTGCGGCTGGTCGAGTTGCCGGTCAATCGCGGGTTTGCGGGTGGAACCAACGCCGGACTGGAGGTTGCGCGCGGCGATCTACTGCTGCTCTGCAACGACGACGCCCTGGTCGAGCCGGGCTGTGTCGCGGCGCTCTGGGCAACCCTGCGCACTGATCCCGGCATTGGCGCGGCAGCCGGGGTGCTGACCTTCAGCCGCCGCCCGGATATCGTGGCCGCGGCGGGTATCCGGGTGCAGCGCGATGGTGTGGCGCTGGATCGCTGGTTGGGCCGCGCCGTGACCGAGTTGCCGGCAACCGGCCCGGAGATCTTCGGTGCCAGCGGGGGGCTGGCGCTGCTACGGCGCGAACTGCTCGGCGACGTCGGACCTTTTGCAGAAGATTTTTTTAACTACCTGGAAGATGTTGATCTGGCCTGGCGCGCGCAACTGCGCGGCTGGCGTTGCTACCTGGCTCCTGGCGCCCGCGCGCGGCATGTCTACTCGGCCAGCAGTGGGCAGGGTAGCCCCTTCAAGCAGCGCCTGCTGGGGCGCAACCGACTGCGCGTGCTGATCCGCTGTTTGCCCACACCGCTGTTGCGGGACTGTCTGCCGGCCATCCTGCGCTATGATCTGCTGGCTCTGGGCTATGCCGCGCTACGTCGTCGGCCTGCCATTGCCGCCGGCCGGCTGGAAGCGCTGGTCGAACTACCCGCGCTCTGGCAGCAGCGCCGGATGATCCAGGCTCGCCGTACCGCGTCCAGCGGCGCGTTAGCCCGCTGGCTGGAGCCCGCACCGTCGCCACTGGCCGCTCTGCGGGTAGAACGGCAGTTGGCCTGGCTGTCGGCCAACGCCTGACCGGGGAACGGCGGCACGGGGTTGCTCACTCAGGCGTTTTGTGGTAGGGACGCGCTTCTGCGCGTCCGTCGCCCGTCCCGATGCGGGAAACGCTGCGCTGGAGCGGCGGCCGCTGCCGGTCCTACCGACCGCTTTCCACTGCACTCTAGCGAAAAGTTTCCACCTGAGAGGCTGCCCACACACCGCCGAAGCAGTATACAATGGTAAGATGACAGGAGTTACGCGGTCCTTCTCAGATTGAAAGAAACCATCCTGCGGCAGCGCCAGGGGCGAAAAATCTTTCGCCCCTGGCGCTGCCATAGACGCACGTTGCCTTCACATGAGTTACCGCGTGAGTCCTGTAAGGAAAGATACTGACTATCTGACCAGTGTGAAAGGAACACCGACCTATGCCTGTCGATTGGAAGCCGGTTCCCAGCGTTGGTACCTGGGAACCCATCAAGCAGTATGAAGAGATTAACTTTGACTTCCAGGAGGGGGTCGCCAAAATCACCATCAACCGACCCCAGGTCCACAACTCCTTCACGCCGCTAACTGTAAGCGAGATGAAGGATGCAATGGAGATCTGCCGTGAAAACGAGGATATTCGCGTGGTGGTCTTTACCGGCATGGGCGACAAAGCCTTCTGCGCCGGGGGCGACCAGGGCGTACGCGGAGTCGGCGGCTATGTCGGGACGGATACGGTGCCCCGGCTGAATGTGCTCGATCTCCAGCGGCAGATCCGCTCGCTCCCCAAGGCCGTGATTGCGATGGTCAACGGCTATGCGATTGGCGGCGGGCATGTGCTGCATGTCGTCTGCGACCTGTCGATTGCCTCAGAGAATGCGATCTTTGGACAGACCGGCCCCAAGGTGGGCAGCTTCGACGGCGGGTTTGGCGCGTCCTACCTGGCGCGGCACGTCGGCCAGAAGCGCGCCCGCGAGATCTGGTTTCTCTGCCTGCAATACTCGGCGCAGGAAGCCTATGATATGGGCCTGGTCAACAAGGTGGTGCCGCTGGATCAACTGGAGGCGACCACGCTGGAGTGGGCGAAGATTATTATGACCCGCAGCCCGCTGGCAATTCGTATGCTCAAAACCGCCTTCAATGCCGAACTGGACGGACAGGCGGGCCTGCAGGAGTTTGCCGGCAATGCTACGCTGCTCTACTACCTGAGCGAAGAGGCGCAGGAGGGCAAGAATGCCTTCCTCGAAGGCCGCCAGCCGGATTGGGATAAGTTTCCGAAGTTTCCATAGGGAGTAAGGGTTAGGGGTTAGGGGTTAGGGGTTAGGGGTTAGGGGTTAGGGGTTAAGGGTTAGAAGTCGTAGTGCCGCCTTCAGGCGGTTCCATACCACCGGCTGCGGGCGGCACTACCCAGGCTCGTCACCTGAATTCGTTGTCAGGCAGGTGCATCACCCAATCGCCAGTCACCCAATCACCAATCGCCAATGAGTAGTTTAACCCTGAACGGACGTAGAATCAGTTACAACTGGATTGTAACGAAGTTTGACCCGCAGTCCTCTTGTTCGGCAGCATGGAGCGCGGCGGAGCGCGTTGTGCTGACCTTTTGTCGCAACTGGCTGACGGGTCAGACCAGCTTCACCCTGCCCACCTCCGGCTCAACCGGCGCACCCAAAACGATCCGGCTTACGCGAGCACAGATGACCGCCAGCGCGCAACGTACCGGGCAGGCGTTGGGCTTGCAGCCGGGGGAGCGGGCGCTGGTCTGCCTCAATCCGGGCTACATTGCGGGCAGTATGATGCTGGTGCGCGGCCTGGTGCTGGGGCTGGAGTTGACGATTGTACCGCCGGCACGCGATCCACTCAGCGGCTTTCCTGCCGATACCCACTTCGACTTTACTGCCCTGGTGCCGCTGCAACTGCAGGCGGTGCTGCAATCGGCGCATGCCACGCACCTGCTCAACCGCATGCGTGCCATCCTGATTGGCGGCGCACCGATCACCCCCGACCTTGCCGGGGCGATCCAGCAGCAGTTGACCGCGCCCACCTTCCACACCTACGGCATGACCGAAACGGTCAGCCATGTGGCGCTGCGCCGCTTGAATGGAGCGACGGCGAGCGACTACTTTGTGCCGCTGCCGGGAGTGGCCCTGTCCCGGGATGCGCGTGGCTGCCTGGTGATCCAGGCCGGGGAACTGGCGCAGGGTCAGACGCTGGTGACCAATGATGTCGTTGAACTACGTGCCGATGGGCGGTTTCGCTGGTTGGGCCGCGCCGACAATATTATCAACAGCGGGGGCGTCAAGGTGCAGGCCGAGCGGGTTGAGCAGGCACTGGCGCAAGTGCCGGACCTGGCAGGCCGCCGCCTCTTTGTGGCCGCGCAGCCCCACCCCGAACTGGGGCAGGCGGTGATCGCCGTGATCGAAGGCGCGCCGCTGCCCGAACTATCGGCGCACCTGGCCGGGCGCGACGTGCCCGGATTGAGCCGCTATGAAATCCCCCGACAGATCTACTTCGTCCCGCACTTCGCCGAAACTCCTACCGGCAAGATTGACCGGCGGGCTACCCTTGCTGCCGTCGGGTTGAACGTTCCGGCTTGAGTCGGCAGAGTAGCGCATTGCGGCGTACCAGCAAGCTGTGGCTGAACCGTATGGTATACTGCCGGGCATAAATTACCGGCAATTCCGTTTAACGGCATTATTCACTCGTGCAAAGTCGCAAAGCTGCAAAGGCATGTTAAAACAAGCATGTACCGGCGAATTCTGCGCCTTTACGCGCGGGAGTTATCTGACTATCAGGGGGTTATGTTATGACCACACCCGTTTCACTCCAGGCCATCGTCACGGAGTTGGAAGCTCTCCCTGACGGAATTTTCTCCTATCTCAACATCCAGACCGGGGAGCTGATCGCTGTGATGGCCGAGGATCTCAGGATGGTGCAGCGTGAAGTGTCGACCGACAACCACCCGGAATGGTATCAGGCGGTGCTGGCGCAGGCGCGGGCGATCCTGGACTCCGACGACTATCTGGAACTACCCACAAGCCAGGATATTGACGAATATGCCATTATGGAAGACTTTTGCCATGATGTGAAAGATCCGGACCTGCGAAAACTGCTGCTCGATCAGATCCGCGGCTCGGGCGCATTCCGGCGCTTCAAACAGACGATCAGGCAGTACGGCATTGCGGAGGAGTGGTATAGCTTCCACGCCGCAGAGGTAGAAGCAATCGCCGTTGAGTGGCTCGAAGCCCACCAGATTCCCTACCAGCGGGACACCGCCTGATATTTGTGGCTGGTACGGCTGGGGAGTGGGGAGTGGCGGTTGGGGAGTGGGGAGTGGCGGTTGGCGCATTCGTGGCCGAGCGTGCCTCCCGCGTATATCACGAAATGGCGCGAACTGCACGCCCTGCTCAAAGCGCAAGATCCCGGCTTTGGCGGGCTCGTCCGCGTGATGAACAAGCGGCAGGAGTTTCTCTGGGTGCATCCGCAGTTTGAAGGAGAGTATTGATCTACTGCTTTTTTACATGGGTATGGCCTGTGTGATGCGGCCTTATGAAGGTTGAGAAAGTAGTCCAGGGAGGGATGCGTGCGGCAGAAGAACGGTGCATCGAATGCGCCCTACGGCTACCGTGGTGATGATATCCGGGTTATTTTGAGCAAATAGTCCAGGAATGAAATGACCGGGATTCCCGGCTAAAGCTGGCGGAATGCCTGCCGGGACAGCGGCATACTGCCAGGAAAGCCTGATCCGGCTGAAGCCGGGACTCCTGAGAGGTGCGGTTTGGGGGCAGCGGGATGACTGAAGGTGGTATACCACGTACCAGCATATCGGTTCCCAGGTCTAACCTTCGGACTCCTCATCCACCGCAAAGAGGTCGCGGACCTGCACCCCCAGCACCTGGGCCACTTTCCCCAACACGGTGCGATTCAGATTCTCCGGCTTATCGTGCCAGAGTGCGTGGGCCGTGCTATAGCCGATGCGCGCCCGCCGCGATAGCTCCGTAATATTCAAACCTTGCTGTTCGGCAATTTCGCGCACCCGTAATCGCACCATACTACACCTGTATAGCAATCCTAAATTGGTTGTGAACCGGTTCTTCGGGATTCGCTCCCAACCGCCTGAAGACGGCACTACGACAAATTTAGGGTTGCTATATACCAGAGATATTCCGCTCCATTACATAACTTACGCGGTGCGGACTGTTCCGGCCGCGTGCCAGACGCGGACGCTGGTTTCGCCTGCGGCAATCTTTTGCAAACATTTGCACAGAGTGCAAATGTTTGCAAAAGCATGGGATTTTCCGCCCTGCCGGAGGCGATAGCCCCCGCCAAACATGGGATCGCCGGATACATGTCAGCATTGGCCGCTTCGCGGTTTTCGATCATTTCGTGTTGTTCGTGGTCCAAACTTCCACCGCGTAACGCGTGTCCATTATAGCATGTTCAGTAGGACATGTTTTCTATTTGAAGTCATATAAGACTTGTGATATACTATTGCTAGTCTTATATGACTACGCATAGAAAGCTGGTGATTCAATGAAGCCACATCCGGTTGATGTTGTTGTGCTATTTCCGGGTTTCTTCGAGGCGCTCACACAGGTCTTTGAGATGCTGGTCGAGCAGGGTCTGGAGGTCTATCCGCAGAACGGACAGTGGTTCTGGCGCTGGCGTACTTGCCGTACCGAGGGACATCAGGCATACGCTTCACTGGGTGAAGCAGTCGCTGCGGCCCTGCTCTTTCGACTCCGCACACCCTATTCTTCAGACGATCTACCAATGAACTAAAGCAGCGAGGAACCTGATGTCGTGTAGGTGGCAATTTCCCGAAACCGGAAACACATGTAGTGAAGTGCTTGCAGCGGCCATGATCAGCCATCCACAAGGTATCACACGGCGTGGCGTTGAAGCAGTGATCGTGCTTGCCTATGCCGAGTACCAGACGATGCTGCTCAAGCAGAAGAAACTCTCGACCTTTTTCCACGAGTCGCCCCTTTTCGGCGCAGAACTTGATCTGACACGGGGCAGTTGAAGGAAACATAAAACGGACTGATGTCGTGACACCATTGTCACCAGACATCAGCCCGTTTTGTGTTTGCTGGCGGGCGCGACGGGATTCGAACCCGCGACCTCAACCTTGACAGGGTTGCATCCTAGGCCTCTAGACCACGCGCCCAGTAGTATTGGTGACCCCAGCGGGATTCGAACCCGCGATCTCCACCTTGAGAGGGTGGCGTCCTGGACCGCTAGACGATGGGGCCGACTGTTCTCAACACCAGGAGATTATAGCACATCTGATGCTGTATGGCAAATTTTGGCAGCGCTGATCTGGTCGGGGGTGTCGGTTGTCGTAGTGCCTGCCATGCTGACGTGCGTTAGCGCAAGCGTAACATATCCGAGGAGGTAATGTGAGTGGTGGAATAGCGGGATGATCATTTCGGAAATAACCCGGAAACATTCTGGAAACGTAACGCTGACCATTACGCATTTCATACCAAACTTTACTGTCTTGCGATGAAAAGCGGTGGTATGCTTAAAGGTGAACAGATCATTTCTTGCGTCATTCCAGTTTACATCACAGCAAGGAACATTCAATGAACATCTTACCACTACATCACACCCGGCTCACACTGCGTCCGGTTTTGCTTCTTCTGACATTGCTTATGCTACTGCCGGTTGCCGGCTCTATCACGCCGGACACATCCAGCGCCCTGGCCGCGACCGATGCCTCCCGCTTGTTTAGCGCAGATGCGTTGTTGCCGGCGACAGATGAACACACTCCAACGGTGACATCATCCGTGGCAACCGGCGAACTGCCGCCGGTTGCAGCAGCCGACCCGTTCGTCACAGCGCACAACCGGGTCTACCTGCCCTTGATGCTGAACAGTGCAGCCAGTAGTATCACTACACCCACGTCCGAGCATGAGGAATTTGTTGCGCGCGTGGTTGAAGAAACGAATGTTTATCGTAACCGTGCCGGTTGCCCGGCGTTGCGATTAAATGTGCAGTTGAATAGTGCGGCCCAGCGCCATAGCGATGATATGGCCCGCAATAACTTCTTCTCCCACACCGGCTCTGACGGTTCTTCCCCCTGGGATCGCATCCATGATGCCGGTTATGACTTTACCGGCGCGGCGGAGAATGCTGCCGCCGGTCAGCGCACGCCGCAGGAGGTGGTAGAAGCCTGGTATAACAGCGAGGGGCATCGCGCGAATATGCTTAACTGCTCCTACCAGGATATTGGCGTTGGCTATGCCTACAATGCTAATGCGCGCTATGGTCACTACTGGACGGAAGTTTTCGGGAGGCGTTGAGGAGGTAGATGACATTGGGGCAGCATGTCAATCATGCTGCCCCAGTTCCGTGTCAGATGGTTTTACCCTGGCTACACGACCTGGCGCACTGGAATGCCGCGCTTGGCCAGGTACTGCTTGACCTGCGCAACGGTGTATTCGCCAAAGTGGAAGATCGAAGCGGCCAGTACCGCATCGGCATCGCCGGTTGCCAGTCCCTGGTACATATCTTCCGGCGAGCCCGCCCCACCGGAGGCAATCACCGGGACATTGACGGTTGTACTGAGAACGTGCAGCAGTTCCAGATCATACCCGGTGCGCTGCCCGTCGGCATCCATGCTGTTAATCACAATCTCGCCTGCGCCCAGTTCTACGCCCCGCCGGGCCCACTCGATGGCATCCAGGCCGGTTGCGCGGGGATCGCGCCCGGTGTGGGTAAAGACGGCCCAGCGTGGTGGCTCATTCGGCGCGTTGACACGGCGTGCGTCGATTGAGAGCACGATACACTGGCTGCCAAAGCGCCGTGCGCCCTCCTCGATCAGACCAGGCGTCAGCACGGCCGCAGTATTGATCGAAACTTTGTCCGCTCCGGCGCGCAACATCCGGTACATATCCTCGGTGGTGCGCAGGCCACCGCCAACGGTCAGCGGAATAAAAACCTGCTCCGCCGTGCGTTCGACCACCTCAACCATAATGGCACGTTCGTCGCTGCTGGCCGTAATATCGTAGAAGACCAGCTCGTCGGCTCCGGCATCGTTGTAGGCAGCCGCCAGCGCCACCGGATCACCGGCGTCCCGATGGTTGAGGAAAGAGACGCCCTTGACCACACGGCCGGCTTTTACATCCAGGCAGGGAATGATTCGTCGCGTTAACATAGCTGTTTCCGTAATCCGTAGACCGTAGTCTGTAACCCGTAACCCGAAGTGCGTCGTCTGAAGTCTGAAAATATTGATATACGAATAGTGCAGCACAATTATACCATATCAGCGCAGCCGAATGCCTCCAGGCTGGAGCGAACAGAAGTTTGGGATATCTGACGGCGAAAATGGTATAATGCGTGCGGGCTGTCGGCCCACGTTAACTCATACAACCCGGCGAGCGCTGTAATGGCAGGTGTTCGGTTTACCCCGCAACGTATTGGAGCCATAATCTTCTTACTGCTTGGTCTTATCCTGATGGTCCGGCTTGTGCTGCTGCAGAGTCGTCCCCCGGCTACGCTGCGCCGGCCAACCGCAACGATAGCCGCTGGTATGACTGTAACTGGTACGCCGACACGCGTAGCCGAGGGAGCGGCCACGTCGGTTCGCGCCGGTTCGCGCCGAACTCCGCTACCGCTGATTACGACCCGGCCGCTCACCCGCACCATTCCGCCGGATTTTTCGGCAACGCCCTCGCCGGCGGCAACCACAACCCCGCCGCGAGCGGGTGCAACCCCCACCGCTGTGCCGATGTCGCCCACACCCGTCCCGCCTACACCCGTCCCGCCAACCGCCGTCCCGCCGACCGCTGTCCTGCCGACCGCCACCGCTCCTCTGCCGACGCCAACCCCGACGCGGACGCTGACGCCAACTCCGTCCGTCCGGCCCCGGCTGATCAACAACGAAATCGACCCGCCCTGGTGGCCGTGTAGCTCAGGGCAGGTCAAGGTGTCGCGCAAACTGGGGATTTACCATACGCCGGAGCAACCCGGCTACCGGCGGGCTTTCGTGAGCATCGACTGTTTCGACTCGGAGCAGGCTGCGATTGCGGCCGGCTACCGGCGGGCGCAGGAGTGAGCTGCAAGCGGTTGTCAATGCCGGTTGATCACTGGATCAGTGAGCCCGCAGGCTCTCGCGCAGCCGTGCCGGTAGTTTTTGTTGCAGCGCAGCCGTGGTGTGGTAGGTTGCCAGGCCATCATGCATGATATGCGGCGAGCGCTGACCGATGGCGCTGTAGAATGCCGCAACCGCACTATCAACCAGATGTGTGTTTGTGGTCCAGAGCGCGCGGAAGTTGCGCGAGCGTCGTTCGGGCTGAGCCAGTTCGTTATCGCAGGCAAAGAGCGCAATGCAGCAGGCCGGGCCACTGGCAATGACCACCCACTCGTGGATCAGCGGCCAGGTTTCCTCCAGGGCCAGATACTCAACCTTCGGGATTGCGGGGGCTTCATCGTCGGGAATTCCCATAACAAAGACCTGTGCATAGTCCCGGGCCAGTCGCTCGTACCGGTACAACTGCTTCTGATAGAGCGAGTAGCGCTGAAAGGCGGCGATCAAAAATGTACCCGGAACACTGGCGGCATGATCCTCGATCAGTTTACTCAAGACCAACATCATCCGGCGGCTGCGCAGGCGCATCTGGCGCTGGTCAAGCATCTCGGTAAAGCTCAGGTCAGCCAGCGACGTGGGGTGTGGCGTAGCGGTGTAGTGGGGATCGGCAAGAAGTGATGTCAGTGTCATAGTGGGTGGCTCCTTACTTTCTGGCAAGCTACAATATGGTGCGGAAATTTTTTGCATTCTTTGCATTCAATCTTATCGTACAATCACGGTGAAACCACGCTATTACCACTTTATTCACACGCAACCGGCCGGCGCACCAGTTCAAGAAAAGCATCCATCGCGTGGGTGTGCAGCCGGTCGCGCCGCTGGATAAACATCGTCTCCATCTGCGCCAGCTTCGCGGGGGCGGGATGCAGTCGTAGCGCCTCCTGGTAGGGCGTCCGCTCCAGCAGTGAGCGGGGAAACAGCGTCACGCCCATGCCCGCTGCGACACAGCCGAGAATTGCCTCGATGGTGCCGAACTCCATAATTTTGTAGGGCATTATGCCATACTCGCGCAGCAGATGCTCCAGGCGGGCGCGGTAGGTGCAGCCCTGCCGGAAAACCAGCAGGGTACGCTGCGGCAGCGAGGCCAGCGACGCGACCCGGCGCTCGGTGACAAAAACCAGTTCTTCCGCAAAGACCGGCTCCTGCTCAATGTCAGGGTGCGCGACGGCACCGCCCACAAACGCCCCATCGAGTTGATAGTCCAGCACCTGGGTAATTAGCTCCTCGCTGGTCCCTGTCATCAACGTTAGATCAACCTCAGGGAAGGTCTGGTGGTAGTGTGCCAGGATGGCGGGCAGGCGCACCGCTGCCGTGGTCTCCATCGAGCCAAGTGCCAGCGAGCCGCTCCCCGGCCCGTTGTCTGCCACCGCATGCCGTGCCTCGTCCGCCAGTCGGAGCAGTTGCGTGGCGTAGGGCAGCAGCGTGCGCCCGGCGGCGGTTGGTACCATGCCGCGCTGCTTGCGGTAGAAGAGCCGGGTGCCCAGGTCGTCTTCCAGGCTTTGCAGGCGCGCGGTGACATTCGACTGAACATAGTCGAGGCGGCGGGCGGCCTGCGAGATGCTGCCCTCCTCCGCTACCGCGACGAAGATTCTCAGGCTGCTCAGGTCCATTCTGCTCCCTCCGTGTTATACCAGTGTGCCGGCAAACCAGCCATCCATGGGAACGGGCGCAACCAGCGTAACGGCGGCACGTTCCCGTTGATCATCTCCGTGTCCTCGGTGTGCGCTGTGGCTATGCCAACACATCGGTATCAGGTATCACTTCTAGTGAACGTCGCCATCGTTTTTGTTCGTTTGTATTGATAATATCAACCTGCTATGATGGTTGTCAAGCAGATGCATGTATCCTGCCCGGCGGATTTGAAAGGTAGAAAGGAACAATAGTATGCGGCATGCACGCCCACCGTCCGCGTGGCTGGTGGCCCTGGGTGGGATGTTTGGGTTGGTGATTGCTATGGGCGTCGGGCGTTTTGCCTACACCCCGCTGCTACCGATCATGCAGCAGGAGTATGGCTTTGGGCCCACTGTGGCCGGTGGTCTGGCGGCGGTTAACTACGGCGGCTATCTGCTTGGTGCGCTGCTCTGTATGGCTGTGCCGTTGGGGAGTTGGCGCATGCCACTGTTTCGCGGGAGCTTGCTGCTGAGTGTGATCACCACGGCGGCGATGGGTCTGTTTGATCTGCCTGCGGCCTGGTGGCCTTTGCGCTTTCTGGCGGGGCTTGCCAGCGCGGGCGTAATGGTCGTGGGCGTGGCTATTGCGCTGGATAGTCTGGCGCAGCGCGGTGCGGGCAAGTTCAGCGGTCTGGTCTTCGCGGGGGTGGGTGCGGGCATTGCGTTGTCGGGCGTGGCGGTGCTGCTACTCGATGACCTGCTGAACGCGCGCGGGCTCTGGCTGGCACTGGCGTTGCTCTGCCTGCCGCCGGCCGTTGCCGGCCAACACTGGCTGCGGGATGCGCCGTTCCGGACGCAACCAATGTCAACCTGGCAACCGTCGCCACCGTTTGCCGTGCCGCCCTTTCTGCCCTGGCTGGCGGCGGCCTATGGCTGCGTGGGGCTGGGCTACATCGTCAGTGGTACCTTTCTGGTGGCGATTGTGCAGGAGAATATTGCCGGCAGCGCAGCGGGAACGAACACCTGGATCGTGGTGGGGCTGACGGCGGCCGGTTCGACTCTGGTGTGGCCGGCGCTGGCTGCTCGTTTTGGGGATGTGCGTGCGCTGGTGGCAGCCCATGCATTGCAGGCGCTCGGCATTGCGCTGCCCGCGCTGTCGCCGGGTCTGGTGGCGGCCTATGCGGGGGCGGTCCTGTTTGGTGGTACACTTATGGGCATTGTGGCGCTGACGATGGGCCTGGGGCAGCGGCTCGCGCCACAGCAGAGTGCGCGCGTGCTTGGGTTGCTGACGGCGGCCTACGGAACCGGGCAGATAATCGGGCCGCTGCTGGCCGGGATGATCGTTGCACGCACGAATAGCTTTACACTGCCGCTGGCCGGAGCGGCGCTGGTGGTGACGGCAGGGGCTGTCCTGCTGCTGATTGGATCACGCTGGGGAACTAGTTATCAGGCTGTCAGGATGAAAGGAAGGACCGATGCCATACGTTAACATCAAGATTACCCGCGAGGGTGCGACCGCCGAGCAGAAAGCCGCGCTGATCAAGGGCGTGACGCAACTGCTGGTGGAGGTGCTGGGCAAGAATCCGAAAACTACGGTGGTGGTGATCGACGAGGTCGAGACGGATAACTGGGGCGTCGCCGGGGAGACGATCACGGTGCGGCGTCAACGTGGCGAGTAGGCGCGCGTTGTCCGGTAGTACCCTGGTTGTTGTTGCGCTGTTACTCACAGCAGTGCTATAATGACCGGGCTTGTTCTTCCCGACAGTAATCAGTAGTGCGCCCCTTCCTCGCTGTACCGACGAGGTTACACGGTTATGCCTGTCCATATTCCACTGGTTGGTGGTATTCCACCGATGCCTGCAACCTTTATTGCCCGGCGTACGCAGTTTACTGTTGAGGCGCAACTCAACGAGCGGCTGATTCTGGCGCATATCGCCGACTGGGGCGGGCTGGATGAACTGCTGCGGCCGGGTGTGCAATTGCTGCTGGCTTCCCGGCAGGCGACCCGGCGCAAAACGGCCTTTCAGGTAACGGCTATTGCTGTCGGTGATGCATTTGTGTCACTCGATCCGGATCTGCCCAATCAATTGGTTATGGCGGCCCTGGTAGACGGTGTGCTGCCCCAGTTTGCGCGCTGTAGCCGTATTCAGCCGGAGGCGCAGGTGGGCAACCATCGTCTTGACTTCCGCCTGGGTGAGGGTCTGGCGACATGCCTGGTGGAGGTTGAATCGACGGTTCAGGTTGGCACCGGGATGTGGCTCTTTCCCGATGTGCCGACCGGGCATGGGCAGCAGCAGATTGCGCTGCTGACGACGTTGGCCCGGAATGGACAGCGCACGGCGCTCATTTTTGTGGTACAGGGCAGCAGCGGCAAAGCATTTGCGCCGGCCAATCAGGGCGATCTGGGTTTTGGGCCGACGCTACGCCGGGCAATTGCTGCCGGGGTCGAAATCTATGCCTACCGTTGCCCCGTGACTGCGGAAGGCATCAGCCTGGGTGAGCTGCTGCCGATTTTTGGCGCGGCGCACGATTTGTAAGACCCGGACTGTATTGCTCGGGCTTATGGATGTGATGGTGACCAACACATACCGATCAGTGACGATCCGTCACTGACCATGGAAACAATGCCTCCTGATAACCAGTCTCCTCCGGAACGGTTCGATACATTTGCGGGTCTCCCCGCAGCTCTGCTCTTTGCGGTGTTGCTGATTGGTGATTTTGCCCTGGCTGCGTTCACGACAACGATGCCGTCCGGCGAGCGCTGGGCGGCGCTGACGACCTTTACACTGCTGGCGCTGGCCTATCTTTTGCAGGGGCTTGCCGGGCTGTATGACGCGCTGGGCCGGATTGTCCGGCGTGATCCGCGCGCACTGCTGGCGCTGGTGGCGCTGTTGCCCGCGCTCTACATCTCCTACAGCAGCGCGGTGGACGAGTTTGTCTGGCGTGGCCTGGCAACTGCTGTGATCTTTGTGGCGCTGCCAACCGTGGCGCTGCTCCGCGTGCGCGGGGTGCGCGACCCGACACCGCTGGACTTTGTGGCTATCCTCTACCTCTGGGTTTCAATCGATCTGGGACTTGTCCCCGAAGTGCCGCTGCCACAGCAGGGGGGGCAGGTCGGCTTCTTCTTCCTGGGCACAGTGCCGCTGGTCTTGTTGTTGCTGGCGGCGCGGGGTTGGTCCGGGCTAGGGTTTACCTGGTTTCTGTCCTGGCGTGATCTGCTGCCGGCACTGCTGGCGTCCGGGGTGCTGTTGCTGCTGCTGACCCCGCTGGCGCTGGCGCTGGGCCTGCTGCAGCCGGCAACGCGTCTGCTCCTGGCAACCACGCTGCTGAGTCAGGCGATCACGCTCTATTTTCTGGTGGCGCTGCCCCAGGAGATTATCTTCCGGGGAGTAATTCAGAATGGCATTGAACGGGCGGCTCAGGCGGCGCTACGCCGGGATACGCGCGGGCTGATCGGGCGCGGGTTGCGGCCGCTCCTGCGCCATCCGCGCACACTCAGCCTGCTGCTGGCCGCGCTCATTTTTGGAGCATTCTACCTGAATGATGCGCCTTCACCGGAGCGTGCCTTTTTGCCGGCGGCGCTGGCTGGCCTGGGCTATGGCTGGGTCTACCAGCGCACAGGTAAGGTGACGGCGTCGGCGGTGACGCACCTGCTGGTCATCTGGGTCTGGCGCATCTTTTTTAGCGTTTGAACGTTCAAGTACACGCCTTGCGCGCTACGGTTTACTTCGGCCTGGTGATAGACCAGAACGCCGGTTTCGCCTGCGGCAGCATGGTACGTTCTTTGTCTTTTTCACAAAGATTTGCTCTGGGAGCAAATTTTTGTGAAAAAAGATGCTCTCTTCCGCCCTGCCGGAGGTGATATCGGTTCCCGGCGAGTGAACGGGTAACGCATGTCAGGTAGAGGTCTGTTGCATAGAACAGAACGATCTGATGAACAAAAAACCAGAAAAAACACAACCGCATACGCCACCGGAACCCAACAACCGCCGAGAGCTGTTCGGCTGGTACTTTTACGATTGGGCTAACTCGGCCTTTGCCACAACGGTGATTGCGGTCTTCCTGGGGCCCTATCTGACATCCATTGCGGAGGCGGCCGCCGATGCACAGGGCCGCATCTACCCGCTGGGTATTGCCATCAACTTTGATGCCTTCTACCCCTTCCTGATTGCCCTGTCTGTGATTACCCAGGTGCTGGTGCTGCCAATTCTGGGGGCATTTGCCGACTATTCGCACCTCAAGAAGCAGTTGCTGGGCCTGTTTGCCTACATCGGTGCATTTGCCACGATGGGCATGTATTTTTTGCAGGGGAACAACTATCTGCTGGGTGGGTTGCTCTTCCTGGTTGCCAACCTGAGCTTTGGGGCGTCGATTGTGTTCTACAATGCCTTCCTGCCCGAAATTGCCACGGCCGACCGGCGTGATGCGGTCTCGGCGCGGGGGTGGGCGCTGGGCTATCTGGGCGGCGGTGTCTTGCTGGCGCTGAACCTGCTGCTCTATGCGCGGGCGGACGGCCTGGGCCTGACGGAGGGGCAGGCCGCGCGCATCAGCCTGCTATCGGCGGGAGCCTGGTGGGCGATCTTCACGCTTATCCCGCTGGCGACACTCCGTCGCCGGTATGCGGTAAAATCGCTGCCACCGGGCGAGCGCTACCTCTCCGCCGGTTTCCGGCAGTTGGGACATACACTGCGCGAGTTGCGGCTGTTTCCGCAGACGTTGCTCTTTCTGGTGGCCTATCTGCTCTACAATGACGGCATCCAGGCCGTGATTGCGCTGTCGGCCCAGTTTGGCGGGCAGGAGTTGGGCCTGCCGCTCTCCTCGCTGACGGCACTGATCCTGATGGTGCAGTTTGTGGCCTTTTTTGGCGCGCTGGCGTTTAGCTCAGTTGCCCGGCTAATCGGCTCCAAACAGACGATTATGGTGAGTCTGCTGATCTGGGCGGGAGCGCTGATCTATGCTTATGCCTGGCTGGAGACCGAAGGGCAGTTCTTTGCGATGGGCGCGGTGATTGCGCTGGTGCTGGGCGGCACGCAGGCGCTGAGTCGCTCGGTCTTCTCGCTGATGATTCCGCGCGGGCATGAGGCCGAGTATTTCAGCCTGTATGAAATAAGTGAGCGGGGTACAAGCTGGCTGGCTCCGTTGCTGTTCGGTCTGGCGCTCCAGTACACCGATAGCTACCGCATTGCGATTGTCTCGCTGATAATTTTCTTCCTGCTGGGGCTGGTTTTACTGATCCGGGTGGATGTGCGTCGGGCGGCGCTGGCGGTGGGCAATGAACCACCCGCGCTGCCGCGTATTCGCCTGCGAACGCATGCGGCCGACCCGCCCGATTGATTATACTTGCCCAAAATCATACGCGGTCTGTTCGGCAATCAACGCCGACTCGTCCGGGGAGAGGTCAAACAGGGTCGCAACACGCGTATTGAGGTCGGTTTCCAGGCGGGTCATCGCAGCGGTATGCTGTGCATGCATCTGTTGTCGGGTTGCCAGCCACTGCTCCCACTCGCCCCGGTAGCGCGCTGGAATATCATTGTCGAAGACGGCAACCAGTTCGGTGCGCAATGTCATAAAGTCCAGTTCCCACCAGTGGTAGAGGCGTTCGCTGAACTGTGCGCCGGGTGGCCCCAGATCTTTCAGGATGCGGCGGCGGGCATCGGTGTGCAGTTGGTAGCGTGCGCCGGCCTCGGCGGAAAGCTGCTGCGCCAGCGTACCAATGGCGGCACATGCGGCGTCCGGTGCGGCGGGAATGGGCAGGCGTGCCAGCATCTCGGGCGTAAGCCGCTTGAGCGTGCCCGGCGGGGTAGCATTGCTTTCGCAGATCAGCCACCAGGCTACCCGGCTTGCCAGCATGCCGTGAAGGTAGGGCGTCGCCTGGGGCAGGCAGGCTGCTGCGCCGTCGATCCGGGTGGGTGCGGCATCCCAGACGAACCGGGGCGATATGGCCCGCAACGGCCAGCAGATGCGCGGGGTAGCAAAGGCGGTTGTGTCGTAGGGCGGCAGTTCCCACCAGTAGCGCTCCGGCGGTTGTGCCGGGTCAGCCGGGGCGTAGGGTTCCAGGTGGCGGGCAATCGCGGGATAGCGCGCAACCAGCCGTTGCCAGGCTTCCGCGCTACTCAGCCCCGCGCCGAACGTCGCCTCGGTCCAGCCGGCAGGCAGATCGAGCAGCCAGTGCGACTCTGTGGCGGCATACCAGGGCCGCAACTCCACCGCCGTCCAGATCGGCTTGAGCAGTGGGGCGTAACTCGGATCGAAGATAACAAGCTGGCGGCGGGTTACCTGATCGAGAATAAATGCGGGGTTCTGCCCCGTCCTGACACCCGGTGTGATCTGTCCCGCCGCAACCTCGCCGAGGGTGGGATGGTTGGAAAGAAGCTTTTTTTTCAGATAATCATTCATTTATGAGATGATACACCGACTACTACAAATTAATCAAGAACGACTTCACATGCTGAAAAATATGGCTGTCCCAGGGAATGTAACCGCGCTGAGCGGCTTCGCCAAGACGAAGATCCGGCTCATCAAGTGATGACAACCAGGCATGTATACGCGCTTTCGCCTTCGTTCCAGGTTGTCGCCCAGCAGTGCCCTGCACACAGGCGAAGAAATTATCAATGCATTGAGCCTCAGGATTGGTTTGAACTGCCGAGAAACAGAGATCTTCAAGCATGCCGGCATTATGACCATCAGGAAGGATCAGCACACTGACACGCGGATTGGTTCCGGCAACACTACCTGGCGCACCGGGCACACTCAACCCGGCATTATTCAGCATACTGCAGACACTCTGGAAAGCTCTACTTGAATCATCATCTGCATCACGGGTAATTCCCAATCCGTTGAGGGTGGACCAACCAGGACGCACTCTCAAGGTTTTCAGATAACTTGACAAACCATTTTTACCACCATAATGTTCGACATGCAGATCGTTAATGCCAAGATGAGTCAGGAGTGCGCCAAAGAAACGAACTTCCTCGACTCCCTCACCAATAAGTAGTCGAGGCTCTGTAATCTGACGACGCTCACTCATCAGCGCGTTTCCAGGTTCATTGCAATCGACGTTGCCAGTGTCTCCTGGTCATATGTCACCGCCTGGATAGTTGTGTCGATACGTTCCAGTCGGTGTAGGCGTAAATCATATGATGGGCTCATTTCAAACGCAGTATGCGCAGCCTGGATACACTCCCAACTGTGGGTTGTCGCAAAGATCTGCACATCAGAGTGGCGTGTGGCTTCGGCCAGTGCCTGCCAGACTGTTGTCATGACGGAGTGGTGAAACCCATTCTCAATCTCGTCGATCAAGACTATGCCATGGGGCACGCTGGCAATCGCCAGCAGAATCGCCAGTAAACGTCCGACACCCTCGCCCATCAACGGAACCGGCACAAGCTCGTGCATACCGATATCGCCATAAATCATCGGTGCGCTGCCCCGCCGGACCAGCACGGTTAGCCGCTGCAGACGAGGTTCAAGCAGGCGCAACGGCGGCACGATTGCCTCCTGGCGACCAACGGCTTCAAGATCGCTCCACCACTCCGGGAGGTTTGCCAGCGAGCGAATATCGGTACTGATAAAAACGGTTGGAGGCAATGTTAGTAGTGCGGAATGTACAACCTGCAAAGTTCCGTCTTTATCCGGTTTTGTCGTTAGACGAACGGTATCGGTCTGTCCAGTTGAGTCTTCATATTCCAGGAGCAACATGTCCGGCTCCAGGCTACTGCGGGTTAAATCGGCAAAATCATTACCGCCGCGCGTGGTGACCTGGACTTGCTCCGAGCGGGTCAAGCGGAGATACAGACTGCGACGTATATCATCTGCGCTTATGCTGATAAGTTCAATCGGGAGCTTTATCTGTCGGTCAAAAAATAACCAGCGCCATATTTCCACCGTGTCGCTGATGCCTCCCCCCCGTTGAGCCGTCAGGTTTAGTGATACTTCGGGGACGTTGGCATTCGTATGCAGCATAAGCGCTTCCAACAGGGCTGTCTTACCGGCATTATTCTGTCCTGTAATCAGATTGACGCGCGCAAGCGGAGCGACCGTCAGATCACGGAAGCCCCGAAAGTTTCGTATCGTAAACGACTGAAACATAGCACGCTCACTTCAGCATAGAGCACGGGTAACAGGCGTGACGCAGTAAACAGGCACTCTCATTCAGCACACGCCATACTCTGGCCGAGAATGGTATCACTCTGTTCATGATATCATACGGTGCGCACCTCCTCTGCGCAACATGTCTTTGACATCGTCGCGAGAGGATTTTCAACAGAGGTTAAAAGCGCACCATTTATGCCTGAAAGCGCTGCAATACCAGGCAGGAGTTGTGCCCCCCCAACCCGATGGAGTTGGAGAGCGCAACCGCCACCGGGTTGGCCCGCTGTGAATTAGGAACATAATCCAGGTCGCATACCGGGTCCGGTGTAGCATAGTTGATGGTCGGCGGAATACGCTCATCGCGGATGACCAGCGCACACACCAGCGCCTCAACTGTGCCCGCTGCGCCCATCATATGCCCCAGCATCGACTTGGTCGAACTGATCGCCAGGTTGTAGGCATGCGCCCCAAAGACCGCCTTGATTGCCCGCGTCTCGACGGCATCATTCAGGGGGGTGCCGGTGCCGTGGGCGTTGATATACGTGACCTGCTCCGGGGTGATTCCGGCCTTGCGTAGGGCCATGCGCATAGCCCGGGCCGAACCTGCACCCGCCTCGTCGGAGGCGGCCATGTGGAAGGCATCGTTGCTGCTACCGTAGCCGGTAATCTCGGCGATGATCGGGGCGCCGCGCGCCTGCGCATGCTCCAGGCTCTCCAGTACCAGTGCCGCTGCGCCCTCGGAGAGGACAAACCCGCTGCGGTCAGCATCGAAAGGACGGCAGGCCTGCGCCGGGGTTTCGGGGTTGTCGGCCAGCCCTTTCATAGTAGTGAAGCCTGCCAGCAGTAGCGGTACAACCGTGGCATCGCTACTACCGGCAATTACGACGGCGGCATCACCCCGCCGGATGGTCTCAAACGCCTCGCCGATATTGTGCCCGCCGGTTGAACAGGCCGAAACAACGGACATATTCGGGCCTTTTGCGCCCAGTTGAATCGCAATATGCCCGCTCGCCGCATCATCGATCATATTAGCCACGAACAGCGGACCAACCCGCCGATAGCCTTTGGTTTGCAGCACCGCATGCTGTTCGGCAATCAGATCCAGGCCACCGGCACCCGTGCCGAAGATGACCCCCACCTCTTCCGGGTCTTCGTGGGCCATATCCAGTTGGGCCACACGGACGGCTTCCAGCGCGGCGTTGAGCGCATACCGCACATAGCGTGACATCCGCCGCGCTTCGCGCGCATCCACGGCCGCGTCCAGGGTGAAATTCTTCACCTCCCCCGCAATGCGGATCGGGTACTCACCGGCATCGAAATGGGTGATCGTTGCAATCCCGGATTGCCCATCCAGCAATGCCTGCCATGTCGTTGGTAGATCATTGCCGACAGGTGTTACTGCGCCCAACCCTGTAATAACTACCCGGTTCATCATAATGGCACCATTTCCAGGTTGTTTCTCGTTTTCTTACATTACACGACTTACGCGGTGGGTGATCAAACAGGCGTTTGTTTTGGATGAACGGCCCGATTCGCCTGCGGCAGCGTGGTACGTGATCTATCTTTTTCACAAAAAAATTTGCACAGAGTGTAAATTTTTTGTTAGCGCGCATAAGTCCTGGGTCAAGTCGTCAAGGTAAGGATGGTCGTACATATGTCCGTACTACTTGTGGGTTATTTTTACCCAATTTTGGCCGTTCGCCACGCCGGACTACTAAAAAGCGGCAATGAACTGAACCCACCGCTTATGCGCGCTAACAATTTTTTTGTGAAAAAGAATGGAATCTTCTGCCCTGCCGGAGGCGAAATGCTCTGCCAAGTCAGTGACCGCGTAACTCGTGTTAAATTACAGGAGTTACGCGATGCGCATTCAAACGGGACATTTCACCCGATGGAAGTCAGATTCGCCTGCGGCAGCGTGGTACTCTTTTTATCTTCTTCATAAAAAATTTGCACAAAGTGCAAATTTTTTATGAAGAAGATCTGGTCTCTTCCGCCCTGCCGGAAGCGAGTCGGGCCGTTTATTCAGGCACATGCCGGGTTTGGAACCGACCGCGTAACTCCTGTTACATTACTGGTATCTGCTTCCAACCACGGGACTGCACAACAATGTCAAGAAGGTGAGTGCTAAGATTGCGTCTTCGCCGGCAGTTCGGCTTCCGCACCGCGCGCAAGTTCCTCGGCCATCCCGATCATCTTCAGGATTTCCATTTCGCCCAGGCTGATGCTCTGCACATTGCGGCTGATCCGCCGGATCAACCCGGAGAGCACCTGGCGTGGTCCTACCTCGATAAAGGTATCAACACCCTGCCCTACCGCCGTCTGCACCGAACGATTCCACTGCACCGGGAGTGTCAGATGATCGGTCAACTCCTGCCGCAGTTCATCCGCGCTGGTCAACACCTGCGCCGTAATGTTCGACAGCAGGGGAATCTCCGGCGGGCGCAGGTTGAAATTCTGTAGCGTCTCGCCAAAACTCTGCGCGGCCTGCTGCATCAGGGGTGAGTGCGAGGCAATGCTGACTGCCAGACGCTGCACCATGCGTGCGCCGCGTGCTTTTGCCAGTTCCATCGCATGCAGCAGCGCGTGCAACTCACCACTCAGCACCGACTGGCTGGGTGAGTTATCATTTGCCATCGTAACAATCCCGGCTGCATGGGCCTGCGCTTCGGCGCATATCTCGCGCAGGATATCCTGGGTCAGCCCGACCACGGCGGCCATACCGCCGGGGCGTTGGATGCTGCTCTCTTTCATCAAACGCCCCCGCTCGTGTACCAACTTGAGCGCGTCTTCAAAATCGAGCACCCGGGCTGCAACCAGCGCCGTAAACTCGCCCATACTGTGCCCGGCAACCAGGACCGGCGCAAGTACCCGCCCCGTCAGGCGAAACCGCTCGTTCAGCGCCTCCAGATAGGCAATACTGACTGTTAGAATCGCGGGTTGTGCATTGACGGTATCGTCTAGCTCTTCTTGTGGACCCTCGAAGCAGAGCGTCGAAAGCGGAAACCCCAGCACGTCATCCGCCCGTTGAAAAATATGTTGAGCCGCCGGGGATATCGCATAAAGCTGCTGCCCCATGCCAACATATTGTGAACCCTGTCCGGGAAAAACAATGGCAAACTTTGCCTGGGTTGCATTAAGAATGTCTACCACCCTACGATCCTCCTCGTGGGCACACTATTTGCCCCAAAGACCAGGATAGCATGTAAGATTATGCTGCAATCACTATAAACAACGCGCAAGAGTATATCATGATTGGGCATGCTGTCAAACTTTTCCATACATGCAATCGTTCGACCTACAAAATATTGCAAAAGAAACAGTGTTTTCCGGTAAATTATTGAGTCGGATTGTAAAATTACCCATGGCATGCCAGAGAGTTGTCCCCGGAGAAGAGAAAACCGGGCAACCTAGAACAAAGCATGAGCGGTACATCGCCGGTAGATACCATGGTTGTTCTTGGCCCTATGTTTGTCTATGCTTTTGATCGCCGCACAATCCGACACTGTTTCGGCAAACCTGCCGCGCAGGGTATCATTCAAACCTGGTGACGAATGCGATATGCAAAAATCTTGCCAGGTAGAAAGCAAAATCCGATGTCTCAACCGCAACTGGTGCGTGTCGGAATGTTCATCGGCGTGGTCAGTACCATCCTGGCAGTGGGCCTGATCATCCTGCGTCTACAGCCGGCAATCGGGGCCGTCCTGGCGCTGATCGCCGGATTGGCCTTTACCATCGGGACTGCCGCCGAGCTTGTTCAGAAGATGCCGCAGTTTCAGCGTAGCGCCGACCCGCCCTGGCTGACGGGTATCCGATTTGTCTTTACGCTGCTGGGAGCATGCTTCGCGCCCTGGCTGATTCTTGCTATAATCACCGTCATACAACGGCTTCTGGAAGAGCGGATGTGAACCAGCATACAGAAGCCGACAATCATCGTATGGTAACGTAGAGTCCATACGATATCGCTTAACGTTACAGGAGTTACGCGGTGCGTGTTCAAACCGGGTGTTTAACCCAATGAAGGCCCGATTCGCCTGCGGCAGCATGGTACTTTTGTATTCTTTTGCACAAAAAATTTGCACACAGTGCAAATTTTTTGTGCAAAAGAATGGAATCTTCCGCCCTGCCGGAGGCGGAACTATCTTCCGGGTCAGTGACCGCGTAACTCCTGTAACGTTACACGATGTGTATGAGTTATGCCGGCTTCAGGGGGTGAGCCGCAGGGCAGTTCCGGCGCAACCGGCACAACGCGGTCTGGTGAGGCACGATGGCCCGATATCTGAAGGTCTACATTCTTGGTACGCTCTCAGTCTGGATGCTGCTCTATGGCGGCGTCACCGTGACGACGGAGAACTGGTTCACCGGCCTGCTGCTGTTGCTACTGGCAGTGTTGCTGTTGATCGAGGTCATCGCAACCGTACAGACATTTGACGAACCGTAATACCGGCAACGGGAGATGGGTAGTGCCGCAAACATTTACAGAAATCTTATATCAGGCTGACTTCACCTCCTGACACTCTGTGATATACTATTACTACCTTCACCGTTGAGGGGCGCAATAGCATTGGTGCTGCGTCCGATGTACCAGTGCCAGGGTATACGAGGATAAGAATATGCGACTCGAACGATTTACAGATAAAGCACAAGAGGCTTTCCAGGAAGCCCAGGAAATAATGCAAGAACAGCACCATACGCAGCTTGACGTTGAACACGTTTTTCTGGCTATGCTGCGTCAGCGTGAGGGGCTGACAAACCGTGCTCTTGCTCGCTTGAATATAGATGTGGAGATGTTATCCCAGAAGATCGAGCGGGAACTGGAGAAGTCTCCCAAGGTGTATGGGCAGTATGGCTACGGCAATCAGGTCTATGTCACTCCCCGCACGCAACGGCTGGTCAAACGCGCCGAAGACGAAGCCAACCGGCTGAATGATCAGTATGTCGGCGTGGATCACCTGCTGATCGCCATTAGTGGCGAACGTGAAGGAGCCTCTGCTCGTATTCTTCATGGGTTGGGGGTTGACCAGGAACGGATCTATCAGATCTTGATGGAGATCCGGGGCAGCCAGCGCTCGGACGATCCGGGTGCGGAGAGCCGCTACGAAATTCTGGAGAAGTACAGCACCGACCTGACCGAACTGGCCCGCCTGGAACAACTCGACCCGGTTGTCGGGCGCGAGTCGGAGATCTCGCGGGTTATCCGTATTCTGTCGCGGCGCACCAAGAATAACCCGGTGCTGGTTGGTGAAACCGGCGTTGGTAAAACCGCTATCGCCGAGGGTCTGGCGCAGCGGATCATTGATGGGCAGGTGCCGTCGATGTTGCGCAACCGCCGACTGCTGGCGCTGGATCTGGCGGGTATGGTTGCCGGGAGTAAGTTTCGGGGTGAGTTTGAAGAGCGCCTGAAGGCGGTGATGGACGAGGTCCGCGCGGCCAAGGGTCAGGTGATCCTGTTTATCGACGAACTGCATACCGTGGTTGGCGCGGGCGCGGCTGCCGGCAGTATCGATGCCAGCAATATGCTCAAGCCCGCCCTGAGCCGTGGCGAAGTGCAGGTGGTGGGCGCTACCACCATTGATGAGTATCGCAAGCATATCGAGAAGGATGCAGCGCTGGAGCGGCGCTTCAGCCCGGTCTTTGTCGAGGAGCCCGATGTCGAAACGGCGGTCGAGATGCTGCGTGGTCTGCGCAAGCGCTACGAGGAGCATCACGCGCTGACGATTAGCGATGACGCGCTGACGGCGGCGGCCCGGCTGTCGAGCCGCTACATCAGCGACCGCTTCCTGCCCGACAAGGCGATTGACCTGATTGACGAGGCCAGCGCGAAGCTACGCATCGATATCTACTCGATGCCGGAGGCGCTCAAGGAGAAAGAGGCCACGCTGTCAGGGCTCCAGGCCGAGGAGGAGGAAGCCGGCGCGAAGCGCGACTATGAGCGGGCCGCCATGCTCCGTTCCAACTATCTGGCGTTGCAGCGCGAGTTTGAGGCGGAACGCTCCGCATGGCTCAAGAGCAGCAACCTTGACGAAATCGTTGACGAGGAAGATGTGGCGCAGATTATCGCAAGTTGGACCGGCGTTCCCGTCAGTCGCATGCTCGAAACCGAGCGCGAGAAGCTCGTGGAGATGGAAGCGCGCCTGCATGAGCGTGTGATCGGCCAGCACGAGGCGATTGAGGTGCTGTCGGACGCGATCCGCCGTGCCCGCAGTGGCCTGAAAGATCCCCGGCGACCAATCGGCAGCTTTATCTTTGTCGGGCCGACCGGCGTGGGTAAGACTGAACTGGCGCGCGCCCTGGCCGAGTTTATGTTCGATAGCGACGAGGCCATGACGCGCGTGGATATGACCGAGTTCCAGGAGCGCCATACCGTCAGTCGCCTGATCGGTGCGCCTCCGGGCTATGTCGGCTATGACGAGGGTGGTCAGTTGACCGAGAGCATCCGGCGGCGGCCCTACCAGGTAGTGCTCTTTGATGAGATTGAGAAGGCCCACCCGGATGTGTTTAACGCGCTGTTGCAAGTCCTGGATGATGGCCGCCTGACCGATGGTCAGGGTCACACGGTTGACTTCCGCAATACGATCATTATTATGACGAGTAACGCGGGCACCGAGCATCTGCAGGGCGGCTCAATCGGCTTTGCAACGGGGTCAGCCACGCCACAGCGCCACAAGCAGATCGATCTCAAGGAGGCCCGCCGCAAGGTAGACGATGCGCTCAAGCAGACGTTCCGACCGGAGTTTCTGAACCGTGTCGATGAGATTGTGCTGTTCCATCCGCTGACGATGGAGGATCTGGTCCACATTGTGGATCTGCAGGTGGGCGAGCTGATGGACCGACTGCGCGACCAGCAGGTGTCACTGCAGTTGACCAAGGAGGCCCGCGAACTGCTGGCGAACGAGGGCTACAACCCGGTCTACGGGGCGCGCCCGCTCCGCCGCACGGTGCAGCGCATGATCGAGACACCGCTCTCGCGGGAACTGCTCAAGTGCAACTTTCGCGCCGGTGACACGATCCAGATCGATGTCGAGAATGGCCGGCTGGTGTTTCACTGCTCACGGCCACTCGAGATAGAGAGCAAGCACCCGGCCGAACCGCTTGATGTGTAAGTGTGAGTGCTGAGAGTTGAAAAAGGGGACGTTCGGTTAGATGCCGAACGTCCCCTTTTCGTGTACTCTAAACTACCCGCTGCCCTACTCCGCCGTAAACCCGGCCTGCTTGTGACTACCATCGCAGAAGGGCTTGCTGGATGCGGCACCGCAGCGGCAGAGCGCGCCGCCAACGCCACGTATGCTGGCCTGCTCATCACCGCTCCGTAGCTCAAGATTTCCCTGGAGCAGAAATGGCCCATTTGCTGCCGGAGTGACGCGCAGCACACCCCCAACCGCCCCGGCTTCGTCCGGTTTCAGTTGGTTTGCGGCCAGCATTCCCGTATCCTGAAAGCCGGCGCTGTTGTGGCTGCCATCGCAGAAGGGCTTGTTTTGCGAAGCACCACAGCGGCAGAGTGCAACCCGTGTATCTTTCAGCAGCGTAGTGCCGTCCGGCCCGCTGATTTCGATATCGCCACGCAGGTAGAGCGGCCCATCTGCGCTCACAGTGATAACATTCTCGGCGGGAATCGGCTCGGTGGCACCCTGATCGCTGCGTTCAAAGTGGAGCGCGCCGGTGGGACAGCGCATCACCGCCCCGGCTATCTCATCGGCGTTGCCCTGCTCTGGATCAATCCAGGGACGCTTGTCCGGATCAAACACATTGGGCAGTGTACGCACACACGCGGCGAAGTGAATGCAACGCTTGACATCGTAGCGCACGACAATTCCCTCGCCCGCATACTCTTTGACCTTTTCGCTCATCATCTGCTCCTTTTGGGGCTGCTACGCGAATACTACATGAGTATCGTACCATGGATAGGTCGTATGTCAGGGCGATTTGCGCCGGGCGTTGCTACCGCACAAGGAGCGGCAGAAAGAGTTCATGCAACGGCGGCCCGGGTTGCGGGTCCGGTTGATCCGGTTGATCCGGTTGATCCGGTTGATCCGATTGATCGGATCGGTCCGGCTGGTGGGTCTGGTCGGGCTCTGGATCTGGCGGCGATGTGGCGGTTGCGGTTGGCGTGGGCGATAGGATTGTCGTCGTTGCCACGGTCATCGTCGGTGACACAGTTGGTGTTGGTGTGGGCGTGGACGTGGACGTGGCAGTTGGTATCGCTGATGCGGTTGGCGTGGCGGTTGCACCTGGCCCGGGCGACTCATCTGGTGCTGGTGATGCGGTTGCTGTGGGCGTGGCGGTTGCTGTGGGTGTGGCGGTCGGTGTGGGCGTAGACGTGGCGGTTGCTGTGGGTGTGGCGGTCGGTGTGGGCGTGGGTGTGGCGGTTGGCGTGGGTGTGGCGGTTGCTGTGGGCGTAGACGTGGCAGTTGCTGTGGGCGTGGCGGTCGCTGTGGGCGTGGACGTGGCAGTTGCTGTTGCGGTTGGCGTTGATGATGCGGTCGGCGGCGTAACCGCTGCAACCGTATGCGTGGTCAGGGTCACCCGGGTTGCAGAGCGGGATGACCAGGCCAGCATCAGGGTGCCGTTGGGTAGCAGTGCGGCGGTAGGGTACCAGGCCGCGCTGCCGGCAGGAACTGGCACGGTCTGGGGTGTTTCCCAGGTACCGTTGGCATACCGGCTCCATGCCGGCACAACCTGATCGCCTTCCTGCTGCTCCCACACCAGATAGACCGCGCCGGCACTATCCGCCACCATGCGGGTACAGCAGGCCGTGGTAGCGCTGTTGACCGCCGTAGGAGCAGACCAGGTTGTGCCGGTCAGGGTGCGATGCTGGAGGCTGCCCCGCCCACGCGAGCCACTGCTGTAGTAGGTCTGGGCCGGGCCGGACCAGGCGACCAGGTGCAGTGTGCCGGTTGCATCGGCGACCAGATCCAGCCCGCGTGTGTCGTCATCAGCGATGACGGTTGGGGCATTCCACGCCCCAGTGTAGCGGCGCATGCGGATGCCGTTGTCCCAGGTGGATACCCGATCCACCCAGGCAAACAGCAGGTCGCCATTGCTTGCCCCCACCACATCGAACCGGTAGCGATTAAAGTCCCGATTGACCGTGCCCGGATAACCGGAAAGCTGAAGCTCGGGTGTCAGATTCTGGCGCGGTTGCCAGCCGGTGCCGCTCCACCGGCTCCAGTAGATCCCCTTCTCCAGCGGGTGGCCCTGGAACCAGAAGGCGTGCCGCGCGCCCGCCGGGGTAATCACCAGGCGGCCCATCCGCACATCGGGCATGCGTTCGTCCGTCACCCGCGTAATATTCCTGACCGTCTGTGCTGCCGGGTCCAGGATGCCATGAAACACGCCGGGGCTATAGTCCGGCTGGCCCTTCCAGAGCAGATGGATCGTTCCATCGTCGGCCTGTACCAGATCGAGCAGGCGGCTGGGCAACGCTTCCCCGATCAGTGGTGTGGCTGCATCCAGGTGCAGCGGGTCGGCTAGATGCAGATCGGTTGTGCCTGACATATCCGCGCGGGACTGCTCAAACAGGAGCGTGCCAGTGTCTACCGGAATAATCACCGGGTTCCAGCGGTCGATTGCGTTGGTGGGCGTGTGCGTTGGAGGAGTGGTTCGGGTAGTGCGAAACTCGCTGTCGTACACCCGCTCGAGCACTCCACCGGACTCCGTGACCTGAAAGCGCAGTTTTTCCGGTTTGGGGCAGTTGCTCGTACAAAACCCAAGTTCTGACGGGATCTGGATGATCAGTTCGGCACCGTAGGGCATATTCCACATGCCGGGATGTGCGTCCGCATCCGTCTGTGGCTCGATAAAGCGCCAGTCGGCAAAATCAAGTGGATCGTCGCCCACCAGAATAGCGTTGAGTGCATGATCGATATCGGTATGGTTCACCGAAACGGTGTACATCGGCAGGTTAAACCGGGTCTGCCCACCGTCGTAGCCGGTCCAGTAGAGATCGTCGCGGTAGCCGGTGCTATGAATAAAGAGCTGCCGGACATACTGGTAGCAGATAAACCAGGGATCGTGGTAAGGATGCTGGTCGGTCTGATCAATCGCCAGGATCTGATCGACCCAGGCATTGCGTGCAGCACGGGTCGGCAGTTGGTCCCACCAGCCGGGCAGCGTGCCGCCCTGGAGCGCCGCCGCGATCAGGTCGGCATCGGCAGGGGTCACCTGCCCACTGCCATCAACATCGGCGCGGGGAGCGGGGGGCGTGTGCCCATCCGCCATCTGGCGGGCCAGCGCAACATCCGCTGAGGTGACAATTCCGTCATTATTGGCATCACCGCTGCCATAGTAGTTACTGGTTGCCGCCGGCTGATGAAACGGATTATTGCCGTCCCAGAGGCGTCCGGCGTAGGGGGTTGCGGCTTCCGCCAGGGTGGATTGCATGCTATTCAGTGGGGAAGGGGTTATGCCGTGGGTTGTTGCGGTTGGGAACAGTAGCCAGGTAAGGCTAACGATAATCACCACAATGTGTGTAAGCCTGTACATGTGTATTCCCCACTATGCTCCGATAAAAATAGGAGTAATTCCAAACGCCCGCAGGAGCGTTCGTAATCATGCGGCGAACCTGACAGAGCGCAAGGTGGGAGTTGGTTCGCCGCTGAACCTCGATATATGGCAGGATTAGTACGACGGGTACTCCTACGATTCTACCATACCTGCATCTGATAATATTTTTATGGCAGAGGCGGGGCTGCTGGTTAAAAATTTGTAAAAAAGGTGAGGCTTCAAATAGTTGCCGGTTGCAGATCAGGCCGGAGCGGTGGGATGGGGTTGAAAATTAAATCCAGATATCGCTGGACCGGAGTCCCGGCTTCAGCCGGATCAGGCGTTCCAGGGAGGATGCTGCTGTCGCGGCAGGCATGCCACCGGCTGAAGCCGGGACTCCCGGTCAGTTCATATCCGGGCTATTTTTCAAATTCAGCCGGATCAGGCGTTCCTGGAAGGATGCTGCTGTCGCGGCAGGCATGCCACCGGCTGAAGCCGGGACTCCCGGTCAGTTCATATCCGGGCTATTTTTTCAAATTCAGCCGGATCAGGCGTTCCGGGGAGGATACTGCTGTCGCGGCAGGCATGCCACCGGCTGAAGCCGGGACTCCCGGTCAGTCCATATCCGGGCTATTTTTTCAAACTTCATAAGCCGGGACTCCTGATCATCGCATGTCCGAATGTAATGCTCACACTTCATAAGCGCGTCCCTACCGGGACATTCTCCCTGAGCGGGGAATAACAAACCGCAGCGGTGCGAAGAGCACAGAAGAGAACATTACCTGTTCCCCATCTCTGTGCCCTGGGCACCGCCGCAGTGAAACGTAATCGCGTTGTCGTACTAATGCACCAGGTCCGGCTTGTTTACCAGGCGACCCTCCATAAATGTCTTGAGGGCTTCGTCAATATTGACGATATCGGTCATGATCGGGCGGATATGCGCCCGCTGCAGGGTGAGATGCATTCCCGCGCCCATACCGCGCGATAGCACCACGTCGCAATCCTGAATCGGTGCGATTGCCTGCCCATGATGCCCACCACCAGCAGTTGTTGCCGCCTCCCCAGTTTGCTCCTGGTTGGCCGGGTCGGGGCGCTCGCGCTGTTCGCGTGCCACAACCTTACCATCCTCGACAGTCACCACAACATAGGCGCGGGCGCGTCCAAAATGGGCGCTGATGGTGCGGCCATCATTTGTGACCAGCGCAATCTTCATTTGCCATCATACCTTTCGTTTATCCGATGCCTACTCTAGTTTAGCATACCTCGGATAATAGTATCGATTGCGGTATCCGCATCCAGGCCACGCGCCAGCAGCGGGGCCAGTTGCTGCTCGTTAATCGCGCCGATATTGGCGCTCTGCGTGATGCGGGACTGGTTATGCCGCGCGACAGCCCGGGGGTTACTCTCGGCCAGCGCTGCATCACGCACAATTTCGGTGCAGTCGATATGACCACGCGTCCCGGCCGCATTCCCGATAGCCACGGCAAAAATACGGCTCCGCGCCTGATCGCGCACGGCAACGTGGTTGTTAATAAACCCGGTGGCCTCCTCACCATTCAGATGCACACCCGTGCGAACACCAATCTGGTCAGTTGCGGTGCCATATGCGAGCGTGGTGACATCAGCCGCACCCCCGGCGGCCACATTGACCTGATGATCCAGGTCCAACTGACCAATACGGCCATTGACCAGCCGGAAGGTGCCCAGGTAGCGGCCGCCTGTATCCACCTGAACCAGCGCCTGGGGGATGGCGCGAATGCCACCGCACCTGCCATGGTAATGCACCTGGTTATAGGTCAGGGTCGCATTCCGCCCCACATTTATGGTTGCCTCCATGCGGTGATAGATCTGGCTGGCATTGGGGAAGGTGCAGTAGGTCTGAATCGCCGCACAGGAGTCAGCGCCGATCTCGTAGTCGGCAATAATGCGTTGGACCCCCTCAAACGGGATCATGCCGAAGCAGAGCAGCACCGGCTGGTCCAGTTGGGTATTCGGTGCAATGCGCAGATGCACGTAGATACCGGCGGACGTTTCTTCAGCTTCCAGATGGACGCCCGGCAGGTTATTCATGCTGAGCACATGGTGTCCACTGATGATCAGGCTGGCGACAGTAGGTAGCTGCAGGCTTGCCGCAGAGCCTCCCGCCCGCTCATAGGCTTGAAACATCGCGGCATATTCATTAGCACAGGCCGGATCAAGTTCTTGTTCAACTACACGGGCATTTGCGGAAGGTAGCTCTACGAGTGTCATTGATTTCTCCATTCCTCCTCTCAATCAACCGGGATCAACCGGAGTGGTAAAACCAGGGGATTGAGTATGGTCTGATTGGGCTGCCTGTGCCGGGTGATGGTGTCGTGCCGGCGAGAAGCACTCAGGCGGCTTGCATATATGATTGAAAAAGTCTTATATGCATAGAAGCCTGGCAAATTCCGTGCCAATGTGCCAGGCTTCTGATAACTCAATCACACGACTTACGCGGTGCGGACTGTTCCGGCCGTGTGGCAGACCCGCAAGCCGGTTTTGCCGGTGGCCTGCCGGAGGCGAAATTCCCTGCCGGGTCAACGACCGCGGAAGTCGTGTCGATAGCAGAACAGTTCCGGTTACATCAAATACTCGATCGTCTGTTCCCATGCCTGCGCCTGGACCGATAAACCCCCAAGTTGTCCCATCATGCCGACTGAGTCGTAGTTAAACCAGGCCTCCGTAATCTTACCGTCCGCAACATAGTAGACATTGATGCCGGAGAGGGTCATCTTTTGCCCGGTCGGCATGAGGCCCATATATTCGCCGGTATGGGTTCCCCGGATCGTCCAGCGCAGAACAGCTTTGTTTCCCTCGGTGATGACATCATCGATTTGCATCCGCAGATCCGGGAAGGCGGCGCGCAGGGCCGTCAGCCAGCGGGTGTAGGTCTCAAGATTGTGTACTTCCGGGTTGTGCGGGTCATGATGCCGATAGTTGGGCGCGAACAGTTGATTGATCAGGGCCGGATTGCCATTGTTCCAGAACTGCTCAACCTTGCGGCCAATTTCGCTCTCTGGCTCTTTGTACATAGAATACACTCCTTGTATCTGGGTGCTTCGGCGCACTATGCTATGTAACTGGCGATGTGATTCGGGAGAGAATGTGGTTCGGTCTATAATTATATGTAACGTATTTGCTCTAAAATGTCATCATTCGGGTGATGAAGTTTGCTCAACAAACCGACTGCCTGCACTGTGGTCGGTTGTGACATTTGTGGTAAGAGGATACGACAAATGTTGTAGGTGATACAGCAATCCTACATTGGTTGTGAACTAATTCTTTGAGACTCGTCCCCAACCGCCTGATGAAGTTTGATTTTTTAATCCAGATATTGCCGCTCAGGAGTCCCGGCTTCAGCCGGATCAGGCGTTCCCGGCAGTATACCGCTGCCTCGGCAGGCATCCCACCGGCTAAAGCCGGGACTCCCGGACATTCATATCCGAACTTTGTTCAAACTTCATAAGGTGGCATTAAGACAAATGTAGGGTTGCTATATTTTCCGTCTTGCCGGAGGTGACATTTCGTTCCGGGTCAGGGACCGCGCAAGTTGTGTAGTGGAAAGGGTATCTTTAATTCTCGGCAGTTGATCGGCCGGTTGTCGTATCCAGGTCGGTATACTCGGCGATAAATGCCGCGGCAAAGGGGGACTGCAGCAGATCGCCCCGGCTCATCCCCTCGGCAAAGGGGGCGCTGGCCCCGTCGCTATTCGCCAGCAGCACCATGAGCGAGTCCTGCTCCGGTATTTTTACCATCAGTGACGAGAAGGCATCGGGCCACCAGCCAAAGTGCCAGACCACTCGGGTGCCGCCGATCTCCTGGACAAACCAGCCCAATCCGTACGGCAGGGTCTGCCCACTGTTCGACATGGTCGGCGTCCACATCAACTCGCGGCTGGCCGCAGAAATCAGCAGGTCGTCATCCAGCGCGCGATTAAACTTCGCCAGATCAACCACGGTGGAGATCATCCCGGCAGCGGCATCAACTTCCACACCGGGGTACTCGGCGGGCACCAGGTTGCCCCACTCATCGACACGGTAGGGTCGCGCCAGACGTTCCATCACGCGCGGCGGTGCGATCCGCTGGTCTGCCGCCGAACTGGCCATATTCAGCGGGTTGATGATCCGCTCGGTCAACAGAGTCTCGAAGCTCTGGCCGGAGGCGCTACCGGCCACCCGTGCCAGCAGGCCATAGACGCCCCCCTGGTAGAGGAAGCTATCGCCGGGGCGGCCCTGCGTCGTATGGCTCATATGGTGGCGCACACTGATCTGTTCGGTTTCGCAGTTGTAATCCGCAATGTTATAGCCGGTGGGGCTGCGAATGATGGCGCAGAGATTGGCATAGGCCGGGTCGTAGGCGGCAAATGGCGCGTTCAGGTCGATTTTACCCTCCTCGACCAACTGGAGAATGACGGTTGCTGCAATCGGTTTGGTCAGTGAGGCCAGGCGATAGGGGGTAATCTCATCGGCGGGACGTTCGCTGGCGAGGTCGGCATACCCAAACCCTTCGGCAAAAACTTCCGTGCCATGCTGAATAACCAGCACCGACATGCCCGGAATGCGATACTGGTTGCGCAGGGTCTCCATTGCCACCGCAAACTGGGCCTGTTGCGTTTCCATCGTTGCTGTCGCATTGGCGCTCTGATCCTGGAAGGGCGCGAGATTATCCCCGCCAATCGCGCCGCAGGCCGTCAGCACAGTAAGCACAAGTAGCACCAGGATGCTTCGTCCAGGGTGGGGTCGCCGCGTTCTTCTCCAAACCGCCATCGCTGTCCTCTCGGTAGCTGTCATGTCAATCACGCCAAAGTATACCAGAAATGGCGCATGGAGAACGAATCTGGCATGAAGAATGTGTTACACACGCACCTCTACCGCATCCGCAAATGTCCTGATCACCCGGGCCAGCCGTTGCAGGTCGTGCGCCTTTACGCCGGGATAGACGGGCAGGTAGAGCAACCCGGCTATGGTCTGCTGCGCCTCCAGCGGTGCCATTTCCGGTCGATCTGCCGGGGGCGCGACGACATGCAGGCTGGAGGCCCAGCGGCTGGCGTCAAATCCATGGTGGCGGAGATGCTGCATCAGCGCATCCGGGTCTGCCACCTGCACCGGGACGGCCCAGTGGGTATGATAGGCGGCACACGCACCCGGTCGCCGGATCATTGGCGTCAGCGTGATGATTGTCTCGGCGACCACTCTGCGTTGCGCGATATTGTCCCGCTGATCCTGGCGTAGCCGGCGTGCCAGCAGTGCCAGCAGCGGGTAGGCCGGCTGCCGTCGGATGCGCCGCAGCAGTGCCGGGCCGGGGAAGCCACGCACCGCCTGCCCGATAAACTGGTCATGATCAATGCCGGCGCGGCGGCAGAGAGCCAGCAGCAGGCGAAAGGTGGCGGGGTAGGTAAAGACCTTCAGGCCGGCATACTTGCTCAACCGACGCAGAAACTGATCCCGACGCTGCCGCGGGTATGCGGCCTGCAACGTCTGCATCATGTTCAACAACCCGCGATCCCTCACTCGCAGAAGACCACCTCCCAGCGCGGTTGCGGTTTTGATCGGTCCAAAGCTAAACATCGTAATGTCGCTCTGGGGATGGCCGCGGTAGTCGGAACCGTCGTAGGCCTGCGCGCAATCCTCGATCAGGAGAAGCCCATGCTGCCGGGCAACCTGCACCAGCGGCTCCAGCGGCATGCGGCTGCCAAAGAGATGCGCCACCAGCATGGCCCGCGTCCGGGTAGTAATGGCTCGCGCTATGGCTGTCGGCGGTACGGATAGCGTCTGCATATCCAGGTCGAGCGGCACGGGAACCAGCCCATGCGCCGCGATAATGCGAACCATGTCCGGAATTGTCACCGCCGCGACCAGAATCTCACTGCCGGGTGGGAAGGCCAGCGCCTGGAGCGCCAGATCGAAGCCGCTGCGCACCGATAAACAGACCAGCGTGTCGTCCGGAGATGACCAGTGTGCCGCAATCTGTCGCTGGAGGGGCGCACACTGCCCCGGCCGGCAGCAGTAACCCATCCCGGCCAGCAGATCAACCCAGCCAATATCCAGGCGGTTACGTGGAATCATCGCGTCGCTCCCAACTGCTCTATTCGAATCGGCAGATCAGAATGTTGTCCTGATCTGTCGGTGCATGATACTGTGTATATTCAGTATAACGAGCAGTTGAGGACGACAACAGTCACCAGAAGGTTAATCCGGAGGTGAAGCAACCGGAATGGGGTGAGTAGCGGGGGCGCATTGCAATCTGCAGGGCGGCAGCCGCCTGCTGCTTGCCGAGGGCAGGGAGAGAGCCGACAGGTCTTTGGAAACCTGTCGGCTCTCTCCCTGCAACCTTCAGCAGACGTTACGACGTGCGTTATTGACACGACTTACGCGGTGGGCGTGCAAATCAGGCATTTGCCCAGGTCAGAGGCAGACTCGCCTGCGGCAGCATGGTACTCTTTCTACTCTTTGTGCCAGAAATTTGGCTCGGAGAGCCAAATTTCTGGCACAAAGAATGTATTCTTCCGCCCTGCCGGAGGCGAATCGGGGTTTCATCGGGTTAAACGACCGGTTTGAACACACACCGCGTAACTCGTGTTATTGAATAAGAGTTACACAGTTCCTGACCCGACAGGGAATTTCGTCTCCGGCAGGGCGGAAGAAACCATCTGTTTTCACAAAAATGTTGCACATAGTGCAACATTTTTGTGAAAACAGATAAAAATGTACCATGCTGCCGCAGGCGAATCGGGGCTTGCATCGAGTAAAACGTTCGGTTTGCATGGCAACCGCGTAACTCCTGTTATTGGCGCTACGCCGGAATCGTACTACTCCGCCAGTGCCTCAACAATGCGGCGCTCGGTCTCCTTGTAGCGGCCCTCGCCGATATGATCGTAGATGATATTGCCCTGCTTATCGATCAGGTAGAAGCGCGGCCAGTAGCGGTTCTCGTACGCCCGCCAGATCTGCTTCTCGTTGTCCTGCACGACCGGCCAGGTAACGCCCTGCTCCACAACCGCCGCCTGGACATTCTCCAGCGATTTTTCGCTCTCAAACTCCGGGGTATGCACGCCGATGATGACCAGGCCATCGTCCCGGTAGGCATCCCACCAGGCGCGCACATGGGGCCGGGTGCGCTGACAGTTGATACAGCCATAGGTCCAGAAATCAATCAGGACCACCTGCCCGCGCAGTTCTGGCAGCGTCAGCGGCTCCGAGTTGAGCCAGTTGCCGCCGCCGATCAGTTCCGGGGCCGAATTTGCCGGCGTTGGCGTCAGGGCCGGAGTTGCGGTGGGAGCGGGGGTTGGCGGGAGCGGTGCTGCCGTCGCCATTGCGGTTGCCTCCGGTTTCACCGACGGAGTTGTCTGGGACTGCGCCGCTGTGTCCGCCGCGTTCGACTGACGCGTTTCCTGGGCAACGGTTCCACATCCGGCCAGCGCCAGGAGAATCAGGAGGAGTCCGGGTGTTCCTTTGATTGTTCGTATCCACCAGCAGTTCATCGCGTATCCTTCCTTGATGATGTTCAGCCTGTTCTGCGGCGCTTTGCGCTCTACTCTCTACAACATTGTCACAAGCTCACAAGGATCTTACGCATTGCAAATGTCATGCATGAGTGACGGAAGCACAATCAGGTTCCATCCGGTGCGCGGGCGGCTTCCTGCTGCTCCAGCCGGCGTGCCAGAGAATGCTGACTCTCATCTGATGGATTCCCGGCCAGGAGATTTGCCACGCGAATATCTTCATCCAGATCGGGCCAGTGTATGCCGATGCCATCACCAATCAAGCGCCAGTTCTGACGTTCTGCCATTGTTGCATACAGCAGCCGTGGATACCAGGCCAGTGGAACGATAATGGTTCTCCCATCCGGCAGATCAACGGTCAATGCATCTTCTGTCACAGTCACATGTTGCGCCCGTGCAGTTGTGAGGTTAACCATAGTCAATAAGCGCCGATTCGTAGTACCGTTGGCATTTCCGCATGTCACTCCTGATTCTTAGGCGAATCAAACAAAATCATCTTCCCCTGCCCCTGCGCCACCGCACTCCATTCCTCAACCGTAAACTTGACCCGCACCACGCCGCTGGTAGGCAGCTTGTCCAGTTGTTCCCCCGTGAGATACTCAGTGAGTTGCTCAAAGCCGGGATTATGCCCGACCAGCATCACATCCGCGAACTGGTTGTCGATGCCCCGAATAACCTCCAGCAGATCCGCCACATCGGCCTCATAGATCTTCGCCTCGGTCAGAATGCGCTCGGCCGGGAAGCCCAGTTCGTGGGCAACGATTGTTGCCGTGGTCAGCGCCCGCTTTGCCGGACTAGAGATAACTCCATCAGGGCGGGGCTGCCGCTGTGCCAGCCGCTGCCCCATCATCGCGGCGTCGCGTTCGCCCCGGTTGGTCAGTGTGCGCTCAAAGTCCGCATGCGCTTTGTCTGCCTGAACTGCCTTCCCATGCCGGACAATCGTTAGCCGTTTCATAAAAACTCCTTATTTCGTTCGGCTGCAAGCCGCACCTGCACATATTCCCAGGGAATCTTGTTCGCTGTTCTCTTTGACACGACTTACGCGGTGTGGACTGTTCCGGCCGCGTGCCAGACCCGGAAGCTGGTTTCGCCCCTGCCAGAGGCGATATCCCCTGCCAACCCCGGGATCGCCGGATACATGTCAGCATTGGCCGTTTCGCGGGTTTCGCTCATTTTGTGGTGTTCGTGGTCCAAACGCCCACCGCGTAACTCATGTCTTTGAGTATAGCATGGGTTACGCCGGCTCAGTCCCCACGCGCACAAGCAACTTGCCACATGTCTCGCCGGTGAAGAGCCGCTGCAGGGTGCGCGGCGCGTTGGCAAGATCGTCCACAACCTCTTCACGGTAGCGCAACTGGCCCGCAGTCAGCCACGCGCCGACGTCGGCCAGGAATGCCGGTTCGCGCGCGTAATGCTGTGCCACGTTGAAGCCGCGTATGGCGATCTGCCGGGCCTGCGCCAGTGCCAGGTTCGTCGGTCCCCGTCCGGGCCGCTCATCGTTGTACTGTGCAATCATTCCGCAGAGCACCACCCGTCCGCCCGGATTCATCCGGCGCAGTACCGCTTCAAACAGCGGGCCACCGACATTCTCAAAGTCGATATCGATCCCCTCCGGGCACAACTGCTGGAGCATTGCATCAAGATCGGCGCAGCGCCGGTAGTTAAACGCCGCATCAAACCCCAGTTCGTCACGCAGATAGGCCACCTTCGCCTCCGACCCGGCAGAACCAACCACCCGGCAACCCCGGCGCTTGCCCAGTTGCCCCACCAGGCTGCCCACCGCACCCGCTGCCGATGAGACAAACAGCGTATCACCCGTGCGCGGGTCGCCCAGATCCAGCAACCCGACATAGGCCGACAGACCGGGCATGCCCAGGATGCCCAGCCGGGTCGTGAGCGGCGCAAGGGTCGGATCAACCCGGCGCACGGCGGAACCATCAACCAGCGCGACTTCCTGCCAGGGCAGCATGCCGGTGACAATCTCCCCCTCACGGTAGTCGGTATGCGCCGACGCGATGACCTGCCCCAGGGCGTAGCCGGTAAGCGGTTGGCCGAGTTGGTAGGGTTGCATGTAGGATGGCGGACGCGCATGCAACTTGAGCCGCATGTACGGGTCCACCGCCAGGTAGATCAGGCGTACCAGTATCTGCCCCGGATGCACTGCCGGCACTGGCGTCTCAACCAGGCGGAAGCAGTCGAGTTGCAGCAACCCCGCCGGTCGCCGCACCAGCATAATCTGTCGGGTAGTTGTCATACGACCTTTCTCCTGAGATTGCACCAGGTGTCATCTCTACCTCATTGTTTATTCCTCGGTGGTCTCAGTGGTCTCAGTGGCTAAAAATCCGCGTTACTCATTCCTCAGTGGTCTCAGTGGTCTCTGTGGCTGATAATATGTAAGCCGCTGGTAAGTATACCGTAGTCTGTTGCGTATATTACCGGCACGCGCAGGTTGCACCCATTTCGTGAAACCCGTAGAATGGAGGCAGTAAGAACAGAGAACCAGGAAACTCAGAACAAAGCGAGCATGGTGCATCACAATCAGACACCATGTTGGTTCTCTGTTTGTCTGTTCTTGCTCGAGAAACAACTGTATGACTCCTGCCGAGGGTAGCATGAGTGGAGAGCGCATCCTGGTCGTGGACGATGAGCCGACGATTGTCGAAGTGGTCGAGCTCTACCTGTCGCGCGAAGGCTTCGAAGTGATAACCGCCGCTGATGGTGCGGCCGCGCTGGCAGCGATTGCCCAGCGGCGGCCCGACCTGGTTGTGCTGGATCTGATGCTGCCCCAGGTAAGCGGGCTGGAGGTGTTTCGCCAGATGCAGGCCGGCGGGACGCTGCCCACGATTATGCTAACGGCGCGCGGCGAAGAGACCGACCGCGTGGTGGGGCTGGAGTTGGGCGCCGATGACTATGTCACTAAACCCTTCTCCCCACGCGAACTGGTGGCCCGGGTCAAAGCCGTCTTGCGGCGTACGCAGACGGCCACGGCCGGCAGCAGTTCCGCGCAGGCGGGTGCGGCTCCCACCCCCGTGGTTGCCGGCACGTTGCGGATCGATCCGGCGGCGCGGAGCGTGCTGCTGGCGGGCGTACCGCTGGCACTGACCGCCCGCGAGTTTGATCTGCTGCTCTTTATGGCGCGCTCACCCGGCCAGGTTTTCACGCGCGAGCAACTGCTTGACCAGGTCTGGGGCTACACCTTTGCCAGCGATGCCAGCACCGTGACGGTGCATATTCGCCGATTGCGCGAGAAACTGGAGCACGATCCTACGAAGCCGCGCTTTCTGCATACCGTCTGGGGCGTGGGCTACAAGTTTGAATCACTGGACAATCCAAAGTAAGCAGCATTCCAACCGCCATACGGCATACGGCATACAGACTACGGCATACGGCATACAAACTACAGACTACGGCATACGGCATACGGCATACAGAACATGCGTCTTTCTCTCTTTCTTGTAAGCAGTTTCATTGTGGCCTTCGCCCTGGCACTCTTACTGGCCGTGGGCTGGATGGGCGCGCCCGCCACCGATGTGCGTGATCTCATGCTCTACCTGGGACTCTCGACGATGCTCTCGCTGGTGCTGGTGCTGCCAACACTGCGCTGGCTGCGGGCCGGGGGTGGGCGACTGCTGCATAAGCTGACCCTGACCTACATGCTGGGCATGGTCATCGCCGCGTTCACCATTATCCTGACCGCCCGGCTGATGTTTATCTCCCCGCATGATCGCCAACTGCTACTGCTACTGCTGGCATTTACGGCGGTTGTGGCGCTGGCGCTGGGGATTGTGCTGGCAAATCTCCTCAGTGCCAACATTACCCGCCTGCGTGACGGCGCGCACAGACTCGCCGCCGGGCAACTGGACACCCGCGTCGAGTTGAGCGGCGGCGATGAACTGGCCGACCTGGCCCGCGATTTTAACCAGCTTGCCGCGCAACTCGCCGCCGCCGCCCAGGAGCGCTCCCAGTTGGAGGAGGCGCGCCGCGAGTTGTTTGCCGCCATCTCCCACGACCTGCGTACGCCGCTGGCATCGCTCCGCGCCATGACCGAAGCCCTGGACGATGGTCTGGTCAGTGATCCGGCGATGACGCAGCGCTACCTGGCAACCATGCGCAGCCAGATTGGGATATTGAACAGCCTGATCGATGATCTCTTTGAACTGGCCCGTCTGGAAGCCGGAGCGGTTCACCTGGAACGCGAGCGTACCGCGCTGCAAGATCTGGTCAGCGATACGCTGGAGGGCATGCGCGCCGAGGCCAATCAGCGTGGCGTGGATCTGTCGGGCGTGGTGGCGGCGGAGGTGGGTCCGGTCCTGGTCGCGCCGCAGAAGATCGAACGGGTGTTGGCAAACCTGGTGTTGAACGCCCTGGCACACACGCCGGCAGGTGGCCGGGTGACGATTACGGTGCGGCATGTCCTGCCGGACGAGCAACCCACGTCGGAAAGCGGGGAAGCCGATCTGCTGGTTGAGGTCGCGGATACGGGGGAAGGCATCGATCCCGCCGATCTGCCGCATATCTTTGAGCGCTTCTACCGGGGCGAGAAGTCCCGTTCGCGTCGGACGGGGGGTACCGGGCTGGGGCTTGCCATTGCGCGCGGTATCGTCGCGGCGCACGGCGGGCAGATCTGGATCACCAGCCGTCCGGGTAGCGGTACGCGCGTCCGGTTTACGTTGCCGGGGGAGTATAACTTGTTGGAACGTTAGCACGTTGGAATGTTTGCACGTTCTGATGGTCAGTTCCGATATGGTTTGCCGGTGGCGGTTAGCTCTCGATGGAAGCATCACCCGTTCCCGCATACACCCGCCGGAGATCGTCGGGAGTGCCGGCGGCCTTGATCCGGTCACGTATGGCCTGGAGCAGAGCAACCTCGGTGATGAGCTGAATCTCCGGCAGCAGCGCCAGCCCATCATTGCCAAATTTGAGGTCAAGCGCCAGCGCGATCCCGGCGAGCAGTTCCTCACGGCGGCCCTTTTGTATTCCTCTCTGCTCAACACTACTGATGTAGGGCATTTTCTGTGCCTCCTCCCATGCTTCTATCTCCTGCCAGAACTGCTGCTCCAGTTCCTCTGGCAGGCGCAACAGCCAGTCAATGAAGTGAAACAGGTTGATGATGTCCGTTCTACTATACCCCAATTCGTACAACCGCCGGGTCAGGTGCAGCTTGGCCCGCGCTCGCTCAGGCGCATCCTGGCGGGTTTCCTGCGCCGTCAGGTGTGCCATCACGACCGTGGCAAACGGATTACGGCTCGCTTCCAATGCGGGCCAGTTGTCCTGGTAGTCCAGCAGTTTCACCACGGGGAAGGTGAATTGTACCGCACAGCCCCACAGCGCCGCGTGATACTGGTCAGGTCGCCAGCTTGTGCGTTCGTCCGCCAGCACCGCCAGGCTGACCACCTGCCGTCGGTAACGGTCAAAGATGCGGTAGTAGTAGACAAACATGCGCTGCGCAAAGTCGGGGTCTGCCTGGCTCTGGATTTCGATATGGATCAGCACCCAGGTCTCACTCCCATCCGTGCGCCAGACCTGGACCAGTTTGTCGGCCAGCCGGCGACCCAGATCGGCATCGCGGACCACCTGCTGCAACTCTTTGTCCAGGAAGACATAGCCACGGGTCCAGTCGATTTCGGCGTGGGCCTGTGGAAAGAAAAACAGCAGAAACTCCTCCAGATAGGTTTCCAGCGCATCTTTCCACGGGCTGTCGTAATCGTCGGTGGTGGTCATGTGTGGTTACACCTCCTGGGATACAACGATGTCGGTAACTTCACCCGTAATCTGTCGGTATTATACCAGAGGCATAATTGTAGCGGTCATCCCGCTTCATGCTGGAGCAACCCCAGGCGGTGCGCGGTGGTGACAAGCTCCCACCGGCTACGCGTGCCCGACTTATCAAACAGATTGCGCATGTGGGTGCGCACCGTGCCCTTGCTAATATTCAGTGTTGGTGCGATCTCCTCATAGTTCAACCCCTGTGCCAGCAGTTTCAGTACCTCCTGCTCCCGCGCTGTTAGTTCAGGTAAAGCCTTGCGCTGCTGGATCATCTGCAACTGTGCCGATGTGAAAGCATACTCGCCGGCCACAACTCTTTTTAGCGCTGCGATCAACTCGGCTGAGGAGGTGTCTTTCTCCAGGAAGCCCTGCGCTTCGGCTTCCCATACGGCCCACAGATAGTATGGCTGGTGCCATTGCGAGTAGACCAGTATGCGCAGCGGAGATGTCAGGCGACGCAGATCGTGCAGCAACGCCAGTCCATGCTGTGGGTGGGGTGGGTCTCCTGCGCTGGCGGCAATTGAGAGGTCGAGGAGCACAATATCGGGTTGCGCGGTTGCGATAGTGTTCAGTGCCTCGGCACGCGTTACGGCATACCCGGTCACAACCAGATCGGGAAATGCCGGATGTTGATCGATCATGCGCGTGATTGCCTCGACCAGAAGATCATTGTTTTCAACAATAAACAGGTTCATGAGAGATTGCCTGACTGCTTAAAGGAATCAAGACCTGCACCAGGGTGCCGGTTTGCCGGGCAGTAATACTCACCTGCCCACCCATGCGCGCCGCACGTGTTCGTATAGACGCAAGCCCCAGTTGACGGTGTGGTGATTGTGGTGCAGTGGAGGTGGTTGTATCAATGCCTTTACCATTATCACTGATCACGACTACTATCTGATCTGGTTGCCGTTCAAATTTTACTTCACAGTGAGTGGCCTGCGCATGTTGCCGGACATTATTCAGCGCTGCGCGAATGATTTCATAGATCTCCGCTTTTACAGGCGGCGAACAGTCATCAACAGAACCGCTGGTGGTCAACTGGTAGGTGGTTGTTGTCGCCGGCGCATTCAGGTGTCCAATCAGGCGATCAACCGTTTCAACCAGGCCGGCATGTTTGAAATCAACCGGTTTTGCGCCATCGACAACCTGGCGCAGGCTGCGCATCAGGCCAAGACTCTGCTGATGCAGGCGTTCAAGCTCTGTGCGGAGTTGTGTATTGTCAAGTTGGTCCAGTTGGGTCTGCTCATGCAGGCTGTAGAGTTGCATCTCCAATGCCTTGCTATCACCCAGGACGCCATTATGCAGATGTTCGGCAACCTCATCCTGGATATTCTCCTTCAGCCGGTGAACCTGCTGGATCTCCTCAAGCAGGCCGGCCTGCAATGCATTCCGCTCCTCCAGTTGCGCAATCAGGTCAGCATTCTTGAAGGCATACACCATACCAATCGGCAACATAATACTCATGGCGATAAAAACCTCTAAGCGGGTTGGCAGATAAAGACCAATTGCGCCAATCGTACCCAGAAGGGCGATAAACCCGAGTACCCAGGCGGCTGCGACAATCGTAATCTGCCGGCGCTCGGCCTGGGTATACTGCCGGCGCTGCCGCAACGCCAGCATGCAACTCACCAGTGTCGCCAGACCACCCAGCGCTATGTAGCCGACACTCACATACTGCGCCGGATGTTCAAACCGCCAGAGTTCAAGCCAGTCGGCAAGCGGCATCAGTCCCGGTATGTGGGATAGGAGATAGTGTATTGCCCGGATTGAGGCCAGGATACCGGCAATACCATAACCCGTGGGAATCAACCAGAACCAGCGGGTGACAAGCTGGCGGGGGTGGGGATAGACCAGGGCAAAATGGCACAACATAGCGCCAATAAAGGGCAGGCTGGGGGCCCAGACCAGCGCCACCCAGAACCAGGCCTCGTAACGCGCATTAATACCGCCACCATGACCATTGAAGAGAGCAGAGTCTGCCGCCGCCAGCAGAAGAAAGCCGATCAATGCGCGTCCGGTCGTCGTAGCGGAGTGTACCAGTAGATATCCGCACACCAGCAGCGATATGCCGGTCAGGAATGTCAGCAGGTAAGCGTCGAGCAGATAGCCCAGGCTGTAACGCACGACCGGCCCGGTAACGGTGCGCTGCTGCCCATCACGCGTGACGATTTCGTATGTCACCGTACCGCCGATCGGTGTGGCAGCATAGACCGCGCCATACTCACCCGCCGGACGTCCATTGATGCTGAGGATACTGGTGCTGCCGGGAAGCAAGCCTGCCAGGGGACCGGGCCAGTTGTTGGGAGTGCTATAACTTACCCGGTGCTGGTACTCGAGATCCCAATGCCAGATAAAGCCGCCAAACGGTTGTCCCACTGCCGGAATTTGCCGCGCTAATCCCCACACACCCTGCACCAGCAGCACCAGTGCGAGCAGATAGTAGAGGCGAATAAAGCCAGTACGACTCATTTGGTTGCGTACCTCCGTCGTTTGCGCAAACGCTCAACCCTACCCCGCCATTGGTCCCCTCTCACGTCCACCAGCAGTACCGGACCTGCCCCGTCCTTATTTCCTATGCTTTTTCAGGTAGTAAAAAATACGTCAATGAGCAGTTGTGCTGCTGAAATCACACAACTATACTACGCAGGGGCTATTATACATGATCCGGCGGCTGTGGGGGAAGTATTGGTGTGCCGCGTAATTCCAGGAATTGTGCAGTGACAGTGAGTTTACCCACTTTTAGCAGGAATGTATCTGGTCTGCTGACCTCTTCACGTTGTTCAACGGCTGTATTAAAAAGAAAGCGTAGTTATATTCAGGTTTTTTAAATATAAATTAAATACATCTAAAATTAATATAAAAAGTACTTGATGTGTGTGATCTTATCTAATAATATCCATGCGCAACTTCTTATCCTAAAGGCAAGGAGCACAAATGCCAGACCATCAGCAATCGCAGTCACATCCTCCATGTCGCACGTTCGCTCGCTGTATCCTGCTGCCGCCCGGTAGCCTGTACTCCTCATAGCTACTTACCAGGAGATTTATCATGTATGCCTCCTCGCTGTATCGCTGTCCGTTTGTTCCCGGACCCGCGCCCGTATGCCGCATGGTATTGATGATCTTGCTTGTGTTGACCACCCTGACAGCCGGCCCAACACCTGCTTCCGCCGCGCAGGTACCGGATGCCGGGCAGTCCGCACCGCTGCATTCCCGGTCCACCGGCAGCACAGCCACAGCGCCTACCGCTGCGGGCCTGAGCGCTACGACTGTTGCTGCCGGTGGTTCTCACACCTGTGCTATAACCAGTACGGGTGCGGTGTACTGCTGGGGCAGCAACTCCTTCGGGCAACTTGGTGATGGAACGAAAATTGACAGTCGAACGCCAGTGATGGTAACGGGCTTGAATAGTGGTGTGAGTATGATAACTGCTGGTGGTTATCGTACCTGTGCCCTTACCAGTAGTGGGGAAGTGTACTGCTGGGGTGGCGGATCATTAACACCAACGGCAGTTGAGGGGTTGAGCAGTGATATTACCGCGATTGCTGCTGGTACTTCGCATAATTGTGCTCTGACTGGTACGGGTGCGGTGTACTGCTGGGGGGCTAATGACAGGGGACAACTCGGCGACGGCACGGAAGAAACGCGCCAGACACCAGTGGCAGTGATGGGATTGAGCAGTGGTGTGAGCGCAATTGATGCTGGTGAGCATCGTACTTGTGCTCTGACTGGTACAGGTGCGGTGTACTGCTGGGGTGGCGGATCATTGACCCCAACGGCAGTTGAGGGGTTGAGCAGCGATGTAAGCGCAATTGCCGTCGGATACGATCATACCTGTGTGCTAAACGACGCGGGTGGTGTGTATTGTTGGGGAAACAACGGGTCCGGACAACTCGGCGACGGGACGAAAGAAACGCGTCAAACACCAGTGGCGGTAATGGGATTGAATAGTGATGTGATCGCAATTGCTGTATCAGACAGTTACGATGGTTACACCTGCGCCGTCACCAGCGCGGGTGGTGTGCGCTGCTGGGGTGATAACTATGCCGGTCAACTCGGCGATGGGACGGCAGGAAGCAACTCAGTCTCAACGCCAGTGACAGCGTTGGGCTTGAGCAGTGGTGTGAAGGCAGTTGCAGCCGGTGGTGGCTATGCGGGTGAAGCTCACACCTGTGTGTTGACTAACACAGGTAGTGTGTATTGTTGGGGCAGCAACTCCTTTGGGCAACTTGGTGATGGAACAACAACCGACCGGCGGACACCGGTGGCGGTGAAAGGGTTAAGCAGCGGTGTACATGCTATTACTGCCGGAACGAAACACACCTGTGCTATCACCAGCACTGGCGGCGCGTACTGCTGGGGAGCTAATGATTGGGGACAGCTTGGCGACGGCACGGCTGAAACGCGCCTGACACCGGTGACAGTAGCGGGGCTAAACAGTGGCTTGAGTGCGATTGTTGCTGGTGGTGGCAATAATGCCACCGGTTCCTTCACCTGTGCTTTGACGGATGCCGGTGCGGTGTATTGCTGGGGTGATACCAATGACATAGCCTGGAATGGTAGCCGAACTCCGTTGGTAGTTGAGGGTCTGAGCAGTGGCGCGAAAGCACTTGCTGCCGGAAATGATCATGCTTGCGCGGTAATGAGCACAGGGAGTGTGCGCTGCTGGGGTAATAATCACGCTGCTCAGCTCGGTGATGGGTCATCGGCGGGCACTCATCGTTATGATGTAGCTTCAGTCGAGGTGGTTGGTTTGAGTGGTGCGGCCAGCGCCGTTTCTGCTGCCGGTAGAGAGTATTACTACTATAATTATACTTCCTACACCTGTGCATTGATGAGTGCAGGGGCAGTGTATTGCTGGGGCAAGTTATCTTCAACACCTGTTGCCGTTGAGGGTCTGGATAGTGGTGTAAGCGCCCTTTCTGCAGCCGGATCGAACACCTGTGCATTGACCGGCGTGGGTAGCGTATACTGCTTTTCCGGTCCGAGCGAGACCCCTGTTGAGGTAGCAGGGTTGAGCAGCGGTGTACGTGCTATTGATGTCGGGACTGACCACGCATGCGCCGTGACCGACGCGGGTGGTGTGCGCTGCTGGGGCAATAACAGCGTAGGCCAGCTTGGTGATGGAAACCTGGGTCGGATGCCGTTTCCGGTGGCGGTCATCGGCTTTGGCGAGGCATATACCATCAGTGGGCAAATCACCGACAGCAACAACAACCCCGTTGTCGATGCTATCGTCTCGGACGGCATTCGTATTACTGCCACCGACAGCAACGGCAACTACACCCTGAGCAACGTGCCCGCTGGCTCATACACACTCACACCCGAGAAGATCGGCTATACCTTTACCCCGGCTACACGCAGTGTCACCGTGTCAGGCGATGTGAGTGGGCAGGACTTTACGGCAACTGCGACCGCATCTCCCTTTACGCTGGAGAGTAATGTTACTACGGGCGCGCCGGGTAGCGTTTTTGTTCTGACAGCACATAATTTCCCGCCCAACTCCCAGGCGGTTATTTCACTGAAGGCACCCGGGATGACAACCTTCAAAGAGATGCTTAGGCAGACGATGGATGCCGATGGGCACCTGGTTTTCCTCCTTGCCACGGGAGCAGATAATCCGCCGGGAGCATACACTATCCGCCTGACGGTGCAGACAGCAACAACCGGTCTGGCCGAGGAGATGGTGCAGGAGACGACAATTACTCTGGCGGATGATGCGCCGCAGCGGACGGATCGTCCCGCTGGTGATGTTCCTACCGTTGATGTCAATGCACTGTCCGGTTCCATCTACCTCC
>DAOTVB010000051.1:0-13706 GCA_034436755.1 Chloroflexaceae bacterium | reverse complement strand
CGCGCAGGATAGCCGGGGCGGCCGGCCCTTGCAGCAGTTGCTCCTCAACCGGCACCAGATCGCCCACCTGGGTGCGCGCCGACTCCAGCAGCGAGCGCCCGATCATCGTGCGTGACTCGATCATCTGTTCATAGAAGGGCGTACCGAGCAGATCAGAAACATGGGGAAATGCATGCAGCAGACACAGGGTTGCATCGTAACGCCGGGCGATATCAATCGCCGTTTCCAGCGCCCGACGCGCGTGCTCTGACCCGTCTACAGCGACGAGAATCTTACGAAACATAGCTTCCTCGCTTTCGTAACCTGTACATCCTTGTACAGCGATCAGCATAGCACGCCCGTCCGACTTTGTGACGAAAATCTCATACACCGGGGGTGAAGATGGCGCAACCGTAGGGGAAGGGATGGTAACTGCTGTGTGAGACGCATAGTGTGCGGTGGGGTGAAAGCGGCAGCAGCACGGAGAGGGACGATTTGCCGAACCGGAGCCCCTGACGATGACAGGGCAACGCGGGATCAGCGGCGGGAGTACCTGCCGCTGATCCCGCGACGACGTAAGGGTGAAGCGCATCCGCCCACTCACCACAGGCCAGCGCACCACGTCACCCAAACAGCAACCGCGTACCCACACAGGTCTGCACATAGGCATCGGGCAGGGTGCGGGCAATCGCGTGGATGGCCTTCCAGCCGGTGCAGTGGCCGGGCACAATCACATCCGGCTGAAGCGTGGTCAGTTCGTCAACCGTCGGCGGGATAATCTTCTCGAAGAAGCCGCCCGACAGGTGGAACCCGCCGATTACCCCGTGGATCTTGTCGCTGCCGGTCAGCTTGCGGGCATAGCGCAGAATATTGACAATCCCCGCGTGGCTACAGCCCGTCAAGACCAGCAACCCCTTGTCTTTGACATTGACCAGGGCCGCCTGATCATCCCAGACCCAGACATCGGGCTCCCAGCCGGCATCGGTGTGGGCCAGATGGCTGGCCGGTCCCTGCTCAAACTCTGTCGTCCGCTCCACCTGCCCCGTCACCAGGACGGAACCATCCAGCAGCAGCGAGGGATCGCGCCGCTCCAGCAATTCTACGCCCTCGCGCAGCAGATCGGCGCGGCTGGGAGCGGGCAGGTGTAGTTCATTCCCGGCGGGGAAGACCACCTTGCGCTCACGCCAGGCATCGGGGTGCAGCACCAGCGGCATCCGGCGTGGTCCCAACCGCTCCAGCAGACCCATCAGGCCACCGTGGTGATCGGTATGCCCATGCGAGAGCACAATTGCCCGCAGTTCACCTGGATCGATCCCCAGAACATCCATGTTGTGGACCAGCGTTTGCTTGCCCAGCCCGGTGTCATAGAGGATCGACTCGGTCTGACCATGCTTGCGGACGGTCAACAAGAGGGAATAGCCATGCTCGGCAATCAGCGGTTCCGCCTCAAACGTGTCCCAGTTCATCGGGGCACGGCGTACAGTGGGCGAGCCGGGCACCAGCGCATCCATCACATTGTCAACCAGGATCGTTACTTCCGCCGCGTCTACTGGTTCCAGCGTAATCGGTTCGCTCATGAGGAGCCTCCCTTCTTCTCTTGAAGCTGATGTTGTACAGAGGTTGTAGCAGGGGTGGAATAACCCACATTATACGCTATCGGTGGGGGAAGGGAAAGAGGAGATAGGGGACAGGGGACAGGGGATAGGGAACAGGGAACAGGGGACAGGGGACAGGGGATAGGTGTAGGCTTTTTATGGTAGGGACGCGCTGCTGTGCGTCCGCCGCCCGTCCCACCGCATTCGGATTTTCTGTAGGGACGCGCTGCTGCGCGTCCGTTGCGCATCCCTAAGCGGCAGATATCAACCCATCAGGCGCGGTGGTCCCTGCCGGATGCGCCGGCGAAATTCTGCCGGCGTCGTTGCCTCCGAGCCGGGCATTTCCAGCCACCAGGTGACACCGGCCTCGGCGTAGGCGCTCACCAGCGCCCGATCTGCGGCAACATCTGTCCCGGTCGTCTGGCCTGCATGAATGACATCAAACGGCTGCTCCGATGAGCGGTGCTGTCGAATGTAGGCCAGGATTGCGCGGAAGTCAGCCGGGGTCAGCGGCACTGCCAGACTCTCACGGTTAACCGGGCAGACGCCATCCCACTGCGCCGCCCGCCGGAAGGGTTTTTTGTTCGGCCAGAAGCCCGCCACCCAGATCGGGATACGCGGATGCTGGCGTGGCTGCGGTAAGAAGTGGGCACCATTGACCTGGTAGTGCGTTCCGGTGAAGCTAAACGGCTCACCCTGCCATAACCCGGTCAGCACGGCCAGCCCTTCGTCGAGCATCGCCGCGTGCAAACGGTCATCCGGCGACTCGCCATAGCAGGTGTACTCCTGCGCCATATCCGAGCCAATGCCCACACCCACGATAAGCCGCCCCTGGCTCAGATAGTCCAGCGTGACGGTTTCGCGTGCGACTTTCCAGGGCCGCCGCCGGGGCAGCGGTGTCACCAGTGCCCCCAGTTTAATGCGCCGGGTACGCATGGCAATGACAGCCAGGTCGATCCAGGGATCGGAGATGGGGACGGGCCAGCCTGCGCCGATGTGGTCCCAGAGGAAAAATCCATCCCATCCCACCTCCTCGGCTTCCAGGGCCAGATCGCCAATCAGGGCGGGGTCGCTAAACTCCCCAAACGGGGGCATATCAATGCCGAACTGCATACGAACCTCCTTGCGGCGCACTCCCGCTGCCGCCATACCTCCACCGGGTAGTATAACAGCCGTGTGTGACAGGGAGCGTCACAAATTGAGTTGTCACCAGGAGGGGCGTAGCGGGTCATCCGGCATCCCGCCGCCGCCGCCGCCGCACCAGCCACCAGCACCCTGCACCCACCAGGAGCGCCAGCCCGACCCACATCACCCCGCGCTGCACCGCCTGCCACCGTGCCTCTTCCGGCGTGAGTGGGGTTAGCTTGAAGATCGGCGTTTCCGGGTTGCCCAGCGGCCCGGCCAGGCCTTTGATGCGCAGTGCGAAATAGACAGACTGGTCGGTATAATCCCAACCCAGAATTGCCGGTCCCCAGCGGGGTTTGTAGGCCGACGCAACCAGGTCACCTTCGCGGGTGTACACCCGCAGCCGACTGGTGGAAGCGGTAGAGGGAAAGAAGGCTTCGGTGTTGATGGCGGTCTCGCGGGAGGCATAGAAGCGACCATCATGCGAATAGATCCGCTGTTTGGGGAAGACCGGCCCACCGATGCCATACTGGGTGCGGTCCGTATGCGGCAGAGTTTTGAGCCAGGCTTCCAGTTGCTCCCGGCTCCAGCCAAACCCTTCACCGTATCCAAGATTAATGAGCCAGGTTTCCTGCGGGGAACGGCTAATAACCATATAACTGGATCGGGGAAATTGTGTGATCACGTATGCATCGGTTGCGTCTGCCAGCAGGGTTGCCACCGTGTGGTGTCCCCCGACCTTCCAGAAGCGTTCTCGTGGATACTGCTCCAGCGGATGAACCGCCCCGGTCGTGGTCTCGATCAAGGCATACCCGTCGGGGAATAGACCATAGACGATCATCAAGTCATTATCAAGCCAGTGAAAGCTGCGGGGCTCGGTCAGGGCCACGGACTGGCGGGTGTCCGTGACCAGATCCCAGAGCAGATACTCGCGCGGTCCATTCTGGGTACGACGGAGCATGAGCGTGCGCCCATCGGGGGAGAGGGAACCGCCCGGGTGCCACTGCCCGGGCGCAATCAGCTCCAGTCGGCCCTGGACCTGGGGGATGTGATTCATCCAGGCATAGCGCAGCGGGGGAATGTTCTGCCAGAGATCCAGCAGATAGCAGCAGCCCAGCAGCGGCAGGACCAGGATCACGATGACGATGATGCGCCCCACCGGGCGGCGCGGGCGGGTGGCCGAGGTGCGTTGAGCATGATTCATCGCTGCTCCGTATGGTGTTACAAGGTGGGTACATCCATTTGCGTACCGTCAGGGTAGTGCAGGCGTGACAGGATGGCGCTTTCAGCCCAATACCCTTCAAATACGCTCGTGCAAAGCCGCAAAGGACGCCAAGAACTGCAAAATTTCTGGAGCTTTGCGGCTTTGCGCGAGTCAATGTCGTCATATTTGAAAGGTATTGGCTTTAGACCATCCTGCCACAGCGTATCGTACTGTATAGGGATCGGGGGTAGTTCGGCTCGGTGCCCCAGATCAGCACACCATTGCGGTAGAGCGTAACGTGGGTCCAGTCGGTGTAACTGGTCTTCATCGGATCGAACGAGTAGTCATCCGTCTCATCGTAATTACTAAAATCCGTCTTGGTGATGCGGCTCTGGATATCGCCGCTACTACCACCACCGGGCAGGGTGCCCGCACTGCTGGTAAAGCCCAGTTCCAGGTAGTGGTCGGCCCCATTGCGTGGATTGGTCAACGGCACAAACTGGTGGGTGATGTTGGCACAATCCAGCACGGCCCAGTCACAGGCATAGCTCTGCGACTGGTCGGTATCAATCGTGTACCAGTAGCGCACGGTCAGCTCGCTGAGCGAAATATCCGTCGTGCCGCTGTTGACCAGGTTCAGGAAAGGCTTAATATCGCTGTTGCTGGCACTGGTGTCACCACTCTCGCCCACGCGATACTGCGCAGTGAGGTCCGCATTGCCCGCTGCCGGATCGATGATCTGCACCTGCAGGGTATCACTGATCACAAAGCCGGTGTTGTCATCCACCGTCAGCGTGGCGATGTAGACCCCTGCGCTGCTGTAGGTATGCGTCGGGGTCAACGTGCCGGTGGCAGTGGCGCCATCGCCAAAGGCCCAATCAATCGTATGGGTATCGCCGGGGTTGATGTCGGTAAAGGAGCCGCTAAAGGTGACCGACTGGTTGACCACGCCAGTCGTATTGATCCCGGCATCAACCTGGGGCGGTGCCGGGATGGTGGGATCATACACGAAGGTGTAGGTGTCAATCTGCCCCGCCGTGGTCGTTCCCGCGAAGCCATCCAGCAGGAACGCGCCATTGTTCGCAATATAGTCGGCCCGGAGCGCGAACTCCCCATCCGCATAGCCGCCGGCCGTCACCTGGTAGGTTCCGGACTGGGGGTTGGCCATGACGACGATCTGTGGCTCTGATCCAGGAATGGTATAGATTGAATGGGGAATCTCCCGGAGCACCTGGCCCGTGGCCGGGTCGAAGCCGAGCCGCCGCCCCTGCGGGTCGGTAATCAGCAAATTGACCGGGCAGGCGCTGACCACCGAGATCAGATCGACCGTTCCATTGGGTACAAAGGCCCATCCTGGTAGTTGATATGGGGTGGCAAACGGTAGCCGCGCATCGGCATTGTCGTGGTCAATGACGCCCAGAAAGGCCGGTACCCAGCGCTCAATCGTATCGGGATGGTACATAATCTCCTTATGAGTTGCCCGCATAGGCTCCGCATCCTCGGAAGCATTCATCTCTACTTCATTTGCTTCTGGTAAGATAGTACCCAACAAGCCACTGGCGCGGAGCGTCGTACTTTCCCAGGGGATCAGATCATCACCGTTACCCTCGCTATTCTCAACTTCAGCGATTGGTATGCCATGTCGCCAGAGATTCGTGCCCCGTAGCTGGCTGACTTTGTACCCCAGGTCAGTTTCCGGGGCACCATTACCATAGAGGACATAAATATTGTCCGCGCCCAGAGCGGTCACTAACTCGTTAATATTCTCATTCAGCATTTCCAAAAAGAAATTCTGTTGGAACATGTGCGGAAACGGACGGTTCTCTGCATCAATCAGGTAGGCCGGTGGTTGGTAGGGCGGATTTGTATCGTCCGGAGTAATCAATGGCAGCATCTCTTTCAGTGATAGCGTACCACTAACCGGGTCATGCGCCAGGCTGGCAATAAGCTCCGGTGGACAAATGGGCCTTCTACCAGGAACACAAACCGGGGAAAATTCAGCCGAAGGCGCATTGTGTTTCATCACAAGCGTAGGCCAGACGACTTCATCCATCAGGGTTGGCAGGATAAAACCACCAGCGTTCCCTGGCGCGTCACCAAGATAGGCGCTCCAGGTCATCCCCTCCCAGGTCTGGTAATCAAAGGGAAAGCCCTTGTGAGGTGAGGCGATAAAGACAATTTTGCGCACATCGTCCTGGTAGAGAGCTTCATTCTGAATATAGGCACGCGAAACCAGTCCGCCCATACTATGCACAACCAGGTCGGCTTTTTTCGCATCACTCACATACGGCACATCCGCCGACTGGGAACGTGGAATAATCGCCTCGTCCAGTTGCTGAGCCAGGTAATTGGCCGAGACATTGTTGGAGTTACGCCAGTCGTATGTCACCACAAAGAGCGACCGATTCCATTCGTACCCCATCTTTTGGAACTGCTGGATCAGTGGAGTATAGGACTCCAGGAATGGATCGAGTACCTGCGTCATTAACCCGGAGTCAGTAATGAGCCGGTTTTCTGGGGGCATGGACCCCAGAATGCCATGCACAAAGACCACCGGCTGGATCTGAGCCCAAGGAATGGAAAGTGTTTTCTCGGCGGTATCACTATTAAAATTAGCGGTAACGGTCAACTGAGATAGTGCTGAGGGTTGAACCCAGAACGACAGGGTATAGGTGAGTGACTCGCCTGCACTGATCATAAGATCTCTACATGGAATGTTGTATGAAGTAAAGCTAGAAGGAGGAGGCGGTAAAAGAAGATCTGAAGGTAACATTAAAGAGTTAGCACAATCCACATCGTTCAGGAACCCGGTTGAAGCATAGGGGTAAAACCGCGCTGTGTCAGTATCAGAACCAAGCGTTAAAGTAAAGGAGTTATCCTCACATATACCTCCAGGAGCATCATCAGGACATTTCACGTTTCCCGTCACCGTAATTGGGTTCGCCACTGCATCGGTGTCCACATTCAGCGCGGGCCAGCCGTCGTCATCAGCGCCAGCGCGCTGACATCGTTGCCGGTGGCGTCGGTGATGCGCAGCAGGTCGGGCTGTTCCGGGACATAGCCGTACACCTGGAACTCAATTGCCCCCATCTGTGTGCTCGAAAACCCTTCATTCGCACACCCGGTCACATCATCATATGCATAGGTTGTCAGCGCACTCAGCATAGAGATACGGACATAGCGCCCGACGACCGGAGGAATAAATGCATCGCTCGTGTCAAACTCCGTCTCATTATCGGAGCGGTCAGCTACCTGGGTAAACGTGGTTCCATCATCGCTGACACTGATAGTGTACTGGTAGCAAGATGTGGCCTCAACGTCATACCCCAACCAGATACTATCGATCCGGGTAATTGCATAGCTGTCTTCCAGATCGACCTGCCACCAGTTTCCCTCGTCCGCTCTCCACGATGAGCCAATATTGAACAGACCATCATTGGCGTTGGGCGCCGTTGTCTGGGATGCACTGGCGCGCGTGGGTTTCTCCTGGGACAGCAGCACCTCCGAGGCAGCGGCAACCCGCTCCGGCGGTAGCGCCAGGGTGGGCAGCGATGTAGCAATCAGCCAGAGCAGAACAAACAGAACCGGCAATCGGGGACGGCGTGCGGAGACCATAGTGTTCCTCCTGTAAGAAGTAGTCAACGGGGGACAACCGGGTATACAGCGACTGCCAACAGGATATCGTTCAGCAACATGGGTGAATCTATGGGGCATTGGTCATGTGCCGGCCTGGTGTCAGAGGTAGATGTAGCGGGGAGTGAGCACCGTGTTCTTGCTTATAATACATGTAGATCTCACTATTGTCAATACCCCTCCAGATATTTCATCATTCTTGTTTGGAGACGGAGTTGAACGACTGTCAGCTTAACACGGTATGTGTAGTAATCATTTGAAAAGTTGATCATATGATCAGATGTTTATAAAATATGAGCAGTCGTGTGTTAATGGGGCGTTCTTTACCTGAAAACTTGACTGGGTGGCATGCTGACGGCATTGCGAATGTCCCATAACACCACTCAACTCAACCTGCACCCGCCCGGCAAGCACGCATGCCACGCACCACCCGCCGCAGAGTATGCTACAATGCCGGTACTCCGCTGCGCAGCATCGCTGATCTGTACCTGCCTGATAGTCCCTGGGAGAGCGCCCATGACCGCCAGTCGTGACCGCATTCTTGCCAATATTCGCGCCGGCCTGGCAACCACCCGCCCCGACCTGGAGCGGATCGCCGCCAGTGCAGAGCATACGCCGCCGCCCTTTGTGCATCCCCCGGCGGACGATCTGACCACGCAGTTTATCACCGAGTTGACCCGGCTCGAAGGGCGGGCGCACCGCTGCGCCACCGACCAGGAAGCGCTGACGGTGGTTCGGGACATCTTGCAAGAACAGTCGGTCAACGCGGTTATCGCCTGGGATTTCGAGCAGATTGGGCTGGTCGGGCTGGCTGAACTGTTGGGTGAGTTGGGCGTGAACGTTGCCGATAGCCGGATCGCGCAGGCGGGTGCGGCGCGGGCCAGCCGGCTGCAGTGCCTCGATCCCGTGCCGGTCTGCATCTCCGGCGCCGTGTGTGCCATCGCCGAGAGCGGCTCACTGCTGCTGTTGAGTGACCGGGGACGCGGACGGCTGGCCTCGCTGCTGGCTCCCGTGCATATCGCCGTGCTGCGCGTGTCGCAGTTGGTGCGCGGCCTGGGTGAGGCGCTGTCCACAGTCCAGGCGACCTACGGCAGCAACCCTTTCGTTCAGCACAGCAACCTGACCATCATCTCCGGCCCCAGCCGCACCGCCGATATCGAGTTGACCCTGACCCTGGGCGTGCATGGCCCACGCGAATTGCATGTACTTCTCATCGAAGCGGAACCTGCGCCGGACGCACCTGCCGCAGAAGCCGTGACAGAAGCGCCTGTCGAAGAAGCCGTGACAGAAGCGCCTGTCGAAGAAGCCGTGCCCGAAGTGCCGGAATCGCAGCCGGAGGAACCCACTGCCCCGGAGCAAAAGCTGCCCGCTGCGGAACCTACTGAACCAGAGCCCGAAGAAACCGCGCCGGAAGCGCCTGCTGCACCGGAAGCGCTCACCGAGGAAGCCCTGCCGGAAGCGCCTGTCGAAGAAGCGACGCCGGAACTACCCGCCGAAGAAGCTGTGCCGGAGCAGAAACTACCTGCCGCAGAACCTGCTGCACCAGAGCCCGAGGAAGCCGCGCCGGAAGCACCTGCTGCGCCGGAACCGCCCACCGAGGAAGCCGCCCCACCGGAGCACAAGCTGCCCGCTGCGGAAGCCGTGCCCGAAGTGCCGGAACCCCAGCCGGAGCAACCGTCACCAGCCGAGGCAGAACCCACGCAGCCACCGCAGCGCCGCCAGCGTCAGACCCGCCGCAAGGGTCGCCAGACCGGCGCGCAAGAAACCGAACCAGCCGAAGGACAACCGGCAACCGGGGCCGAACAACCGTCGGAGCGTCGCCAGACCCGCCGCAAGGGTCGTCAGGCCGGTGCGCAAGAAACCGAACCAGCACAGAAGCAACCGGCAACCGGGGCCGAACAACCGTCGGAGCGCCGCCAGACCCGCCGCAAGGGTCGCCAGACCAGCGCACAGAAGTCAACCTCACAGCAGGAGACACCCTCAACCGGTGGTGAAGCGGCAAAGACAGAGGCAGAGGAAGGGGAACCCTCGGCGGAGAAAGAGCGCCAACCGCCACGCAAAGGACGCCAAACCCGCAGCCAAGGTCGCCAACCCAAAGAACCCGATCAGCAATCTGATGCGGCCGACCAGCAGAGCGGGGAGGAGCAGTCGCAGCCCAAACCCAAGGGCCGCCGCACAAAAGGCCGCAAGGTGGAGTGAACGACTACGGACCACGGGACTACGGTCTACGGACTACGGATTACGAATTACATTCTACGGACTACGGTCTACGGATTACATTCTACGGACTACGGACAACAGGATACGCTCATGAAACCCCAGGTTTACATCACGCGGCGCATACCGCAGGCGGCAGTTGATAGTATCGCCGCCGCATGCGACTATGCCATGTGGGACAGCGCCGATCTGCCGGTGCCCCGCGATCAGTTGCTGGCCGCGCTGTCCGGCGTGGATGGCGTGCTGACCATGCTGACGGAGCGGGTGGATGCGGCTTTCCTGGCGGCTGCGCCCCGCTGCCGGGTGGTGGCAAATATGGCGGTGGGCTACGACAATGTCGATCTGGCGGCCCTGAATGCGCGCAACGTTCTGCTGACCAACACCCCCGGCGTGCTGACCGACACAACCGCCGATCTGGTCTGGGCGCTGATGCTGGCGGCCGCCCGGCGCATCGTTGAGGGGCACAACCTGATTGTTGCCGGCAGGTGGACCACCTGGTCGCCCATGTTTATGGTGGGGCAGGAGGTGTCCGGCGCAACCCTGGGCATTGTCGGGGCTGGGCGGATTGGCAGCGCCGTGGCGCGGCGTGCCTCCGGCTTTGCCATGCCGATCCGCTACTACAACCGGCGTCCGGCTCCCGCGCTGGAGGAGCAGACCGGGGCGCGCTACTGCGAACTGGACGAACTGCTGCGCACGGCGGATTTTATCGTGGTTCTGCTGCCGCTGACGGAGGAGACGCGTGGGATGTTTGGGGCGCGTGAGTTTGCGCTAATGAAGCCCACGGCAGTCTTTATCAATGCTGCGCGGGGTCCGATTGTTGACGAGGATGCGCTCTACACGGCGCTGCAGCAGGGGCGGCCGGGGGCGGCCGGCCTGGATGTCTTCGCCGTTGAGCCGGTCGGCGCGGAGCATCCGCTGCTGAGCCTGCCGAATGTAACGGCGGTGCCCCACATCGGCAGTGCCACCGTCGCCACGCGCATCCGCATGGCAACAACCGCCGCCACCAACCTGGTTGCCGCCCTGACCGGCCGGCCGGTGCCTAACCCGGTCAACCCGGAGGTATTGCCGCCAACGTGAGTCGTACCGCATAAAACACAAAGCGTGATACCGATTTGTTGTCATAGCCACAGAGAACACAGAGGACGCAGAGATAACAAACGGGAACGTGCCGCCGTTGCGCCGGTTGCGCCCGTTCCCGTTGATTGCTGGTTTGATAGCAAATTCCTCTGAAAATAGGCTGTATTCAGCACGCATGTACTGACAGCCGATTTTCATGCTTCCTGGTGGCTCGTAGAGCCATGACTATTGGTATGAAACGTGGGTCATTACACCGCACATTTCACGCTTCACGCCGCACGTTTCACACCTTACGTTTCATGCTCCGCCCGCTCTTTGATGCGCAGCCAGAGCCAGCCCAGACCCAACGAGAAGAGCAGTCTCCCGGCAACATCGAGGAACCAGCCTAGCCGTGCGCCAACGATGAGCGCCTCAATCAGGGGTGAAGGCGTTTCTTCCGGGAGCGATGCTGCCACACCATTGTGCGCGACGGTAGTCCGATCATGCAGCAAATTGCGCAGGGAAACCCGCGCGTGCGAACGTGGATCTGTGTGATATCCAGACTGTAACATACCCATCCCCTCCTCTCGCGTTATAGAGATGGTACATTTCTATCAATACCCTTCAGTGATTTTAAGCATAGCATAAAGATTCGCTATCGTCCAGGGGCAATTTGGGGCAAATCAATTCCGTTCCCCTGAAAGAGGCGCTGAACCATCTGCTATACTAACGATTGATATCCGACATACGACCTCTGAAGTGACACGCGTTACGCGGTTGACATGCAACCCGGACGTTTCATCCGATGGAAACCCGATACGCCTGCGGCAGCAGGATACGCTTTTGCGGGAAGCTTTCACCCTGCCGGAGGCGCAACCGACCTGCGAGTTTCGCAGGAGGACTGGAACAGTCCGCACCGCATAACGCGTGTGAAGTGAATGGATTACCTATGCACTATCTGCTGCGTCCGCTGACGTGCCTCCTGCTCTGCACGCTGCTGCTAACCGGCTGCGTTCCGACCAACTCGGGCGGTGTGCCGCCATCCCAGGTGCTGGGCACCTCCACCCAGACCGACCGGGTCGCCGCGCCGGCCCTGAAAACTACGGCCTGGCCGGCGGGGCCTTCCGTTAAAACGGTTATTCCCAGCACGCCCCCTGCCGCACCAACGGCTGTGCCGACCATCCCACCCGCCAGCACCCCCATCCCGGCGGTGCTTGATCTGAGTGCGCAGGCCGCCGCACTGATGCCCCCCTTTGCCACCGATCTTGCCGGGGCGGAGGTCTGGGATCATTACCAGATCAGTGCGACTCTCGATCCAACTGCGCTCACGGTCAGTGGCACTCAGCAGATGCTGGTGCGCAACGGGGCGAGTGTGCCGTTTGAGGCACTCTACTTCCATCTCTACCCCAACCATCCCGACTTTGGCGGTGAACTGAGCGTTGCGGATGTGCGGGTGAACGATCAACTGGTGCCCGTCACCAGCGAGCAAGACGGTGTTCTGCTGCGGGTCGGGCTGCCCCAGCCACTCGCGCCCGGCCAGCAGGCCCGCGTGACCATGAACTTTCTGGCACGCACGCAACGCAACGCCAGCGGCTCGGCCTATGGCGCATTCAACCAGGAGGCGGGCGTCTGGTCGCTGGCCTCCTTCTACCCGGTACTGGCGCGCTATTTTGCCGATGGCTGGGACCGGCGGCCCGTGAGCAGTCGCGGCGACCTGGCCGTTACCGTGACAGCGCTCTATGATGTCACACTGGACACGCCGGTTGACTGGCAATTGGTGACGACCGGCACGCAGGTGGAAACCAACTCACCAGGGAATCTACCGCCGGAGGGCTACCGGCGTGAGCGCTTTGTCAGCGGGCCCCAGCGCGACTTCTTCCTGGCGGCGATCAATGGGCTGAACCAGGCCAGCGCCGATGTGGACGGCACCCGCGTTACGGTCTACTACCGGCCGGAGTATGATGCTGCCGGACAGCGCAGCCTGGCAATTGCCGCACAGTCCTTGCAGGCATTCAATGCGCGCTACGGGCGTTACCCGCTGACCGAGATGGAAGTGGTACAGGCGGCGCTGACGAAGTTTCTGGGGGTGGAGTATCCCGGCGTGATGCTGATCGAGCAGCGCCTCTACGCGAGTAACGGGCGTGGCCTGGAGACCACCATCGCGCATGAGGTGGCGCATCAGTGGTGGTACAGTCTGGTGGGCAACGACTACCAGGGTGCGGCCTGGCTCGATGAGGGGTTAGCCAGTTACTCCCAGGTGGTCTACTATGAGTCGCTGGGGGATGCTGTCAGCGCGGCGGCCGAGTTGCAGCAATTCCGCGACATCTACCTGAGCGCGCGCAATGCCGGGAATGACGGCGTGGTGAACCGTCCGAATGCGGCATTTCAGGGCAACTATGTGGCGCTGGTCTATGCCAAAAGCGCGCTTTTCTTCCACGCACTGCGCCGGCGAATGGGGGACGAGACCTTTTATGCCTTTCTGCAGCGCTACTACGATACCTACCGCTATGGCGAGGCGACCGGCAACGACATGCTTGCCACTGCCGAGGCGACCTGTGGCTGCGATCTACAGGCCCTGTACGATGCCTGGATCACCAGCGCAGTTCCGGTTGAAGTTCCCTGATGTCCCCGGCGGGTGAGTTGAGACGGCATTCCAGTAGAACAACGGTGCATCGAATGCACCCTACGGCTGGATCGCCAGCGCAGCAGACGAACGGTGCATCGAATGCACCCTACGGCTGGATCGCCAGCGCAGCAGACAAACGGTGCATCGAATGCACCCTACGGCTGGATCGCCAGCGCAGCAGACGAACGGTGCATCGAATGCACCCTACGGCTGGATCGCCAGCGCAGCAGACGAACGGTGCATCGAATGCACCCTACGGCTGGATCGCCAG
>DAOTVB010000050.1:0-34421 GCA_034436755.1 Chloroflexaceae bacterium | reverse complement strand
ATGATGTACAATACACGGTATAGATGCAATTGAGAGAGGAGCACAATTATGGCAACATCTGTGCTGGTGACACGCCATGCCGACAATCACTACACTGCTCGCGCGCTAGCACTGGCAGATGTGGTTGCGTCCGGGGCAAGTGAGGCAGAGGCTATCGCCGCGCTCCGGGAGACACTGGCGGATCTACAGGCCCGCAGTCGGGTGGTGCAGGTTGAGCTTCCCGTCCCCGCAGCACCGGCAGATGATCCCTGGATGCGGGTTGCCGGGATCTGGGCCGATGATCCGTCCTGGGAAGCCTTTCAGCAGGCGATTGCTGAATATCGCGCGGCGGTGGATGCGGCAGTTTCTGCCTCATGAGTAAGCTATACGTTCTGGATACTGATCATATATCACTGCTTCAACGCGGACATTCGGTTGTCCGGATGCGTCTTGCAATAGTACCGATCACTCAACGAGCAGTGACAATCATCTCTGCTGATGAGCAATTTCAGGGCCGGTTAGCCCTGATCCGTCGTGCAAAAACGCAAATGGACGCCGCGCGGGAGTATGACCGACTGCGCGAGACTATTCAGTTCTTTGCCTCAGTACACATCCTGCCTTATGATGCAGCAGCCGTTGCTCAGTTTGAAGCTTTGCGTAAATCCTGGGCTCCGGATCGGAACCCAGGATTTACGCATCGCCGCGATCTGTCTGTCGCATCAGGCAACGCTGGCAACGCGTAATCTGCGCGATTTTGGCCGCATTCCTGATTTAATGACGGTAGACTGGTCGCTGCCGGATGAATAGACGTAATCAGCACACCGGAGTTTGACCGCAACGATACGCCCGACTTCAGCATGACAAATGTGTAGAACACATCTGTGACCTTACCCCACCACCACCTCTGCAAACGCCCCCACCTGCAGGCGTGGCCCCGGCTCCGGCAATTTCCGGCCATCAACCCAGGCCCGCCGGATCTGCATGCCGTGAAGATGGAGGGCAAACTCCGGGATGCCGGGAGTTCTTCTCACTCAGAGGTGAGAAGAACTCCTCAACCGGCAGCTTCGCCGGGTTCCATTTGGTGAGGCTTACCGCGTCACCTGCTCCGTATGGACCCCATTGTCTGCGTGAACACCATTGTCTACATAGACGCCGTTGGTTGGAGGCATAATGTTCCACTCACGCTCGTGTGTGACGCCTGTTCCCGTGACCACTGCAGCCGGGAAGGGCTGCGGCACATAGTTGACGAATAGAAGGACAAGCACGGAGACGATCAAAAGCGTGAAATGAACTCCCTGGACGGGCCCCAGATGCATCCAGTAGCCGAACCAGAGCCCACCGCACAGAAAGAAAAACCAGAGTGACAGAAAGGCGGCAAGTCCCAGGTTGGCGGCCCGGATCTGGCGTGTTGGTATCTCGCCTGCTTGCGCCTGAAACAGATGCCGGGCGAACATGATGGCGGCACGCCAGAGCAGTGCAGCGATGGCACCCTGCAGAATGATTACCACCACCAGCAGGGGAGCAGCCAGACTCTGCGGCCAGGCACGCCATTCGAGACCGTTCCCCATGGTGGGGTTGTCTTTTATGGCTTCCATTGTCAGCATCCGACCGAGCAAATCGATGTTTGTACCAGGATCAGTGGCGTTATTGAAGGCAATGAGCGAGATCCAGAAGGCCAATCCGGCTAACAAAATCGTCTTCGTGAGATCGAGTTCAACCTTCATCCGTTAGTTCCTCCTCAAAGTTTACTTTACGACTTGTTTTTCTTCAGATCGGGTTTGCACAACTTCCCAGCCGCGCTCGACAGCGACTGCCAACATTCTGGCATCCTCGCCTACGATCCGGGGGTTGCCGACAGCCTCCAGCAGTGGCAGATCGGATGGATGATCACCATAGGCAAAGCATTCCTGCGGGGAGGCTCCATGCGTTTCCATAAAGTTCATGACAGCAATGCGTTTGCCATCGCCGATCATCTGCGGCAGCAGAATACGGCCCGTATACCGTCCGTTTTTGACCTCCAGGCGGGTTGCCAGAACGTGCTGAACGCCTAACTCTTCCGCGACAGGGGCCAGGATCTCCACAGAGGAGCCCGAAACAAGAACCGGTTCTTCACCTCGTGCCTGATGCGCATGGAGCCGCCCGCGCGTCTGGGTCACATACAGGTCGGAGATCTCGGCACGAATCTGTGAGAACCATGCGCGGGCGCAGGTGCGTATCCGCTCCGGTTCCTGGCCCTGGTAGCTTTCATAGTACGCGCGGTTTATAAACTCGCGACGCATCCCCCGGCGCTGATAGTCCTCTATCCGACGTATAAATTGCTGGTACTGTTCGATCCTCGCGGCCTCCGTTCCATCAGCGTAATGGCGCTGGAAAAACTCTTTGAATGAAAACATACTCTTGATGCGGATTAACGTTTCGTCTACATCGAAGAAGGCGAAACGAACCGTTGCTGTTGCGGGCGGGGGCGTGAGGGTCGTAACCCTCACGCCTTCCGCAACCGTTGGACTACCTTGCGTCCAATTGTGACTCATGCAGCCATCCTCCGATCTTCAACTGTCACCGGCGTATCGCCCACTGCGATTGTCTTGAGACACCGCTCGGCGATGCCAGCCTGTGCCTGGCGCAGAGCCTTTGCCGCCCACTTCTGTTCTTTCGGTTTAAGCAACACTGCGTCAAAGGCGGTAAACCTGGCACTCACCTGGGTGACGACCTCCCCATTCTGGACAACGTCCATCTCCACGGAAAAGGAGTGGCGCTGCGCATCGGTGGATTGGACCTCAAGAATGCGATAATCGATCATAGCCGGGAGCGGGAAAGCGAAGGCATAGTAGCTCACGTTCAGGTCATTGAAGACAAAGTAGTAGGAGTAGCCCGGATGCTGCGAGAGAAAGAACTTCTCGGTAACGGCCAGGAAAGCCTGACGACACGCCTCAATCAGGAGCATTCCCTGGAGATGCTCGCCCGTGACATGGTCGCTCATGATCTCGTTGCGGTCATCGATCATGAGATCAATCTCGAAGCGATCTTCGGCGACCCGGTGCGGCACCCCGATCAGTGAATTCTCCGACTTATGCTTGTGGGTCAAATCGGCACCAGCGCGCGGCATCTTCAAGGTTTCCCCCCAGAGTTCAAAGGACGACTGTAGACCCCGCCCTAACGCCTCCTCATAGATCTTACATGTCTGCTCGTCACTCAAACCCTGACCTGGTATGAATATACTACCGTTACCGACCTCGAACGCATTCTCCTGCTGAAGCATCTGCCCAAGCTTCGAGGCAAGCATCACCCCCGGCTTGTTGGCAAAACCTGCGAAGCGGTCACCGACGATCAAAATGACGTTGTTATCCATCCCTTGTGTCTCCTGATACTGCATCTCTAAGTACTCCTTACTGGATTAGTGAGATTAGTGAGGGTGAAACGACTCACCTCCACATACGTGTCTTCTTATACGGGAAACAATATTCGTTACTCAGCCAGTCGAACGAACCGCCCATTGAAACCGTGCGCCCGGTGAACCAGCCAGAGGTCATGCAACCACATTTCCGTCTGGCGCATACCATTTGCCGAACTCCACACAATGTCGCGCTCGAAGGTGACGACCTGCTCCCCCGGACCAACGATGACCCAGAACCAGCGCCCGTCGGCCATATTGCGGCACTTGACCTTCATTCCCATAATCGTCACGGCGAGTCCCCCGGCCACCTCATCACAGGTGATCAGAATCTTCTCAGCGTGAGGTGCCACCCAGTGAACTTCGATAGATGCAGCCAGATCTGGTGCATGCTCCTCCAGATAGCGGAGGGCCACTGCGCGGGCTGCATCTTCTGCCGGCAACGTTGCCGATGAGAGCTCTTCGGACAGACTGGCGTCCATGCGCATCTCGCCTTTGAGCATGCCTTCCGGAGTGACAAGGGCGCTGTAGTGCTCGCCGCACAATGCCGGAGCTTCCGTACCGGTGGGCTCAAACCGCAGGTGGTAGACCGATTCGCCATCTACCGTGACCTCCTGAACCCAGAGCGATCCAAAACTATCGGGTGGCTGGACCTGTGCAATAACCGCCTCCGGTACGCCCTGAACATCCTGAAATACCCGTGTTTCCATAACAAGTTTTCCTTCCTTCTCGATAATGGTCCTAAACCTACACTGGTCCGAAAAACCTACACTGGTTTAAACCTACACTGGCCCTAAACTCTTGGATTACACCAGCTATAGCCTGGCTCTGCGTCATCAGACTACTCGGCAAACCTGGGGTGCGGGCGGGTGACATGGCCTGGGGCAACATTGATCATCGCAGCCAGGGCAAACAGGCTGCCGAGTATCAGGCAAAGCCCCCCAAACCCGAGGGATGCAACCAGCGGTGGGAGTTGCGGTCCCAGGCTGGCACCCACAAACAACACAAACGTGTAGAGCGCGATGGCAAGCCCACGTTGCGTGGGTGCCAGGGAGCCGATAAGCGCGATGAGGCTGGGCACCGTAATGCTCACACCCGCCACGAAGACAATGCTTGCAGCGACCAGGAACCAGACGGTCGCGCCGACATTCGCTACTGCTGCGGCGGTGAAGAGGCCCACCGCACCGATGCCAAACCCCCAGCAGACCACTGCGCGCGGCCCATAGGAACGAATGAACTGGGCAGCGATCAGTGGCAGCAGCATGGCGGGCACCGCAGCCGCCCTGACCATTGTCAGATCCAGCCCGGCTTGCGTGATAGCATCACCGGCAAACAGCGCCAGGGCGGTATAGAATGATACAAAGGCAAAGAGCAGCACCAATGCCGCCGCGTACCCCCGCACCAGGGCACCGTTCTTCAGCAGCCCGGGCAACCCGCTATAGGCTCCGAAGAGACCCTTAAGGTTGCGATGACCAGGCTTGCGCTCCTCCGGCAGCAGCCAGATAAGCCCGGCCCCCACCGCATAGACACCAGCCAGCGGCAACACTGCCGCCGATAGAGCGCCTGACGCGCCACCGTAGAGCTGCCCCAGCAGGCCGGCAAGCAGGAACGCCGTGCTCAGGCATGCGATGCCGAAGGTGCCGCGTCGCGCGGGCAGAACCTCGGGGAGGTAGGCCAGGGCCACGGGTGGCAAGGCCGCCGCCACAAATCCCTGCAGAATCCGCGCACCAACCACCGTCTCGAACGTCGGCGCGAGAGCGACCAGCACACTCGCCAGCGCCAGCGCCAGTAGTCCTGGTGCCATCACCACCTTGCGCCCTAACCGATCCGACAGCGGTCCAAACACCAGGAACCCTGTCGCGTAGGCGATGCCGAACAGCGTCAGCACCAACCCAGCAGCAGTCACCGGAACTCCATACTGCCCGGCTACCTGTTCAAGGAGTGGGACGGGTATGTACAGTTGCGAGACAACCGCCAGCGCGCAGGCAGCCAGAACACCGATAATGGTTGCGGGCGAGCTTTTCACGTTACATCTCCTTCCGTTTTCCCCCTTCCCTGACCATACCAGGTGCAACTGAAGCAGTCAGAGAAGATCGAGATAACCACACCTTACGTTTACTGTAAGTTATGAACCGCATTGTAGCACAGACAGAAATAATGTCAACCCAACGTCAGGTGTAGTTTTGTAAAGGTTGTGTTAAGCGTCGTTTCATAGAAGGTGGGCATTTCTGAACACCGGCAACCGGAACGCCGATCAGGGCTGCGGGAACAAGGTTCACTGTGAGGCACGAGATAGCAGGGTGAAGCATACAGTCAACTCATCGGGAGTAACTGCACGACATGACGTACGGCTGCAAAGGATTTGATCCGGCATAGCTAAAGGTTCAGGACCAAGGAGCATACAATATTATGCACTACCTCTCTGATCCGGCAGTCAGGATCAGTACAAAAGAATGCACGGTCACAGGCAATCGGACGGTAAACTGGAACATTCCGCAGAACAGTGTCTGCTGATCTCCGGGTATTTCCAGGGGGTACTCGCAGGAATCACTTTCTTCACAAATAGTTTATTTACCTGGTTTTTACCACAATGTTACATTTTTCACAACGCTGGTTACGATAGGTTTTTTTTACCGAACCAAAACGAGTTAAACCTGGCACTTCAGCAGGATTATCCCACATTCAGGACAGTGTACACCTGCTATGTGCGGCGTCATACGGGTACAACCAGAGGGTCAGGCTATTAACCATATTAGATGGCAATATGGATTTGCCTGTTACTCCAGGAGGTATCCGGGTTAACTGGTACCGGGAACCCTGTCTTTCCGGCCGTTGAAAAACGCATTTTTACCTGATACAGTAATGTAGAGAGAAGACGTTTCTAGAAGAATTTTCTCGCGTTTTGCGGATCACTGCTACAATTTCACAAGGCGGGAAATTGTAGCAGTAGTAGTCAAGAGGTTATTTGGATCGTCGGCCGGCTCATAGCGCATCTGCACCTGAGCCATGCCGGCGTAAGAGGTAGTTGTACACAAACAAATGGGTTAAGCTCTGGTGAGCGGTGTTGCTGGGCGCTCTCGGGCTTTCCGTATGGCCTGTTCAAGCATACCCTCAATCCGGGAGATATTCGTTTGTAGATCATCACGGAAGCGCTCGAGTTCGGCAAGTTTATGCTCCGTCTCGACAAGTTGTTCGCGGAGAATTTTCAGCACCTGCTGCTTGCCCATGACACCGGATGGCTCATCAAAGTAGAGATCGATGACTCCTCGGATCTCTTCCAGCGAGAGACCGAGTTGTTGGAGTTGCTTGATCTTATGCAGTCGGGCAAGCGCTTCCTGATTATAGTAGCGATGACCACCGGTCGCCCGTTCAGTAGGCGCGAGTAACCCCTCCTCCTCATAGTAGTGGATCGTGCGATGGCTGATATCCGCCCGCCGGGCCAGTTCGCCTATCCGCATCCGCTCTGGTGCTTCCGAGATGCTGATTTCTTTATCCGGCATATTTCACCACCTGACGTAAATTTCCGATTCCTATGCAATAGTTTACCTCAATCCCGGCCCTACGGCAAGTGTTACCGGTGTCGGGGTAAAAATCCGCAGATCTGCCGGGCAATTACGCCGGCGTGAGAATAAGCCAGAGGAGTGCGCGTAGTTGGAGAAGATAACGCCCGGCCATGCGAGATAAGTTCGCACGGCCAGGCAATCGTGGTATTGCCGGGGGTGGGCTTTCAGCAGAACAACCTGAAAGTTCACGGAAAGCAGCACCATAACCGGGGTACAGCGGTACGCCGCACATCGAACCAGCTTCAGTTACATCGGTTATAGCCCCGGCTGCGCCAGCAATGTCGCCACCAGATCAGCCCGGGCCACATTGCGCTGCTCACCGCTGCCCAGATCTTTCAGGACAACCTCGCCCCGCGCCAGATCATCGGGGCCCAGCACCAGCACATAGCGCACGCCCTTGCGGTCGGCCTCCTTGAACTGCTTGCCCAGGCTGGTATCCGGCTCCAGCGCGGTTATCACATTCAACCCCGCCGCGCGCAGTTCCCGCGTCAGATGCAGGCTGGCGGCAAGCTGATCGGCGCTAAAGATAGTCATAAAAACCTGCGCGGTAGTCTGGGGACGCGGACCAATATTCAGCTCCTCCATCACATCGTGCAGGCGATCAATGCCGAAGGCCAGGCCAACGGTTGGCACGGCGCGGTTGGCAAAGAGGCCAACCAGTTCGTCATAGCGCCCCCCCCCCAGCAGTGAGCCCTCGGGCCAGTGCGACGAGATTGACTCGAACACCGCGCCGGTGTAGTAGGAGAGCCCGCGCGCCAGGCGCGGCGCAACGGCATAACATTCGGCGGGCACACCCATATTTTCCAGATAGGTGACAATCGCCCGCAGATTCTCAACAGCGGCCAGGGCGCGTTCATCACCCGCCAGCCGTTGGGCCAGTTCGGTCAGGATCGCGTCCGACGCGCCCTCCAGCATGACCATCTCCAGAATATGCTCTACCGCCGCGCGCGCCACACCGCTCCGCAGCAGTTCTTCCCGCACCCCATCTGCGCCGATCTTGTCAAGTTTGTCAATGGCGCGGTAGACCCCACCGGCAGCTTCTTCATCCAGGCCACTGGCACGCGCAATGCCACCCAGCACCTGGCGATGGTTCAGCAGCGTCACAAAGCTCGGAAACTCGAGCGCGCCGAGCGCATCGGTGACCACCGCAACAATCTCGGCGTCGGCCAGCGGGGAGGAACTGCACACAATATCAACATCGGCCTGCCAGAACTCACGATAGCGCCCGCGTGCCGGCCGCTCACCGCGATAGCTGGGACCAATCGCGTAGCGCCGCCAGGGCAGATTAATCTGGCCGGCATACTGCGCCACCACTCGTGCCAGGGGTACCGTCTGATCATAGCGCAGGGCCAGCCGCCGCCCGCCATGATCCTCAAAGCGGTAGATCAACTTCTCCTCGTCGCCCAGCTTGCCCTCAAGCGTTTCGGCATACTCCACCACCGACGTTGAGAGCGGCTCAAAGCCATACCGCTCAAACACCGCCGTCAGGGTTGAGATAATATGCTGCCGCAGCAACATTGCCTGCGGCAGATGATCGCGCATTCCTTTGATATTCTGAACCTTTGTCATGTTTTTTCTCTGGTAGTGTTATACTTGACTATACGAGGTATGCGATAGATACACAAAACGGCTGTTTGCTAAGATAACAAAACTTACGCGGTGGCTACTCAAACTGGACGTTTCACCCCATGAAAGCCAGTTGCGCCTGCGACAGCATGGTACTTTCTATCTCTGTTTGATAAAACGTTGCTCCAGGAGCAATGTTTTATCAAACAGAGATAGTTTCTTCAAGCCTCCTTGAGGCCCAACTCCCCACGCATGGGGAACTGCGTGTAACGCATGTTTGTTATCGTTGCGTCTGCAGAGGAATAGTCCGGGACTCTGTGTCGCGCTCACGCATGCCGGCCGGCAGCGCGTCACCACCGGCCAGTTGCCCACACGCTGCGTCAATCTCCACCCCCCGTTCAACGCGCACCGTGCAGGGAATGTTCTGCTCCTGCAACACCTGCTGGAAATCCAGCACCCGTTTGCGTTCGGAACGGCCCAGCGGTGTACCGGGCACCGGGTTCCAGGGAATCAGATTGATATGGTAGAGCAGCGGTCCCGTGCCAGTGGCCGAGGCCCACAACTGCTCTGCCAGCATCCGCGCCTGCTGTGGGCTATCATTACGCCCCTGCAGCAGCACATACTCAAACGAGACCCGCCGGTTGGTCTGCGAAATATAGTCGCGGGTCGCCGCCAGCAGTGTGGCAATGGGATAGCGCCGGTTGACCGGCATCAACGCGCTGCGCAGTTCATCGTCGGGGGCATGCAGCGAGATTGCCAGGTTAATCGGCAACTGCTCCTGGGCCAGCCGCCGGATACCGGGGACCAGTCCCACTGTCGAGACGGTCATATTGCGCGCACCCATATTAAATCCCTGAGGATCATGCAGCCGCTCCACCGCCGCCCACCAGCGCTCATAGTTGGCAAAGGACTCACCCATACCCATAAAAACCAGATTGGTCAGTGACGACACGGTTGCTATGGTTGATGCAGTTGCCTGCAGTTCGCGGGCCGCCCAGAGCACCTGCTCAACAATCTCGCCGCTGCTGAGATTGCGCAGCAGACCGAGTTTGCCGGTAGCGCAGAAGACGCAGCCCATAGCGCACCCGGCCTGCGTCGAAACACAGACCGTGGCCCGATCCGGGTAGATCATCAAGACCGTCTCAACCACGGAGCCATCGGGAAGTGCAAACAGCGCCTTACGCGTCAGCCCATCATCGGCGCGCTGCAGGCGTACCAGTTCTAAACTCCCCATACGCGTCTCCGCCGCGAGGCGCTCACGCAGCGCCAGCGGCAGATCCGTCATCGACTCAGGGGCACTGGCCAGCCTGACATACAACTGGCGATAGAGCTGGCGGGCGCGAAAGGCGGGCTGGTTCCACGCGCGCATCAGCGCCGTCAACTCCGGTAGAGTCGCATTATAGAGCACCTGTCGGGTATCCTGCGTATTCATAGTTTACTATTATACCATGACCAGTGGCAAGGGAACCACACATACAAACTTCTGCAAAAGCTACATCACAGCTACTGTGTTGAGCATAATGCTTAGGGGCCGCAGATCATTACTGCCGGGATAACGCTGTGCCGGGATGAAGGTCGGGGCAATAAGCTGGAGTTCCAGCCGCTGTTGGCCCACCAGTGTCTCCGGCACAAGGAGATGATAGGTACGCCATTCACCGCCGGCTACACGGATGGTTTCCATCTGCTGCAGATCGCCATAGTGTATCTGCATATTGGTATACTCCGGGCGGCCAGTGGTCATACGCAGGGATAGCACACTGCCCTGACTCACTGGTTGCGGTAGCGGCAACGTGATGGAACCGCGCCCCTGGAGCCAGCGGTAAGAAGTAACCTGACTATCAGGCTGAGATAGTTGTTCACTGCGTGAGAAGCCGGTGATGTATCCCAGGTCTTGCCCCTGACCAGGCAATAATGTGTTTGTTTGGGGAACCGGTAACCAGACGCGCGCCAGACTTTGCACATCGGCACTTGCCGAATTTTCGGCGCGGATAAAGTAGGCCGCCGCCTGTTCGGGATTTCCTTGCGCACGGGCCAGCGCGCCCCGGGCCAGATCAAGTTGTTGCGCATCGCCTTCAGTCAGGAGTAGGCGGGCCTCCTGATACTGTTCTTGAGCAATCAGGGCCCAACTCAGGCGGGTACGGCTTTCAACAAAGTTCGGCTGGGCCGCCAGCGCCCGGCGGAATGCCGCAGCAGCCTGGGCATAGTTCTCAGCAGTATACGCCTGTGTTCCGGTTGCCAGGTGTAGTTCGCGGCGAATACCGCGTGTGATAAGGGAGGGATAATCGCGATAACTTATAAAAAGAACCAGAAAACTTACTACCAACACTACCGCCATTGCGCCATGTAACGACTTATGTCGTAGCAGGGCCAGCATACGGCGTGGCTGACTAATCAGCCAGGAACTATACAGGGCCAGCAGTAGCCAGACCGGCAGGAGATACCTTGGTTCCGGGTGCCAGACCATGACACTTGCCAGAGTAGCGGTGACCCAGCCGATAGCGACCCAGCGAAAATGGCCCTCACGCAAGGGTGCGACCAGGGCCATCAGACCAGTCATCGTAAAACTCAACCATATCAGGTCACCCACTACACCTAAAACCCAGAACTCGCGTAGTGGGCGTAAATAGAAACTCCGCTGGTTCAGGAAATCCTCAATGTACTGTGCTTTCCATACCTCGCGAAAGTGCTCCCACGATTGTCCCCAGACCAGATCCAAAAATCTAACCGGGTCTTCCCGCATAATGCGTTGTATATCTGCCACTGCAAACGGTTGACGTTCGGCCTGGGGCATGCTTCGCAAAATCGTCGTGCCCTGTGCGCCATTTTCTGAAACCCGCAACCATATGAGGATTGGTCCGGTTGTGTCGATCACATACACCTGCTGGTAGACCAGATAATTGCGCACACTCCACGGAAGAATCGTAAGGATCATGGCGCAGAGGAAGATACATGACAACTGACCGACGTGCAGGAGCCACTGCTTCAATGCGGCTGGTGCTTTCCGTTGTTCATGGAAAGTAAGTAATAACAACCAGAAGATAACGAATGCCGCACTGTTCAATGCCTGTGAACGGGTCAGCGCGGCGAGTCCCAGTGCTACACCGGCAGCAGCAAGGAGATACCAGTGGCGCGTGTCGCGCCAGCATACCAGAAGCCACAGATGACTCATGAACAGAAAAAAAGAGCGGTTCACTATAGAAGTGAGCGGGGAGTTCGACCAGGGGAAACCAGATAGCCAGCGTGGTGGCAAAGATCAAACCTGCATTCCGATGAAACAACCGCCGAGCCAGATCATACCCCATGGGTATGGTTAACACAATCAGTGTTATCTAGACAACCCGAACCAGGCTGATACCGTCGAGCATACCGGGCATCATACTAACCCGCAGGAACAGTGCAAAGAGCAAGACATGCAAAGGTGGTCTGATGCACCAGAAATCATCTACATACTGGCCGGTAGTAGCGAAGCGAAATGCACGCCGGTAGTAGTCGCCATCATCGGTTGGGGCATAGTCGGGTGAGAGTTGGTTCACACTCATGAACCAGATACGCAGGCCCAGACCCACAAGCGTTAAAAGCACCAGCAGCGTACTATGCAGTAATCGGTGAGAATGTGGATACGCAACTGTCTTATGCTGATTGAGTGTAATAGCCTTAATAAAAATATCCAACACCAGTGCTATACGTATACAAGTTGTTTTCTACGGCAATAAGCTCTATCATTCTGAACATGCTGAAGACCCCCTGTGATTATGGGCAAAAGACCCTTCACCACATTCGGGAGGATATTGATCGAACAGCAGTTCTTTATGGATTGACAGGAGTTACGCAGTTGATATGCAAACCGGACGTTTCATCAGATGGAAGCCCGATTCGCCTGCGGCAGCATTGTATCACACTTTTCCCCCGAACTTACTTACCGGACAAGTATTGTACACCACGGTGTTTTTGGTAGGGAAGTTGTTAATTCTAACATTCAACAGCTTTCCAGAGTGTTCCGGTTTAAAGTGCTCAATAGCAACTGGACGCGCTATTTCGGGGTGCCGTGCTGGTAATAGCGGTATGCTAGACTGCTTCGCGGAACACATTATTGTCAACAACTTAGACAAGGAGAACGACAATGTACCGCATTCTCTGTTATCTCAGCCTCGTCCTTATGCTGGCCGCCTGTGGTGCGCCCCAGATGACGGCCCAGTCCGTTGCTGATCAGTTTAGCGCTGCTGGTCTCGACATTGGTAGAACCGGGTTGATCCCCGGTGAGGCTGGTGACCCATCGGCATTACCGTACCGCGAGCATATGCAGTTCGAGATTGCCGAAGTAGCGCCCGGAGGTGGAAAAATCTTCGTCTGTGAGCAACCAGCTAACTGTGATGAAATCATGCAGATCATTGCTGAAGAAGCCGGCAGCCAGTGGCCCTACCGCTATCAAAACCCTGAAGGTACGGTCGTTGTGCTATTGCCGGCACGTCTTTCCGCCGAAACCGCCGACCAGTTCGCTCAGGTTGTGGATAACCTGCAGTGAGCGTCCGCTATGCTCCGGCAATTGCCGATATTCGCAAACATGACAAACCCGGAACGCTCTGGCTGTATGGCCAGAGCGTTCCGGGTGAAGAGGGGGAGAACGTCAATGCAAATCGTACCCCTATGATAACACACCCTGTATCGCCCGAAGGTAAGGCAATGGTAACGGAAAAGCTATTACTTGGTAATGCGGTTACGACTATGCCTGTATAAGTACCATATCCCAATTGGACCAATAGACCATTTCGTGTAAATTGTAGTTTTTGTATAGTAGAAAGTGAAATTCCCGTAAATTTCGGGTACCCTGTGTCGGTATTCTGCTGCTTCCACAACCGTTCACCAGCTACGATTTGTGACGACCTCGTCTGTGTTACAAGGAGAATCGCATGACCACGTTCAGTAAGCCAAATGGCACCCGTCCAGATAACATTTCACACCTGCATCAGCGGATTGCCGAGTTGGAGCAGCAGATGGCCGTTGGACAGACCTTGATCAAAGCGTTTCCGGGAGGCGCACTGTTTGTTTTTGACCATGATCTGCGGTATCAGCAGGTTCATGGAACACTTCTGCAGGATGGTAACGCCGATCCGGACGTCTTTCGGGGTAAAACCATCTGGGAGGTTCTGCCACCCGAGACGATTGACGTTATTGAACCAGCATATCGGGCTGCGCTGGCCGGGCAACAAGAGACGCTTGAAGTTACGTTTATGGAGCGCTGCTTCACGGTCCATATGCTGCCCGTGCGCAACGACCAGGGCCAGATTATCGCAGGCATGGCCGTTGCATACGACATCACCGAACAACGTCAGACCGATGAAGATCTGCGCAAGAGTCAGGAGCGCCTGCAGTTTATTGTTGAGGGCAGCAACGATGGTGCCTGGGATTCTGACCTGCTGACGGGAGAGGCTTACCTGTCTGACCGCTACAAGGAGATGCTGGGCTATCAACCTGACGAACTATCTAACTGGATTGACACATGGCAGCAGTCGATCCATCCCGATGATGCCCCCCTGGTTAACCAGGCATTTCAGGATTATCTGAGCGACCAGATTCCTGAATATGAATTTGAGCATCGTCTGCGCCATAAGTCTGGTGAGTGGCGCTGGTTTCTCAGTCGGGGAAAGATCACCATGCGCGATGATCAGGGAAAGCCGACGCGTGTAACCGGTATGATCACTGATATTCATGAACGCAAACGGACAGAAGAAGAACTGCGGCTCTTCCAGACACTGGCCGAAAATGCGCCCGATGCTATCGCCGTCGCCCAACTCGAGAGTGGGCAGATTACCTATGCCAACCCGGCCTACTGCACCCTGACCGGGTATGGCGCAGAAACCATTGGTCAGTCTTTTACAGAAGTGTACCCACCAGAAGAGCAAGAACGCCTGCCGGAAGTTATCCAGGAGACATTAGAGCAAGGCGTCTGGCAGGGTATGCTGACCTTCCAGCGTAAGGATGGAACAACCTTTCCGGGATTGCTGTCCGGCATGGTTTTGCGTGACACCGGCGGGCAGCCGTATGCCGTAGCCGCGATTGTCCGCGATATGAGTGATCAGATTCAGGCGGAGGAAGAGCGTGCGGCAATGCAGGAACAGATTATTCGCGCGCAGCAGGCGGCGCTCCGGGAGTTAAGCACGCCGTTAATTCCCCTGGCGGAAGGGTTGGTCGTGATGCCACTGATCGGGAGCATGGACAGCAATCGGGCCCAGCAGGTGATGGAGACACTGCTAGAGGGAGTAGCGGCACAACGCGCAACGACGGCAATCCTGGATATCACCGGGCTGCAGGTTGTGGATACGCAGGTGGCCGACGCGCTGGTACGTGCTGCGCGCGCCGTCAGATTGCTGGGCGCCCAGGTAATTATTACCGGCATTCGGCCCGAAGTTGCGCAAACGCTGGTGGGCATGGGAGCCGACCTGAGCAGTATTGTGACCCACGGCAGCCTGCAGAGTGGTATTGCCTTCGCCATGGGGCGGTAGGCCACCTTGCAGCTACGGGCGGTTTACCGGATCATCCTGGAAATCCGCCTCCCGGTTGGACTCTGTGCCGACCCGGAAGGCGGATTTCTCTATCAGAAGGGTGTGCGGACGCGCTTCTGCGCGTCCCTACCGAAACTCCTGACCAGATTACAGCAACCGGCGATTATGCCTGGACCTTTGGCGTATCGGCCGCAGCGGACTGGTCCGGTGTCTGAGCGACCTGCTCCGCTGCGGTGGGCTCAGCTCCCTCTTCCTGTTCCTTGCTCAGATCGCGCAGCGTTGACAGATCGCGGATGCGCTCGGTAAAGAGAATGCCGTTCAGATGGTCTACTTCGTGCTGGATCGCCCATCCCAGCAGACCATCGGCCTTGCGAATGCGCCGCATCTTGCCGTTGAGGTCTTGGTACTCCACCGTGACCCAGGTTGCGCGCGGAACATCGCCATACCAACCGGGCAGACTGAGACACCCCTCCTGGCGAATAACTTCCTCGTTGCTCATCTTGACAATTTTGGGGTTGATCAGCACATACTCTTCAGCGGGGGCTGTTTCAACCTCGGTGCCATCCTCTTGCTGCTCGTACACCGGTGGAACCCAGATGACAGTCAGGCGGATGGGCAGGCCCACCTGCGGCGCGGCCAGGCCGACGCCGGTTGCCTCGTGCATGGTCTCAAACATATCCGCAATAAGCTGTTTGAGTTCCCGATTCGGGAGTTTAATCGGGCGACAGTTTGTCTTAAGTATCTTTTTGTCTTCCGGGTTATCGATGCGTAAAATGCGCCGTACACTCATAGGTATCTACTCACTTCATGCGATATATTGATAGCAAAAATAACGTCGCTACCCGTGTAAATTACACGACTTACGCGGTGGGCGTTCAAATCAGGCATTTGCCTCTATGAACAGCCCGATTCGCCTGCGGCAGCATGGTACTCTTTTTTCTTTTTCACAAAAAATTTGCACTCCGTGCAAATTTTTTGTGAAAAAGACTGGAATCTTCCGCCCTGCCGGAGGCGAAATTTCCTTTTGGGTGAGAAACCGCGTAACTCGTGTAAATTACAGGAGTTACGCGGTGGGCATAAAAATCGGACACGTACTCCCACAACGGCAGTCTTCGCCTGCGGCAGCATGGTACTTCATGGATCTTTTTCACAAAATTTTTCACTTTGTGAAGAATTTTGTAAAAAAGAATAGAATCTTCCGCCCTGCCGGAGGCGCAAAGCTCCGTTCGCGGGGAACCGCGTGACTCGTATAAATTATAGCACATGCACCGGGTCCACATCGACCGTCCAGCCATAGAGCGGTCCCAGTGCCGCCAGAACCGGTAGCGGGTCGGGAGTGCGCAGCAACAGGTGCCAGCGCCAGCGTCCGCGTGTCCGCTGAACAAATGTCGGGGCCGGGCCGATCAAACCCCAGTCATGCAGATGCAACCGCTGGGCAACTGCCCGAAGTTCTTCGGCCAGCCGGGTTGCGGCCCGCTCGCAGGCGGCTGTGCTTCCGCTGGCGTAGACAAAGCGTACCAACCGACCAAAGGGCGGGTAGCCCGTCTGGCGGCGAAAGGCAATCTCCTGGGTGTAGAAGGCGCGGTAGTCATGCTCCTGCGCGGCTTGCAAAGCATAATGATCGGGCGCATAGGTCTGGATCACCACCTGCGCACCGGCGGCCCGCCGGCCGGCCCGGCCGGCAACTTGCGTCAGGAGTTGAAAGGTACGCTCACCACTGCGGAAATCGGGCAGATGCAGGCCAACATCGGCGGCAACCACCCCCACCACCGAGACCAGCGGCAGGTCTAATCCTTTGGCAATCATCTGCGTGCCGACCAGGACATCGGCCTCGTGCCGCAGGAACTGATCCAACATCCGGCCGTGAGCGCCCTTCCCCACCACGCTATCCCGGTCCCAGCGCAGAACGCGCGCTTCCGGGAAGAGTTGCCGTACCTCTGCTTCCACCCGCTGCGTGCCAACCCCGAATGCCTTGATGCGCGGGCTGAGGCATTGCGTACAGACCGTGGGCACCAGTTCCTGATGGCCGCACCCATGGCACACCAGCAGGGAATCCTGCATGCTACGTTCGGCGTGGGGCGGAGTTGGGCCGGTGGGTGACGATTCGGTGTAGTGCAGCATGAGCGGGCCGCTGCAACGCGGGCATGTCACCGTGGAGCCGCAGTCACGACACATCACAAAGGAGGCGGCCCCCCGGCGGTTGAGGAAGAGCATCACCTGCTCGTTGCGCTCCAGCGCGGTTGCCAGGGCCTGCTGCAAGGGACGGCTAAAGATTGAACGGTTGCCACTCTGTAGTTCCCGCCGCATATCCACCAGGCGCACCCGGGGCAGCGGCAGCACCTGCGCCCGGGGCAGATTGTCGGCGGTCAGGCTGGTTCCTACCCGCCCGGTCATCTCCAACAGTGTGAAGCGCCCGGTGCGCGCGGCGTAGTAGCTCTCAACACCGGGGGTAGCGCTACCCAGAATGACCACACTCTCCGTGAGCGCACCCAGATGAAGCGCCACATCGCGGGCATGGTAGCGGGGGCTGCTGTCATGTTTGAAGGTCGGTTCATGCTCTTCATCAATGATAATCAGGCCCAGCCGGGGCAGTGGCGCAAATACCGCCGAGCGACTACCGATTGCCAGACGCGCCTCACCCCGCCGCAGCCGTCGCCACTCATCGTACCGCTCTCCCAGGGAGAGGCCGCTGTGCAAGACCGCCAGTTGTCCCGGAAAGCGCGCGGCAAAGCGTCGGATCAGTTGCGTGGTCAGCGCAATCTCCGGCACCAGCACCAGCGTCTGCCAGCCCAGGCGCAACGCCCGCCCGATAGCCCGCAGATAGACTTCGGTTTTGCCACTGCCGGTGACGCCATGCAGCAGGAAGGTGCGACGGGGTGCGGGTTGCACTGCCTGCGCCACCACATCGGGGGGACCGACCCGCGCCCGCTCGTCCAGGGCGTTGGCGATAACTTCCCACACCCGGCGCTGATCCGGCGTAAGCTGCGGCGGCGTGTCAGGCGGCACCCCATCACCCGCCAGCGGATCACGCCGTACCTCGCGCGTCTCCAGGGAGAGCCAGCCTTTCTGTTCCAGACTACGCAGGACCGCCAGGTTAGCCCCCGTTGCCGCGTAAATCTCGCGGACGGCGACCGGCAACCGCTGCTCTGCAACCGGCAACGGGGAGAGGGCTGTGGTGGAAACGGCCGCACCACTGCCGATGCTCCGCACTCCATGCTCCGCTTCCTCTGCTCCATGCTCCGGCGTGTGATCCGCCAGCCAGCGGAGGACGGCCTGCTGTTTCGGGGCACGTTCCAGGTCAGCCAGGGCGGTAGCCAGGTCAGCGGTCGAGATGCTCAGGCGAGCCAGGCGTTCTATGCGTGGACGAACATGCGGGGCCCGCTGCACCGTTCCGCGCGCCAGCAGGCCACGTTCACTCAGCAGGGCGTAGGCTTCGCGCAGGTCGCTGTCGCTACCGCGCAAATTGCGCCGCAGTTCACGTTCGGAGGTCTCGCCATGGGTGCGCACATAGTAGAGAATGGCGCGCTCGCGTTCGGGGAGGCTGCCCAGGGCCACGGCAACTCCAGCAGCGGTAGCCCGCCAGGTGACATCCGACTCCTGCGCGACACCGGGCGGTAGCAGCAACGCCAGCACTTCGTAGAGCGGTACATGGTAGGCTCTGGCCGTCCAGTGGGCCAGACGCAACCCATCAGGCGGAATGACCGCTTCCGGGTCGGCCAGATCGGTGACATCACGGAGGGGTTCAGCGGTGTTCCATTGTTCGTGCAGGACCAGCACCACGCCCTGTACCTGCTGGCGGCGCAGGGGCACCCACACCAGTTGACCGGGCAGCACCAGACCCCGCAGGCGCGGCGGCACACGATAACTGAATATAGCGCCGGATTGCCCGCGCCGGGCCGGGGTACGCAGCGCTATTTCGACAACCTGGTCTGCTGGCATAGCGTCAAGTGTAGCACGCAAGCAGCAGCGGCGCAATCCAATACATTCGGGAAGTATGCTATACTCCCGGCGACGACCTGAGGCAGCGTACTACCAATTTGCCGGCAACCCAGCAATCAACGGGAATGGGCGCAACGGGCGCAACGGCGGCACGTTCCCGGGTATCATCTCTGCGTCCTCTGTGTGCTCTGTGGCTATGATAACAAATCGGTATAAGGTGAGTGGAGCAGGGTATGGCGCGGTTTGTGCAGGCAATAATTCAAGAGCAGCGCAGCTTTGGCCGCATCTGCCGGCTAATCCTGCATGCCCCGGAACTGACCGCCGGGGTGCGCGCCGGTCACTACCTGCTGGTACGCTGTGCCGATCCGGTCAGCGCTGATCCGCTGCTGCGCCGGGCCAGCTTTGTGGCCGGTGTTGAACCGGACGCGGGAACGCTGACCCTGCTCTATGCGCCGCAGGAGCGTGGAATGGTCTGGCTGGCACGCCAGCCTGCCGGTACACCGCTGGATCTGTTCGGGCCGCTGGGCACGCCCTTCACGCTGGATAACCGCACCCGCAATCTGCTGCTGATTGGTGTGGGCGCGGGGCTGGGCGCGCTCTTCCTGCTGGCCCAGGCCGCCCTGCGCCAGAATGCCGCTGTGGTGCTGCTGACCGCCGCGCCTGCGGCTGACCTGCTGCCGCCGCCCTTCCTGCTACCCCCGGCAGTCGAATATCGGGGCAGTGATGCCGGTGAGAGCAGCATTGCCAACCTGCTGTACGGCGAGACGCCGCCGGAGAATCAAGCCACCGCCACGTCCGAACTTATCGCCTGGGCGGATCAGATTGGCGCAACCCTGCCACCGGCGTTGCTGCCCACCCTGGTCAGCGCTGTGCGCGCCACCCGGCTGCGCTGGCAGCGCGGGTTTGCACAGGTGGCCCTGCCCGGCGCGATGCCCTGCGGCACCGGGGCATGCCTGGCCTGCCTGATCGAGACACGCCACGGCCTGCGGACGCGCTGCAAGGATGGGCCGGTCTTCGATCTGCGCGACCTGCCGGCCGGGGGGCGTTAGGCTATTTTTGGCTACCGAGTTCACAGAGATCACTGGGAATGAGCGGGAAGGCTACCGCCGCAGCGCGGCCAGGATCCAGGAGTCCCAGCCCTGGCTGGTTGAAGGCCGCTCACCGGGCGAGGATGGGCCTCCTGGCGTAGTGTCCGGATGTATTGTTCAGGCATCGTTCAAACGCACTTGACAGTTCGCATTCAGTAGTGCCGCCTTCAGGCGGTGGGACTGGCCGGGAACCACCTGAAGGCGACACTACGAAGGAACAAGCGCTCATCACCAATATTGAACGATGCCTCAAACTCCATCCCCATATCAAGCCGCACCTACTGAGGGGTTGACCTGGAACAATACCTGTCCCCTATCCCCTATCCCCTGACTACGACGACTCCGGGGTGGAGGTAGCTGTCGCCGCGGGTGGCGCGGTAGGCGTGGCTGCCGGGGTTGGAAGCGCTGTTGGCGTCGGCAGCGGCGTTGGCTGGATGGGCGGCGTTGTCACCCACTCCTGCAGGCTGTTGAGCGTGAAGCTGCTTACCAGGTAGATCACCTCTTCCTCGTCGTCACGCCGGATATAGGTTGATGTCTGATTGGGATTGGTGGCACCCAGGTAGAGCTGCGCCAGGACACCCTCCTCACCGGCGATTTCAACCTCGTATGCCGGATCATCCAGGCCGTAGGGCGCAAGGTCTTGCTCAGTCGGCGTGATCACGCGAGTCACGTTCAACTGCACCAGCTCGGAGACGACCTGCGTCACCTGCATGGTATCGGCGGGGGCGGCGGCGGGCGCAATAATGCTCCAGGCGTCATCCTGCCGCATCAGACTGACCTCTTCGCCATCGGCACTCGTTACGGCAATCGCCTGGACATCAGCAGGTGCTACCTCGGGCAGCAGCGGAGTGGTTTCTGTATCCTCCAGCGCCGTCTCATCCGTCTCGTCCACATTCTGCCCCGACCAGAAGACATAGCCGCCGAGCAGCAGCAGGACCACGAGCAGAATGATGGTTGTACGAATACTCATTTCCGCCTCCTTAGCGCCGCTGCCACCAGACGACCACCCCGACAATGATTACCAGCAGCGGCAACCCGATGGTACTGCCCAGGAAGACCAGATTGCCCTGCCCCCCCGTCAGCACCAGGCTGCGGTCAACCGGGTCGGTACGCGGTGGCAGGGTAAACTCCTCCGCCTGAGTCATCAGCCAGCCGATGGCATTGCGCGCAAGATCGCGGTTGGCGCTGGTCACCAGGAGCCATTCGTTACTGGCAAAGTCGGCATCGCCCAGGATAACCATGCGGGCCCCGTCAGCACTCGCCGTTGCATCACCGGCAGCCGTTATCTCGACACTGTAGCCGAATGGGCGCGGCCCCGGTACATCTTCCAGGTTTTCCTGTATATCGCCCTCTAAACTTGTGGCGATCTGAATATCCGGGCTACTGCTGAGTAACTCCGTCACGGTGGTGCCGGTCAGCGTCTCGGTCTGTGTCAGGGTGCGTACCGTTGGCAAGATCGCCGGGTCGGTCAGGTCGCTGGTAATCGGGCTAAAAGGATAGTTGTTTACAATTGGGATAAGCGGTTGCTGAAAGTATAACTGCTGATCGGCCAGCAGATCATCATTCCAGGCCAAACCAACCTGCTCAAGCACCTCGGGCAGGGTGGCAGGCGTAAACGGGTTGCCCAGCAGCAGCAGGCTCCCGCCCTGATCGATATACCCGGCGATAATCTCCTGCTCCCGCTCCGGCAGTTCAAGTTGCGGGTCGGCCACCACCAGCACGCTGCTCTCCAGCGGGATGGTATCGGAGACAACCAGGTTCAGCGTCTCCACCACAAACCCGTCTTCTTCCAGGACGCGCCCCAGCGTGCCATAGCCGGTGCGCTCGTTGAGATTATCGGGCGAGCGCTCATCATGCCCGGTCAGGAAGTAGATCGTCGGCGGTGCTTCCTGCGTGACGCGCAGGATCGCCCGCGTCAGCGCCTGCTCATCGGTGGTTACGGTCTGCTGCTGCCGCCCCTGACTCTCAACCACTACGGTGCCATACTCGGCAACATTGTAGGACTGCGCCAGGGTCGGATTGACATCCGGATCCACAAACTCAAAACTGAGCAGGTCAGTGCGGGCGGCATACGACTCCAGCCGGCTGCGCAGTTCTTCCTGGGCCGCCTGCTGCTGGGCCTGATTGAAAAAGCCAATGATTTCCACCGGCTGCTCAAGGTCTTCAAGAATCGCAATCGTTTCGGGCGAGAGCGAGAACTCCCCGGTGGCGGTTAGATCCCAGCGGACAGTAGTGCGCGCCACCAGAATATTGATCAGAACCAGGATGGCGATAAAGGCCACCGTCATAATGATTGCATTGGTACCAAAACGCACCTGACGTTTACCCACTACCTGGCCCGCCTGGTTCAAAATATTACGGACGGATTGCATTAGCTATACCTCCGTGTTTCCAGGATGCGGGTGGTGATAAAAAGCGTGCCGATGATCAGGCTGAGATAGTAGACAATATCCTCAAGATTGATCACGCCGCGCGCAAAATTGTCGGAGCGCTCCAGGATCGACAGGGCGCGGAACACTTCGGCCGCGCCGGTCCAGACCGTACCGGCGGCACCGATTAGCCAGAGCACCAGCAGAATGGCAAAGGCAATCACGGCCGCGACGATCTGGTTTTCCGTTAGCGCCGAGGCCAGCGTGCCGATTGACAGCGTGGCGGCGGCCAGCAGAGTCAGCCCCAGGTAGCCCCCAAAGATCGGCCCCCAGTCGGGGTTGCCGCCCATCCGCCAGATAAACAGCGGGTAGAGCAGGGTCAGGAGCAGCATCACCAGAAACAGCGCCAGCGCCGCCAGAAACTTACCCAGAACGACTTCCCAGTCACGCACAGGCGACGTCAGCAGCACCTCAATCGTCCCGGAACGCTGCTCATCAGCCAGCAGGCGCATGGTGAGCAGCGGCGCAATAAACAGCAGAATCACATTGATATTGTTGAACAGCCCCTGCATCACCTGGGTAATGTCATTGTTGGGCTGCTGCTGCGCAGAGATCAAGAAAATCGAGAAAAAGAAGCCGCTGATGACCAGAAATGCGGCCGTCACCAGGTAGGCAATCGGCGAGACGAAATAGGCATCCAGTTCACGCCGTGCAATTGTTAGTGCAGCATGCACCGAAATCCTCCTTCTCATCAAACGAAAGAACGTGAAAGAACAAAGAACGTGAAAGAACAGAGAACAAAGGACAGAGAACAGAGAACAAAGAACAAAGAATAGAGAACAAAGAACAGAGAACAAAGTACCCCGTTCTGTATTTCCTGGCTCGTTGTTCTCTATCTACGATCACGCATCACGCATTACGCATTACCCATTACGCATCCTTCGTCACCACTTCATTTTCATCTTCAGCCGGGGCTACATCCGGCGGGACTGGTTCAGTTGCCGGAGTTGTCGGAGCCGCCGTTGCTGCAATATCGTGGGTGGTCAACTCCAGGAAGATCTCCTCCATGCTCATACCCACCGCGCGCAACTCCAGCAAGCCCCAGCCCTGTTTGACCACCAGATCCGCCAGCAGCGGGCGCACATCCTGGTCGCGGGTTGCCTGGATCTCGAAGACGCCATTGGCCCCTTCCTCAACGGTCTGAACGCCCGCAACCAGGCCGATCTGTTCGGCAATGCCCGGAACCGGCTTGCCGACCTGAAGTCGAACACGCTCCATGCCTTGCAACCGGGTCGTCAGACTCTGGGGCGTATCAATCGCGGCGATGCGTCCATTACTCAGAATAATCACCCGGTTGCAGAGCTGGCTGACCTCCGGGAGAATGTGCGTGCTAAGGATCACCGTCCGTTCGCTGCCCAGCTTGCGGATCAACTCGCGCACCTCAATAATCTGGCGGGGGTCCAGCCCCACCGTCGGCTCATCCAGGATCAGCACGGGCGGATCATGCAGCAGCGCCTGGGCCAACCCCACCCGCTGGCGATACCCCTTGGAGAGCTTGCCGATCCGGTCATCGGCGCGCTCGGTGATATGCACCAGCTCCATCGCCCGCTGGAGCGCATCACGCCGCTGCGGAACCTGCCGCAGCCGGGCCATGTAATCCAGATAGCCCGCGATGGTCATCTCCGGATAGAGCGGCACATTCTCCGGCAGATAGCCGAGGTTACGCCGCGCCGCCCGCGACTCACGCAGCACATCATGACCGGCGATACTGGCGCTGCCGTCACTGGGCGGCAGGTAGCCCGTCAGAATACGCATAGTCGTGGTCTTACCCGCGCCATTGGGGCCGAGGAAGCCGAGCACCTCGCCCTGCTCCGCCTGAAAGCTCACATTTTGTACCGCAATACGGGTGCCATAATGTTTGGACAAACCCTGTGCTTCAATCATAGCAGTCTATTCCTCCATAACAGTGTCTATGCAATTGAACAGTATAGCACTACCCCTTGATACCAACGCGCCTACCGTAGCCGTTCCACATTAGATAAGTATTAGCATCTGGATAGAAAAGCGTTAATACAACCCGTGCCGGCACGACACACTATTCTGAACCATCCGGCTGTTGCTGTCAATGACACAAGTTACGCGGTGCGTAATCAAACCAGGCGTTTCACCCGGTACACGGCAGAGTCGCCTGCGCCAGAAAAGTTCTGTCCGTCTCTGAACTCCCTCCCGCTCCGGTGCTAATGAAGGTTTAGCAATTATTCCGGATCGGGCGTGCGAGAACCCTCCTCCCATCTACTCCTTTATGTCGGACGGCAGTGTTCAGGCATTGTTCAAAATTGGCGATGAGCGGGTGACACTGCGTAGTGCCGCCTTCAGGCGGTTGTGCCGGGCTGGAACTGCCTGAAGGCAGTACTACCGAATGCAAACTGTCAAGTACGTTTGGACAATACCTCAACATTCATTTGCATACCGACTACAGCACCGGACTTTTTTGATTATGGCAATCAGATCGGCACCATGTATATGTAAATAATTTAGCACAAAGCCATGTCTGCTTATGGTCGTAAACCACCGGTAGCACATACCTTTGTACTATTGATCGTAATCCCCCCTCATAGTATCATCAGCCCGATCGGATCTATGGCGTTACGGTTTTATGCACAACGAAGGAACGACTATGTTCACATCGCACGTACGTTTCCGCACACGATTGCCGCTGATCCTTTTGTGCCTCGTAACTCTCGGCGTAGTGGGAGTGCCGGTTGCGAGTTGGGCTCAGGGGCAAGCACGAACCGTTTCGATTGCCAATGATCGCCTGGCCATTCAGGTCCGTTCCGCTGGTCCTGATAGTAGTCAGTTTAATATCGGCGCTGATCCTGACCCCGCTACGGGCGACGCGACCCTGGATAGTTGGGATCTGAGCTTCGACTGGCCCATCGAGCCCTGGTCCTCCTATACGACGATTCGCATTAACGACACCGATTACCGCTATGGTGAGGATGGGGTGGAGCAGCAGGCCCCCACCCGCACCGACACCCCGGCCATCCTCAGTCGCCGGCAGATTGAAGACATTGTGGTCTCGCAGGATCTGCGGATTGTTACCAACCCCCAGACTGGTGAGGAGGATGTTGCCCGCATTGCCTACACCATAAAGAATAGCGGTACAGTTCCACACACTGTTGGGGTACGGGTGTTGATCGATACCCAGTTAAATGAAAATGATGGTGCGTTCTTTCGTGTTCCCGGGGTCGGTCTGGTTGAGAATACGCAACAATTTACGCGCCAGGCCATGCCGGGCACGGTGCAGGTCTTTGCCGATCTCAGTAACAATGAGCACGTTGCGGTCGCATCCCTTACTGGCGGCGATGCAACCCCGCCGGATGAACTGCTGCTCGGACCATGGCGTCCACTGTACAATAATTGGTATATCGTCGACAACGCCCTGTTGGGCACCGCGATTGGAGGAGATAGCGCCTATGCGGTCTACTGGTACTCGGTGACCCTGAATCCCGGTGATCTGCGGACCTATGTCACCTATTATGGCCGCTCAACCTTGACGACCGACCTGCGACCGCCCCTGGCGCTGGGAGTGCATGGGCCGGCAACCCTGAGTGTCCGTGATCAGCAATACTCGCCCGATCCATTCGATATCGTTGCCACCATCGCCAATACTGGCACAGCTCCCGCGACGGATGTGCAGCTCACGCTCAATCTGCCGCCGGAACTAACCCTGGCGGCGGGACAGACGGCGACCCAGACGGTTGCCGGCGGCGAGCTTGCGGTGGACGCGGAACAACAGCTTACCTGGCAGGTGCAGGCCACGTCGCAGACGACGGAGCGGGTTGTCACCTACAGCGTGACGGCCGCGGCGACCAATACCGCACCCAAAACCGTCACCCGCACGATCACCCTGCCGGCCCTGGTACCAGTGACGCCACCGCCACCTCCTCCCGCAACAACGTCATGGTATATGGTTACAGTGGACCCACGAATGGTACGCAGGATGGGCTGTGACACCGGTATTGCCTTTTATACCAGGGATATGGAACAGACCGGCATTGTCGTCTTGTTCTTTGGCGGCCCTTCCTCTAACGACAATCCAGACGATCTGCGCTATGGTACGGAATTGCCTGGAACTGATACCTTCGTTACTGTTGACCAGATCGAGGAAGCAGCCCGGGCATGGACAGATGGTTTTCGGGCTTGCACCAATGGTTCCCGCCGTTTTAATGTCAGGTTAGCAATCGCAACAAGCAATAATGGCAATGAAGTCAATGCCACTCATGGCAGGGAGTGGGCCGGGATGATCAACCGCATCGGTTCTTATATTCAGAATGAAGGATACCGCCCACAAATCGCTATTGCCGGAGCAACAAACATCGAACTGCTTTGGAACGGTCCGGATGCGACGATCGCCTGGGTGGACGGCTACGAGAGTGTCAACAACCATGCCTTCTACAATGTCGGTGCCTGTGAAGGGTGTCCCTATGCCCGTCGTCCCCTGCCCGATCCGAACCAGGCGATCTTTGGTATCGACTGGACGCTGGAGGATATCTGGTATGTCTCCTGGGGTAGTCCGGCTGCGCGTCCATTGCCCCAGATCTATGCGACCAGTGGGGTGAATGCCGAGCAGTGGCAGTATCTGGCCGATTGGGCCTTGAATATCAAAGGCAGCCGGATGCGCTTTGCCGGATCATTCACCCAGCGGCAGGCATGCGATACTCTAGACAACCCGGAACCAGACTGTACGGGTGAAGATGAACAACTGGGTACCGCCGATGATCGCAACAATACGCCGGAGGAAGGATGGCGGCAGCTCTGGATCCAACTGAACCGTGACGATGATACCGGACAGACCCCGCCGTTTGCAACCGATGTGAACTGGCCTGGTAGATAAAGGAGGGACAGTATCATGCACATGCTTCAACGACACCAGGTGTACCGGGCGGTGGTCATTCTGATCGGTAGTAGCCTGCTGCTGCTGGCCGGCTGTGGGCGCGCCGATACCCTGACACCGGAAACTGCGCCTGCGGCGGCTCCGGTCAACCAGGTGGTAACCGCAACCGTGACGCCGCGCCCAACATTGATTTTTGAGACACCTAATAGTAAGCAGACCCAAATTGCCCAGCGGGAGCAGTACGAACTGGAAACGGCCCTGGCGGGAACACCAGCACCCCCAAAGATATTACCAACCGACGAACCGACAAGCTGGCCCCCACCAACCCCCTATTGGGTAAGAACTACGCCGCTGGCCGGGGGAGGACAACTCAAAGAGTTGTCCAGGTGGCAAATCATGCGGAGTTTCTTCTCCAACAACGCCTGGATCTACATTGTCGATGACGAGCATTACCTGCTTATCGAAGCCGGTGAGCGGAAGGACACAGACGCGCAAGTCCCGCCTGTCGAGGGCGGCGTGACGGTTTCGCTCTACCGGTTCACGGTCTATGCGGAGAGTAAGCTGGTCTCGTACGACTACTACCCGACCCCCGAACGCTCCGGTTCGGCCCAGTTGGTCGATGCGTTGGTGAGTGGAGCAGACATCTGGGTGCAGGTGACCACCACCGGGGGCGATACCTTTGTCTTCGATGTCACCACCCGTACGTGGGAAGACACCACCGCGTTGCCACGCTGAACAACGTTCAACCCCTCCTCCTTCTGGTCCAGGGAGCAACAGAACATACGTACAACTAATGACCGATTAGCAGGTCATTCCCTGCGCCACTCACTTCTATGGATGGAGTGTACCTATGTTCGGTCTACCCCTGAAGCCGCAACCGAGAGTGGTATAATCGATCCTGACAGAGAGAACGAAGCACAGAGCAACACAGAACAGAGCGCACCTGGCATCCTGGTAGCGGACAGCCAGTGCATCCGGTGTGCTCTGCTTGTCTGCGTTTGCTATAACCTGTACCTCACAAACTACGGATTACGGATTACGGATTACGGATTACGGATTACGGACTACGGGATACGGACTATAGACTACGGACTACGGACTACAAAATTCGGGATACGGACTACAGACTACGGACTACGGACTACAAGGAGTACCTTATGCACATCGTTGTGTGTTTGAAACAGGTGCCACGCGATAACTCGGTGAAGATCAACCCTGACCGCAGCATCAACGCCGAGGGTATCGAGAAGATTATCAACCTGTTCGACGAGTATGCCGTCGAAGAGGGGCTGGCCTGGCATGAGCAACATGGTGGCAAACTCACCCTGCTCTCGCTGGGCCAGAGCGACTGGGTAGAGCAGCAGCGCCGCGCGTTGGCAATGGGCGCGACCAATGCGCTGCTCCTGAATGACCCGGTCTTTACCGACCTCGACACGCTAAACGCGGCCCGGGTAGTGGCGGCGGCGATCACCAGGCTGGGGGATGTCGATCTGATCTTCACCGGGCGCAACAGCACCGATGACGAGAGCGGTGCCTTCCCGCCCGCGCTGGCGCGCTTCCTCAACTGGCCGCACCTGACCTACGTCGGCAAGATCCACGCGGTTGATCCGGAGAGTAAGCGCATCACAGCCGAACGCCACCTCGAAACGGTCATCGAGCAGGTCACCGGCAGCCTGCCCGCCATAGTCAGCGTGATCAAGGACATCAACCATCCGCGTTACCCCTCGCTGCTCAAGATCAAGAAAGCTGCTAAAGTCAATCCACCTGTCTGGAATGCCGCCGACCTGGGGCTTGATCCGGCCGACCTGGCGCCCCTGGTGACGATTGCCGGGCGAGTACCGCCACCGCCCCGCGCCCGGGGCGAGATGATCACCGGGGCGGATACCGCTGCCGCCGTACGCACCCTGGTGGACAAACTGCTTGAGAGTCAGGCAATCTAAAAGAGAACACAGAACAAAGCAAGCACAGAACAAAGTGTGTGCCTTGCCGATCATCATCGGACAACATAGTTGCTCTTGCTGTAAGCTGACACAAGTTACGCGGTGGGCATTCAAATGGGATGTTTGATTGGATCAAATGTAGCGTTGCCTGGATGAACGCCCCGATTTACCTCCGGCAGGGCGGAAGATTCCATGCTTTTTCATAAAAATTTTGCACATAGTGCAAAATTTTTATGAAAAAGCTAAAACAGTACCATGCTGCCGCAGGCGATTCTGCCGTTCACCGGGTGAAACGCCCGGTTTGATGAACCACCGCGTACGTCCTGTAAACTGACACGACTTACGCGGTCACTGATCCGGCAGAGCATTTCGTCTCCGGCAGGGCGAAAGAAACCAGATCTTTTTCACAAAAAAATTCACTGAGTGAATTTTTTTGTGAAAAAGATAAAAAGAGTACCATGCTGCCGCAGGCGAAGACTGCCGTTGTGGGAGTAGGTGTCTGATTTGTACGTCCACCGCATAACTCGTGTAAACTGAGAGGAGAAAATCATGCCCAACGGCGTGTGGGTTTTTATCGAACCGGGCGAGCATGACATCGCCCCGATTTCGCGGGAACTGCTGGGCAAGGGGCGCGAACTGGCCGAGGCGCTGGGCCAACCCCTGGCCGCACTGGTCATCGGGGCGCAGGTTGAGACGCTGACCGAGCGGGCGTTTGCCCTGGGTGCCGACAGTGCCTACCTGGTGGATGACCCGGCGCTGGCGCACTACACCAGCGATGGTTATGTTGCCGCCGCCGCCGCCCTGATCCGGGAGCATGCGCCCGAGCTGCTGCTGACCGGTGCGAGCTTTCAGATGCGCGACTTCGCGGCGGCTCTGGCGGCGGAGCTGAACGTTGGCCTGGTGGTGGATGCTACCGCGATCACCCTGGAGGATGGGCAGATCAGCGTGGTGCGGCCCTCGCATGGCGGGAATGTGCTCAACACCATGCAGTTTGGCGCGGCACGGCCGGCGATTATCGCGGCCCGCAAGCAGAGCTTCCCGGCGGCCCAGGCGCAGGCTGAACGAAGCGGTCAGGTGATCCGAGGCACGCTCCCGGCAACCGCTATGCGCACACAGGTTACGGAGACCAGCGCGAAGAGCGGCGCGGTAAACCTGGCCGACGCGAGTGTTATCGTCTCCGGTGGGCGTGGCCTGGGCAATGCCGAGAACTACTACAAGCTGATCCCGCCCCTGGCTGCGGCACTGGGGGGCGCATACGGCGCAAGCCGCGCGATTGTCGATGCGGGATGGGTACCCTACGAACATCAGGTCGGCCAGACCGGCAAAACCGTCAGCCCGAAGCTCTACCTGGCCTGTGGCATCAGCGGGGCGATCCAGCATCTGGCGGGGATGCGTACCAGCCGGACCATCGTTGCCATCAACCAGGATGCCGATGCACCGATCTTCCGGGCCGCCACCTACGGCATCACGGGGGATGTGAATGAAATTCTGCCGCTGCTGACGGCGGAGTTGCAGCAGCGGCTGGGTTGACCGGATAAAACAGCGCATCGCCGGTGGCAGAAAGCTGCCACCGGCGATATTCAGTTCCAAACGTGCAAGGTATAAAAAGAACCGACAAACATAGGGCAAAGAACAAACTGGTTCTGCGTTAACCGTGCGCTAGAGACGTTGTGTTCTCTGGTTCTTTGTTCGTTGTTCTTTCTATACCTAACAGAGGACAAAGAACAAACTGGTTCTACGCTTAACCATGCGCTAGAGACGTTGTGTTCTCTGGTTCTTTGTTCTCTGTTCTCTCTATACCTAGACCTGTCCGATTGCGCCACCACTATCGGCCCAGATCGCCAGCACGCTTGGGCGCGGCGGCCCCGACTCCTCCGGCCAGGAGGTGATCGGAACATCGTAGGTGCCGCCCTCGCCCGGATGCTGGATCGCCAGGAAGAGCGTTGTGTCGTCCGGCGTAAACTCCGGTCCACACACCTCGCTGCCCGCGACGGACGAGAAGAACTGCTTGAGATAGCCCCGTTCCGGGCCGGAAACCGGCACGCCAAAGAGCGCGTCGTTGAATTCCAGGGTGCGCGGCTGGCCGTCCGTGGCAATCCAGAGGTTGCCCACCGTATCAAAGGCCACGTTGTCCGGGTTGGCAATCGGGCTGACCTGATCCTTGGAGAAGCCGGCGAAGTAGGTCGAATCATCTTCGGGATCGCCACAGAGGATAAAGATCTCCCAGTCGAAGCTGGTTGCGGCGTAGTCATCACCCGCTTCGGTCAACTCGATCACATGGCCGTAGGCATTTTCGGGGCGCGGATTGGCCTCGTCCGTGCCGGGGTTATCGTCCACGCCTCGGTTGGTGTTGTTCGTCAACGCGATGTAGACCTTGTTGTTGACCGGGTTGGGCTCGATATCTTCGGGGCGGTCCATCTTGGTAGCCCCCAGCAGATCACCCGCCACACGAGTCTTCATCAGCACATCGCTCTGCGAGGTAAAGCCATTCTCCTCGGTCAGTGGCCCGGTGCCGAACTCCAGCGGCATCCACTCACCCGATCCGTCGTCATTGAATTTGGCAACGTAGAGCATGCCGTCGTCCAGTAGGCCAAAGTTAGCTGTGCGATCCTCGGCATTGTAGGTGCCGTTGGAGATATACTTGTAGACATACTCAAAGCGCGCATCATCACCAGTGTAGACAACGACGCGGCCATCCGGCGCAATGGCAAAGGTCTGCGCCTCGTGGCGAAAGCGGCCCAGCCAGGTGCGCTTCACCGGGGTGAAGTTAGGATCGTAGGGGTCGATCTCAACCGCCCAGCCAAAGCGGAAGGGCTCATTCGGCTCCTGGGCCACATCAAAGCGCGGCTGGAACTGTTCCCACAAACGCGATGAGGACTCCTCCGGGATGCCGTAGCGGTCGTGAATCTCCTTGCGCGGATCATCATCGGGCAACTGGCCCAGGTTGGCAAAATACTGGTGGAAGTTCTCCTCGGCGGTGACCACCGTGCCCCAGGGCGTCTTACCCGCCGCACAGTTGTTCAGCGTACCCCGGATATCCTGCCCGGTTGGATCGGCACTGGTCTGCAGCCACTCGTGATCGGCGGCCGGGCCGGAGATCGCAATCGGGCTGGTGCCGGTCAGGCGGCGATTGTATTGCGAGTCCCGATTGTAGCTCCAGCCATTCCCATTCCGGCTGATCTCGACGACGGTGACACCATGGGACTCGATCTCGGTATCAACAATCTGCTGGGTGACATTGGGTGTCGGCTCTTCATCGGGGAGGGAGATATCCAGATAGCCGGGGAACATAAGCTCCGGGTTGGTATACTCATGGTTGACCACCAGGAGCCCGTTATCCGCTGTGGTAGAGCCTGCGGGCAGCGGCAGAAAGCCGACATAATCACAGTTATAGCCAAACTGCTGTGCCTGGGCCTCCGGCGTCTGGTTCTCCGGATCAAACTCCGGCGCATCCGGAAAGAGCGGATCGCCCCACCTGAGCAGCACCGCGACCTGATACCCATCCGGTACGGCGACCTCAGTGTCAGTGTTGGGGCGTGGCTGAATGGCGGTAAAGGGCAGGCTGGAGTCGACGATTTCAGCCGGCGTTGCAGTTGCCTCGGCGGTTGGTTCAGGCGCTTCGGTCGGTGCTTCCGTCGGCTCAGGTGCATCGGTGGGCGCTTCCGTCGGCGCTACCTCGGCCGCTTCCTCGGGTGCCGGTGTACAGGCGGCGACGCCCAGCACAGTTGAGACCGTCGCCGTCCCGCGCAGGAAGGCCCGGCGGCTGATGCGCCGCTGCATAATTTCGGCAAAAGTCTCACCCCGTCCCCTGGTTGAACGAACAACGTGCAAGTCTTGCTCGTCGAAGTTGCTCATACTGTTCAGCTCTCCTCATTTATCTTGTAGATCTACTCAGGTGTACTGTCGGAACGCACAATCAGGTTCCTAACGACTCGGGCTGGACACAGGCAGATTACTGCTCCGCCCCACAACAGCCATGCTTAAACCCCTGGCGCAAACCCGAAGCATGCTCGACAGGCCAGTAGTTCCACATCATGGTGGAGCACCCGTATGCCCTTTACGCTGCATACGGATGGAGCATTGAGCTTTGGTGGAGAATCAATAATTGTCGTCAGGAGTACACAGGCAATTTAGTATATGTTTGGTTATTTAATGAACTGTTAGTATAAGTTAAGAAGTCGTTAAATGAGCGTAAAGAATTTCTTAATGAGCATCGGGTTGCCGAATGGCTCCAGGGCGCGTACAATGAAAACGCAGGCAAGCCTGCTGCCGGGAACCTCGGCTTATGCCTGGCTGTATTACCGGGAACTGTGCCTGATCGCATCTGGAGACAAGCTATGACCTTAGAGATCTCGGATCTTGATAATGTCTGGCAGCCGCATGCGCTGGAGTATCTGCGCCGGGCACCTTATCGCAATGCTATTCCCCTCTCGAACCTGACCCAACTACGCACAAACTGTGCGGTGGTGGTAGCCCACAGCCGGGGATTGATCCAGGGCGTGGCCTCCCACTACCGCGATCTGCCCTTTCCGGCAGTGACCTTCGTGGCCGAACTAGGCGACCCGTTGCCGACACTGCTGGCAGCGCTGGCCGAACGTGTTCCCGCGCTGCGTAGCGACACGATCAGCACGGTCGTCCCGGAGCATCGCGCCCGGCAGTTATCCCAATATGTCCGCGTTGAGTCGCTGGAGTTGGAGTGGCAGATGGTGGTTGAGCCGGAGACGCTCAAGCCGCACGAACTGCCCGATATCCGGCGGCTGCAAGAAGCGGATCTGCCGGCGATGCAGGCACTGGCCGAGCAGGGCGGCATGGTGGCCTGGCGTCCCGGCGTTCTGGCAAACGGTCCCGCCTTTGGCGCATTTGTCGCTGAGCAGCTTGTCGCAATGGCCGCAACCCACTTTGCCACCACCGATGTGATTGAAATCGGCAATATTGTGACCCACCCGGCCTACCGCCGCCAGGGATTCTCGCGCGCCTGCGTCAGCACGCTGGCCCGCACCGGGTTTACCCTGGCCCCGCGCGTCTACCTGCTGGTTATGACCGACAATGACAGCGCCTATGCCGCCTACCGACGACTGGGCTTCTGGCCCGCCGAACGCTTTGCCTTTGTGCGGTTTCGGTTGTAGTCGGTAATCCGTCGTCCGTCGTCCGTAACCCCTAACCCCTAACCCCTAACCCCTAACCCCTAA
>DAOTVB010000049.1:0-30238 GCA_034436755.1 Chloroflexaceae bacterium | reverse complement strand
ATCTTAAGTTTTACGGTGCCGTCCAGTGTCTGGACGCGCGCCTCACCGCCAATCGCCGCCGTGTAGATATCGACCGGCACCTCGGTGTGCAGATCGTTGCCCTCGCGCGCAAACTGCGGATGGGGCAGCACCTCGATCACCAGGTAGAGATCGCCCGCCGGTCCACCGGCAAGCCCGGGCCGGCCCCGGCCGGACAGCCGAATCCGCGAGTTGGTCTGAACACCCGGCGGAATGCGCGCCTCAATCCGCTGCTCCCCCGCGTGGATCATGCGGCTGGTGCCATGCAGCGCTTCCTCCAGCGTAACCTCAACCAGCGTCTCGATATCGCGGCCCCGGTGCGGGCGTGGTTCAGCCGTACGCCCGCCCTGCCCAAACATCGAGCCAAAGATATCGGCGAAGGGCGCGCCACCGCCAAACAGTTCTTCGAGGTCTTCCGGCGAGAGATTGCCGGTTGAGTAGACCCGGCTGCCCGCGCCATCTGCGCCACCCGGCCAGCCATAGCCGGCATTCACGCCGCCGTTGTGCTGCCATTGCTGGTACTGCCGGCGTAGCGTGTCATACTGTTTGCGCTTCTCCGGGTCGCCCAGCGTCTGGTAGGCCTCGTTGATCGCCTTGAAGCGCGCTTCGGCCTGCTGATCGCCGGGTTTGACATCCGGGTGGTTCTCGCGCGCCAGCTTGCGGTAAGCCTGCTTAATCTCTTTATCGCCGGCATCGGGCTTTACCCCAAGTTCGGCATAGTAGTCTCTAATTTCCATAGCTGTGATCCGTAATTAGTAGTCTGTAGTCTGTAATCCGTAATCCGTAGTCTGTATCCCGTAATCCGTAATCCGTAATCCGTAGTCTGTCGTCTGTATCCCGTAGTCTGTAATCCGTAGTCCGTAATCCGTAATCCGTAGTCTGTAGCCGCTCATTCACATGCGTTACGCAGTGGTTCATCAAACCAGGTGTTTCACCCGGTGAACAGCAGAATCGCCTGCGGCAGCATGGTACTCTTTATTCTTTTTTCAAAAAAAATTAACAAAGTGAATTTTAAAAAAGATCGGGTTTCTTTCAGCTTGCCGGCGGCTGAAATACCGTTCAGGTCATGGACCGCGTAACGCGTATCATTCACATGCGTTACGCGGTTATGAACCCGGCAAGAAATCGCGCCTGCGGCAGGGCGGAAGATTCCTCTGTGCGCGTACGTGTCTGATTTGCAAGCCTACCGCGTAAGTCGTGTCATTCACATGTTCTATTGTTCGGTAAAAAAGTGCTGCGGGTTGGGTTGATGCCGCCCGCAGCGCAATCTCTTCATTTCAGATGACGGCTGGTGTGCGGTCAGCGCCAGATGCGCGCAATAATATTAATGATAACCGTCAACACCAGGCTGACAACCAGCATTGTTCCCAGCGGGATAAAGACCCGCACATGTTCACGCTCGATTCGAATATCACCGGGGAGCTGCCCCAGCCAGGGAATGCGACCCGCCAGCAGGAAGACCGCTCCCACAATCACCAGAAGGAGGCCCAACCCAATCAACCAGCGTCCAATTTCACCCATGATCTTCCGTATCCCGTCGTGCGTAATCCGTCATCCGTATTTCGCCAGAGGCAATATGCATTAGCCCTCAAGGATGTTGGCCGGAGTCTGAACTTCGATGCGGCGGGGTTTGGCCGCCTCAGCTTTGGGCAGGCGCAGGGTCAGAATGCCTTGCTCATAGTCGGCCTGCACACCTTCGCCGTTGATTGCCAGCGGGAAGCGGAAGGAACGCTCAAAGCTGCCCACCGCCTGCTCACGCCGATGATAGCGCGCGCCTGCGGGCAGTTCCTGCGCCTTAAATGCACCCCGCACCGTCAACTCCTGCTCGTCCAGACTGATCTCCAATTCATTCGGGTTGATGCCGGGCAGCGCCGCCTCGACCAGATAGGCTTCGGCATCCTCGGCAATATTAAAAGGTACCGTCACGCGGGACGTGTGGCTGCGCGCTGCACCGTCGGCAGCGGCTGTCCGATTGCGTTGATTGTTCCGCAACGCCGTCCGCCCGAAAGGTTCCCACACAAAAACGGTTGCCATCTTGCGTTCTCCTTTGTTCTATCGGTATGTCTTGCTATGCGCATGTATGAATTGTCTCAATTGTACCGGGGGAGTATCAGAAGAGCATAAGACCCATGTAAGAGGAGTGTTAACTGGTTCCGGGGGGCGCAGAGGTCCGGATTTTCCCGTAGAGACGCGCTGCAGAAGCAGAAGGTTGAAGAAACAGTCCAGGTATGGCGTGCGGCAGCAGAATAGTGCAGAGCATGCACCCTGCTGCTGTCTACCGGGGAGCCATCCGCAAACTGTTATAATGCGACAGCGGTATGCAAAAATGACGCAAGGGGATTGCGCATGACGCGCTACATCATTGTGGATCTGGAGGCGACCTGCTGGAAACAGGAGGCCGGCATGGAGCAGCGCGAGATTATCAAGATCGGTGCTGCCTGCCTGGAGTCCGGCGCGGGGCCGGTCAGCGGCGAGTTTGATGCATTTGTCCGGCCGGTGGTCTCGCCGCAGTTGAGCGATTTCTGCGTGCAGTTGACTTCCATTCAGCAGGCCGATGTCGATAGCGCCGATGACTTCCGGGAGGTTTTCCCGCGCTTTGTCGATTGGATCGGGCCGGAGCCGTTTGTCCTCTGCGCATGGGGTGGGTATGATCTCCAGCAGTTCCGGATCGACTGCCGGCGGCATGGCGTTACGCTACCCGCGTCATTCGAGAATTATATCAACCTGAAGCAGGAGTTTACCCGGCAGAAAGGCATCAAGCCGCGTGGTATGACCAGCGCGCTCAAGGCCATGCATATTCCGCTGGAGGGCCGGCACCATCGTGCGATTGACGATGTGCGGAACATTGTCAAACTGGCCCGGATCATTCTGCCGCAGCGTGAGCAGCAGGAAGCACAGGAGTAACGTCCCTCTGACCAAGCGGGGCTGCGGTCAGGTTACGGTGCCGCCGGAAACGATGCGCGTTGTCAATATTTCCAGCGGCATGGGCGAGATCCTGCCGGCTACGCCGTAGCCTCAGGCAAACAACACATACTGCCGCAGGAATGCCTCGACATCATTGTAGAACTTCGTAATCGTTTCCTGTTTGCGCCAGCCGTGTCCCTCACCGGTGTAAACATGGTAGACATGCGGCACGCCCCGCCGCCGCAACGACTCGACGATGCTGTCGGACTGATCACGGGGCACGACCTCGTCCTCATCGCCCTGGAAGACCGCCACCGGATCGCTGATCTTGTCGGCGTGAAAGATGGGGGAACGCTGGCGGTAGATCGCGCTGGCTTCGGGGAGCGGCCCCAGCAGCAAGTCGAGGTAGCGCTCCTCAAACTTGTGGGTCTCGGCGGCCAGGGTGAAGAGGTTCGAGACCCCGTAGAGGCAGAGGCCCGCCTTGAAGACGCCGGGGGCCTGGCAGAGTGTCTCCAGCACGGTGTAGCCGCCCGCGCTGCTGCCCATAATGACAATCTTCGCCCTGTCGGCGTAGCCCTGTTCGGCCAGGAATCGCGCACCGCTGACCGCATCCACGACATCGTACACGCCCCAGTTGCCGCGCAATGCCTCCATGTAGGCACGCCCATAGCCGGTGCTGCCGCGATAGTTGACCAGCAGCACGGTGTAGCCCCGGGTGGCGAAAAACTGCGTCTGCGGATCATATGTTGCACTGACCTGGCTGTTCGGCCCGCCATGGATCTTCACAATTGCCGGTGGGCGACCACTGCTCTCGAAGCGCTGGTTGGCCGGTAGATAGAGCATGCCATGCACCTGCGCCCCCTCGGCCGATTCCCAACTCACGGGTTGCGCCGGGGCGAGTTGCGCCGGGGCGATATTCTCCGCCTCGGTGCGACGTAATAGCCGCGCCTGGGTTTCACCCGTCAGCACCAGGCGTGCCGGACGATCACCCGCTGCTGCCAGGGCGACCACGATATCCTGCGTTGGCGAAACGGCCGGTTGTTCGATCCAGGTATACGGTTCCAGCCCGACAACCGGCTCGGCCTGGTCGCTGTCGAGCGCCTGCCGGTAGAGGCGGCCCACACCCTGCTCATTGCGCACAAAATAGAGCGCCTGGCTGTCGTGACTCCAGCCGTAGGTACGTAAGCCCTGCACCCAGGCCGGCGTCCCATGCTCGGCGGCGGCATGGGTCAACTGACGATGGGTGGCCTGCTCTATGTCATAGAGATAGATCTGGCCCCAGCCGCTCTCATCGGAGATATACGCCAGCCACTGACCATCCGGCGAGAACTCCGGCTGAAAGATCGCGGTGTTGGGACTGCCGGCGATAACTTCGGCCTGGGTGATTGAGGGTGGATTGCCGGAGCGTAGCCGTGCCAGGTAGAGCAGCGTGCCATCCCAGGGCATCTGCGGATGGTTCCAGGCGATATAGGCGATGGTGTGGTTCTGCGGGTGCCAGCGGGGTTGCATATAAAAGTCGTGCCCGCTGGTCAAACGCTGCGGCCACTGCTCCCCCTCGGTATCAACAATGGCGATGCTGTCTTTCCGCTCATAAGTGTGAACATAGACCACCCAGCGCCCACTGGTTGAAACGGTCGGCGCAGCCGCGCCTCCAAACTCCGGCGTGATCGGGCGCGCCAGACCAACATCCAGGCTCTGCCGGTAGATGCGCCCCGATTTCTCGACAAAGAAGGCATAACCGCCGGCCACGGTGAAATCGCCCCCACCATAGCAGACCTGCGCCCGGACTGCATGCTCGATGGTCAGATCGCGCGGCGCATCGCAGTTGTCAATATTGGCACAGACCAGCACACTCTGCCCGGAACGTCCCTCCAGCCAGACGAGCGAGCGCCCATCGCTATCCCACTGCATATCCATAATGCGCAGGCGGCTTGCCAGGCTCTGGGGCGTCAGCGGGCTATCCCATAGGCCGTAGGGCCGTGTTATCGGTATCTCTGTCATTGTCTCTCTTTCCGTTGCAAGCGAAAAATGCTGTACCCGCCCTCGCGGTAGACCTGCTCAACCAGCGGTTGAGCGGTAAGTTCCGCGCGCCAGTCGGGGTTCTGCCGGGCCATGGCCGCCTCGTCCACGATAATGTAGTCGGTCTGCCAGCGCTGCATCAACCGCAGCGACGACGCATCCGGGAAGCGCACAAAGATGTTGCGCCCCTCGCGGTAGAGCGACGGCGGGAACTTGCCGTGGCCCTGGTTGGCCGGCCGGTCGGAGAAGAGCAGCGTGTAATACTCGCGCGGCGCACCGAAGTCGTGGGGCATATGCGTCACGGCCCCCGCCCCCGGCTGATCGCGCACCCAGAGATCGACCGGGCGCGGCCGAATTTCGCTCAGCGTCAACACCGAAACCGACTCAACCAGCACCAGGACGGCGGCCATGATCCAGCCCGCGCGATACCGGCGTTGGGGCAGGCGGCTCAATGCCAGGGCGGCCAGCAGGGCGGCACAGAGTACTAGATAGAGCACCATTCGTGCCCAGGTACGGATATTGCCCAGCACCGGCGCGTGCGCATACAAAAACTTCGCCGGCAGCGGGATGCTGTTGCCCTCGTTCAGGCGCAACTCCGGCCCCAGCGTCATCACAAAGTTGATCACGATCAGCAGTGCCAGCGCCTGCACCACCCGTTGTCGGCGTCCCAGCCAGAACCCGACCAGCGCTAACGCCAGCGCCGTGTAGCCAAATGCGACATACTGCTCACCGGCATCGGCGCGGTAGAACTGACTCGCCCAGTCCCCCCAGAGCGGATGAAATGGATTGGGCAAGAAGTATGCCTCCGGTACCGCCGCATGCAGGATTAGTTGCGAATAGATATGCTTAAACGTCGATCCTTGCTGCTGTGCCTCGTAGTAGGGTTGCGCCAGCGGCAGCACCAGCGCCACACAGAGCGTCCCCATCACCAGGAGCGGCCGCCAGGCGGGGAGCAGTTCCGGCAACTGCCGCAGGCCCAGCCGCAACGGGGTGTAGGCCGCCAGGAAGAAGGGCAGTGTGGCTCCATACATCAGCGAGGACCAGGCCGCCAGCACATAGCCCATCCCGGCAACATAGCCATCCCAGGTTCGGCGGCGGGTCAGCACGCCCTCCCAACCGTAGAGCGTCAGCGCCACCCACTGCGAGCCCATCATCCCAAAATGCCCATTCGCGTGAAAATACCGCCGCAGACAGAAGGCAAAGATAATCCCCGCAACCCAGGCTGCCCCAGGTCGCGCTCCCAGTCGCCGGGCCAGCAGATAGGTAAAAAAGGCGGTCAGCACAAAAGTTGAAACCATTACCAGGTTGTAACCAACCACCGGCCCAAAGAGCCAGGTAACCGGGACACCCAGCAGATGGTGCGCTGGGGCAACCTCGGAGACGGTCAGGTCTGCGCCGCCGGGATAGAAGATCTGCGGCGCAAACACCGGCGAGACATGCTGCTCGATCAGGGCGGTACTAAACCAGTGCATCTTCCAGAGATATTCGAGGTTGTCGCCGGGCGGGCCGATAATATGCGTCGGGAGGCGCACAATCAAGGGCAGGAGCATGATCGCCGTCAGGACAACATACCCGGCAAACGCGGGCCAGTGCTGTCGCAGCCAGGCGCGCACCGGCAGCACAATCGGCTCCACACGCCGCCGCCAGAGCAGCGCCACCAGCAGTGCCAGCCCGCCCGCCAGCGCCGCGGTCATCAGGAGGGCATGCAGGCGATAGACAAACCGGCTGTCGCTGTGGCGCATTGCCAGCATAATCGCCAGCAAGAGCAGCGTTGCCGGCAACCGCGCCCAGAAGGGAATACCCGCCGCCAGCAGCAGCAGATACAACAGGCCAATCACCAGCCCGATTGTCAGGATCTGCGCCGGAACCAGCCAGCCGGGCCGCTCCAGCCCGCGCCAGTCGGCGGTGAAGACCGCCAGTCCCAGCCGGCGCTCATTGCGGTTAACCTCATCCGGGCGAAAGGTCGGGCTCTCGAGACGCACAACATTCGCGCTCCAGCGCAGCCGATCCGCCGGAACCAGGAAGGCATAACGCCGGGGCACCGCCGACTGCTCCGTCGTCAGCATCACCCGGCCATTAATCGTCATCGTCAGCGGCACGCTGTTCTGGCGTTCTTCCGGCCAGGGCGCGCTGACGGTCAGGCGGAGCGTATGCGCGCCCTGGCTCTGCGGTGGCAAATGGAGCGTACTGTCGCCATCGGTCCAGCGGAAGCTCTGCCCGGTCGTGGTCGTCTCGCCCGGATGAAAATCCTGCGCCAGCGGCCGCCCGACGCCACCGAGCGCAAACTGCTGCTCCGTCTGCAGCGGCCCACTCCGCAGAAACAGCCCGCTCAGCAGCAGCAAAACCCCCAGCAGCACAACCTGGCCGAGCGGCAAAGCACGCATCTGATGGATAGCGGGCAACCAGGGTATGCGCGGTATATCCGTTGTAAGCAGTTGTTTCATAGTAAGTGATAAGTGATGAGTGATGAGTGATGAGTGAGCAGCTTCTCAAGGCTCATCCCGCATCCCCTCCGTCCACGGTTCTCAGTGCTCGGTTCTCAGTGCTCGGTTCTTTGTTCTTTGTTCTCAGTGCTCGGTTCTTTGTTCTTTGTTCTCTCCGGAAGCCCGGCTATGATACGAGGCGGCAAGACCAGTGTCAAGTAATAGCATGGTTCAACCAGTATGCTATAATGCATCGTAGCTGCGATCTTGCGGATGCGAAAGATATACCCTCATGACGGCACGAGCAGCCACAGTTGATCGGGAAACGTATGCCCAGCAAACCGAGCAGACGCTCCAGGCGCTAAACACGATTGACGACACCAGCCTGGTGAGTCTGACCGGCCTGGGCCTCCCCGAAGTCCAGGCCATCAAGCAGGAGATCGCCGAGATCTTCCCGGCGTCGAATCTTCCCCTTTTTCTGCTCCAGGGGTTGCTCCAACTCAAGGACCGCACCCTGCCCCAGGAGCGCGTTGATGCCGACCTGCAGGTGCTCTTTCGCGGCACCCGGCAGATTGGCCTCTACAGCACGTTTCTGGCGGCGCCCGCCATGCTGCTGCATGGCTACCAGCAGTTGCTGACCCTGGCCGGGAAGAGTGTTGACAGCGCCTTCCCCAATGGTCCATGGCAATTCTACACCGAGTTTGGCTTGCGTGAGGATACCGCCCGCCACGCCGTTGAGACGGTGGGCTTTCAGCAGCGCTTTGCCCGCACGAGTGACCTGAATGCTGCTACCTGCTGGGTCTATGCCGCGATCCTGACACTGTTTGCCTATGATGATCTGCTGGCGAATGAGTGGCACGAGCGGGTGATACTGCGCGCGCTCGACCAGGCGCTGGAGCAGCATGTGATCCAGCAGGCCGGCCGCAAACTGCCGCGCAACACCGAGGAGCGCGCACAGTTCATTGCCGAACGGATCGCCGCGCTGCGCGAGAAGTATCACCTGCAGGGATTGGCGTCCGGGTGGGCGGCCCGGCGGCCCTACAGCGCACCGTCCGGCACACCGCCGCAGGCATACCCGGCCTACCGGCGTGAGCAGTTCCAGGCATACCTGGATCAGGCGCTCCAGCGGTTGCCGGCAGACCTGCGCACGGCGATGGACCAGATCTATGCGGAGCGGTGCCGGCATGATCTGCCCGCCTACCAGGAGCAGATGACCATCCTGAAGCGATTGCGCCCGGAAGTCTACCAGGAACATCACGATCCCTTTGCGCTGGATATGGCCCGGGTTGCGCTGGTCAGCGGCGGGCACTACTTCCTGATCGATCTCTGTGACCGTGACCCGGATGGGCATCTCTTGCTCTTCCCGCGCGATGGTGATGCGCAGAGTGCCGGTATTCCGTTGCCGCTGGAGCGGGCGGAAGATGGCAGTCTGCATGACCGCTATGGGCGCACTGTAACGATTGATCGGGCCGGGCGGGTCCGCGCGGGAGACGACCGGCTGGGCCGCCTGCGACCACCGCCGCTGACGACGATCAAAAGCCGGGTGGATGCCATCCTGCGCGCCGCGCGCCCCCAGAAGCCAACGCACACTACTGCCACAGAACAGCCCGATCTACTGTTGACCGAGGTGCTGCGTGAACACCAGAATGAGCTGCGCGCCCAACTGGATGCCGAAACCCAGGGAGCGCTGCATGAACTGGGCCATGCACCGATTATCTTAAACTGGGACCAGCACACCAACGCGCAGCCGCTCCGCGATATTCGCAATACCCGACGCGGCTGTGGCGATCATGCGCTGACGCTGGTGCGTACCAATCGCAGCATGGTTTTCGATATGTCGCATGTCTTCTTCGATGGCATGTGGGGCATGGCGCTGGCCGAGATGATCACCGGCTTTGCCACGGCGCTGCACCCGGCGGTTGAGGGGAGCCAGGTGGAACGCAGCAGCGCCGGTGTACCGCTGACCCTCACCACCACACCCGAATTTCTGGAGGCGGCCCAATCAGCGATTGTTGCCAGTCCGGTTGAGGTATCGGCGGAGACCACCATCGCTGCGCGGGTGATGCAGGATATGGGTAAGCTGCGCCGCCGTCTGGTCGCGATCAAGCTGGAACTGACGGTCAACGACCTGCTGCTGCTGACGCGCAGTGTTCACGCTGCCGGCTACACCCCCGGCGCAACCGCGCGCAAAACGCTTGATGCGGTTGCCCGCCTGGAGAATGGCTGGGATCTGCGCGAGCGGATCGAGCAGTATTGGGAAGAGGAGCGCACCATCAACCCGGCACTGCTGATCCCGATGGATGCCAGCGCCGTTGACCCACGCCTGCGACTCTACCCGGCGACCTTCCGTAACCCGCTGCCCGGCCTGCTGCCCCGACTCACGCTGTGTGATGATATCGTGCAAACCCTGCGCCACCGGGCAGATGATCCGGCGCTGCAGGAGTTTACCGAGGAGCGGCGCGCACTCTACAGCGAACTCAAGGCCTACGGTATGCTGCTGCAGACGCTGCGGCAGGTGACGATGCGCGGTGAGAGTTTTGCCACGGCTGCGCTACGGCTGTTGAGCCATCTGCCGGGGCCGATGCAGCACATCATGGATCTGGTGCCGCAGAAGATCGATATTCTCAACGAGATTATTAAGGGCCGGGAGGTCTTTTCCAATGTGGGGCCGGTGGCAGGCGACTCTTCGCTGACCCGCTTTGCCAGCTCGCGTGATGATGGCGAGACGAAACTGCTGGTATGGGGCTTTATGACCGATGCCGCCGGGCAACTCCAGATTACGCTACGCGATTTCCGTCCGCATGTGGCGGATCTGGTACACCTGGAGCAGACCCAACTAGCGCAGGCGTTAACCCAGGATTATCTGGATGCGTATGCCGCCAGTGTTGAACTCCTGGTCCGCCGCATCCAGCGGATCTTCGCCTACAAGTGACACGACTTAATTCACGGGAGTTACGCGGTGGGCGATCAAACCGGGTGTTTCACCCAGTGAACGGCAGAATCGCCTGCGGCAGCATGGTACACTTTTTTCTTTTTCACAAAAATGTTGCACTTTGTGCAACATTTTTGTGAAAAAGAATGGGATCTTCCGCCCTGCCGGAGGCGAATCGGGCCATGTGTCCAGGCAGATGCCTGGTTTGAAACCGACCGCGTACCTCGTGTTAATTCACGGGAGTCCCGGCTTCAGCCGGTGGGATGCCTGCTGCGGCGGGAACACGGCCTGCTGAACGGTGAGAACCTGCTGCGGATAGGGCGTGCGGCCGCAGAACGGTGCATCGAATGCACCCTACGCCTGCTGATCCGGTTGATGCGTTTTGCACAAATCGTCCGGATACGTCATGCACGGGAGTCCCGGCTTCAGCCGGTGGGATGCCTGCTGCGGCGGGAACACGGCCTGCTGAACGGTGAGAACCTGCTGCGGATAGGGCGTGCGGCCGCAGAACGGTGCATCGAATGCACCCTACGCCTGCCTGCTGCCACGGGAACACGGCCTGCTGAACGGTGAGAGCCTCCTGCGGATAGGGCGTGCGGCAGCAGAACGGTGCATCGAATGCACCCTACGCCTGCCTGCTGCGACGGGAACACGGCCTGCTGAACGGTGAGTGCCTACTGCGGATAGGGCGTGCGGCCGCAGAACGGTGCATCGAATGCACCCTACGCCTGCCTGCCCCCATGCTTGAACCGTGACAACGCATTCGACTGCTGGTTCTTTGTGCTGCAATCGAGGTTTGAATTAACTATGACTGACCGCCGAACCGTCTCCAAACTGGGTACATACAAAGTGGGTGATTTGCTGGGCAGCGGAGGCATGGCCAGCGTCTACAAAGGGTACGACACCGTCAACAAGCGCGATGTTGCGATTAAAGTGTTAAGCATTAACGAGCAGACCGCCGACTTTGTCAAGCGCTTCAAGCGGGAAGTCAAAGTGGTCAAGAGCCTGCGCCATCCCCATATCGTTCAGTTCTACGACTTTGGCGAAGAAGACGATACGATCTACATGGTGCAGGAGTTGCTGCCCGGCCCCACGCTGGCGGATCGCATTCGCAAGCTGGGCAAGCGGCGCATCCCCGACGCCGACATCCCGGTTATTGTGGCGCAACTGGCCAACGCGCTCGATTTTGCGCACAACAAAGGCATTATTCACCGCGATGTCAAGCCGAGCAACGCCATCTACAATGCTGAACGGCAGATGGTATTGACGGACTTCGGCATTGCGCGCACGTCGGCGGATGCGCTGCGTACCGCCACCGGGCCGGGGATTGTGATGGGCACCCCCGGCTATATCGCGCCGGAGCAGGCCATCAGTAGTGCGACGATTACCCCGGCCTGCGATATCTATGCACTGGGGGTGCTGCTGTTTGAAATGCTGACGGCGCAGTTGCCCTTCGAGGCCGATACGCCCATGGGTGTGGTGCTCAAACATCTCTACGACGAGCCGCCCAGGCCGCGCAGCCTGCGCCCCGAACTGCCCAAAGCCCTGGACGATATCCTGCTGCGCGCCATGCACAAGGAGCCGGACAAGCGCTTCGCCACTGCCACCGAACTATCGCAGGCCCTCCAGGAAGCCTGGCCGGTGGGTAAGTTCGCCGGCAAAGCTAACGCCGACAGTGCCGCCCAGACTGCCGAGGCGACCGGGAGCAAAAAGAGCACAGAGAAGAAGGCCGAGAAGAGCACAGAAAAGGATTCTGCTGCGGCAAAACCGCGCGCCGGCGGCAGCACCGCAAAAGCAAAGGCAAAGTCAGAGAACGGCACATCCGGCAGCCGAGCAAAGGCCTCCCCAGCGAAGAAAAAGGCATCCGGCGACAACGCAAAGGCCCGTTCGACCGGCGGCAGTTCATCAGCGGCGAAAGCCACCGCCCGCACCACCGCCGGGCGCAAGGAGCAGGCCGGCGCGGAGGGAGCAGCGCAGCAACCCGACAGACATATCCGCCTGCGGGTGGGCCTGCTCACGGCCTGCCTGGTCGGACTGCTGCTGCTGGGTGGCCTCACCGACCTCGATACGATTGCGCGTGGGTGGAGCGTACTGGCGCGGTCGGTGATGGGCCTGGTGGGTTATTGACCGGATGGACGATGAACGCTTGACGTAGTGCCGCCTTCAGGCGGTTGTGCCGGCCTGGAACCGCCTGATGCAGATGGAATTTTTAGTCCGAACATCACTGGTCGGGAGTCCCGGCTTCAGCCGGATCAGGCTTTCGTGGCAGTATGCCACGGCCCTGGCAGGCACCCAACCGGCTAATGCAGATGGAATTTTTAGTCCGAACATCACTGGTCGGGAGTCCCGGCTTCAGCCGGATCAGGCATTCCCTTCAGCGGGCATTCACCGGCTCAAGCCGGGACTCCTGGTTCTTCATATCCGGGCGATTTTCTCAAACTTCACAAGGCAGCACTACCCGAATGCAACCTGTCAAGTTGGAAAAAGTGGCTCTCCGAGCCACTTTTTCCAAAACGGATATCCGGTTCCGCCCGGACGGAGGCGACAACTCCTTCCGGGTCAGGGACCACATACGTCGGGTTACCGGATCACTAATGGTAGAAAGATTTCGCGGCCTGTCGCGCCGGTTTCATAGACCGCTGTCGCCGGGCCATACTCATTGGTAGACTCGTTCAACTCGATCTCTTCCAACCAGTAGGTGTAGGTCGTATCCGCCTGCACCTGCGTGTCGCGCCAGGTGTAGACCGCGCCACCCTGCCCGCGTCCCTTTGCCGGGATCAACTCCGACGTGACGCGCATAGCACCGGCCCGCGTCCCATCGGCGCTGCGCAGCAGATGGAAGCCCCAGGTGTCCAGTTCCGCGCTGGTCTCCCAGCGCAGGCTGATCGCGCCGGTCTGGGTCGTGGCGGTGAAGCTCTCCAGAGCAATCGCGGTGGGGCCGGTAATGTTCAACCGGGCAAGCCCAAGCTCGCTCGGATAGTAGGTCCAGATATCCAGCCCCTTCTTGTCACCAAAGCCACCCTCGGGCTGGCAGATATCGGGCGGATTGCCGCCCGCCGCAAAGCCATAGGCACGCTGCCGGGTGCGTGTATCAAAGCCGCGCAACGGATTGCTGTAGCGGACCTCCGGCGGATCGCCCGCACTGTTCGGGCAGAGCAGGCCGTTGACCTCCACTCCGACAAGTGTGTCATTGGCGGTCGTGTAGCCCCGATCATCGTAAAACGCGCCAAAGCAACCGCCCTCCCAGAGTGGGCAATTCCCCCCGGGTGGATTGAGGAGTTGCAGGATCGGGCCGCCGTAGATGTTATTCTCCACATCGAGCATCGGGAAGTGGATCTCCCCGCCATTGATCGTAATCCGGGCGACATATCCCTGCCCGATTGGTAGGGGATCGCCATTATCGGCCAGGCCATCCCAATCCACCGTATTTACCCCCGCATTGACAAACCCGCGCAACACGGCATTCCGGGGATTGGTCGGATCAAAGTTATTACCATTCCGGCTAATAACAATCTGGTAGTTGCCATCCACATTGCTGGTAAACTGAAATGTGCCCCCCTCACCAACGCGGGTTATATTATCATCGGTGCCGATAAACTGGAAACTACTGACCCGGGGTGGCTCCGGCTCCAGCGGGATGTCCAGAGCTTGCAGGGTTGCAGTTGCCGGTCGGTTGAAGAAGATCGGGAATTCCGGGCCGGTCAGGTTAGTATCACCCTGGATTTCCATCAGTTGATTCTGGGCCTGAAATGACATGCCGGGTTTTGCCAACACATCCCGGTATAGTGGGCTGCCGTCGCTGTCCAGAAAGCCCGCGCGGTTGGCAAACAGCACAAAGCCGTTCGGGTCCATGCCACGCAGATCAATCTCGTAAATATATCCATCGCTACTGACCACATAGACAATGCCCCAGAGTGGCCGGTCATTCTCGCCGGTGAAGAGCGTCAGGTAGTAGGTAAAGAGCCGGCCCTGGATATCATTTGTGCTTGTGAGGCTTTCGCGCACAGTGACATCCCACATAGCAACGCTGGTGCCCTGATCATCTGGTATTTCTTCAAGCTCAATCTCGCCGGTGGGGGTGCCTTCGTAATCCTCGCCCGGCCCCGCCGGGCCATAAAAGACAACCGCATAAATACCCGTTTCCGGTACCTGGTAAAAGCAGGGGATATAGCCTTCCGGTATAGCGTCGCCGGGGGTGGCATCTCCCGGGTCGGCAATGGTCCGTGGGCCGGCCAGTTCCTCGGTACGGTCGTTAATGCGGCCCTGGGCTTCGTTGCCGGTCGTGGCGCGCTGTTCCCGGCAACTGAACGCCGGGTCTCCATCGATTGTCGTGTTACCGATTGGCCCGGTGACAACGCCGGGCGTATACACCTGAATGTCGCCCTCGTCGGGTGCTTCGGGAACATCAACCGCGCTCGAACCCAGCAAGAGATACTCACCCTCCTCGGCATAGACGCGCAGCAGTGTGCGGCGCAAAACAAAATCTCCATAGTTGCTGACCCGCCACTCAAGATTAGCCCGCGCCCCCGCGATATCCTCGGGGTAGAGTGTACGGCTTCCCTCGGCGGCAAGCGGTCCTGCCGGGAAAATAAACAGCGTACCCAGCAGCAGGCAGAGTAGCAGACTAGACGAACGGATGCACCATGGCATACCAGTAGAGCAAGATTTCATAGCATTGTCTCCGGACATGTGTAGACTTCCCAATCGTGCCGGACCGTAGTAGCAGAATCTATTCCAGCGCGCTATGCCAGGTGTTGATCACTGCGGGTAAATATTCTACAATCTGTGCAAAACATTTCTTCACGCAAATAAACTCCTGTGAGAAGAAATTCACAATGCGCCTATGGTATACTTGGTGGTACACTTCTTGCTCCACACCAGCATCAAAGCCCGACCAGATCACACATCGTGCCGGACCTGGTATCGTAAGAGTCGAAAGTCTGTGCATCCGCTATGCCTGCTGATTTGCAACCAGTGCCGTTTGCTGCTTCGCTGATCGCTTCCCTCACTACGTTGGGCGATCTGATCGCCGAAGGAATACTGACCTATAGCTTGCAGGGTGAGGCTGTGCTGATCAATGCCGCCGGGCGCGCAATCCTGGGGCTGTCCACCGAGAGTAGCCCCGCCGAGTGTGCCGCCTGGTTTGCGCAGCATCTGTGTGATAGCGCGGGCACGCCCCTGACCGGGGACGACCTGCCCCTGGCGCGGGTGGCTCGGGGCGAAACCTTGCGCGCGCTCGAGGTGTACTATCGCGGCCCGGACGGTAGTGAGCGATTGCTGCACCTGAGTGGGCAATACCTGCAGGAGAGCCCGGATCATGCGCAGGGTATCGTGCTGGTCTTCCGCGATATTTCCGCCGAGCCGGTGGCCCACCCCGCCTATACCGATCTCCAGGATCGCTTCGACTCGCTCAACCTGCACCTGTCACGGCAGGCGGCGCAGTTTCGCACGATGATTGCCAGCCTCCCCGACGGCATTACCATCGTTGATACGGCGGGAAATGTGTTGCACATGAATGAAGCCGGGCAGCGCATCCTGGGCCGTACCCCGGCCGCACACCTGACGGAGAGTGTAGGGCGCTACGATGTCCGCACGCTGGAGAATGAGCCGATGTCGCCGGCGGATCTGCCGCTGGCGCGGGCCCTGCGTGGTGAACAGGTAGAGGGGATGGAGCATCTGATCTGTGGGGTCAGCGGTGAGGCCACCCGGATCAATGTGAGCGCCAGCCCGGTACGCGGTCAGGAAGACGATATCATCGGCGCGGTGGCGGTCTTCCGCGATGTGACCCGGCGGCGGCGGCAGGAGGCCGAACGGCAGCAGCGCCTGGTCGAACTGGAAGGGCTGCGCGAGATTGCCCAGGCTACGGCGCTGGCCCGACGCGAGTCGGCCATTTATGAGGCGCTGGTGACACGCCTGGCACGTTTATTGCAAACGGAAGCATGTGTGTTGTTGATGCGGGATGACGACAGTGGCAACTTTACGGCGCGCTCACCGGCTTATGGGATGACGGCAGAGCAGGTGGCAAACTTAACGCTCTCCGAAGAGATGCTGACACAGGTGGAAGAGCAGATAGGCCCGGGCTATCCGCTGGTGCTGGATGTACGGAGTTGCCCGCCCGATAGTGCAACCGCGCAACTGCGTGCGGCATTTGGCGCACGGAATGCGATCCTGACCCGACTGACCGTCCGTGAACGGTTCATCGGTCTGATTATGGCCTACAACATTCTGGATGGCGACGACTATTTTGATGAGCGCGATATTCGCCTGCTGCAGACGGTAGCACCACAAGCTGCGCTGGCGATTGAGAACAGCCGGCTCTACAACCACGCCCGCCAGATTAGCGCCGAGGCCCGCGCCCAGGCCCGCCACCTGACCCGTGTGAATGATGAACTGGATGCATTTACCTACTCGGTGTCGCATGATCTGCGCGCGCCGCTGCGGGCCATTACCGGCTTTACGCGCCTGCTCGAGCGCAGTTTGCCCGAACTGTCCGACCGGACGCGCCATCAACTGACACGCATCCAGGTAAATGTTGACAAAATGAGCAACCTGATCGACGCGCTGCTGGCCTTCTCGCGGGCGGGTCGCCAGACTCCCAACCGCGAACTGGTGGATACACATGCCGTTGTTCAGGAGGCACTCAAGCTGTATGCGCAGTCGCTAACCGCATGCGCCGCGCATGTACATGTCAGTCCACTGCCGCCCATCCAGGGAGATAGCCGCCTGCTGGAGCAGGTCTTTGTCAATCTGATCAGCAACGCCATCAAGTACCGCCGCCGCGATACGCCGCTGCAGGTGCAGATCAGCGGTACGCAGGAAGAAGGCATGGTGACGCTGATTGTGCGCGACAACGGGATGGGTTTTGATATGCGGTATCACGATAAGATCTTCCAGGTGTTTCAGCGCCTGCATACCGATGAGACCTCCGAGGGAACGGGGATCGGCCTGGCACTTGTTCGCAAAATCATCGAACGGCACGATGGCCAAATCCGGGCCGAAGGAACGCCTGGTGCCGGATCAGTCTTTTTTATTGAATTACCTGCGTTTGATGGGGGAAAGGAGCACCAGCGTGGCGGATAATGGGTCAGTCGCATTGACAATTGTCCTGGTCGAAGACAACCCCGACGACGAAGAATTAACCCTGGCGGCGCTGGAGGAGCTCAACCTGCGTAATCCGGTGGTAGTTCTGCGCGATGGGCAGGAGGCTATTGACTATTTCTTCGGCCAGGGAAACTATACCGGCCGTTCGCCCGAATTGCCCAGCGTGATCCTGCTGGATCTGAAGCTGCCCAAGGTCGATGGGTTGGAGGTGCTGCGTCAGATTAAAGATGATGCCCAACTCAAGCGTATTCCGGTGGTTGTGCTGACCTCTTCGCAGGAAGAGGCCGATGTTGCCACTGGCTATAATCTGGGCGCGAACAGCTATATCGTCAAGCCGATCGATTTTGAACAGTTGATGGAAACAGTTCGCTCAATTGGTAACTACTGGTTGATTGTTAATGAACAGCCTCCGCTTTAACCGGCTATGAAAACGTGTGTATTACTGGTTGAAGACAACCGGGATGATGTTGAGCTAACGCTGACATTCTGTGCCGATGTTGCGCCCCAACTGGAGTTTACCGTGGTGGCAACCGGCGCAGAGTGCCAGGCCGCGCTGACCGCTGAGCGAGAACAGCCCTTTGATGCGCTGGTGCTGGACTACACGCTGCCGGATATGGATGGGCTGACACTGCTGCGCGCAATTGTGGATATGGGCTATCCTGCTCCGGTAGTAATTGTCACCGGGCGCAATACCGTTGAAACGGCGGTTGAGGCGATGAAGACCGGTGCAATGGACTACCTGGTCAAGTCGAGTGACCACTGGGAGCATGTGCCACGCGTGATCGAGGCCGCTATCATGCGCTACCATTTGAGCCGGGAGAATCAGCGACTACAGGCCGAACTGCAAGTTCATGCTACCGAGCTGGAGCAGGCAATCCGGCAGAGTGAACGCGAGAAGGCGCGGCTGCGAGCGGTGATCGACCAGTTGCCCGAGGGTGTGGTCATTTTTGAGGGGCAGGCGGGGCGTACGGTTGCCGCGAACCGGGCGGCCGAGCAACTCTGGGGCCACGCATTTATTCCCGATGTATCTATTCGAGAGTATGCGCGAAGCTACCGCATGGAAAATCTGGATGGCAGCCTGCGCGAGCCGGAAAACACCATTGCTGCGCGCGTGCTGGCAACCGGTCAGCCAATCCTGAGTGCGCAGATGACGATTGTACGCCCGGATGAAAGCCGGATCACGGTCCTGGTCAATGGTGCGCCGCTGCTGGATGAACAGGGAGATGTGACCGGCGCGGTGGTGGTGTTCCAGGATATCTCTGAGATGAAGCAACTGGAATACCTGCGCGACGAGATTCTGTCAATTGCCTCACACGAACTCAAAAATCCGCTGACCGTCATCGCCGGCTATAGCTCGCTGCTTGGCCGCTCCGCCGCCGTCGAACGGGATGACCGCGCCCAACGGGCTGCGGCAACGATTCGCCAGCAGGCCGCACGCATGCGCCGACTGATTGATCGCCTGCTGGACCTCTCGCGCCTCGATCTGGGGCGGATGGTTCTGCAGAAGAGCACCTTTGATCTGGCGCTGCTGGTGCGCACGGTGACAGAGCAGCAGCAGGAACTGTCAACCAATCATACGCTGCAGTTGCATCTGGAGCATGAGAACCTCTTTATCGAAGGGGATTATACCCGCCTGGAGCAGGTCTTAATCAACCTGGTCGGCAATGCCATCAAGTATAATCCGGAGGGTGGCGATATCGGTTTGACTCTCCGTATTCAGCGCGAGGTGAACATGCCCAATGCGGTATGCGGCTCGGCGATCCCCGATACTGGTCCCTTTGCGCTGGTGCAGGTGCATGACCACGGTATCGGGATTGACGGTGATGCGCAGAAGCAGTTATTTACCCGCTTCTACCGCACCAAGGAGGCCGCGCATATCGCTACCGGCCAGGGGTTGGGCCTCTACATCAGCGCGGAGATTGTGCGCATGCATGGCGGCGTGCTCTGCGCGGAGAGTACACCCGAAGACGGCACGACCTTTAGTATGGTTCTGCCACTCCTGCCGGAGATGTGAGGCAGTTGGCAGTGATGAGTGAAACGTGCGGTGTGCGACGTGCGGCGTGCGGCATCGTATTGAGATTCGGATCAACTCAAAACTCAAAACTCAAAACTCAAATTTACAATACTCAAAACTTAAACCTCAAAACTTTATTCAAAATTTCGGATGGGAGGGGATAATGCAGTTTGCGGACAGAGTCGTGCTGATTACCGGCGCGGGGTCGGGCATCGGGCGGGCGGCTGCGCTCCAGTTTGCGCGGGCGGGCGCCCGGGTTGCTACCGTTGGTCGCACCCAGCAAAAACTCGACCAGGTGGTTGATGAGATCCAGGCTGCGGGCGGCACGGCGCTGGCCCTGAGTGCCGATATCTCGCAGCCCGACCAGATCCGGGGTGTGATTGAGCAAACGGTGGCAACCTGGAACCGGCTCGACATTGTTTTTGCGCATGCCGGGATCAACGGCGTCTGGGCTCCGCTGGAGGAGATCGAGCCGCAGGACTGGAATAAGACGGTGGGCATTAACCTGACGGGCACATTTCTCACGGTTAAGTATGCCGTGCCCTACCTGAAGCGCCAGGGGGGCGCAATTATTATCACATCCTCGGTGAATGGCACGCGCGTCTTCAGCAACATCGGCGCAACGGCCTACGCCAGTACCAAAGCAGCGCAGGTTGCCTTTGCCAAAATGATTGCTCTGGAACTGGCCGAGTGCCGTATTCGGGTCAATGTGATCTGTCCGGGAGCGGTGACGACCGATATCGATGAACGCACCGAGCAGCGCGATCTCGAAAAGGTGAGCGGCCATGTCGATTTCCCGCAGGGGCGTATTCCGCTGACCAGTGGACAACCCGGCACGCCGGAGCAGGTGGCGCAACTGGTGCTCTTCCTGGCATCGGACGCGGCCAGCCATATCACCGGCACCGAAGTCTGGGTCGATGGCGCGGAGTCGTTGTTGCAGGGATAATCTGAGTTTTAAGTTTTGAATGTTGAGTTTTGAGTATTTAACGCAATGGCTTCAGGCGTAATTACAGTTCACAGGATGGGGACATCAGCAAGTTGAACCTCTGATATCTTTGCAGCAGGTAAATCTGTTACACATTTTGTTGTAACTTAAGAACTTAAAACTCAAAACTCAAAACTTCCCGTTACACCCCCGCCAGCAAAATCACGGCCAGGAGCAGGGCCAGCATGCCGGCCCAGATCACCACCGCGATCCGGGTAGCCTTGCCGGCGTTCTCGCTCTCCCACCAACTGCGCGGGCGGATCTTTTGTGCCAGAAACGTGCCGATCCCGGCCAGGTTGATGCAGGCGATATTGCAAAAAAAGAGCGCCAGGGCATTGAGGCCCAGCCCGCTGTGACCGGCACCGACCAGCAACCCGGTGACAACCAGCGGCGGCAAGAGCGCCACCGCCACCATCACGCCGATCACGGCGGCGGGAATGCCGGAGGTAAAGGCCAGAGCGCCTGCGCTACCGGCAGCCAGCGCCAGCAGAATATCGCTCAGGTTGAGCCGGGTACGTGCGGCAATCTCGGGCACGGTGGGATCAACCGCCAGCAGCAGCCCAATGAGCAGAGCCAGCCCCCAGGCGGTGAGGATGCCGGCCAGCAGCGTTTTGACGCTCCGTCCGACCAGGGCGAGATCGCCCAGCGTCGAGGCCAGGGCCAGCGCAACATTCGGGCCGAGCAGCGGTGCAATCACCATCGCCCCGATGATCACGGCCACATCGCCGCGCAGCAGGCCCACCGCTGCAACCACCGTTGAGAGCACCACCGTGATCAGGTAGACCGGCGAAATATTCGCGCCCTGGGCGATATCCTGGTAGAGTTCTTCCCGGCTGATGCGATTCGCTAGCGTCTTCGACTGCTGCTGTTCCTCGGACGACTCCGCTGCTTCCGCTGCCTGTTCCTGCTCTTCCTCCTCCGCTTTGCGGGGCTGTGGCAGTGTTGCCTCAACCGAGAAGAGCAGCAGGCGGAACTCGGGATGCATCCCGAAGTGGTCATTCAGGGCATCCGACAGGTGCTCGGTCTGCCCGGTGGGGATCAGAATGCGGGCAATGGCCTGGTTATCGCCGTGGGGCAGTGTCCAGACCCCGATGGACTCATGATCCTCCAGCAGCATCTGGAGGCGGCTGACGGTTACGGCGGGAATGATCACTTCGATCAGGCGGAGCGTCATGGAGCTTCTTCCTTCACAAGCAGGCGGGCGGCTTTGCCGGAATGCGCGCAGTATACCACAGGCCCACGGAGCACCGGCAGGTGCAACCCGGCCCGCGAGTTATGCTACACTACGACTATGCCATAATCATTTCCGTTAGTCATCCTACATTGGTTGTGAACTGGTTCTCAGAGATTTGCTCCCAACCGCCTGATGAACCTTGAGCAAAGAGTCCGGATATGCCATTCCGGAGTCCCGGCTGTAGCCGGTTAGATGCCTGCCGGGGCAGTCGCATTCTGCCAGGAACGCCCGATCCGGCTGAAGCCGGGACTCCAGAGCCGTGATATTCGGATTAAACATTCAAAGTTCATAAGGCAGCACTACGACACATTGAGAGTTGCGATAAAACGGGGTTCGCACCAGCGTTACCGTCCAACCTCACACATGCGGGACCAGCAACCGATATCTTGCACTCTGTACCCTGTACCCTGTACCCTCTACCCTTGTCTAAGGAGGAATATTTGTGAGTTGGAAAATGCCAATTGGCGCTACCTACACAGGCAGCGGCACCCACTTTCGCGTCTGGGCGGCGAATGCCCAACAGATGGCGGTGCAGATCTATGCGGGAGAGCAGGCGGAGCAGGTCGTTGCGACCCATGCGCTTGCGCCGGAGGGGGAAGGCTACTTTGCCGGCGACATTCCCGGCGTTGAACCGGGCACCCGCTACATGTACCAGATCGACGGCGGCGACGCGCGCCCCGACCCGGCTTCCCGCTTTCAACCGCTGGGGGTGCATCGGCCCTCCGAGGTGGTTGACCCGACCGCCTTTCGCTGGAACGATGCGGGCTGGCAGGGGCTTCCGCTGGAAGAGTTGATCATCTACGAGTTGCATGTCGGCACCTTCACGCCAGAGGGCACCTTCGACTCTGCTATCAACCGGCTGGGCGAGCTATGCGATCTGGGGGTCACGGCGATTGAGTTGATGCCGGTGGCGGCTTTTCCGGGGATGCGCAACTGGGGCTATGATGGCGTGGATCTGTTTGCGCCCGCGCGGGCCTACGGCGGCCCGGAGGCGCTGCGCCGCCTGGTTGATGCCGCCCACGCGAAGGGCCTGGCGGTGATTATGGATGTGGTCTATAACCATTTCGGCCCCGACGGGAACTACCTGCGCCAGTTTAGCACCAGCTACTTCACCGATCACCACAAGACGCCCTGGGGTGATGCGCTCAACTTCGATACCGCGGGTAGCACTCAGGTACGCGCATTTTTTATCGCCAATGCCTGCTATTGGGCCCACGAGTACCATATCGATGGACTGCGGCTGGATGCCACCCACGCCATCCAGGACGACAGTACGCCGCATATTCTGACGGAACTGGCCGTCCGCACGCGCGAGTCATTGCCGGACGAACGCCACTTCGTTATTATCGCCGAGAACGAGCGCAATGATCCCCGGCTGATCTCGCCGCCGGAAGCGGGCGGCTATGGGCTTGATGCGGTCTGGGCCGACGATTTTCACCACCAGGTGCGGGTTGCGCTGACGCTGGAGAGCGAAGGCTACTACATGGACTACACCGGGGCGGCCGAGGATCTGGTACTGACGCTGCAGCAGGGCTGGTTCTACACCGGGCAGATGTCGCAGTTCCTGGGGGAGGCCCGGGGCGCGCCGCCGGGTGATCTGCCGCCACCGCGCTTTGTGCTCTGTATCCAGAACCATGACCAGGTCGGCAACCGCGCCATGGGTGACCGGCTACACCATGCCATCAATCTGGCGGACTACCGGGCGGCGGCGGCGCTGCTGCTGCTCAACCCCTACACGCCGCTGCTCTGGATGGGCCAGGAGTGGGCTGCCTCAACGCCATTTCTCTACTTCACCGATCACAACCCCGAACTGGGGAAGCTGGTCACCGAGGGCCGCCGCCGGGAGTTTGCCGGCTTTTCCGCCTTCAGCGGGCAGGAAGTCCCCGATCCGCAGGCCGAGGAGACCTTCCTGCGCTCGAAGCTGCGCTGGGAGGAGCGGAGCGCGCAACCCCATGCGGGGGTGCTGGCTCTCTACCGGGATCTGCTGGCGTTGCGGCGCACCCGACCAGCCCTGCGCAGCTATGCCCGCGAGACGTTTGCGATCACCGCGTTGAGCCCGCACGCCATCGCGTTAAGCCGCCTCGGCACGGGCGTGAACGATACACTGCTGGTGATCATTAATCTGCGCGAGGCGTTGGAACTGGACCTGACGGCGCAGGCCGAAACCATTCCGCCGCAGGGGCATGGCTGGAGCCTGCTGCTTGACAGTGAAGATACGCGCTACGGCGGGAGTGGCAGCACCGAACTGCTGCGCGGTTCGTCCGGGCAGGCGCGATTGCTGCTCGATGGCCCACGTGCGGTGGTGCTGGGGGCGCTGGCAGTCAGCACAGGTTAAGTTGATTGCACCGCAGCGGCGCAGCGGACGAGAGACATGTAGGCCGCCGGGAACAGGTAGTTCCCGGCGGCCTTTGTGAGCCGGCACAGTTGTTTGCGTGTTAGGTCAACCATCCTGGCGTGCGGCTTTCTCCTTTTTGTGGTCATTGCGCTGCACTTCCACATCGTGGCTGATCGAGCCGACATTTACCGTCTCAGGCGACTCATCCAGGTTGATCTCGGCGGGCTCCTGGCCCTGGCGTGTCGCGTGACCATACTTGACCAGGGCCACAAACACCAGCCCACCGATGGCATTACCCAGCGTGGCCCAGAGGATAAAGTGCCCATAGTCCCCCAAAGTGATGCCCTGACCGGCAAAAAACCCTGCCAGCACCTCAACCGTCCCGACAATCGAGTGGTGCAGGCCCGCCAACCCGATCGCGGTTGTCACCAGCCAGACCAGCAAGATCTGGCTGATCGTGTCCCGACTGGCGGTCACTAACCAGGAGAGCAACCCCATCAGCCAGCCGGCGAAGATGCCGCTGGTCAGGATCACCCACCAACTATGCTCAACCATTTTGCGGGCAATATCGCCAAACGCGGCCGGCTCAGTTACGCCGAGGGCCGGGCCGATCCGTGTAGCCAGTAGCGCAAAGATGGCCGCACCGATCAAGTTGGAACCATAGATCAGCCCCCACAGCCGGGCCAGCGCGCCAATTGAGGCCCGCTTGTTCAAAACGGGCAAAAATGCCAGGGTCGTATGCTCGGTAAACAACTCCGAGCGTCCCAGGATTACAAAAATAAAGCCGACCGAGTACATATTGGCAACCAGGATCTCAACCACGGGTGCCGGAAGCGTACCACCAACCAGCGTTAACATCACGGCCATCAGCAGCACGCTAAAGCCGACATCCAACCCGGCCGAGAGCCCTGAGATCATAAGACCGCCGGAGGGCCGCGCAAGCTGGCTGAGTTCCTCTTTTAATTGCTGCTCCAGGATCTCGCGGTAAGATTTCTTGGGATCCTGTTGACTGGTTCGTTGTGCAAACATAGCTGTATTCCTTTGACAACGGTACAGAGTACAGGGGATCGGATCTATGCTTCAGAAACGATTATACATGATGCGTGCATCCCCGACTTCCTGACACTCGCTTACTCGACGCAGGTGCGATCATGGCAGGCATGAAAAAAGGCGACCTGCCGGTCTACCTTTCACACACTCCTGCATATATCCGCCGCACCCAGAAGGGACTTTGCTGCTGTTCGTTGCAATATGTGTGCCAGGGGCAATCGGTTTATGCATTTTGAGGAATTAATCCCGATATGGACCGCACGCGAATCCCGGCTTATGAACTTTAAGGTTTTCATCCGGACACCAATCCTCAGGAGTCCCGGCTTCAGCCGGATCAGACCTTCCCGGCCGGAGGCCGCGTTCCCGGCAGACATCCCACCGGCTGAAGCCGGGATGCCTGGGGCGCTATCCGGATGTAACATTCAAATGCAGCTCACATCTCCGGCACAAACACCGGTTGCCCGTAGCGCTCATGACCAAACTCCGCAATGCGCGCCTGCGTCTCGGCACTGGTTAACCAGGCGGCGAAGGTTTCCGCCAGGGCCAGGCGGGCGTCGGGGTGGCGTTCGAGGTTGATCGGAATGACGCCATACTGCACGCGCAACGTCGGGTCCGGGTTGGCGCTAAGGCTGTCGCCACCCACCAGGATCGCCAGGTTGGGCAACGCGTCCTGCCGGGCCAGGTAGCCGGCGCGCTCAGTCAGGGTGTAGGCCGACTGCGCTGCGGCTGCCGGCAGCAGTGCGCCCGGCTCCGCCTCCGCCACGCGATACCAGGCCATCTCCGGCGTGGGCGTAATGCGCACCTGCTCCCAGAGCGTCTGAACGCGCTGCTGCAGGAAACTGCCCGCGCCCGGCGCAAGAAATGGCGTGCGGGTATCAGCGATGGCTTTGCAGGCTTCGGCGGCGCTGGGCATCCCACGAACGCCGGCCGGGTCAACTGCCGGCCCGACCAGCACCAGATCACCCGATAACACCGGCTGCCAGGTCAGCCCGTGGCCCGCCTGCACAAACCCGTCCACGCGCGTGCCGGCGGGCAGCAGCAGCAGATCGGCGGCACTGTTCTCCCCCAGCACCAGCGCCTCGCTCAGGCTGACGGCCGTTACCGCCACCTGAACCGGGTGCTGTTCCTCAAAGGCGGATAGCAGTTCGGCCAGCAGGCCGCTCGTGGCAATCCCGGGCAGCGTAATCAGCCGGAGTCGCTGCCGTTCTGCCGGGGCTGTCGTGGTGGGAGGCATTCCGGCGGGCGCGCTGTTACCACAGGCAGCCAGCAGGAACAGCAAGAGGAGCAGCGTAATGTAAGATTTTGTCATCATACCAGGGAACCTCAACTTTTTGATCACAGGCATTGTACCGCAAATTGTCCGCACAAATTGGCGCATCAGCCCGAGAGTTGTTATACTCTACAGGAGAACTGAGAACTGAGAACTGAGAACTGAGAACTGAGAACTGGGTGGGTAGTGTTCAGCCGTCAGCCGTCAGCCGTCAGCCGTCAGCCGTCAGCCGTCAGCACCTGGTACCCAGGTTTGAGAACTCAAAACTCAAAACTCAAAACTCAAAACTCAAAACTCAAAACTCAAAACTCAAAACTCAAAACTCAAAACTCAAAACTCATATACGGAGGCATCTGTGATCACTGTTGACCGGGCGCGCCAGTTGCAGCAGGCCGGTTTGCACTGGCAGCCCGCCGAGAATGACCATTTTGCCGTTATCGCAACCGGCATGGAAGATCAGGTCTTTGTCGTCAGCCAGTTTACGGCGCTGGCGCAGACGCTGCGCGGCGAGCCCGCGATCACCTTCCATGGCGTGGTGGAGTGGGCGCTCGACTATGTCCTGCTGCGCGATACGGTCTGGCTGCCGAGCGAAACGCAACTGCGCGAAGAGCTGGAGGCGCGGCTGCCGGAGCATGGCGCGGGCCAGTTGCGGCTGGAGTATACGCAGGCCGGCTACTGCTGCTGCCTGGGCACGCCGGCCAACTGCCTGGAGTTTCGGGCCGCCGACGCGGTCGAAGCCTACAGCCAGGCGCTGCTCTACCTGCTGAACCAGGAAGACGCCTAGCCCATGGACCAGCAGCCCCTGCCGGGTCTACCAGCGCCCGAACCGCCCCCCACGACGCGCCAGCTTATCGAGAGCCTGCTGTTTGTGGCCGGCGAGCCGGTGACAATCAGCCAACTGGCGCGGGCCCTGGAGGTTCCGGCCGATGCCATCGAAGTTGCGCTGGCGGAACTGCAGGAGGAGTGCCGCAATCGCGGCGTGCGGGTACAGCGCCACGGCGAGACGCTGCAACTGGTTACTGCGCCGGAGGCGGCCACGGCCATCGCGCGCTTCCTGGGAGTGCAGGCCAGTACGCGCCTCTCCCCGGCGGCCCTGGAAGTGCTGGCAATTATCGCCTACCGCCAGCCCCTGACCCGCGCCCAGATCGACTCCGTGCGCGGAGTAGACAGCAGCGGGGTGCTGCGCGTACTGCAGGCGCGCAACCTGATCACCGAGGCCGGACGGCTGGAGACAGTCGGACGGCCCATCCTCTACGCCACCACGACCGAGTTCCTGCGCCAGTTCGGGTTGACCAGCCTGGAGGCGCTGCCCCCGCTTGAGGTTCCACTGAACATCGAACCGAGCGAACCGACGGAATGAGATCTAGAAAGTATCACCCCGATGCACGCACCGGAGAATAGTACGAATGTGTACCCGGTACGTCTTCCCCATGTTTTCCACATTCTCCACGAGTTATCCACAATCCGACTCACCGGCGAAACCAGAACGACCTGCTGTCGTTTGAAAACTCGAACTGATTGGAATGCCATACGTTACTCGTGAGATTTAGAACAACCCGATGAGTTATCCACAATCCCGATGGCAAGTTATCTACATTTTCCCCGGCATGTGTGACCGTTGCCGTAACGAAGCGCGCTGTATGACACAAGTACACTATAAGGAAAGCTGATAGATTTTGTACGTTATGTTGCTTGAAAAGAGAGAGGGGATCGAGTATGATCAGCGCACGGTTTACGACAACTCCTATTTTCCACGGTCGTAACACACGGGGATTTCTCTCCTTGCTCATAGATGAGCCGGCAGGGCGCGTGCGCGGGATACGTGCCCTTTGGATTCGTATGGCCACAGAACGGAGGCCCTTGTGAATTTGACCCAGATCTGGCAGGCAGCGCTGGGCACCATGCAGATGCAGACATCGCGCCACGAGTTTGATACCTGGCTGCGCGGGACTGCGTTGCTGTCGCTTGATAGCGGCACGGCGACCATCGGGACGATCTCGCCTTTCCACAAGGAGGGCCTGGAGAATCGCTACATGGCCCCGGTGCGTCGCTCGCTCGGCGATGTGGTAGGTTTCCCGGTTCAGGTTCGTGTGGTGATTGCGCCGCAGCAGGTAGCCCGCGCGGAACTGCATCTGGCTGCCCATGATCCCGGTCAGGAACAGTGGGAGCCTGCCGCGGAGCCGGTAGGCGCGGTTGCTACGCCGATGGAGGCGGTCGAGGCAGTTGAGGCGACCCCGGCGGCTCCAGCGGCCCCGGTTACGGCCAACGGGCGCAAGGCAGCCGATACCGACCGGGGCATGATCCAGCTTGATCTCTCGAGTGCGATGCGGTCAGGGATGCTCAACTCGCGCTACACCTTCTCCCGCTTTATTGTCGGGTCGAGTAACCGGCTGGCCCATGCGGCCTGCTCGGCCGTAGCAGAGCACCCGGCCCAGGCGTACAACCCGCTGTTTCTCTACGGCGGGGTTGGGTTGGGCAAAACCCACCTGCTGCATGCCATCGGTAACTATGTTCTTGACCGTGATCCTGAGATTAATGTATTGTACGTCTCATCGGAAAAGTTCACCAACGATTTAATTAATGCCATCCGCCGCCAGCAGACCGAAGAGTTTCGTATTCGCTATCGCAATATTGATATCCTGTTGATCGATGATATTCAGTTTATTGCGGGCAAAGATGCGACCCAGGAAGAGTTTTTTCATACCTTTAACACGCTGCACTCGGCGGCCAAGCAGATTGTGATCAGCTCGGATCGGCCGCCCAAGGCAATTGTCACGCTCGAAGAGCGCCTGCGCTCCCGCTTTGAGTGGGGCCTGATTGTTGATGTGCAGCCGCCCGACCTGGAGACGCGCACGGCGATCCTGCGGGCCAAGGGCGAGCAGATGAAAACCCGTTTTCCGAGTGGAGTGATTGACTTCCTGGCCCACAAAATCCAGAGTAATATCCGGGAATTGGAGGGCAGTCTGAACCGGGTGGCGGCCTATGCCGAGTTGAACCAGTTGCCGATTACGGTTGACGTGGCAACGGCCGCCCTGGCAGAACTGCTTGACCATACCCGACGCAAACATATTACGCCGGAGATGATTGTGCAGGCGGTGGGCGAGTTTTACGGCGTGGATGCCCGGGTGCTCCAGGGGCGTGGCCGCAGCCGCAATATCGTACTGCCGCGCCAGGTGGCGATGTACCTGCTGCGCGAGGAGACTGAGTCCAGCCTGGTGGATATTGGCACGCTCCTGGGTGGGCGCGACCATACCACAATCATGTATGGCTGCGATAAAATCGCCGAAGAGATCAACGCCGACTCGCGCCTGCGCAACGAAGTGCTGGCGATCCGCGAAAAACTCTACGAGCAGGGGAGGTAACGCAGCCCGGCAGGCTCCCCGTCCGCGCCTGACCCGACCCGTTAAATCTTCTCACTGCGCTTTTCCGCCCCCACCGCGTGCCCCGTTCGCGCCCGGTGGGGGTTTTATACGGCGGACCACTGTTCACTGTTCTTTAAATTGCGAGCGGCAAAGCATGGGGGAAAATACCGGGAGTCGCTCGCAACTCCCCAATTGGGCAGTAGCATGCAGCAAAAGGTGTGTTATAATAGGGGTAGGAGGTCAACCATGCGGGCAAAACATGGCACGCGACGCGAGGCTCTCGCAAAAGGGCGGTTTTACCGCATTCCAATCATCTCCACAACGGCGGGCTTTGAAAACCCATGCATCCCCATCGGGGATTGAAACCCGCACGCTGGCAAGCACCGGCTGCAGCCCGGCCTGACAGACTTTGAAAACCCATGCATCCCCATCGGGGATTGAAACTAGTCGTAACTCAATCTATGAGTGGAAGAAAAAGGGCTTTGAAAACCCATGCATCCCCATCGGGGATTGAAACTGACATGATGATCACGATGTTCAATGCGCCGGCGTCCTCCTTTGAAAACCCATGCATCCCCATCGGGGATTGAA
>DAOTVB010000048.1:0-21895 GCA_034436755.1 Chloroflexaceae bacterium | reverse complement strand
CGCGTTATCGTGCCCGGCGGCCCCCAGCACCTGCCACGCAATGCTCACCACACATCTCCCTTCGCGCCGGCTCATACCGATTTGTTGTCATAGCCACCGAGAACACCGAGAACACCGAGATGATACCATGGGCGCGTGCCGCCACTGCGCCCGTTGCGCCCATTCCCGTTGATGGCCGGGTTGATGGCAACCTGGTATTACGAGGGTGGATGTATTGCCGGGATCATGCTACCATATTCGCAGTCGATCCATGCCCAATTATGGATAGCAGAGAGCTGACAGTAGACCGTAGCGGCGGCTTGTAGCCGCCGACCAGCGCACCACGGACGCCGTGGTAGCAACTTGATGAACTTTGAAATAAATCCGGACACCGCTGGATCGGAGTCCCGGCTTCAGCCGGATCAGGCTTGCCTGGCAAGATGCCCCGGCCCCGGCCGCCCTCCCACCGACGCAGATCGCCGCCCAGGAGTCCCGGCTTCAGCCGGATCAGGCGTTCCCGGCAGGATGCCCCGGCCCCGGCCGCCTTCCCACCGGCGCAGATCGCCGCCCAGGAGTCCCGGCTTCAGCCGGATCAGGCGTTCCCGGCAGGATGCCCCGGCCCCGGCCGCCTTCCCACCGGCTAAAGCCGGGACTCCCGGTTATTCATATCCGGACTCTGTTTTCACACGTCATCAGCCGGGAGTCCCGGCTGGCATATCCGAGCTATTTGCGCAAAGCCGTAGGGTGCATGCGATGCACCGACCAGGGGAGTTAGAGCATGTCACTACGCAACACACTGTTACGCGAGGTCAGCGGTTCGATTGCCCGGATTGTCCTGGGCTTCTGGATACGCGATCCCAGCCTGCTGGCCGATGCCGGCGCGGACCTGACCAGCCTGCTCGGAGGCAAGACCGAGGATCTGCTGGCGCAGCGGCGTGGTGCCCGTCAGTTTGAGGAGATCGGCGAGCGCATTGCCGAAAGCCTGCACCGCATCTTTGAGCAGGAGTATACCCACCTGGACGCGGGCAGCCAGACGGCGGTGGCGCTGGCGGTCGGGCAGGTGCTCAAGACCACGCCCATCGCCGCCGATCTGCTGGTCCGGCAGCGGCTTGACCCGGTTGAGCTGTCCAACTATCTGCGGGAGCGGGGCGCGGATGAGACCAGGCTCTTTTCTGCGGATGAGACCGAACTCTACCGGCGGATTATCAATGAGACCAGCAGCTATATCGTCGATACCGCCGCCCAACTGCCCGCCTTTACCGAGCGCAGCTTTGCCGAGGTGCTGACCAGCCAGGACCGGCTGATCGCCGCCGTCGAGCGGGTGCTGGCCGAGGTTGAGCAGTTCCGCGCGCAGAGCCGGCAGCATAACCCCGACCAGCAGGCGGCGCAGTTTGAGACGGAATACTACCGGGCGCTGGTCCGCAAGCTGGATCAGTTCAACTTGATCGGGGTAGATCTGGCAAGCAGTAACCGGCGCTACCGCCTGAGCGTAGCCTATATCACGCTGGAGATGCGCCGGGAAATCCGTCCGGGAGCTGATGAATTTGATGAAGCTGCGCCGGATGAACTGCTCGCCACCCCGCAGGTACTGGCGCAGGCGCAACGGTTACTGATTCGCGGGATCGCCGGCTCCGGCAAGACTACCCTGCTGCAATGGGTGGCGGTCTGCGCTGCTGACCGCACGTTTCCACCCGAACTGGCCGCCTGGAATGACGCGATCCCCTTCTTTATCCGCCTGCGCGAGCACGCCGGCAGCAGTCTGCCGGCCCCGGAAGCCTTCCCACGGACGGTTGCGCCGATGATTGCTGACACCATGCCGCCGGGCTGGGTGCATCGGCAACTGGAAGCGGGACGCGCCATTGTGCTGATCGATGGGGTGGATGAACTGCCGGAGGACGAGCGGCCGGGGCTGCGCGCCTGGCTGGAAGACCTGATCGCCACCTATCCCGATGCACGCTATCTGGTGACCGCGCGCCCCCACGCTGTGCCGGATGCCTGGATGCGGGAGCAGGGCTTTCAGCATGCCGAACTGCAGGATATGGAGTTACCGGCGGTCTACCAGTTTATTGCGCACTGGCATAAAGCCGTACGCGAAGAGGTGCAGAACCCCGATGAGCAGATCGAACTGGAGGAACTGCAGGCGAAGCTGAAAGAGGAGCTACGCCGCAACCGCCCGATCCGCAACCTGGCAACCAACCCGCTGCTCTGCGCGATGATCTGCGCACTGCACCGCGACCGCAAGCGGCAACTGCCGGCCGACCGGGTACAACTCTATGAGATCACCTGTGAGATGCTGCTGGAGCGACGCGATCAGGAGCGCGGGGTCGATCTGCAGCGTTACCCCCGGCTGACCTACCGCCAGAAAAAGCAGTTTCTGCAGGAGTTTGCCTACTGGATGTTGCGCAACTAAAGAAAAAGGTACTACTTTAGTGTAGAATTCTAGGTTTCTGCAGGAGTTTGCCTACTGGATGTTGCGCAACGGCAAGACCGAAGCTGACCGGGCGGAGGCCGAAGCCTGCTTTGCCCGGGTGCTGCCGACCATCCCGGAGAGTGCCGGCAGCGTGCAACCGGGCGATGTATACCGACTGTTTATTGAACGTAGCGGTATGGTACGCGAACCCGGACAGAGGCGCATCGACTTTATCCACCGCACCTTTCTGGAGTTCTTCGCCGCCCATGCTGCCATGGAAAATGACGATATTGGCCTGCTGGTTAGCCAGAGCCATCTGGACCAGTGGCGCGAGACGGTTATTCTGGCAGCGGGCATCGGCAGCCAGAAGCAGAGTAGTGCGCTAATCCGGGGGTTACTGGAACGGGGGGATCAAGAGGCCGAGCAGCGCCACCAGTTGCACCTGCTGGCGATTGCCGCGCTCAATACGGCGGTAACCCTCGACCCGCAGGTTATTCAGCAGGTGCGCGAACGCATTGCGCAAATTATCCCACCCGACAGTAAAACCGAGGCAAAAGTGCTGGCGCAGGCGGGTGAACTGGCGCTGCCCTACCTGGCCTTCAACCCATCCTACAATGAGGTAGAAGTAGTAAACTGTATCCAGGCATTGGAGATGATTGGTGGCGACGCGGCATTGGATGTGCTGGAGAGTTACCGCAATGAGCAACGAGTTACGGTTATCCGGGAGTTATTTAAAGCCTCGGTCAACTTTGATATGCAGGAGTATGGACAGCAGATTTTGCAACCAGTTACCAGTGGGCTGACAGTATTTTCATTCACTGAAGTTTTTGGAAAAGATGTTCCCCTGGACATTGTTGCATATTGCACGGATTTACAAGAACTTGACCTGCGTGATACATGGGTGGTCAATCTCAACCCGCTTGCTAGTCTTACCGGCTTGCAACGACTTTTTCTGCATAACACGCAGGTGGTAGACCTTAGTCCACTCGCCAACCTCACCAGCTTGCAATTGATTAACCTGAATAACACCCAGGTGGCAGATCTTAGTCCCCTCGCCAATCTTACCAGTTTGCAATGGTTTGAACTGAATAAGACGCAGGTGGCAGATCTTAGTCCACTCGCCAACCTCACCAGCTTGCAATCGCTTCACCTGAATAACACCCAGGTGGCAGATCTTAGTCCCCTCGCCACCCTCACCAGCTTGCAAGAGTTGTATCTGCATAACACCCAGGTGACAGATCTCCGCCCACTCGCCACCCTCACCAGCTTGCAAGAGTTGTATCTGGATAATACCCAGGTGGCAGATCTTAGCCCACTTGCCACGCTTACTAGTTTGTGGCGGCTTGACCTGAATAAGACACCAGTGGCAGATCTCAGCCCACTCGCCAATCTTACCAGTCTAAAATCGCTTTTCCTGCATAACACCCAGGTGGCAGATCTTAGTCCCCTCGCCAACCTTACCAGTTTGCGTTTGCTTTTCCTGCATAACACGCAGGTAACAGACCTCAGCCCACTCAATCATCTTACGAAACTGACAATCCGTGGTGTGGAAGACGATAGGCGGCGCAAGTGATGAGGCCAGGCCCGCCCGCTGCTATCCTCCACTGCCGCGCTATGTTCTGCGCGGGCGGGGTCGTCCGGGGTGCGCTCATACCGATTTGTTGTCATAGCCACAGAGAACACCGAGGACGCAGAGATGATAAACCGAAACGTGCCGCCACTGCGCCCGGTGCGCCCGTTCCCGTTGATTGCTGGTTTGCCGGCACATTGGTATCACGGGTGGATTTTTCGCCAGAGCGCAGTGGAATGCGGTCGGGTGGTCGGCGGACGCGCAGAAGCGCGTCCCTACCACACAAAACCTACACCTGAGGGTGTCCGGGGCGGGGGCGCGCAAGGCATGCTTGCGCACTCCACAGCGCTGCTTACAGCATCTCCTTGTGGGCGGCTTCCAGGGCGGCGAAGGCGTCTTTTTCTTCGTGTTCGCCCTGCGACTCCGGGGCTTTGATGCGGACCAGCACGGGGAAGTTGATCATCTGGCCTGCCAGCAGCGCCTCGCCCACATCCAGGTCGGGCAGCATCTCCGCGTCGTCCTCGCCCAGGCTCTCGATGACCTTGCGCACAAAGTTCTGGTCGGCCGGGTTGACCAGGCGCATGATGATGTAGGAGTTGCACTGCGAGAGGGTGGTTTCGTCCAGGCGTGCGGGGCGCTGGCTGATCATGATCAGCCCGATGCCAAATTTGCGGCCCTCCTGCGCAATCTGTTTGGTGGTCATGATTGAGCGCTGCTCCGCCGGGGTGTTGGCCCGCCCGGGGGCGAAGTTGTGCGCCTCTTCCAACAGAAACAGCGCCGGCAGCTTGAGCGTGTCGGCAACCCGCGCGCTAAAAATCCCCTCGGCGATCAGGCTATAGATTGTCGCCTGGAAATCGCCGGTGTAGCCGGCGAGGGCCACCACACTCACGCCGCCATATCTGACCAGTTGCGTGTAGTCGGTGGGCAGCGGCTCGGACGTTTGCGCCGCCTGCCGGCTGATCGCTTCCATCTGCTTCAGCTTTTTCGCCGCCACCCGCAGATTGTTGGGCAGGCTCTCCAGCCAGTTGGCGACCTGCTTCTTCACCTTGAGTTGCTCGCGCCCGCTCCACTCGACAATCTGGTTCAATGCGTCATGATCCTCGGCCTTGCCCGCGCGGACTACCGCCTGCACAAAGTCGGCCAGGAAGAAGAGATCCGGCTTCAGGCCGTAGCGCGCAACATTCGCATTGCCCAGACAGTCCGCCAGCCACGCGGCCCGGTCGCGCAACTCCCGCTCTGAGGCGGAGATAAAGTTCTGCGCCCCCCTAAACAGATCGTCAAACAGGCTGCGATGCGTGTTTGCCAGGCTCCAGCCCAGCGCCTCAACTACCGTGATGACCGTATCCGAAGCCTGTTCAAACAGCGGGAACTGCGCATAGTAACGCCGCACGCGCCCCTGCAACGCCGGAACCTCCGCCAGCCCGGAGTAGTCGCCATGCGGATCGAAGATAACGATGGGGTAGTTCTTCTGCGCCAGCTCTTCGATGATGCGCCGCGCGGTCCAGCTTTTGCCCGCGCCGGTCATCGCCAGGATCGCCAGGTGGCGCGTCACCAGCGCATGCCCATCAACCCGGACATCAATCTCGGGCCGGTTGGAGAGGTGCGCAATATCCAGCGCGCGCTGCTGCTGCGTCTGCAGGTCGCCCAGCACCACCCGCGCAATATCCTCCGAGGTGGGGCGGTAGGCGCTGCTGGCGGGTTGCGCCGGGTAGCGCAGATGATCCAGCTTGCCGCCGCCGCTGCCGTCCAGCGGCTCGGCCCCCAGCACCTGACAGACGGCCGTGACCAGTTCGCGGCTCAGGGAGAGCACGGTGTCGAAGGGGCTGGTCTGTGTGGCGGCCAGTTCATGCCCGGCATCGGTGGGGAAGAGCGGGTTGATGCGCTCGATGCGCTGCACCTTGGCCCAGACGCGCAACTGCTCCGGGGGATCGTCGGCGGCCGCGCCCGTGCGCCGCAACTCGGCATCAACGGCGATAATATCCTGCTCGCGGATGGTTTCGTGGGCGACCGCCAGGCGAAACTCGCGGCTGCTACTCTCGCCCACGAGCGTGCCGACATAGCGGGCCGCCGGCTCCGGCGTGGGCGCAACCTGGACGGCGGATGGGGGACGCTGTGTGATCGTCATCGTGGTTCCTCCTGCTTATCCCTGGGGTCGAAACAACCAGTCACGGTGGGTCATGTAGACCGCCTGCACCAGAATGCGGCGCAACTCGGCATCGCTCATCTCACCCTGCTGCAAGCTCACGCCGAGATGGTAGCGGATCAGCTTGCCGTACGCCTCCGTCAGCCAGGCCGGCACCTGCGCATATTTATCGGCAATGTCCAGGCCCACCGGGAAGCCATAACCGGGCAGCAGGCGTGCATAGCGGTAGACCCGGGCGACCGCCGCGTCGATCTGGTCCGGCCCCAGCGCGTCAAAGACCTCGATCCGCACCGGCTCGGTCGTCTCGGCGACATGCAGATAGCAGCCGCGCACGCGGGGAAAGCCGTGGCGTCCCGGTCTGAGTGGCGCAAAATTCACCCGGCTGCTCCAGGACTCGCCCGGCAGGGAGATTTCAGCCGGCTGCAACCCGGCATACTTGTTGATCTCCCAGGACTCGGCAAACTCGCCGGGCTGCAGCAGCATCGCCAGCAAGAGCGTATCGGTGTAGCCCAGGCGGTCCAGCAGCGCCCGGGGCGAGGTCAGATCGGTGCGCCCATACATCTCGTTAAAGTAGTTAATCCGCTGTTTCTTGCGCAACCCCAGAAAGATCCGCTCCAGCAGAATCTTCTCGCTGAACTCGCGCAGGCGACTACGCTCAACCACACCGGCAATAATCGGCGTGGGCGTGCGGCACTGCGCGGTCTGGATCAGCCGCCGGTAGAGGAAGGCCATCCAGGCCAGCGGTTCAAACAGGCGACGTTCGACCCACTCATAGGCGCGGTCAGTCATCTGCGGGTAGATATCGACATAGGCTTCCTCGAGGAAGGCTTCCTTGAGCGCCTGACCCTGGGCGGGACTGCTGCTGTACTGCGCCAGGAAGAGGTCAATGTCTTGCTCGGTGAAGGGTGTACGTCCAAGCGGCTCATTCCAGACGTAGACCAGTGGCCCGTGGAACATCAGCACCCGCAGATCGGGGTTACGTTCCAGCGCGGCCAGGCCGCCCAGCAGTTCGGCGATCATGCGCACAACATCAACAAATCCCCGCTGTTCCTTGCTGCCACCCTCCAGATCGCCCAGGATGACCGGGTAGTAGCCAAACTGCTCGCGCTCGGCCAGTTGCCGCTCGCCGGTGCGCACGCAGTAGGAGCCCACGCGCAGGAGGATGGGCAGTTGGTTGGAGATCTGCGCCTGCCCCACGCCGCCATCAATGAAGGTGACAACCTCGTTGTGTAGATCGGACCAGTCGGTCACAGGTACCGACAGAGCGGTCAGGACTGGATCGGGGCGCTTCCCGTCGGCGGCATCACGCATTGCGCGGCGGAGCGCCGTCACAAAGCGGGTGGTGTTTTTGAAGTAGTTATCGCGGAGGCTCTCCGCGACGATCAAGGCATTCTCTGCCAGCCGCAAGAAGAGGTGCGGCTGGCGTTGAAAATCCTCACGCACACTCTGCTCGGTCAGGCGGAACCCGGCTCCGTTATGCTGGTTCATGGCATGCAATAACCTGATGTGTAATCCGGCTACGAAGGACAATCCTTCCCTGCGCGTGAGTGTAGCATATTCGCGTATCAGTTATGTTACCGGAATGGCAGATAGCAATCCGAAAGTGGTTGTACACCAGTTCTTTGGGATTCGCTCCCAACCGCCTGAAGGCGGTACTACGATATATTCAGATAAGCACCTGATTTGGAAACGACCGCATAACTCGTATAGATTTAGTGGGGCCGGGATGCAGGAGCGCACTACCTTGCGGCACCACCTGCCAACACCAGTGCAACTGTCTGGAGGCTGAACTTAGTGAGTACTTAGCGGTAACTCAGGGGCACGCAGTAGAATAGTTCAAACAGGAAGATTCGCCGTTTGAAACAAAGGATGGTTATGCTACGAACACGCTCAGAGGCGGCGCTGGCTGCGCCCGCCTGGATCACTCGCCCACGCCCCAACCCGCACGCCCAGCTCCGGCTGATCTGCATTCCGTATGCGGGGGGCAGCGCATCGGTTTTTCGTACCTGGCCCGACTATCTGCCGGCTGAGATCGAGGTCTGTTCCGTGCAGTTGCCCGGACGGGAGAATCGCCTTGGCGAACCCCCGTTTACGGAGCCGGCACCGCTGCTGACGACGCTGGCACAGGCACTCCGCCCCTACCTGGACAGGCCGTTTGTCCTGTTTGGGCACAGCATGGGTGCGATCATCAGCTTTGAACTTACCCGCCTGCTGCGCCGCCAGTATGATATCCAGCCGGAGAAGTTACTGATTTCCGGCCGGCGCGCGCCGCATATGCCCTACTGTGAAGAACCCATCCATCAACTACCGACGCCGGAGTTTCTCCAGCAACTGCGGCAGTTCGATGGAACGCCCGCCGAAATTCTGGAAAACCCGGACCTGGTGCGGATGGTGTTGCCGGTCCTCCGGGCCGATTTCGCCATCTGTGAAACCTACGCATACACACCAGAAGCGCCGCTCGACTGTCCCATTGCCGCGTATGGTGGACTGCATGATCGCTGGGCAACCTACGATGACCTGTTCGCCTGGCAGATGCAGACGAATGACGCATTCTCGCTCCAGATGTTGCCGGGGAACCACTTCTTCCTGAATGGTTCGCGCTGGTTGTTACTCCAGGCGGTGGCCCACGAAATAAGTCAGGTGCTACAAGCGACTGTCATAGGAAACATGTATGATTACGCATCCACCTATCTGGAGCACGCCGCCCGCTAGTGTGCGACCAGCGGATCATGAGGTCCATATCTGGCGGGCCCTGCTTGACCGGAAGCCAGATGAGCTTGCTCATCTGGCCCGGACTTTATCGGCGGAAGAGTGGGAGCGGGCCGAACGCTTTCTCTTCGCCCGGGATCGCCATCGCTATATCACCCGGCGCGGGTTGTTGCGCACAATTCTGGCCGCCTATACCGACACTGCGCCACATGCGCTGCAGTTCTGGTATGGACCCTACGGTAAACCGGCACTGGTGCAGGCGCAGGGCATGCCAACAATCAATTTTAATATGTCTGACTCGCAGGGGCTGGCCCTCTATGCCATCACGGGGGATCGGCAGGTTGGGGTTGACCTGGAGTGGCACCGTCCGCTGACAACTGATGTGGAGCGGATGTTAACCAGCGTCTGCTCGGAACGGGAGATGGTCAGCCTGCGCGCCTGTCCCCGGTGGCGCTGGAAGGAAGCCTTTTTTATCTGCTGGGCGCGCAAAGAGGCCTATCTGAAGGCAATCGGAGAAGGGTTGAATCGCCCGCCCGAAACGGTGGAAGTAACCCTGACGCCGTGGGAAACCGCCCGGCTCATTGCGGTTGATGGGAACTATCAGGACACGGCGCGCTGGTCCTACCTGGAGGTTGCGCCGGTCGCGAACTACACGAGTGCGCTGGTCATCGAGGGCTACACCGAGCAGCTCACCTGCTGGGCCTGGCCGGAATAGGCCGCCCACTGAACCGCCGAAGCACCGGCACGACGGCGATCCCCCGCCGACCCGGTGTTGAACTACACACACCTTCCCGCCAGAACCATCCGTTCCTGCGTCCACTTCTCCAGCGGCGATCAATCCGGGCCGCTATCCCCGATAGGCATGCCGAAAACGTAGCCGGGCGCGAAACAGCCGGGCCTTCACGGTGCCATACGAGCAGCCAAGCTCCCGGGCAATATCCCTGGCGCTATACCCACCGTAGATATGCAAGACCAGTGTCAGCCGGTACACCAGCGGCAGTTGCATCAGCGCCTCCTGGATCAGCTCGCGCTCGCCATAGTTGCTCTCCAGCGCATACTCATCGCGCGGCGGGAAGTGCTGCTCCATCAACGAAGAAAAGTGAATGCGCTGCCGTCGCCGTAGTTCATCATAGGCGGTGTTGCGGGCAATCTGGTAGAGCCACGCGACTGCGTTCTTTGTCGGCGCATGCGTATCCCAACTGCGTAATGCCTTAACAAAGCTCTCCTGGCAGACATCCTCGGCCAGCTCCGGGTCACGGACCAGCCGGGTCAGGTAGGTCAGCAAGACCGCCTGGTGACTGATGTAGAGATCCTCGATTCGGGTGGTGGTTGCGGTAGTTGCGGTGGTTGCGGTGGTTGCGGACTGGCATGTTGCCATGACTACGTTTGTCCTTTCTAATCTTATAATCTTACGGGTACGAGACCTGCCAGGTTTCCGAAGACCTGTCAGGTCTCGTACCCGGCAATGCTTCCGCCGCATGAAAAACAGTCCGGATAGGCACCAGACCTGACAGGTCTTTGGAGACCTGTCAGGTCTGGTGCTCGGCGGTTACTCGGCGACCAGCAGTTCGACACGTACGCTCATTCCATCCTGCAGCCCGGTCTGATCATCCAGGGCGATATGGACCTCGAAGGTGCGCAGGCCGCCGGCCACATCGGCCGCGGGCGCGATATAACTGACCGTTCCGGTAAACGGGGTTTCGGGCAGGGCTTCGACCGACACACGGGCGGACTGCCCCGGCGACACGCGGGCAATATCGACATCGCTGATCGCTACCTCAACCCGCAGGGTACTCGTATCAACCAGATGCATCACCGGCTGCCCCCCCGCACCGCTCGGATCACCCGGATCAATATTGACGACCGACACCACCCCGGCGAAGGGTGCGCGCAGTTCGGCATACTCGCGATTCAGGCGCATGCTTTCCAGACGGGACTGGGCCTGGACAATTGCCGCGGCGGCCTGGTTGAGTTCCGCCTGGGTTGGAGCGGGGAAGAGACGATCCAGATCGGCCTGCGCCTGCGCCAGGGCTGCTTCGGCTGTGGCAATCTCATCCGGGTCAGCCGGCTGGAACAGCCGGTCAAGCGCCGTCTGCGCCTGAACAACAGACTCCTCGGCGGCCTGGATGCCGGTAATCTCCTCTTTCTGGGCCTGCTCGTAGGCCAGCCGCGCCTGCTCCAGATCCTGCTCCGCCGTCTCAACTGCCCGGAGCGCTTCCTCTTCCAGATCTTTGCGTTCCTGCGGCAGTTCATCACCGCCACGGGCCAGCTCATTTTCCAGTTCACGGTTTTCCCAGTAGATCCGGCTGTAGGTCGCCTGCAGATCGCGCACCAGGTTGGCAACCTGGGAGATCTGTGACTCGGTCTGGACCTTGGCGGTAGAGAGGGCATCACGCTGAGACTGGAGCGTCACCCGCGCCTGATCCAGCCGCGACTCGGCCTCCTGCACATCCTGCGTCTTCGGCCCGGCGCGGAGTTCCACCAGCGTGGCCTCGGCCTGGGCAATGCGGGCGCGGGCGGCCTGCACATCGGCGGCGCGGGGCCCATCGGTCAGGCGCGCCTGCCGGGCCAGGGCATCGGCCACAGCCGCTTCTGCCTGGCGAATATCCTGGTCAAATGGGCGGGGGTCCAGCATTGCCACAAGCTGGTCCTGCGCCACCGTGTCACCCTCCGCCACATAGACGGCATCGACCGTTCCCGGCACGGTAAAAAAGAGGTCGGCATCCTGGGCGGCCGCCACTTCACCAATGCCGGTGATACTCGGCGGGGCCGTCACCAGCGGCGCGGCGGTGGCGGTACTGACTGGTGGGCGCGGTGTTGCGGTAGCTGCGGCGGTAGCGGTCGCCGTTGGATTTGTGCCCTGCGCAGCAGATCTGGTTTGACCACAGGCCAGCAGCGGCAAGACGAGGAACCCGACTATGATGATTGGGATTACCTTACGCTTCACGTCTCGTTCTCCTTAAGCGAGTTATGTATACGATAGTTCGCGGAAATAGACCGGCCCGCAACGGGCAACGATGCGTTGGACATGTCGGGGCGCGGGCTGGTCGGCTGATACTGATTTGTTGTCATAGCCACAGAGCACACCGAGGACGCAGAGATAAGAAACGGGAATGTGCTGCCGCTGCGTCTGTTACGCCTGTTCCAGTTGGTTGCCGGTTTGATGGCAAATTGGTATGATCCGTTCGTCACCAGGCTAGTCATTCTGATACCATGGACGCCACTCGCCATCCTCGGCGTGCCGCGCCGCATCGTTCACTGCGTGCTCATGAACCGCATGCTCTTCGTTTGGGTGCTGTTCCACCCCGTTGGTCCCCTGCTCAACACCATTCCCTGCATGCGAGTGCTGTTCCACCCCGTTGGTCCCCTGCGCATGGACGCCGTTCCCCTCATTCGTATGCTGTTCCACCCCGTTGGTACCCTGCTCAACACCATTCCCTGCGTCGGAGGAGGGCAGCAACAGAATGACACTGGTATCGGTTTGAGCGGCGACAGGGGGAACAACCTCTACCGCGGGCAGCGCCTTCCCCCGCCGGGTCATCCAGCGCATAAAGCGACCCACCCCGTTTAGCAGCGACTGCAGGTAGCTGTAGGCCACCGGAATGACCAGGAGCGTCAGCATCGTTGAGGTAATCATGCCGCCGATGACCGCCGTTGACAGCCCCCGCCGGAGTTCTGCCCCGGCCCCCAGCCCGATGGCGGCCGGCAGGCCGGCAAGGATCAGGGTCAGCGAGGTCATCAAGATGGGCCGGAGGCGCAGCGCCCCGGCGCGCTTGATCGCATCATTCTTGGGCATCCCGGCCAGTTGCAACTGGTTAGTGAAGTCCACCAGCATAATCGAGTTTTTCACGACCAGACCCATCAGCATCAGCATACCGATCATCGAGACCAGATTCAGGTCAAGGTTCGTGAGCGTCAGTGCGAAGAACGCCCCGACAAAACTCAGTGGCATCGCCAGCATAATGATCAGCGGTTGGAACAGCGAGTTAAACTGGGAAGCCAGCACCATGTAGACAAACAGAACTGACAGACCCATTGCAACCAGCAGGCCGGTAAAACTCTCATCCTGCTCGGCAGCATCACCGCCGAAACTGACCTGCACACCCGGTGGCAGCGTGAGCTGGTCGATGCGGGCCTGCATATCGGCCTGCACTTCGCCCAGGCTACGACCGATATTGTTGCCACCGATGACAATCTCCGGCAGCCGGTTCACCCGGCGGATTGAAGCGGGGCTGCTGGTCATCTCAATGGCGGCCAGGGATTGCAGGGGCACATCGGCACCACCCAGCGGCAGGTAGAGCGAGTTGAGTGTGTCGATACCCTGGCGCTCCGCCGGCGGCAACTGCACCACGATATCGATCTCGCGGCCACCCTCGCGATAGCTCCCGGCCGTGTCGCCATCCATCAGCGCGCGTAGCGTGAGCGCCAGATCCTGGTTGGTGATCCCATAGTCGTTCGCCCGGTTCTGGATGAGCTGATACTCCAGGGCCGGTTTGCCCGGATTGTAGGTCGTACCCAGGTCATTCAGCCCCTCAATCTCGGCAAACCCGGTCATAAGCTGATCCACCAAGGGCGTTAGTTGCTCAACCCCACCCGGACCCCGCACCTGGACCTGCAACGGACGCACGGTGACATCCGCTCCCAGCCCGGCGACATAGCTGGGCAGGGCAAAGACAATTCCGGGGAAATCGGCAAATGCCTCACGCAGGCGCGCCTGGGTTTCCGGCGTGGTTGCGGTCTGATGAATGCTGACGATAAACGAGGCGCGCTCAGAGCCACCCCCGCCAAAGACCCCCCCCGAAGCACCGACCGTCGTCAGCACCGAGGCGACCGCCGGGTCATCCGCGAGAATGGCCTCGGCTTCGCGGGCCCAGCGATCGGTTTCTTCCAGGGGTGTCCCGGCGGGCAGTTCAAACTCCATCACAAACTGGTAGGCCTCGTGGTAGGGGAGAAAGGAGGTGGTCAGGCCACTCGCCGCCCAGAAACTGGTCACCACCACCAGCACCGTCAGAATAACGGTGACAAAGCGGAAGCGCAGCGACCAGCCCAGCAGCCCTTCATAGATGCGTTCCATCCAGCCCGGCTCATCGTGGGCCTCGTCGGGCAGATGCTCCTCACCCGGTTTGATCTTCTTCTCTTTGGGCGGGCGCGGGCGGGACCAGTGGGCCGCAGTGGTGGGAGCCAGCGTAAATGCCTCAACGGTTGAGATCACCATGGCGATGGCAACGGTTAAGCCAAACGCCCGAAAGATAATCCCGGCGTCACCCTCGGTAAAGGCGGCCGGCACAAACACCACGATAATCGTCAGGGTCATTGCCAGAACCGAGCCGGCAACCTGGGCCGTGCCGTCGCTGGCGGCAATCAGCGGCAGTTTGCCCCGCTCAATGTGGCGAAAGATGTTTTCCCGGATAACGATAGCATCGTCAATAACCAGCCCGACACAGATCGAAATTGCCAGGAGACTGAACATGTTAATCGAGAGCCCCATCAGGGACATTCCGGCAAAGGTGGCGGTGATAATGATCGGCATACCCAGCACAGTGACAAGGGTGCTGCGCAGGTTACGGAAGAAAATCCAGACCACGAGGATCGCCAGGATCACCGCCAGGCCGATCTCCTGGAGGGCGGAACTCACATTCTCCTGCACCTTCACCGAGTCATCGACAATAATCTCGTACTGCACATCCGGGTACTGAGCCGCCAGGTTGACCAGTTCGGCCCGGACGCCCGCGGCAACGGCAACGGTGTTGGCATCGCTCTGTTTGCGGATACTGAGAACGATAGTGTCAACCCCATTGAGCCGCGTGATGGTCTCCACATCGGCGAAACTCTCTTCAACGCGGGCAACATCGGCAATGGTGTAGGGTGTGCCGGCAATGCCAACGGTTGTGATCGCCTCGGGTGAAGCAAAAACACTCGGCGTGCGCAGGTTAACTTCCAGATTATCGACAACGGCATCACCCAGGCCGACATCGGTATTGGCGGCGGCAATGGCATAGCTAACCTGGGAGGGCAAAATGCGCAGAGCCTCCAGCCGATCAAGATCCAGGTTGACAGCAATTTGCCGCTCCAGTCCGCCGGTCAGATCCGTCGAACCGACACCGGGCACGCTCTGAATGACCGGCATGATGTCGTCTTCGATCAAAGTACGCAGTTCGGAACTATCCTGCAAGGTCTGGCTACTGAACGCCAGCGTTACGATGGGAAACTGGGTCGGGTCCAGTTGCTCGATGATGGGGTCATCGAGATCGGCGGGGAGAACCGCGCGGATACCGGCAATCCGCTCACGCACATTCTGCACCGCCACATTCGCCGAGGTACCGGTTTCAAACTCGATAACAATAACGGCAATCCCCTCGGAAGAGGTTGACATGATCTCCTTCACCCCACTGAGCGATGCCAGTTCATCTTCAATCGGTTCGGCCACCTGCTCGGCGACCGTTTCCGGGCCGGCACCGGGGTAGATCAACCGGGCGGAGACATAGACCTGGTTGAAGTCCGGCAGCAGGCTCACCGGCAGGGTGACAAACGCGAGGAGCCCCAGGACCAGGCCCAGCAGCATCAACATCATGACAAACACCGGATTCTTGATGGATGCATCGGAGATAGCCACCCCCTTCAGGGGTTGTTTCTTGTAGTGTGTTTCCATACAATACTCTTTCGCTATAGTTTGGGTTTCCATGACCGGCTCTACCAGGATGTAGAGCGACTCATACACACCAGTTGAACCACCAGGTTACGCTTATCATCAGTTTCTGCACATACCGGTTAGCCTCCTGCATGCAGGAGGCTAACGTGGAGCGACATTGTCCCAGGCTCTGAGCGGTGGGTCGGCATACGGTTTTTTAAGCAATCAATTGAATTGATTACTTTCGCGAGAAGGGATTTAGATGGAGAATAATATTTAAACCCAGTATAACAATCGTGTTCATGAATGTCGATAGCCGCAGCGTCGGTTCTTCCTTGCCGCTCTGGGAGCTGATTATTTTACCGAACTGTTCAAGTTCTCCTACCAGATTGGCATCTATGACTTTCCACATGGGGAATAGCTCTTTTATGGATTTTTGCCGGAACCGGCATGGTACAAGTTACCAGTTCCGGCAAATTTATGCGCGCAGCCCGTCACGCCAGGTCAGATGAACCCATGGTCTGAACCGCACCGGCGCATTATGCCGGCCCCATCCAGGTTCGCAGCACGACGCGGAACCGCCCGCGTGTATTGCAACGCCTGACCATTTTGGGCAGATGAGAGCAGGAGCTATTGTGGCAGCACATCAGCGGGTTGCCGGGAGAAGTATCAGGCCGGGGTCAGCAGATCACAGTAGAGCCGTTCCGCTTCCGAAGCAGGGTCGAGATCAAGTCCCAATTCCTCGTTAAGAACATGGCGCAACCGGCCATACTGCTCAACGGCAGCGGCGCGATTACCCAGAATGATCTGGCAGTTCATGACCCGGGCGTGGGTTGCCTCGTCCAGTGGGTCAAGTTCCAGCATACGCCGATAGAGGTTCAATGCCTCTTCGTAAGCATTGCGCTGTTCGTAACTGGCCGCAACCAGGCGCAATGTCTGCAGGTAGCGCTGTTCCATGTCGGTACGGATGCTGACCGTCCAGGGCGTATCGCTCCAGGGCAGGTAGGAACCCTGGTAGAGATCAAGGGCCATGCTATGGGCCTCGAAGCTGTTATTTGTGCTGAGAAGTTGGAGAAACTGCTCAACGTCATAGTCAAGCAGGACAATATCCCGGTTGAAACGGTACAGCTTGCGACCATGAAATACGATACACCCGGCGGGCAGATGTTTGCGCAACAGATGGATCGCCGTCCAGAGTGTATCACGTCCCCGGCGGGCCGGTAGCTCCGGCCAGATCGCCTCGCAGAGTGTATCGGGCGGAACGCCGTTCCGATGATGCAGCAGGTAGTACAAGACCTCGCGGGCCTTACGCCAGCCGATTTCGATGCCCCGGTCATCAACTTGCAACTGCTCGTAGCAGCGAGTACCAGGCAACCGGCAGCGGAGCGGCATTGGCAAAGTCAATCAAGAGCGTCGTTTTCCCATAGCCAATGGGCGCAACCAGGGAAATCAGTCGGCGCTCAACAATCGTGCCCATTTCGGCAATCAGCCGGGGGCGGGGAATAACCTGCGCATCCTGCGGCAGAACCTGAATTTTGTGTGGATAATCCATCATCGTGCTACTACCCCCCACTTCTAGCGCATGTTTAGACTGGCCTGCGCCTGCCAGTTCGCCTTACTGATAGACTGCCTGGTTCAGGAGCGGTTCCTCCTGGGCTGGACGTTGGAGTACCACAGCCAGTTGCGCAATAGTTGCATTATCACGCAGATCCCGGGGATTGACTCTTAGACCACGCTCGCGCATCCGGGCGGCAACCTCAATACAAATAACCGAGTTTCCGCCCACATCCGCAAAGTCATCGTGGATGCTGATCCGGTCAATGCCCAGCACGGAGCACCAGATCTCAGCCAGTATCCACTCCAGATCGTCACGGGGCGCAACATATGAACTCGGCAGTGGCCGAATATTCAGCAGGGGCGCGGTTCTGGCGGGAAGTTCCGCTACCGGCGCTTCCGGCCGTTGCGGACGCGCACCCGGCCGGATGGCAATATCATTGGGGGAAACTACAACCTGAGCACTGACGCCCCACGCGAGAATCTGGGTCAACGCCACGATCCCCTCTTCCAGTGTCAGCGTCGTTGGCTCATCGGGTGTGCGCGACCAGTGCTCCCAGTTCACATTGATCCAGGTGCCTGGATTATGATAGGTCTGCCATTGGGTCAACACCGCCGCAAATGTACCGACGGCAGCACCGACGATGTCGCGTTTATCACCCGTGATCGCGCCCATCGACGACTGCACGAGGCAAAAGGCCGGTGCTACTTCCGGCAGGAGATCCGCCAGCGTGCGCAACCGTTGCAACCGCGTCTGAATCTGGCGGACATAGGTATCAACTTCCGCCGCAGTCAGCGGGTTGATCGCCGGGTTCCCCTCATCGTCATCAAAGACAAACACACCATCAATTGGCCCCAGGACGGTTTGTACCCGCTGCAACGCCTGCGCCAGGTTATCCTGCGAAGTTGTGTCGGTGCCGATCACCATCACCTGAATACCCACCGCTTCCAGGGCCAGGATGTTGCGCAAGATCTGACCGACGCCATCATGCGCTTCCTCATCGTGCATCGCAACCGAGTGGGAGCAGGCGGCACGCTCCGGCAGCATGAAAGGCACCAGCAGAGCAACTCGGGCGCGTGCCGTCAACGTCAGGTATTCAACCAGCGTCGAACTGACACCCGTCAGGCTACCGATAATCAGATAGACACCGTTTTCGGTCAGGCGAATGGTGGAGCTATCGCCGACATCCAGGTGTACCGGCTCATAGACCTGCGTCCAGCGCTGTCCTTCGCGGTAGGCAATCACGGGATCGGGCGCGTGGGCGGCAAACTCGCCCAGCAGTTGATCAATCAGCCGCGTAGCCTGCCGGTTTCCGGTCAAAGGTAACTGCAGATCGATACTCTGAACAGTCATCGTCGGATAGATCTGCGGTAATGTCTTGCAGAGACCCAGGACCGTGGCTTTCTCCGGGAACAGCATCGTGTCACCTATCAGCCGCTGCATATGGGTGGATACCACGCTGACCTGCAGAGATGCTGCCGTCAGATAGGGTTCAAGCGCCTGGACCAGTAGGAGAAGACTACAAAAGCCATACATCTGGGACTGGTTCAGTTGTTCTGTCGTTGATACCATCGTGTCTGCCGGCGTCATTCCCCACATGTGAATAATGTTCGTCGGGCAGGCACCGATTGCATGGATCAACGCCTGGTAATCGTGCGGTGTGCCGGGATTGATGGTGTAGTGCCGGGGGCCGATTTGCTGAAAGCGGGGGCCAATCTGTACAAGTGTCACCTGCTGCTGCATCTGTTCAAGTCGTTGTGCAATCAGCGGGCCAATCTGCTCATCGACGAAGAGCAGCCAGGAGGATGATCCGTTTAACACTGGTTTTGATGCCGGGGGAACGGTCTGTTTCCAGACCGGGAGATAGAACCAGTCAGGTGGGGTTTTCCTCGGGGGCAACTCGCTGGAGCGGCTGAAGAGCGTAGCAGTCTGCACATCGGGCTCGCTCTCGGTCATTGACGGCGTGCCGGTCCGTATCGGCAATGGCAGCCGCTGGCGCTGCTCGTCCACATAAAAGCCGGCCCAGTTGACCGGCACCCCGGCCAGCCAGAGACGACCAAGCTTCGTCAACAGAAAGGTAATATCGGACTCCGAGTCGAGATTCTGGCGCAGCGAGGAGAGAATCAGGTGCTCCCGGGTCCGCGCCGGATGATACTGCGCAAGCGTACTCAGCGTGCGTCCGGGCCCAACCTCCAGCAGAATACGACGCGGCTCTTGCAGCAGGCGCTGAATACCATCGGCAAACAGCACAGGCTGGCGTAACTGATGCACCCAGTAGTCCGGGGACTGCGTCTCCTCCGGTGTAATCCAGGTGCCGGTGATACTGGAGATGTACGGAATATCCGGCGTATGGCGGTTGATTTTCTCAACCTCGGCCCGCACAAACTGCATCATCGGATCGCGGAGCGCCGCGTGCAGCGCTTGCGTATCCGACAACTGCTGGCAGATGCAGCCGCGTGCCAGCAACCGCTGTTCGAGAAGGTGCAACTCCTCGGGTGGACCGGACACAGCGCAACTGGTAGGCGTATTAATTGCCGCTACGGTAAGTTGCCCCGAGAGAAATGGCGCTACTGCATGTATCGGTAAGGGAATGGAAAGCATTGCCCCGATGGGTATCTGTTCTAACTGCTGCCCAAACAGGGCCACCAGTGCCAGAGTATCCTCAAGCGTAAACACCCCCGCAAGGTAGGCCGCAACATATTCACTCAGGCCATACCCAATCATCGCATCAGGGTAGATCCCCCAGGCCATCCAGAGCCGGGCCAGCGCCGACTCGATCACAAACAGCGCCGGCTGCGCCAGCCAGGGCTGCTGCAGGCGCCGGGCCGCCAGCGGGTCACCGGCGATATCCGGGTAGAGTACCTCGCGCAGGTCACATTCGAGATAAGGCTGCAACACTTCGGTGCAGTAGTCCACATGCTTCCGGAAGACCATCTCAGTCTGGTAGAGTTCGCGACCCATATTCAGATACTGCGAACCATACCCGGAAAACATAAATACAATTGATCGCTCGACAGGTTGCTGGTACTGCGTCAACACCCGGCGTAGATTGCGGTGTTCCAGCGCCAGGATTGCATCGTCACGATCACGGCAGACCAGCAGGCGGCGATAGTTCGCCGTCCGCCGCCCGGTCTGTAACGTGTAGGAGATATCAGCCAGGTTCTGTCCGGTATGCTGCTTCAAATGAGCAATCAACTGGAGCGTATCCGTTTCGAGCGCCGCCCGGGTATCGGCCGATAAGACCAGGATCTGCTCCGAACGCGACGGCTCCGGGATGCGCGCCAGGGGTGACTCCTCCAGAATAAAATGGACACTGGTGCCATCCCGACCGAGGGAACTGAGACTCGCCCGGCGGGGATTCTCGGTCTCGCTCCATGTAACCGGCAGACCGGTGCCGGCAACTGAACTGACGGCCGGATCAAACGGTACCTCCATCAGATCCAGGCATAACCCTGGGGGTAGACATTGATGGTGGAGGGCCAGTACAACTTTGAACAGGCCGGCAACATCGCCGGTTGTATCCTGGTCCCCGGCACTCGCTGACGGCGCCCCGATGTGACAGCACTGCGGTTTCGCACTACTTGCACGTAACATCTGGCTGAATGCGGCGATTTCGATAGAACCGCCCGCCGCAATGCCCGGATCACATGCCTCGACATAGCCAATCGTCTCAGCGGCAATCTCTGTGACAGCCAGGGCACTCCGAATGAGTTCGGCCTGATCGGCAATACTTTGCGAGGAGCCCGTTGTCGGCGCAGCCTGGTTGATAACCGAGCCACGAATAACTGCATAGATCTGATCACCGTCGATCCAGGCATCCGCCACCCGTCTGAGGACCAAAATACCGACTTCCCCCCCGGTAAGCGGATCACCTGCATCCACTCCTGGAGCCGCAGCACTCCCGTTACCTCCCGGTGGATGGTGCTGCGGTAGATCAGCGTTATGCGCCTGCCGGCCATTCGGGGTCACGCCCCCGACAATCGCCATATCACACACGCCAGTCTGCAGATCCTGACATGCCAGATGGACCGCAATGAGTGAACTTGCACATGTGTTCCGGATCGAAAAGTCAGGCCATCTCAGGTCAAGTTTGTAGGACGTACCGTTGACAAAACAGTCGGGCTCATCGCCCGGTGGGTAGGCCTTCGCGGCATCCACAGATGCGTCACGGCGTTGCATACGCAGACTATAACAGGAGAAGAGGTTTAACAACGGATAGCGGTTCAGGGCGGTACTACTGTAAACGCCGATGGAACCGTGGTAGGTTGCCGGGTCATATCCGGCCCGCTCCAGTGCTTCCCAGACATACGTCAAAAACAGATGTTGTTGGGCATCAAGACTATGCGCCGTATCCGGACGATAGCCCGAACCGGCCGCCCCATGGGGAACAGCGGACCCGGCGACCTCCACCGGGTCCGGCAGACGCAATTCCAACTCCGGCGGCGCAGAACATACCATCTGCCAGAAATCGTCGATATTTCCGGCGCCCCGAAACCGACCACTCATACCGATGATAGCGGTCCCGGCCCGACTGGATGGCGTACTCGACATGCTATTTCCTCCTCATAGTTTACATGCATGCCTACACGATGAACATGACGATAACGGTATTGTATTTAGTAATGTAATTAGCACATTAATCTTGATTTGCGGGAAATACAGATGGTGGGTTTTCCTGGGAAACCAGAACCGGCTGCGCGTCAGCCTGGTCGGGTTGCGGAATATTTTTATCGGAGTGGTCAGCGCGGCGGGAGCCATGGCAGGTATGATGCAGCGGAAACCGGGGGTTGGGACGCACACACTGGTGCGCCCCAGAAAGCCACAATCAACTTCAATAGCATACTTTTGCATTTGTATAGCGGTGACACGACATTGCCACTGTTTATAAACGGAAGAGCAGT
>DAOTVB010000047.1:0-3666 GCA_034436755.1 Chloroflexaceae bacterium | reverse complement strand
TATAAGCTCAGTAATGATGGGAGTATATTTTCGGAGTATGCGGCGATACCGGAAGGTGGGGTCGCCTCCTGGGAACTTGACCCTGGGTCAGGGAAGGCCTGTGTGAACCGCACTGTCCATGGCCATGTACGCGCAGCGGAGCGTCCCGATCTGGAGTCTGCGATGATGAGCGACTCTATTCTCTTTGATCCGGGAGTAGATGCCACGGTCACTATTCGCAATCCCTACTATACCGGGAATCCGGCAGTATTTAGCGATAGCCCGGCGCTTCAGGATGACGGGGTTGAAGGTCCGCGCAATGGTGACCCACGCTACACACGTATCAAAGGCTACTTCATGGAAGTTCGGGGATTGGCGGGTGAGTGTAGTGGCCTGACCCAGTTATCGGTTGATGATCAAACCATTACAATTAGTAATAACTACTACAGCACTATCTGGGCGTTGCCCGCATTTGATGCGCCAGCAACTAACTCTACCAGCATCACCGTGCGTGATGCGGTTGGGCACGAGGAACCCTACCAGGCGACAATATACTATGATGATGTGTCACCCGCCGTAACCTCGGGGGCCCTTCAGATCGTCGATCTATCAGGCGCACCAGTTACGACCAGTGACAGCATTCTGGTTACGCTGAGTTTTGAGAGTCTGGCTGTGACCGACAATCTCTATGGTCAGAATGGTGAGAATAAACCATTCTGGGGCGTCTGGGTGGCGAACAGTCGGAGTGATATTGATCCGCAGAGTTCAACTGAGTTGAATGCATTGAACTGGTCGCCTATCGAGGTACAAAATGTCACCGGAGCAGGTACCGGCAGTTACAGTTTTACCGTTTCCTGGAGCCTCCTCAGTGGTCTGGCAGCGAGTCAGTGGAGCGGCGGGGATTATTTCGTCTATGCGCGCATCCTTGATGGGGCCGGGAACTGGTCAGATACAACGCTGAAGTATACCATTGCACTGAGTGACAATTATCAGATGATCGAGTTAGGGTTGCCTTTTATCGCTCGATAGTGGTTTCATAGAATAATCTGCATTACGGCTTTACACCATCGCCCCGCATCGCTAATATAGCGATGCGGGCATGATGTTGTATGCACTGTTTCTGGTAGTGTGTCTTGCTTTATTGATGATTGCCGGGTATGTGGCTGGAACTGATTACTGTCAGGCTATATTTTGCTTTTCAATACTACATTCTGGTGATGAATATTCTTTAAGGAGTTGCATAAATATATTGACAAATGGAGGAGTCTGTACTAGTATATTATCCCCATTTGAAAAGAGAGCCAGGTATCTATGTTCTGCGCGTTGTACCGGTCACGCCGTGCATAGTATGCAGCGTACCAGAGCCCGGTTCAATATGGTTTGGAAGCTGCGACCGGTTTCGCAGTTTCTTTAGCTAACTGTAACGTATGCCGGCACTGCCGGCATCGGCAGTAAGGAGGAGTGGATTTAATGAAGGATCAGCGTATCTTCATTCTTGTCGCCGTCAGTCTCTCAGTCATCATTGTGCTGGGCGTGTTGGGCCAGGGGCTCGGTCAGTCGGGTCAGGCCGAGGAAGCCCCGCTCCCGACGCCGATTCTCGAGTATCCTGATGATGTGCCGCCAACGCCAACCGTTGCCCCCAAGCCAACCGATGCACCCCAGACGGCCGCAACGGTGCTTTTCCAGGATAGCTTCGATACCGCTGCTTCCCTGGATGACTGGACGTTTCTGGATCTGGATGATACTCTGCCGGAGTATCGTTCGATCTGGGTGCTGGAAGATGGCGCGCTGAAGCAGGATCGTACCGCCGCTGCCGGCAACCCGAATTTCCAGGATACCCTGGCAGTCACGGGGCCGACCAGTTGGACCGATTACACCATTACCGCCAAGGTATATGATCGTGGGAATGTGACCCTTGGGTTGGTCGCACGCCGGCAGGGCGATAGCTTCTACCGCTACCGTGTCCTGGAGGAAGAGTCTGGTGCGAAGCAGGTGCTGGAAAAGGTGGTTGATGGCACAGCTACACCGCTGGTTGAAAGTGATGCCGTGGGGTATACACACCGCGAGTGGTATACCGTCTCGCTGAGTGTGATTGGTTCGACTATTCAGGCAACAGTTGATGGCGAGGTTGTGGCGGAGGCAACGGATACCACGCTCACCAGTGGTCAGGCCGGTCTCTATACGATGGCACTCGGTGACATCTTCTTCGATGATGTTGTGGTGACAGCACCCTGAGGGGGAGATCCGCGGCTGTCAGCATTAGCCACGCTTTGCTATGAGACGTGATAGAACCATGTGCGTTTTACACGAAGATGCGATATTTATCTACTAAGGTCGTTGGAGGAAGAATAACTATGTCGCGTGTCTTGACACTTTTCTGTTCACTGCTGATTGTAGTGGTGCTGCTCCCCATACAGCCTGGCGTTGCTCAGGTCGGGGTGGCTGCGGATGATATACAGGTGCTTGTGTCTGATTCCACCGTTCCCCAAAGTGAGGATGCAAAACATCCAAACCTTGCAAGTCTTGGGAATACCGTTCATCTTGCTGCCAATCCTAATGATAAAGCGCGCTACTGGGCCAAGACGGATGCAACTGCCGATTGGACAGGGCCAGCAACACTGGGTGATGCGCCGGATACATCTGACTACTCAACGGCTTCAATCGCCACTGGTCCCGATGGTTCGATCTATGTTACCTGGGTTGATCGGGGTCGTAATCGGATCTATCTGCGTCGAACAACTCCCGGCACCGGGTTTGGCGAACGCCAAACTGTTGGCAGTGCGGATAATTTTGCCGTGTTTGTGAAAGTCGGTGTAGCGACTACGGGTGAAGTCTTTGTGGTCTGGAATGCCGATAAACGGATGCGCTACCGGGTTTCGCGCGATGGTGGTTCAAACTGGTCATCAACACGTATTCTGTCAACGGGACAGGATAACCTTGGTCTGCCGTTTATTGCCAGTGGTCCGGAGGGTACGCTGGTCGTTGCCCATGGTACCAACGAGGGGCAGATCTATGCTTCGATCTGGAATGGATCTACCTTCAATACGACGCGCGTTGACAATGATGGCAACTATTCCGCTGATCCCTCAGCAGCCGTTGGGCCGGATGGCACTATCTATGTTGCCTGGCGTGGGGTTGAGGATGGTGAGGTCTGGTACTCTGAACGTCAGGACGATGGTTCCTGGCCTAACTCGCGGCTTACCCGATCGGGTGATGGTAGAGGTGTGTTTGGGAAGGTCTCGATTAGCGCTGACCAGGGTGGCAATCTGTATATGTTTTGGGTCAGCGACCGCACCGGTGGTACTGAGTTGTATGTCGCTTTTAAAGCGGTTGCGGCCAACTGGGTTGGCCCACAACGGATTGATGTTCGAAGCTTTGTGACGAATGTCGATGGGGTTGCAACCCTGAGTGGATTTTCCTTTGGTAATGTTGTCTTTGAAGCTTTTACGGATGATGGCGTCAGAGTACGCTTTGCCTTGCTCCAGGCCGAAGGTGGCAATGCCCAGGCGGCCGGTGGTCTCGTGATTAACAATGATGAACCGCTCACAACATCGCAGAATGTCAATATCAACCTTGATCTGCAGAGTGGCGGGCCAAACGAGTACCAACTGAGCAGTGACGGCGTTAACTTTACCCCATACGCACCCATCCCCGATGGAAATGTGGTACCCTGGGATCTGGGCGCCG
>DAOTVB010000046.1:0-8564 GCA_034436755.1 Chloroflexaceae bacterium | reverse complement strand
ACTGGCGGTATGGAACGCCCGAAGGAGATACACCATGCAAACCCTGCTCAATCGTATCACCATTGATCCGGATGTTTGTCACGGCAAGCCCGTTATTCGTGGGTTGCGCTATCCGGTCGCAACGATGCTCGAACGCTTGAGTTCGGGTATGTCGATTGATGACATTCTGGCTGATTATGCCGATCTCGAGCGCGAGGATCTGCTTGCGGTGTTGGCATATGCGGCACAAGTACGTCAGGTCAGGCGGGTTGACATCTTGCCAACCGGATGAAATTTCTCGTATCTCGTCTGATTTTTTACCTATCACTCCTTACCTATCACTCATCACCTATCACTTGATTATGTACACCTTTCTCGCCTACGCCCCCGACAACGAAAGTAGTGTCGCAATTCTGGCCCGGCGGTTGCAGGATGTCGCGGGTGTCTCGTTCTGGTTTGCACCCTGGCATAGCATCCCGGGTCAACCGCTGCAGGAGCAGATGGAGGACGCGCTGCTCACCTCCCACGCCTGCGCCGTCTTTATCAGCGGCGGCAACGGCATCAGCGGCTGGCAGACCGAGCAGATGCGCGCCGCCATCCAGAACCGCGTCGAGGATAGCCCCGGTTTCCGGGTGATCCCGGTGTTACTGCCGGGTGGCACGCGACCCGCGCGCCGCGATCTGCCGCCCTTCCTGCGGCGCTACGAGTTAGTCCAGTTTCCCACGCTCGACGATGAGCCGGCGTTCCGGCGCTTGCTGGCGGGTATCCTGGGCATTGCGCCGGCGCAGGTTGATAGTTATCTCCCGGCGCATTCCACATCTGCCTCGGTCCCGGCGAGCGTGTCGGCAACCGGCCCAACGGTTGCTGTGACCGACACACCGGAGCGCGGTGAGCTAACGCGCCTGCGCGAACTGCTGACTACCCGCTTCAACGAGGGTGAACTGCGCACGCTCTGTTTTGACCTGGGCATTGACTATGATGATCTGCCGGGGGCGGGCAAGGCGGACAAGGCGCGGGAACTGGTGAGCTACTGCGCGCGGCACGCCCGTTTAGTCGATCTGCCGGCGCGTGGCCGGCAGGTGCGGCCGGATATCTCGTGGTGAGATACTGTGCGTCTGGTAAGACAATCCTTACAATTCTCAAACATTAGAATTTGATAAATACCGCGAAGATCTGCTGCCGATTGCATGCCGGTCTGGATTATTCTACCGTGTAGCATAGCGCTATGGTGCCATCAGATTGGTACGATACGCCCTTCCCTAGGGCTTGACGCTGGTTGCGCCTCACACTATAATTGCTCCCGCCTAGTTTCCCGCACTGGATATGTGCGGGTTTCCAGACAGGCAGATGTAGAGCAGCAGTTGAACGCCTCTCCGCGCTAGCAAGGCAACTATTTCCTGGTGTTGCGATCAACGATAGAAGATAGTAAACACCGGCAGCCGATTGTTGCGGTCTGCGGTGCCGGTGTGTGTGATGCAGCAACGGCAGCGCTGGCCGAGGAAGTTGGCCGGCATATTGCCGGTGCCGGTGCGCTGCTTGTGTGCGGTGGTCTTGGCGGCGTTATGGCGGCGGCCTGCCGGGGGGCAACCCAGGCGGGTGGCTTGACGCTGGGCTTGCTGCCCGGCAGTGAACGTAGCACAGCCAATCCTTTTGTCCGGATTGCCATCCCAACCGGCATAGGGCAGGCGCGTAATGTGTTGATCGTGCAAACTGCCGATGTTGTGATTGCCGTTCGGGGTGAGTATGGTACCCTCTCGGAGATTGCGCTGGCCCGCAAGTGTGGCCGCCGGGTTATCGGGTTGCAAACCTGGTCGCTGGGAGATGATGCCGCCGGTCAGCCCCATGTCATCCCCGCCAACACTCCAGTCGAGGCTGTCACCATTGCGCTCCGGGAGATCGCCGGGGTGTAACCAGATGTTTGACACCATCGTCATGCACACGAGTGTGTAGCACTAGCGTGAGTCATGGAACAGTAATCACCCCTTCAGGCCGGCTTCAGAAGGGTATCATCCGACGCTGCTATAATTGCTACAGAGGCACAAACGCTTTACATCGTCGTCAGTTGGAGGTACATGAGAGTTTTTATTTTTAAGGAGAAGATAGCCATGCTTCGTCGCATACTTCCAGCTTTGCTGCTTGTTGCGATTATTTCAACCCTGGTTGCTACACCGCAGGCAGGCAAGGCGCAGCCGGGTGTGCCGGATACCTATCCGCCACCACAGGCGCGCTATTTTGAGCAGACCGGTCACGCCGCCGTAAACTATTTCCTGGAGACCTGGAAGAACACGCCGAATGCGCTGTTCGTGTATGGGTATCCCATTGCCGAGCCTTTTATCGAGGAGAGCTTTACTGAGCCGGGCAAGTTTTATCGCGTCCAGTACTTTGAGCGGGCGATCCTGGAGGAGCACCCAGAACTGTACGGCCGGCAAAACAACGATTTCTATGTGCTGGGCCGGTTGCTGGGCCGCAAACTGGTTGAGGGGCGTGAGAATGAAGAGCCCTTCCGCCCGGTGGGTGATCCGGGTGATGGTACCTGGGACAATGTGACGCAGCACACGCTGCGTGACTCGCCGGCGCCCTTCCGCAGCTTCTGGCTGAATAACGGTGGGATTGAGGTGTTCGGTCGCCCGCTCTCAGAGCAGTTCCAGGAGGTTAACCAGGCCGACGGCAATACCTACTGGGTGCAATATTTTGAGCGCCAGCGCATGGAGTGGCACCCGGATGAGCCTGATCCGCAGTACCGCATTCTGCTTGGTCTGCTGGGGAATGAGTACCGCGATGCCAACCACCAGGGGAACGATGCGTTCCGCTCACGTCCGGCGGATCAGTCGCTGCCCCGGCCGTTTGTCTATGGCTTCAACGCGCATCTCTTCGGTCAGGGAACCGGCTGGCAGGATCGCAACCGCGTGCTGACGCTCTCGAAGAATGCGGGCATCTCCTGGATTCGCCAGCAGATTGCCTGGGCCGACATGCATGATCGCTCCGGGCAGATCTTCTGGGGTGAGTTGGACAATATCGTGGCGGATGCCGACAATGCCGACGTGAACCTGTTAATCAGCGTTGTGCGATCACCATCCTGGGCAACGTCGAACGGTTCCAATGGCCTGCCGGCCCGCGAACATTTTGGCACGTTTGCCGACTTTATGGGGCAGATGGCCGCGCGGTATCAAGGTCGTGTGCAGGCCTACCAGATCTGGAACGAGCAGAACCGCGCCTGTGAGAATGGCGGCGACTGTAGCCGGGATGGTGGTGTTGGCGGGCGCGTGGCCGATGCCGGCTACTATGTCGATCTGTTGGCCGAAGCCTACAACGCTATTAAAGCCAATGATCCCTACGCGATTGTTGTCAGTGGCGCGCCGACGTCAACCGAGACGAATCGCCCGGATATTGCCCTGAGCGATGTGGTGTTTACGCGGCAGATGTTCTCAAATCAGAAGTTCCGCGATCATGTCGATGTCGTCGGCATACATCCGGGTGGGCAGTATAATCCGCCCGATGCAATGTGGCCGGACAATCCTGGTCCTGGCCCGGGCTGGCGTGAGAGCCGCGAGTTCTACTTCCGCCGGGTTGAGGATATTCGGAATGTGATGGTCCAGAATGGCATGGGTGATCGGCAGGTCTGGATGACCGAGTTTGGCTGGGCCACGGCCAATAACACGCCCGGGTATGAGTATGGCAATAGCATCTCGTATGAGACCCAGGCCGAGTGGGTTGTGCGCGCCTTCCAGAAGGGCCGCTACGAATATGCCCCCTGGATGGGTGGAATGTTCCTCTGGAACCTGAACTTTGCTGTCCCATGGCGTGCGCAGGGCAATGAACTCCACGAGCAGGCGTCGTTTGGCGTGCTCAATGGTGACTGGAGTCCCCGTCCGGCATACAATGCGATCCAGAGCATGCCCAAGAATTAGGATTGTTGCCGGCTACCAGGCCGTGAAATCCAGGGGGACACCTATGCTACCCTGATCAATCCTGGCTCGTTGTACAAAGAGTAAAGTGGTGCGGGGAACGGGGAGCACGATGTGTGCTTCCCGTCCTCATTTTTCTTACCGTAGAGACAACACATTCGCTCTATCTATACTTTTTGAGGAGGCATACCAATGAAGCTTGCGTTGTTTCGCCCAGGTATCCTGCGTCTGTTTGGTATCCTGGCACTGCTGCTGCCGGTGCTGGTCGCCTGTGGCAACAACACGGAGACGGCCGAGCAGCCGTCCGATGTTCCAACCGCTGAGATTGTTTCCACGCCCGAGACTCCCGATGTCCCCGCAGATGCGGAGCCAACCGAGGCACCGGTGCCGACAGAAACGCCCGTTACCGAACCTGAGGGAGAGGTCGCTGCTGAGGAGCCGCAGGAGACCGAGTATCTGAATTTTGGCGTGGTGGCCCATCTCTTCTACACCGATCATGAGCGTGCGCTGCAACTGGCCCAGAATGCGGGGTTTGACTGGATTCGGCAGCAGATCCACTGGAAAGATATCGAAGACCCGACGAAGCCGGTTGAGGAGTGGGGTTGGGATCAACTCGATATTGTGGTGGAGGCGACCAATCGGTATGGCCTGAAGCTGCTGATCAGTGTTGTGCGGTCGCCGGCAGCGTATACTGCCGATGGAAGCGATGGCCTGCCGGAAGATCCGGCCACGCTGGGCAACTTCGTCGAGGCGATGGCGCTGCGCTACGGCGATAAGGTGCAGGCCTATGAGATCTGGAATGAACAGAACCTGGCACACGAAACTGGCGGGCGTATCGAGATCGAGGATGCCGGGCGGTATGTCGAGATTCTGATAGAGTGCTACAACCGGATCAAGGCGGTCAACCCTGACGCCTTTGTGGTAGCGGGTGCGCCTTCTTCGACGGGCGTCACCGCTCCCGACATTGCGATCTCAGATATGGACTACTACCGTGCAATGTATTCCTACCGGGACGGCATCATTGATGGGCACTTTGATGTGCAGGCGGTGCATCCCGGCGGTTCGGCCAACCCGCCCGATACGCTCTGGCCGGACAATCCCAGTAGTGCCGAGGGTTGGACGGATCATCCGACATTCTACTTCCGCCATATCGAGAATGTACGCGACGTGATGGTAGAGTTTGGCATGGGCGATCATAACATGTGGATCACCGAGTTTGGTTGGGCCACTGAGAATGTCACGCCGGGGTATGAGTTCGGTAGCCAGATCACGTTTGAGGAACAGGCCGAATATATTACCGATGCCATCGAGCGAACCTATGAGGAGTATCCCTGGGTTGGGAATACGTTCCTCTGGAACCTGAACTTTGCCGTGCTCTGGAATAAGCATGATCCCCCAGAGCCGCTGCATGAGCAGGCTTCCTTCGGCATCCTGGATGGTGACTGGAGCCCGCGTCCCTCCTACCTGGCGCTGCAGGAGTTGATTGCCCGGCTCAAGGCCGAGCAGGGGCGTGCCGGTGAGTAGTGTTCGCAACGACAACTGACAGACGACAAAGACGAACGTCCGGGTTAAACCCGGGCGTTCGTCCCATTTACACGAGTTACGTGGTTGACATTCAAACCGGACGTTTCACCCGATGGAAGTCAGATTCGCCTGCAGCAGCATGGTATGTTTTTATCTTTTTCACAAAAATGTTGCACTTTGTGCAACATTTTTGTGAAAAAGCATGGGATCTTCCGCCTCACCGGAGGCGAGATTTCCTTCCGAGTTCGTGACCGTGTAACTCGTCCTATTCTATGGTTCAGGTTCCTCCAGGGTAATCCCCAGTCGTGCATAGACCTGGCGTGCCAGAAGCCAGCCATGTTCGTCAACCTGCCAGCCCTGCTCAGTCAACTGACCGAGACGCTGCATCAGTTGATGGTGCGGTGGTGGCAGCGGGATGGTGGGCAGGTGGTAGTGCTGTGCGGTACGACGAACCGGCAGGGCCGGCTGATCGACCACTGTTGCCTGGGCATAGCCGGCCAGCAACGCCTCGGTTTCGCTCAGTGGAAGAATGCCGGCTCCCCCACCACGCTCGCAGGTGACGCGGTAGTAGGATGCCGGGCCCCGTCCGCGCCGCCGCCGGATGATCCAGCCGGCGTGTAGCAGCACTTCCGGCTGACCGCGCTCTTCCTGGGGGTCAATCGCGGTCCAGGTCAGAGTTTGCGGATCGAAGAAGCTGTAGCGTTCGCTACTACTTACGGGACGGCGGCAGGGAGCACCAACTGGTATGGCGGTTGGGAGTGGTGGTAGTTCCGCAATTCGATCATCCAGGGTATGCACGGTGAAGGTATTCGCACGCAGCCGCGCCAGCAGTCCCGCGCGCCGCCAGGTGGTCAACTCAAACCGGTTGCCGTCAAAGTGGCCTTCACCTTTGAGAAATGGGCGGACCTGCGGGTTGCGCACCAGGAACTGCCGGGGAGCAATCTCCTCCAGATCGGTGGTTTCCGGCGGCGTGGAGTGTTTGCGTTTTTTACTGTGGGATCGGGCCATGGGTTGTCGTCCGTGTGGTGTATTTCGGCACCATGCGTCACTGGTTGGCGATGCGGCGCAGCATCGGGGCAGTGTAGGCGTGGCAGATGGCAATTGCCAGCGCATCGGCGGCATCGTCGGGTCTGGGGCGTGCATCCAGACCGAGGGTCAGGCGCACCATCTCTTGCATCTGGCGCTTATCCGCTGCACCATACCCGGCAACTGCCTGCTTGACTGCCCTGGGTTTATACTCGTAGATCGGAATGTCAGCCTGGGCCAGTGCGAGGAGCGCTACACCGCGCGCCTGCCCGACCGCCAGCGCCGTGGTGACATTCCGCGAGAAGAAGAGTTCTTCAACTGCGGCGGCAGCGGGATGATATTCATGCAGCAGGCCGGTCAGTCCCTGGTAGAGCAGTAGCAGGCGGTGGGCCGGTTCGCTCCCCGAGGGCGTTGTCAGCGCGCCGTGGGCAATCGGTCGCAGCGCGCCGCCCCCCATTTCCTCGACGACGCCCCATCCCATGATGGCCGTACCCGGGTCAATTCCAAGTGTACGCATGCACAACCTTGCTGCTATTCGGGCTTGTAACTATCTGCCATCTCATCGCTAATTTCCAGGTTGCTGTAGACCTTCTGCACATCGTCCAGATCTTCCAGCTTTTCCAGCAGGCGCATGGTCTGGAGCGCCTCTTTTTCGTCCGGCTGAACCATGGTTTTAGGCCGCATGGCCTTCTCAACATTGGTGATCGGCAGTTCCATATCTGAGAGTGCCTGGCGTACATCGTTGAGTTGGGTCCACTCGGTATAGATTTCGAGAGTCTGGTCAAAGACCTCGACATCCTCGGCGCCTGCGTCGATGGCCTGAAGCGTCACCTCGTCCGGGTCCAGGTCGGTGTCGGTGAGATCAAGCGTGATCAACCCTTTCTGATCGAACATCCAGGCGACGGAGCCGGGTTCGCCCGGACTGGCTCCGTTCTTGGTTAATGTTGAGCGAACATCAGAGTTGGTGCGGTTGCGGTTGTCGGTGGATGTTTCAATCAGCAGGGCGACGCCGCCGGGCGCGTAGCCTTCGTAATAGATCTCCTCCAGATCACCATCAGCACTTTTGCCCAGGCCGCGATCAATCGCGCGCTGGATATTGTCCGACGGCATATTGGCCTGCCTGGCTTTATCAATGGCCAGTCGCAGGCGAAAATTCATATCGGGATCACCATTGCCGCCATCCTTCACGGCGACGGTAATATCACGCGCCAGCTTGGTAAATAGCTTTCCCCGGCGCTGGTCGACCACTCCTTTGGTGTGTCGAATCGAATGCCATTTGGTATGACCTGACATAAGTCCTCCTCGTATGCGCATTGGCTGCGCCTCTATTATAGCATATTCGTTTTTGGCAGTGCGGCACGAGCGGCTTGCGTCCGGATGCGGAGCATGGCATAGTGAAAGCAGACCTGAGGAGGTGACGAAGCGGCGCAGCATGCCCGGTTTCGTCACCTCCTTGCCGTATGCATTGAGAAGCGGAGGTGCTATGGGAGATGCGCTGATTATTCAGGATTTAACCGTTGCCATGCTGGCGGCGATTGTGGGCGGGATTGTGGCGGTACGGCTGCGCCTGCCGTCAATTGTTGGCTACATGGTCGCGGGGATTGTCGTCGGCACCTACACGCCAGGTATGGTGGGCGATCTGGAGCGCATTCAGTTGCTGGCCGAAATCGGTGTGGTCCTGCTGATGTTTGGCGTCGGTGTCGAGTTCTCGGTGGATCAGTTGCGCCGGGTGCAGCGAGTGGCTCTGACGGGTGGGCTTGGTCAGGTCGGGTTGACGATTCTGCTGGGGGTTGGCGTTGGCACGCTGCTGGGGTGGCCCTGGGCCTGGCGGTTGTTTTTCGGCTGCATTATCGCCATCTCCTCGACGACGGTGCTGTTCAAGCTCTTGATGGATCGGGGCGAACTGGGCAGCCAGCATGGGCAGATTACAACCGGGATCTCGCTGGTGCAGGATCTGAGTACCGTCTTGATTATGGTGCTGCTGCCGGCGGTGACGGCGGGACAGGCGGGCAGCAATCCACTGGTGGAGGTGAGCTGGGCGCTCGGACGTGCGGCGCTCTTCTTCGTGCTGATGATTTTTCTCGGCGGGCGGATTTTTCCCTGGCTGCTGACCCGCATTGCGCAACGTGG
>DAOTVB010000045.1:0-26016 GCA_034436755.1 Chloroflexaceae bacterium | reverse complement strand
TATTAGAACAAATACCAGTAATACAACTATTTGCTTATGTTGAGCCTGTATATGATATTGACGGGCAGGATCGCAAGGAAATTGCGGCAAGTGTCTTTAGTTACTTTAATATCCGATATCTGATACTCCATAGTGATGGTGGTGCGCTCCGTTATAACACGTTGCTGGAAGTTGCTGAAGCGGCTGCGGGTGAAAATGAACCATTATTGGTTCAGATCCCTGATCGTTCATTTATTGTTTACCAGGTTGCACCACCAGAGGAGCCGTTGCCGTTTATTGGTATTGGTGATGGTTGGTCAGCGCCAGAAGTGCTATCCGAAGATGAAGTACAGCGCCGAATACAAAGCGCGGCAGAGATCTTTATTTATAGCGCCAAACCACGGGATGTAGTACTGAAGTTGCAATTGTACAGTACCAATGCCGGTCAATTAAATGTAATGAGAGATGAAGATGAAGCGTTGGTCTTGGATACCGAAGCAGGTGAGCAACTTCTTCAGGTACCATTGGAGGTACGTGCAGGTAAGACCAGGTTTCTTTTACGACCTGATGAAATGGGGGACGTCATTGTTCGCAGTGTAGACTTGCAAGTTGATGATTGACGAACCGGATAAGATAAGGAACTGACCATGCAGCATGAGCAGGAAGATCCTGGCACATATATCGAGCGACTGTTGCGGCAGGGTCAGATTAAGCTGAAGATCACGGGTGGAAGGTGTAACAATTTGAGCATGGGTATGCATATCGAGATTCATTTGTATTTCGCCAGAATGCACCGTTTTTGCCACCGAGGGCACCGAGCACACCGAGGGTAGCAGTGTTCGCCTACACTTTCCCGGCTCACTCCCCCCGCAGTTGCGCCTCCAACTCACGCATGCGTGTCTCAGCCTCCAGCGCTGCGCGTAGTTCGGCATAGTTCCCCAGCGGCTGACCCGCCTCGTCGTAGCAGACGATCTCATCAGCCATGGTCCCCTGCCAGAGGCGCACCGGTTCCAGCCAGAGCCGGCCATGTTCATTCGGTGGCAGCGGCTGGTAGATTCCCTCTCGCAAACGGTATCCCAGCAGACGCACACCGGGCTGCCGGCGGGTTGTCACCGCATCGACTTCAATCGCGTAGGAGCCATCGGGGCGCTCGTGTCGCACATAACGCCAGCCATATCGGAAGGGATCATTCGGGGAGGCGGCAGCGGCTGCCGGTTGGGTTGCCTGGCTCTCTGCGCTGGTTGGCATTGACATACCTTCCTTTTGTTTACACAATTTACGCGGTGAATTCACAAACCGGACGTTTGTCCGGTAGCAGCGCATTCCGCCCTGCCGGAGGCGATATCCCCCGCCGAACGCGGAATCGCCTGATCCATGGCAGCATTGGCAGGTTCGCGGTGTTCGCTCATTTCGTGTTGTTCGTGGTCCAAACTCTCACCACCTGACGCATGTTATTTAATGAGGCACTTCGCTCTGCGCCGCTACCCCTGCGAGCAGCAGGCGTGTCACGCAGTCGGCGACGACCTCCGCGTCGCCGTTGACCACCTGCTTAAAGTTAACAAATGTACGGGGATGCACCAGTTCCAGGCAGAAGGTTGCCAGAATCGCCGGGTCTTCCTGCCGGATCACCCCCTGCTGCTGCCCTTCGGTCATGATTGTTGTAAAGAGCGCATGCAGGGTCGCATAGATCCGGCGGTGCTTTTCGGTATGTTCGCAGGGCTGCTGCACGGGTGGCACCTGGGATTGCAACTCAAACAGGATCGCATACTTTTCCCCATAGCGGTAGAGCGTCAGGATCAGGGCGCGGAGCTTGCCGAGGGGGTCGGATTGCGTCTGGATGGCCTGATGCAGACCGTGCTGCACCTGTATCCGCACTTCCTGCCCTACCGCCGCCAGCAGATGTTCCTTGCTGGGAAAGCGACGATAGATCGTCCCGACACCTACACCGGCCTGCCGGGCGACCTCCTCCATTGTTACCTCGGCCCCCCGCTCGGTAAAGAGGTCGTGGGCGGCCTGGAGCACACGCTGCATGTTGCGGCGCATATCTTTCCGCTCGCGCCGGGAATAGGTGGGTTGTTTGTCCATTGCGTGCTCCTTCCGTGCCGGCGACGCGTTGCCCCGCGCACACTACACTGCTGCCCAAATGGATCTGTGAGATCTTCAGTATACCATTTTTGTATCGCTTCCTTGACAAAGCGGAATAACCATTCCATAATAAATAACGGAATGTGCATTCCGTTTCGCTGGACATCACGCCATATGCTGGTGCGATGTTCATGCAATGGTGGTTTACCTGATAATTAATACCATGCGTTATGCGGCCTTTTGTTTGGAACCGGATAGTGCCGCCAGCAGGACGGCTGTTTTTCATCTGTTCAAATGTCCGGTTTGAACATCCACCGTGTAATGCGTGTCAATGATACGACTTACTCAGTGGGCATTCAAATCAGGCATTTGCTTATATGAATCGCCCGCTGCGCAGGCGCATCGGGCGTCCATCGGGTAAAACGTCCGGTTTGCATGGCAACCGCGTAGCTCCTGTGAATGAGGAACGAATCAACAATGAAACTGACGATCTTTGGGGCAACTGGTCGCACTGGTATTCCGCTGGTCCAGCAGGCGCTGGCTGCCGGTCACGCCGTAACCGCTTTTGTGCGCACACCGGAAAAGCTGCCGATTACGCATGATCAGTTGACGGTTGTTCAGGGTGATGCAACCGATCCTGCCGCGGTGGAGCGCGCCGTGGCCGGGGCGGACGCCGTGCTGAGTGCGCTGGGCCAGACGAAAGGCGCGCCGAAGGATATGCAGACGGTTGCGACCCGCAATATCGTGGCGGCGATGCAGCAGCATGGTGTCCGGCGGCTCGTTAGTCTTACTGGAGCCGGGGTTGATGCGCCGCAGGATCAGCCCAAACTGATTAATCATCTGATCAAGTTTGCGCTCAAGACGCTCTCGGGCGCTGTTCTCCAGGATGCTGAGGGTCATGCCGAGGTTATCCGCAACAGCGATCTTGACTGGGTAATCGTGCGCGGGCCGATGCTGACCGAGGGGCCGTACACTGGTCAGTACCGGGTTGGCTGGGTCGGCGTAAACACCAGTGCCCGTATCGCACGGGCCGATGTGGCCGATTTTATGCTTAAGCAGTTGACGGAAAATACTTACCTGCAGCAGGCTCCGATGATCAGTGATTAACACGTGTTACGCGCTGGAGAATTGGACCACGAAAGCCACGCAATGAGCGAAAAAATACGAAACGACCAATGCTGATATTTTGTAGCTCACCACGTAACGCGTATGACCAAAGAAAGTGACAAACATAGTGAAGGGAGCAGAATGACTACACCACAACCACCGACTGCACCACGGACAGGACGCCGACGCAGCCGCCGGGCCGAGTCCGAGGCGATCATTAGCGTCCAGGGTATCCGCAAAACATTTGGTGATGTCACCGCGCTGGAAAACATTGACCTGACCGTGAGTAAAGGTACAGTACTGGGGTTGCTGGGACCCAATGGCGCGGGCAAAACCACACTGGTGCGCATCCTGACTACGTTGCTCAACCCGGATGGGGGGCAGGCCACCATTGCCGGACATGACGTGGTGCGCGACCGGACAGCACTACGCCGGATTGTTGGTCTGGCCGGACAGTATGCCGCCGTCGATGAGAACCTGACCGGACGCGAGAATCTGCGCATGGTTGGGCGGCTCTACCACCTGGAGCGCAAACAGGCCCGCCAGCGCGCCGATGAACTGCTCGATCGATTTGGCCTGCTCAAAGCCGCGGATCGTCTGGTCAAAACCTACTCCGGCGGGATGCGGCGGCGGCTCGATCTGGCGGCAAGCCTGGTTGTCTCGCCGGAAGTGCTCTTCCTGGATGAGCCCACGACGGGACTGGACCCGCGTAGCCGCACCGATCTCTGGGATGTGATTAATGAACTGGTTGCCGAGGGCACCACGCTGCTGCTTACGACGCAGTATCTTGAAGAGGCCGACTATCTGGCAGACAAGATCGCGGTGATTGACCATGGCAAGATTATTGCTCAGGGCACGGCGGATGAACTAAAGCGGCAGATCGGCGGCGACGTGCTGGAGTTGCATGTTGGCGATAGAGCACGCACCGACGCAGCCGCAGAGGCGATCGCCGATCTGAATGTGGGTGAACCGCACACCGACGCCACGTCGGGCTGCATCACCCTGACAGTGACGAACGGCGCGCAGGTGCTGACCCAGACCATCCGCGCGCTGGACGCAATCGACATGCCGATTGCCGATATTGCGCTCCGCCGCCCATCGCTGGATGAAGTATTTCTCGCATTAACCGGCCATGAAACGGCCGAACAACCCGCAGAGGAGGAGGAATGACCGAGACTGAACTCTCCCGTCCCAGTGTAAAGCCGGCGGACACCACGTCCATCTGGCAGAGTCTCCGTTGGACGATATCCGACATTTTTGTGATGACCCAGCGCAACCTGATGCGCTATATCCGGCTACCGCAGTTGCTGGCTTTCTCGACGATCCAGCCGGTTATGTTTTTACTGCTCTTCACCTATGTCTTCGGGGGCGCGATCAATGTCTCTAACATGAGTTATATCGACTATCTGCTGCCGGGTATTCTGATTCAAACGGTGCTGTTTGGTTCCATTCAGACCGGGGTGGGACTGGCCGAAGATCTCTCGCACGGCATGGTTGACCGCTTCCGTTCCCTGCCCATGGCGCGGTCGGCGGTGCTGGCGGGACGCACGCTCTCGGACACAGTGCGCAACGCCTTTGTGGTGCTGCTGCTGGCCGGCGTGGGCTACCTGATCGGCTTTCGTCCGGATAATGGACTGCTGCCGGCGATAGCGGCGCTGCTGCTGGTGGTCCTGTTAGGGCTGGCATTCTCCTGGATTTCCGCCACCATCGGGCTGACCGTGCGGGATGCGGAGACGGCGCAGGTTGCCGGCCAGATCTGGATTTTTCCGCTGATCTTTGCCAGTTCGGCGTTTGTGCCTACCGAGACTATGCCCGCCGCGCTGCGCACCTTCACAATGATCAACCCGGTGACGTTTGCCGCCGATGCGGTGCGAGCGCTCTTGCAGGGCGGTGATGTCGGAGCATCCCTACCGGGCACGCTGGCCTGGATTGGGGGGCTGCTGCTGGTCTTTGTTCCGTTCGCCGTACGTCGTTATCGACATAGTTTGTAAATGAAAGGCAGAGAACCAATGAGCAATGCAACAATAACCCGCGACAAACCGCATGGAAAAGGAAATCTGCTCACAGCCGGGGCGATTGCCACGGCTGCCGCAGCACTGGGTAATCTGGTGGTCTTCTACCTGGCGACAGCCATCAACGGCGGCCCGCTGACCGTCCCCGATCCATCCGGGGCCGGGATGATGCCCGCCATGGTTGCCGTGCCGGTCATCTTTACGGCGGTGATGATTATCGGGGCGACGCTGGTGTTCGCGCTGATCAAGCGGCGGAGCGCGCAACCCGTGCGCCTCTTTCTGATCATCTCGCTGGTGGTTCTGCTGCTCTCATACCTGCCGTTTTTGCTGCCGATCGGGCTGCCCACGGCAACGGCGGTGGCCTTTGCGATTATGCATATTGTCGCCGCCGGCATTGCTGTCCCGATCCTGATTACGATAAGTCGGTAGCAGCATTCGCCATCAGCCCTGTTCCCCGCGCAGTCGCCGCAGTTCGGCCTCCAGTTCGCGCACGCGAGCTTCGGCGGTGGCGGCGCGGGCTTCAGCTTCGGCACGGGCTTCGGCTTCGGTTTTACTCCGGGCTTCGGCTTCGGCGCGCGCCCGGATCTCAGCTTCCAGGGCAGTGCGCAGAGCCACATAGTCCCCCAGCGGCTGCCCTGTCTCGTCATAACAGACAATCTCATCTGCCGCGACGCCTAACCAGACCCTTACCGGCTCCAGCCAGAGCCAACCCTGCTCATTTGGTACCAGCATCTGGTAGACTTCCTGCTGTAACTGGTACCCTATCAGCCGGATACCCGCTTGACGGCGTGATGTAACGGCATCGATGATAACATAGAGCGGGACACCGACCGTTTCGTACTGATCGAGTTTATTCGAGCGATCCAGGACGGCCGTCTCTGGTGACGTCAACTCTACAATCAACGCCGGGCGGACGCCCGCCTGGGCCACATCGAAGGTACTCCAATTCTGGCATTCGCGCACCCCAAAGATCACCATAATGTCCGGGCCATGTGGCCGGACTTCCGGAACATCCCACTTGATCCGTACATCATCCAGCACCACGGCGGCCGGATCATGGGTCAGGCGAGACGCGAAGACGTTGCAGAGGTAGCGAACCCGGCGTTGATGCGCTTCACTGTGGGTCACCTGGTCACCTTCTTCGGGATGCAAGACATCTTCCAGCGTTAACGGGACCGTTTCAACGGTAACATTCCCCTCGCCCAGATCACGCTTTACGTAGCGCCAGCCATAGCCGAAGGGATCATCCGGCGCGGCCGTGTCTGCTGCGCCGGCAGTCGGCAGGGTTTGCGTTTCAGCCGTTGTGGTCATATCTGTCACCTCACTATCGACTTGCTACCCCATTTTACCAGATATGCTGAGTGGCATGCCGTTGCGTTACCCGCTTACCTTGCATTATGGTAAAATTGCTCACGTTTTGCGGTTGAGAGCAAGCGGGGCGTGGCCGGGACGGGGCGCGCTACCGGGAATAGTATCTTATGTCAATTGTATCGCAACAGCGGGCCGCGACCCGGACGGCAGAACGGGCCGGGAGCGTGCCCTGGGTGCTGCTCAGTTACCTGGGCATCGGGCTGGTGGCGCTGCTTCTGCGCGTGCTCGACCTGGGTGTCTTTTTGTCGGGCGATGAGGCCAACTTCTGGATCAGGCGCTCCTACATCTTCCTGGATGAACTTACCTCCGGTGATTATGCGCAGACGGCGATCTCGACGCATCCGGGGGTGACAACCATGTGGCTGGGCAGCCTGGGGATCATGCTGCTGGACTGGCTCTCCGACAGCGGTCTGCTGCAGAATTACCAGACCAGCGTAACACTGGGGCTGATCCGCTTGCCGGCGGCGCTGATGCATGTAGCCGGCATCCTGGTGAGCTATGGCATGCTGCGACGGCTACTCCCCGCGACGGTGGCGGTCCTGGCGGCACTGCTCTGGGCGACCGATCCTTTCTTTATTGCCTACAGTCGGGTGCTGCATGTTGATGCGCTGGCGGGCACCTTCGCCACGCCGAGTCTGCTGGCGGCCTGCCTCTACTGGCATCATACGCGGCATCCGGGCTGGCTGGTTCTGTCGGGTGTCTGTGCCGGGCTGGCGATTATGAGCAAATCCCCGGCGCTGTTGCTGGTGCCGATGGCGGGCCTGATTGCGCTGGCGGATATGTGGCGGCAGCGGCACCAGGCGGGCTGGTTTCGGCAGGGTACGTTGGCGCTGGTCGGCTGGGGCGCGGCCTGTGGTCTGACGATGGTTGCGCTCTGGCCGGCGGTCTGGGCCAACCCGGCAGCGGTGATCGAGCAGTTGCGGGTCGGGGTGGTGGTGGAGGGCGCGCAGCCGCACCAGTTGGGGAATTTCTACCTGGGAGAGGCGAATGAAGCGCCCGGCTGGACCTTTTACCTGGTGTCAACGGCAATGCGCCTGACGCCCTGGGCCATGCTGGGGTTGCTGCTCTTGCCGCCGGCCTGGTGGCGCTTCCCGGTGCCGGCTCCGGCCCGGCGCGATCTGGCGGTGCTGGCCTGCTTCTTTGTGCTGTTTGTGCTGGCGATGAGTTTCTTTCCCAAGCGCTTTAACCGCTACCTGATCCCGGCCTGGCCCCCGGTTGACATTCTGGCGGCGGCCGGGCTGGTCTGGGGCGCGCTGGCGACGGGCGGGCTGCTGCGGCGCATACTGCGGGCAGGCGCGGTGTTGGCGCAACGGACCACGGCGCTGCTGCTGAGTGGTGTCACGCTGGTGGCGGTGATCAATGCCTTCTGGTGGCATCCCTACAGCATGACCTATTTTAACCAGGCACTCGGCGGCGCAAAGGCAGGCGCGTATGCCTTCCAGATTGGCTGGGGCGAGGGTTTTAACCTGGTGGCCGACTGGCTGAATGCACAGCCGGATATCACCGGGGTGGCGACGATCAGTCGGATGGTGGAGGTGCTGAATCCCTACATGAAAGAGGGGGCGCAGGCATCGCCTGCCCGTGGCCCGGACCCGCTGCAGGACGCGGGGTATATCGTCGTCTATGTGCGCTCGGTGCAGGAGGGACCGCCTTCTCCACCGTTTGACCAATTCTACCGGCAGGTCATCCCCGCCCACACGGTGCAGATCCACGGCGTGGAGTATGCCTGGATCTACGAGGTGCCGCCGCGGCTGGAAGCGGAGGTGCCTGCCGCTTTCGGGCCGCACATCCATCTACGTGGCTTTGATTGGTTGCGTGCGCCGGCGCGCGGGCAGCAGGTGGAGTTGCAGTTGACCTGGGAAACGCGGCAACTGCCCGACCGGAACTACTGGCTATTTGCGCATCTGCTGGGCCCCGATGGGCAGCGCTACGATCAGATCGATATGCCCTACGCGACAACGGACTGGACACCCGGGCGCTTTGTCAAAACCAACCTACCGCTGAACATTCCAGCAGATGCCCCGGCGGGAAGTTACCGCGTGCTGATCGGGCTATACGACCCGGAGAGCGGGCAGCGGCTGCCCCTGACCTCAGAGCATGCGGCCGATCCGGTGCTGGGGGGTGCAAATGCCCTGCTGCTGACCCGGCTGGAGTTGGAATAGTGGTCAGCACGGCCTCTTCCCAGGTGGGTAACGCGCTGCAGATCCGCCACCGGGCCGGGTTGCGGCTACTCTGGCCCGTCGGGCTGCTGCTGGTCGTCAGCGCTGCGCTGCTGTTTGGACTGCTGCGTAACCCGCCTCCCCGGACGATTGATCTGGGGACGGCGGGGGATACGCCCTTTGTCACCAGCTTCTTTGCGCGGGAACGTGACGGCGCGACCAGCTTCCGCTGGACAACCTCCGGCTCGCGGCTGCAGTTGCACGGGGCAGTAGTCGGGCCGCTCCGGTTGGAACTGCGCTTCCACGGCGATGCAGTTACGGCAACCCATCCCCGCCGGATGTATCTGCAACGCGCTGGGCAGACCATGGCCCAACTGGAAATCGAACCGGGCTGGCGGGTCTACCAGGTGTTGCTGCCGGAGGAGGGACAGCCCCGTCCTCTGGATCTGATCATCTCAGAGTACCGCTCGGCGCCGCGCGACCCGCGCCTGCTGGGGGTGCCGATTGATTGGATGAAGGTGACGCCGGCAGCGGGCGCGACGCTGCCGGTTGGAACAGCACTGCGGCAGACGCTACGGCTGACCTGGGCGCTGGCGCTGCTGGCCGGAACTTTTGGATTGATCAACCGCGCCGTCTGGCCTGACCGTCGGGCGCTGACGCGGCTGCTCTGGGTTTGCGTGCCGGTGAGCATTGCGGCGGCCGGGTTGATCTTCTGGGCCGGGCATGATCCCTACACGCTGGCATGGGCGACCTCGGCAGCGACAGGACTGCTGCTGCCGGCAACGGTTGCCCTGGCGGGGCTGCTGCTCTGGAATAACCGTCAAGCAGTAATTGCTGGAGTGAACCCCGCGCGCCGCGTCGCTGTTGCGCCTGCTCACCTCCTCACTGCACTGGTCCTGCTGTTGCATCTCCTGCTGCTCCTGCCGCTGCCCACCGCCGGGCGCGGGATGGTTGCGCTGCTGCTGCCGGCACTGCCGGGAGTGCTGCTGGCGCTGCTGCTCTTCCGTGTGCAGGAAGGCCCGCTCATGCTGCTATTTCTGGGAGTGTGCGGCGGGTTGCTGTTGCCGGCGCTGCTGTTACTGGCATTGCAGGCGCTGCCGGGCGCGGTTCCCGGCTGGGGACTACTGCTTGCCACCGACGCGCTGATTCTGCTGATTGGGTGGGCGCTCTTCCGCAGAACAATGGACCCGGGACCGGCACCAGCGAGGGTTCACCTGTCAGGCATTTTTGCCACGCGGCATCTGCCCCTCGCCCTGCTGTTGCTGCTCGGCGCGGCGTTCCGCCTGACCTTCCTGGGCAATGCGGAGTTCCAGGGCGATGAGGCGCGGGCGCTGCTCAAGGCAGTAGGCATGCTGCATGGGCAAGAGGAGATTCTACTGCTGCACAAAAAGGGGCCGATGGAGGTGCTGCTGCCGGCACTACCGCTGGCGCTGACGAACCATGTGAATGAGTGGGTAGCGCGACTACCCTTTGCGCTGGCCGGGATGGGTGTGCTACTGGGGAGCTATGCGCTGGCCCGCGATCTGTTTGTCTGCAACGGCCGGCTGGTCGGGCTGCCGGCGGTGGCGATCCTGGCCCTCGACGGCTTCCTGATTGCCTTTGCGCGCATCGTGCAGTATCAGAGCATCGTTATGCTGATGTCGCTGGGCGCAATTGTATGCGGCTGGCGCTTCTACGCGGGTGCGGCACATCCCCGGCGCTACCTGGCAGCGGCGGCGGTACTGGCGGCGGTAGGGCTGCTGGCGCACTATGATGCCATCTTTGTGCTGCCCGCACTGGGCTGGCTGCTGCTCGCCGGGGGCCGGCGGCGCAACTGGCGCCCGGCGCAGTGGCTGCGTGAACTGACTATTCCGGCACTGCTCGGCGCGGGTTTGCTGTTCAGTTTTTTTGTGCCGTTTGCGCTTAACGCGCGTTTTGGACGTACCTTTGAGTATGTGGTCGGGCGTACCGGGCAGGATAACGCCGGTGTTACGCTGGTAAACAATCTGGTTGAGTATTATCATCTGGCAACATTTTACAATACAACATTCCAGATGCAGTGGCTGGGGGTGACGCTGGCGGCGGGGTTGCTAGTCTGGCTCCTGCAGTATCTGCGCCCACGCCGGCTGGCCGGCGCACTGGCAGGGCTGCTGCTGGTGGGGTGTCTGCTGCTGCTGCTGCGACCGGCATGGTTTGAGCCGGCGGGTAGCAGCAACTGGGCGATCCTGGCCTTCGGGTTGCCGCTGGCGGGGCTACTGCCGGCACCGGGCACACCGGCGGGACTACGAGTATTGCTACTCTGGTTTGGCGCGGCGTTTGTAGCGCAGGCATTCCTGATCGTCAATCCCAAGACCCACTTTTACACCATCGATATAGCAGGCGCGCTGCTGATCGGGCTGGCGCTTACCCAGTTGGTAGGGTGGCTGCGGCGGCAGCGTGCATGGCTGATCCGGCCGCTGGTGGCGGGGGGCGGAGCGCTGCTGCTGCTGACAATTCCCTACCTGTATCTGGTCTACATCCGCCCGGAGCCGGAGTACTGGACGGTCTTCCCGGAGGCGCGACCGGCGATCTATCGGGCGGGCTATGGCGATCAGTTGCCGAATGGCGGCTACTTTGGCTTTCCGCGCCGGGCGGGCTGGAAGGTGATCGGCGACCTCTACCGGCAGGGCGTACTGCAGGGCGACTATGCGAGCAACGAGAAGGAGCTGATTACCGGCTGGTACACGCGGGGCACGCTGCGTTGCCGGCAGGAGCCGGACTACTACTTCGCGGCCTGGTCGGTGGCCTCTTCCACTCTAAAGATCGATGTGCCGCCGGGCTACCACCTGCTGGGCTCGGTGCTGGTTGACGATGTAAAAAAGCTGGATATCTACAGCCGGGAGCCGGTAGCGCATCCGCCGCGCATCTTCACCCTGGCGGAACACCGTGCCGCGTTCGATGCCCAACCTATCACCAGTTTCCCCATCCAGCGCGCGCTGGTGGAGGTAGTGCCACAGCAGCATCTGGATGCCCGCTGGCAGCCAGATGTCATGCTGCGCGGGTATGACCTGGACCGCACACGGCTAGAGCCCGGCGAGACGGCGACCCTGGTGCTCTACTGGCGCGAGAATCTAGCGATAGAACCGGGCTATCTGCCGGTGGTCACGCTGGTGGATGCGGATGGTAAATCCGTAGCCCAGGCCACACCTGCCTGCGATGTGCTGCCCGCCGCCTGGAACACACAATATCTGAGTGGAGTGGCCTTCACCCTCACCAACACCGCACAGATCCCACCCGGTCAGTATGCGCTGCAGGTGGGGTTACGCCACACTCAGACGGGCGAATGGTTGCCCCGGGAAGACGGCGCGCACATGCTGCCGTTTGCACAACTGCTGCTCACCGCTCCATAGTTGTGGTACAATTGAGCGCGCTTTACGGTTTATGTCGATTTGTTGATGTATTATTTCTACAGCGCGATGGGTCATTCTGCACGGGGTTCGGAGTGACACCAGCACGTGAGCTTACTGTTCATGTCGATACAACAATCTCCGGTGTATGCCACAGCCATGCGTCTGCTTCCCCTGCTCCTCGTACTCACTACTGCCGCTGTGCTGCTCTTCAACGTTTTGCGCACGCCGCCTCCCTGGACGCTCGATCTGGGGACCGGCAACGATGCGCCGTTTGTGGCGGGCTTTCGCATGCCGATACAGGAGGGGGCAACCCACTTCCGCTGGAGTATGCCCGATGCGCAACTGGTCGTTCCCGCCATTGCCGGCAAGCGGTTAGAGCTGCGGCTCCACGGGGATGCGGTGGCGGTGAACCATAATCACCAGTTGCACCTGGAGCAGGATGGCGACACCTTCGCCACGCTGGAGATCCAGTCCGGCTGGCGGGTCTACCAGGTGCTATTGCCGGAGCAGCCGGTCGGGGCGGCTGCGCGGGGTGTCATTCCGCTTGATCTGGTCAGCACGGCCTACCGTCCAGGCGCACCGGAAGAACGCCCGCCCGGGGTACCGCTTGACTGGGCGCGGTTATCGCCCCTGCAGGGTGTCGGCGCGCCGGTAACGCTCCCGCTGCGCGGAACGCTGCTGCTGACCTGGGGGTTGACCCTGCTGGCAGCCCCGATTGACTGGCTGATCCGCAGCCTGCGACCGCAAACCGGCGACTTCAGCGCGGTCCTCTGGACGAGTGCGATTGTGAGCGGGGTGGCCGGCGGGTTGCTGCTCTGGGCTGCGCGTGATCCCTTCAGCCTGACCTGGGCATGGCCGGCACCGCCGTGGGTGCTGTTCCTGGGGACGCTGCTGCTGGTGACCGGTAAGTTGCAAAGCCGCATAGCACGAACCTGGAACTTGAAACCTGAAACCTGGAACCCGACACAATTAGCGCTGCCCGGCCTCTGGCTGCCGGCGCATCTGGCGCTGCTGCTGCCGCTGCCGGTTGACCTGCGCGGAATGGCGGCCCTGTTCCTGCTGGGACTGCCCGGTGCGCTGCCGGCGTTGCTGCTGTTCCGGCATGAGCGCGATCCGCTGGTGCGCCTGCTGATCGGGCTGTGTGGCGGGGTGGCGCTCTTTCCGATGCTGCTGTTGGCACTGCAGGCGCTGCCGGGTGCGGTTACCTGGTGGATGCTGCTGCTCCCGTGTGATGCGTTGAGCGTGTGGCTCGGCTGGCTGCTGCTACGCTCACCCGCCCCAGAACCGGGACAAATTGTCAAACCGCAGCGCCATGCCTACCTGCCCCTGCTCGCCATCCTGCTGCTCGGCGGCGTGCTGCGCCTGACCTTCCTGGGTGGCTCGGAGTTCCAGGGCGATGAGACCCGCGCGTTGCTACGCACGATGGGAGTGGTGCATGGGCGAGAAGAGATCTTGCTGCTGCATAAAAAAGGCCCCATCGAGATCCTGCTGCCCGCCGGGCCGCTGGCGCTGACGGGAAACCTGACTGAGGGCATTGCGCGATTACCTTTCGCCCTGGCCGGGATGGGCGTGCTGCTGGGCAGTTATCTGCTGGGGCGGGCGCTGACGGCGGACGTGCAGAAGCATGTCCCTACTGGGCATCTCCTCGATGTGCAGGGCACACAGGTGGGGCTGATTGCGGCGACCATTCTGGCGGTGGACGGCTTCCTGATTGGCTTTGCGCGGATCGTGCAGTATCAGAGCATCGTCATGCTGATGATGCTCAGCGCGTTCTGGTGTGGCTGGCGCTTCTACGCGGGTGCGCCCCATCCGCAGCGCTACCTGATTGGCGCAGCGGTGATGAGCGCTATCGGGTTGCTGGCGCACTACGATGGGGTTTTTGTGCTGCCCGTACTGGCCTGGCTGGTCATTGCCGGGGGCCGGCGGCGCGGTTGGCGCGGTGAGCAATGGTTCCATGGGTTGTGGCGACCAGTGCTGGTCGGGGGCGGGTTGCTGGGCAGTTTCTACTTGCCCTTTGTGCTGCACGAGAGTTTTCGCAAGACCACCCTGACCTACCTGGCATGGCGGCTCGATCCGCCGGCTGGAACCGCAACGCAGGCGACCTCGACGCTGCTCTTTAACAACCTGAATGACTTCTACGGCCTGGCAACCTTTTATAATACGACCTTTCAGATGAACTGGCTGGCGCTACTGCTGGCGGCGGCGGGGATGCTCTGGCTCCGGCAGTATATGCGTCCCCAATTTCTGCGCGGCGTTTTGCCCGGCATCCTGCTGGCAGGCTGTGTCTTGCTGGTGCTGGCCCCGGAGCGCCTGGTGTGGGCGGGCGTAAACTGGGCCGGGTTGTTCTTCGCGCTGCCGCTGGCCGGTCTGCTGCCGGCCCCGGCAACGCCGGCCGCCCTGCGTGCGCTGCTGCTCTGGTTTGGTGCGGCATTTCTGGCCGAGGCTTTTCTGATCGCCGAGCCGCGCACGCACTTCTACACCATGCTGGTGGCAGCGGCCCTGTTAATTGGCCTGGCAGGAGCGCAGATCCTCGCGTGGCTGCAGCGGCAACGTCTGACCGGGCTGCGCATACTGGTGGGATTAAGCGGTGCTGCGGTGCTGCTGCCGGCAGTGCCCTACAGTTACCTGGCGTTTGTACATCGCGCACCGGAATACTATCGGAGCTTTCCCACAGTGCATCCCGGCCTGTATCGGGCGGGCTATGGCGACACGCTGCCGACGGAACATGGCTATTTTGGCTTCCCCCAGCGGGATGGCTGGCCGGTTATCGGCGCGCTCTATCAACAGGGGATTTTGCAGGGCGATTATGATAGTAACCAGAAGGATGTGATTACCACCTGGTATACCCGGGGCACATTCCGCTGCAAGGTGACGCCGGACTACTTTTTTGCCGCGCTACGCGAAGGCGAAGTTGACAGCCATATTCAGGCGAAGATCTGGCAGGGATACGAGTTGTTCGGGTATGTGCTGGTTGATGGCATACGCACGCTGGATATTTACAGCCGCACACCGGTGTCGCAGCCGCCGCAGGCATTTGCCCTGGCGAACTATCGGAGCATTGCCAACACGCCTCCCATTCCGAACTTCCCGCTGCAGCGCACGCTGCTGGTGGATGCACCGCAGTACCGGCTCAACGCCGACTGGCAGCAAGCGGTGCAGTTGCGTGGCTATGATCTGCCGCAGCCGCAGTTGGCACCCGGCCAGTCCACCTGGCTGACGCTCTACTGGGAGGTGCTGCCGGCAGCAGAGGTGAAGTATGCGCCATTTGTCGAACTTTGGGATAGCAGTGGTACAATGGTTGGGAGCGCCGATCCGCATTGCCATACCGCTCCCGAAAACTGGGGGCTGCCCTACCCGACCGGGACAACGTTTAAGCTGACCGCCGACAACGCGCTGCCGGCGGGAACCTACACACTGCGGGTCGGGTTGCGCCATACGCAGACCGGGGCGCTCCTGCCGCTGGAGAGCGGAGCACAGACGTTGCAACTTGCACAACTCGTGATCACCACTTCGCAGTTGTGATACAATTGAGCGCGTTTCACAGATCGTAACGAAACCCAAGGTAGTTAAAATTAATGTCTATGTTTGTACGACAATCTCCGTTTCATGCTATAGTCGCACGACTTCTACCTCTAATCCTGGTACTCACTCCTACCGCTGTATTGTTATTCAGTGCTTTGCGTACACCGCCTCCCTGGACGCTCGATCTGGGGACAGCAGATGCGTAGCGGAATATCGGAATATCCATCCGTCCAGAGGTATACCGCGCAAATTATAGCAATGCACCCGCGCCATGGGACGACTACTTTGGCTTTCCCCAAAGAGATGGCTGGAAGGTTATTGGCACGCTTTATCGCTTGGGGATATTGCAGGGTGATTATGACACGAACCAGAAGGATGTCATCAGAACCTGGTATACTCAGGGTGCCTTTCGCTGTGGTGCAACCCCGGACTACTTTTTTGCCGCATTGCGCGAAGAGGGAGTTGACAACCATATACAAATGAAGATCTGGCAAGGCTACCAGTTGTTCGGATATGTTCTGGTTGATGGAGTACGGACACTGGATATTTATAGCCGGCATCCGGTGTCACAGCCACCTCAGGTCTTTACTCTTGCTAAACATCGGCAGTTTGCCGATAGTTATCCTATTGGGAGTTTTCCGATCCAACGCACTCTGTTTATAGATGCACCACAGTATCAAGTTCACCAAGATTGGCAACAAGCGGTTCAACTGCGGGCTATGACTTATTACAGCAGCAGATTGCACCAGGCCAATCAGCGTTGTTTACCCTTTATTGGAAAGCCCCACAGGGCACAGAGATAAATTATGTGCCATTTGTTGAAGTTGTGGATCGCAGTGGTAATAGGGTTGAGACTGCTGAACTGTATTGTCATACAGATTTCTCAAACTGGAGTCTCTCGGATCCTATGGGAACACCGTTTAAACTAACGGTCGATACTACGATATCACCTGGCACATACACGCTTCAGGTCGGGTTGCGTCATACAGATACAGGCATGCTCCTCCCGCTGAATGATGGTGCGTCGACTTTGCCGGTCGCAACTGTGATAGTTAGAGATAGCGATTAAAGTACAGGTAGTATTGTGATAAAAGAACCCTCTGGGAAGCACCTTGATTTCGATGCTATTCTTCGTAATTAATTACAGAAATAGAAACACCAATATTTCTGTTAGTTCGCATTAATGAGTGAATAGTTTTTAGTGAACCTTCGTTTGCTTGCTTGAAATGGATTTTGATACATATGGTCTTAAAAGCAGTATCAGTTGTAGATAATCGGCGCACGTCGTGCGTGGCTTTGATCGTCTGCATACTCTTTCTGCTCGCTTTAGCACCGCGAATGCTGACTCTGGGCGGGTTCCTTACGGTCGACGAGCCTGACAAGTGGTTTGTGCGTTCACATGAATTTCGCAACGCTCTAAGCCGGCAAAACTTTGCACAAACCAACCTGACCGGACATCCCGGTGTAACAACAATGTGGCTCGGTGCGACAGGTCTGGTTACCTATGAGCGTTTGGGCAATATCGGGTGGGTTGACGCGCATGATCCGACCCTCTTGCACTTTTTCTTCAGACTTCCCGTAGCGCTGGTGACGGCACTCTGTGTAGGACTGGCGTACCCTCTGCTGCAGCGATTGTTTGATTGGCGCGTGGCGTTACTAGCGACACTATTTTGGGCAACTGATCCATTCCTGGTGGCGCACAGCCAGGTGTTGCATGTAGATGCACTGCTGACATCATTTATGACACTGTCGCTGTTGGCAGTATTAGTGGCGATTGAAATACCACGAACCGCGAACCAGGCACCGCGAACGGGCGAAGTGGAAAAACACCAAGCCCCTATCCAATGGAACTGGTTGGCGGTGTCGGCGACAATGGGCGGACTAGCGATGCTCACCAAATCACCGGCAGTGATGCTGCCGCCAATAATAGGCTTGATTTTACTTATCAGTACACTGAGAAGCAGGAACCGAAAATTGAAAACTAGTAGCAGAAGCATCTCCGTCCTGTTGCCAAATCTCCGACTTCTGTTCTTTGTTTTCAGTACATGGTGTTTCATTGCGGCTCTGGTATGGTTAGCGCTCTGGCCGGCAGCATGGGTAAATCTGACTGGGGCAATTGAAAGTGTTATAAATGAAGTTGTTGACAATGGCGGTGCTCCGCATATTAATGGAAACTTCTTTTTAGGACGCTTAAACGATAATCCTGGACTGCTCTATTATCCAGTGGCAGTGCTGTTACGGATAACGCCCTGGGTTTTAGTTGGTCTGATTGCTGCTGGTGTGGAAGGATTTAAGAGAATAAAGAACAGAGTTTACATGGATCAGGTGACAAGCAATAAATTGCAAAGTCTAGTTAACACTAGATCGCGAGCAACTTATAACTTTTTACCTATATTGCTGCTGGCACTCTTCGTGATAGGCTTTACGTTCATGATGAGCTTGCCACCTAAAAAGTTTGACCGCTACATACTGCCTATCTTTCCGACACTGAATATCATTGCCGCCTGGGGTCTGATCAGACTGGTCTTTGGCATATTGGAGCGGTGGAAGTCTAGAACATTAGAACACTTTACATGGTTAGTAGTGATATTGGGATTGGGTATCAATCTGGCATGGTATCATCCTTATGAGATGTCCTACTACAATCCGTTGGTAGGTGGTAGTAAAACTGCAGTATGGGCAATGTATGTGGGCTGGGGTGAGGGATTAGAGCAGGCCGGGTCATTTATCTCATCTCAGTTCAACGGTTGTGATCGTCCGGTTGCGACGCATATTCGAGAGGCTCTGGCTGATTTTGTATGCAATGATGTGATGGATATGGATGCGATTACTATTCCCGGCAGAGTTGACTATGCTGTATTGTATATCAACCATCTTCAGCGTCATACCAACCAGTCGGTGGTTGAACAGTTGATCCATCGGACGCCGCTGCATACGGTGCGTATTCATGGAATCGACTATGCCTATATTTATCAGATCCCGCAGCCTGTAGCCCAAACAATTGATGCATCGTTTGGATCACTCTTGCAACTGCGTGGGTATGGAGTAGATACTACCCAGTTGCAAGATAACAATGTAATTATACTCAACATACATTGGCAAGCAAAGAAAAAGATGACTGAAAATTATCAGCTTTTTATCCACGTATTGAACAGCCGTGGAGAAATAGTAGGCCAGGCTGATGTACCACCGGGCGGTCCCCGCGCCCCAACCAGCATCTGGCACTCCAGCCAATTCGTGGACTGGGCTCATCCGGTACCAGTGGAGGCCGACCTAGCACCAGGGCAGTACTGGGTTGCCCTCGGAGTATATCACCCGACCAGTTTTGCCCGTCTGCCACTGCAAGGGCCGCTGCGACCCGGCGCACCCGACGATGGCCCCAATGCGTTGTTTCTGAAACCAATGACAATACCCTGAAAATCAAGTTGTATGCTTGAAACTAAAGATATCTGAAGGCTCGTCGTAATGACGTTGTTGACGCTGACCGTATGCTGTGGGTGCCCTGTGTGAACTGAATAAGTTTGTGCAGACCCTAGGTGGATATATTTGCTTCTTATATTACATGTGCATATACATTCATTTAAATACATTGATACAGAAAACACATCGTACAAATAATATTCGATCTATAATCGGTCTACATTCGGTCGCGCTGCTGGGCTACCTGCTGCTGAGTATAGGCCTGACCTGGCCGATTATTCTGCACTGGAACAGCGGGCTGACCGGCTATATCGAAGAAGCCTCGCGCAATGCCTGGAATATGTGGTGGTGGCGCTGGGCGCTGGAGCATGGACAGAATCCCTTCTGGACGCCGCTGCTCTTCTACCCGGAGGGCATCCAGATGTATGTCCAACCGCTCAACTCAACCACCGCGCTGCTGACCATGCCGGTGCAGATGACATTTGGCCTGATTGCCGCGCATAACACCGCCTCGCTGCTGGCCTTCGCCCTGACCGGCTATGGCGGGTTTCTGCTGGTGCGCCGCTTTGTGCCGGGGGTTGCGATTCCCTTTCTCTGCGGGGCCATGCTGACGGCGGCACCTTTCCACAGCGAGTTGTACGCCCTTAGCCACCTGAACAAACTGAGCATTCAGTGGATTCCGCTCTATCTCTGGGCGTTGTTCGGGCTGGACCCGCTCTTCCGGGAGCAGGGTGCCCCGCCGGTTGGGACGCCGCTACGCCGCTACCTACCTACGGCCGCCCTGGCGGTACTCTTTTTTGTGATGCTGACCCTGACCGACTGGTACTGGGGCTTTATCAGCGGCACCTTCACCGCCACCTGGGTCTTGATCCGGCTCGCAACCGGCCCGCACCGGCAGACACTGCTGACCCGCTACATTCTGGTGGGCAGCGGGATTTTGCTGACCCTGTCGCCGCTGCTGCTCGGGATTGCGCGGGTACGCGAACGCATCCCCACCGCCGATGTAACGCAGAACGAAGCCTGGCGCGAATATATTCGCGGGTTCTCCGCCGATGCGCTGGGGCTTTTCTTTCCCTCGATGGTCCACCCGCTCTGGGGGCCCTGGATGCGCGACCTGCTCTCACAAACCTCCCCCGGGTATCATCCGGTGGGATGGTATATGGCGGCGGGCTGGGTTCTGCTGGCCTGTGCCGGGATTGGCATCTGGCGGAGCGGACGCACACGTTGGCGATTACTGCTGGCGGGTGGGATCATGTGGCTGCTGTCGCTAGGGCCGGTGCTGCAGGTGGCCGGAATTAACACCGGCATCCCGCTACCCTACCGTCTGTTTGAGCAGATCGAACTGATCAGCACGGCGCGCAAGCCCAGCCACTTTGCGATTATCTGCACGATCCTGGCGGCAATTTTTGCAGGCAGCGGGTTGCACTGGCTACGACAGCGCCTGGAACCACGCCGGCAACCGTTCCTGCTGCTGGGGGTGGCACTGCTGGCCCTGGTCGAGTTGTGGCCGCTCCCGCCACAGGAGGTGGCCGACTTTGGGCAACCGGATTTCTTGCAGCAGATCCATGCGCGCCCCGGTGTGGTCGCCGATGTCCCGATTGAGTGGCAGGAGACGGGGCGTGTGCTGCGCCACCAGATGGTGCATGAGCAGGCCGTGGTCGCCGGGTATGTGTCACGCCCGCCGGAGTATAACAGCTTTTATATGCCGCATATCTACCAGATTAGTCGCATGCGCCATCGCCCGGATATTGTACCAGTTTCGCGCGCGGCATTAACTGCGATGCAGTGTCAATATCCCATCCGCCACATTATCGTCAACAAGCGCGAGGAGACCCCCGGCAGCATGACCGAACTGCAGTCGCTGCTGACCACGTTAAACGATGCGCCGCTTGAACCTATGTATGAAGACGCCGGCTATGCCTGGTTTGAGTTACCCATGTTTCCCGACCAGTGCCAACCGTTTGTCTACCTGGGGCGGGGCTGGTATGACGTTGAGGGTGAAGCGGGCAGCCACTGGCGCTGGGCGAGTAACCGCAGCGATATCTGGCTGGTCAATCCGTTTGATACACCGCTGACCGCCCGACTGGAGATAGCGACCGACTCATTTGCGCACCCGCGCCCGGTGGAACTCTGGCGGCAGGACGAGCAACTGGCGGAGTGGTACGTTGGCAGGTTTCCGCAACGGGCCGACTTTGTAGTACAACTGCTGCCGGGCATCAACCATCTGCAACTGCGGGCCGAGCCATGGCTGGACCCGACTAGCGGGCGCGAGTTGACCGTTCCGGTGAGGGAAGTAACGCTATGGCCGTAGAGTCCTCGCAAAAGCTGATCCTGAACAGCGTGGGCCTGCGGGTGAGCCGGCATGCGCTGCCGGCGCTACTCTTGTTTGCGCTGGCGCTGGCCCCCCGGGTGCTGGCGGTTGGCGATTTCTGGACGCGTGATGAGCCGTTCCACTGGCTGAAACGCTCCGCGAGCTTTTTGCAGGCAATACAGTATAGCAACTATGCCGATACCAACCTGACCGGACATCCGGGAGTGACAACGATGTGGCTGGGTTCGGCGGGACTGCTGCTACACCAGGGCATGGCGCATCTGGGATGGATCGATCCGGCTGATCCGGCGGTGCAGCGGATGCTGCTGCGGCTCCCGCTGGCCGTTGTTACGGCAGTGAGCATTGCCCTGGCCTATCTGCTGCTGCGGCGGCTGTTTGACAAGCGCGTGGCGCTGCTGGCGGCGCTCTTCTGGGCCGCCGATCCCTTTCTGGTCGCGCACAGCCAGGTGCTGCATCTGGATGCGCTGCTGGCCTCGTTTATGACTATCGCATTGCTGGCGGTACTGGTGGCGTTTGTAGGGGACAGGGGACAGGGGACAGGGGACAGGGGACAGCGCAGAAACATGTATCTAGCAGTCTCGGCAGTGGCGGGGGGGCTGGCCTTTTTGACCAAGTCACCCGCGCTGCTGCTGCTGCCGCTGGTCGGCCTGATTGTGTTGATTGGGCTGGTGAGAACGGAGAACCGAGGACTGAGAACCAGGAACCGAGAACCGAGAACTGAGAACCGAGAACTGAGAACCGAGAATCGAGAGATGAGAAACTGGTTCTTCGTTTTCCGTACCTGGTTCTTCGTTCTTAGTTTTTGGTTCTTGATAGTAGTGCTGCTCTGGGTGGCGCTCTGGCCGGCGAACTGGGTTGATCCGGCCGGCGCGCTGCTAAGCGTGATCAACGAGGTGCGCGACAATGGTGCGACCGTGCATGAGACCGGCAACTTCTTTATGGGGCGTGCGGTAGATGATCCCGGACCATTCTTCTACCCGGTTGCGCTGGCGCTGCGTTTAACGCCCTGGGCGTTGCTCGGGCTGTTGCCGGCAGGGATTGCAATGACCCGACGGGGCACGGCGCGTTACGCCCCGGCCATGCTGGCGCTCTTCGCAGTGTTGTTCGTGCTGGCTTTAACCATGCTCTCCAAGAAGATGGATCGCTACCTACTCACGATCTTCCCGGCGTTGAATATTATCGCAGCCTGGGGCTGGATCTGGGCGCTCGATTGGACCAGGCAACGATGGAACGTGAGCACGTCGGAACGTTGGAACGTTGGAACATTCCAACGTCTCCCATGGTTGTTAATCGGGGTGCTACTGGGGGTGAACCTGGCCTGGTATCATCCGTACGAACTGGCCTACTACAACCCGCTGCTCGGTGGCGGACCTGTCGCAGCGCGCACCGTGCTGGTCGGCTGGGGCGAGGGCCTTGATCAGGTAGCCGAGTTTATCGCCACCGATGCCGCCGACTGCAATGATCTGGTGGCGGTCTGGTACTGGCCGCTGCTCCTGGAGGAGGTCTGCACACCGCTGGCCCCGCTGGATCAGGCGATCAAGTCAGCCGATGCCGACTACGCCGTTACCTACATCAACCAGATCCAGCGCCGCAGCGAACCTGAAACTATGGCGGTTTTGAATGAGATGACGCCCCTGCATACCGTGCGTATCCATGGGATCGACTATGCCCAGATCTATGATCTACCTGATCCGGTGGCGCATACGGTCGGGGTTGATTTTGGCCCGAATATTCACCTGCAGGGCTATAGCCTGTTCGTGGATGCGTTGCAAACGCGTGATGCCTTTACCCTGACGCTTCAGTGGCAGACGCATGCGCCACTCGCAACGGATTATCTGCTCTTTATCCATATGCTGGATAGCGCGGGCAATTTAATCGCCCAGGTTGATGTACCGCCGGGCGGGCCGGAGGCTCGAACCAGCACCTGGCAACCACATCGTTACATCACCTGGACGCACACCGTGCCGGTGCCGGACGATATCCCGCCGGGTGACTACCGCATCACGCTGGGCCTGTACAATCCCGCCGACGTCAGCCGGTTGCCGCTGCATGCATCCGCTCCGTCTACCACACCGACCGCTGGTGCGCATGCGCTGCTGCTGGAAACGCTGACAGTTGAACGGTAGCCCGGGCTGGAGAGAATTCGTTAACGTGTCAACCGAATCAACGACGAACATGCCATCGCTCAAAATGCATCTGGCGGTTCTGCTGGGCTATCTGCTCCTGAGCCTGGCCGTGACCTGGCCGCTTGTTTTGCACTGGCGCACTGCCGTGGTGGGCGGGATCAGCGTTGCCGCCGTACCACCGGAGCATAACCCGCGCTTTGAGTATGGCGGCTTTGAAGATGCCTCGCAGAATATCTGGAATGTCTGGTGGACCGGGTGGGCGCTGGAGCATGGACAGAATCCCTTCTGGTCGCCACTGCTCTACTACCCGGAGGGCGTCCAGATGTATGTGCAGACGCTCAACCTGCCGGCCACGCTGGTTGTCCAGCCGGTGCATGCGCTGGCGGGACCGGTTGCCGCCTACAATGTATCGGTGCTGCTGGCCTGCATGCTGACGGGTTATGGCGGATTTTTGCTGGTGCGGCACTTTGTACCGGGGGTTGCCATCCCCTTTCTCTGTGGAGCGCTGCTGCTGGCGGGGCCGTTCCACCTGATGAAGATCCAGTCAAATCAGCTTAACCTGGTCAGCATGCAGTGGATACCGCTGTTTATGCTGGCGCTGATCTGGCTGAACCAGTCGGCGGGCAGACACGGGGGTCTGCCCCTACCGGTTTCCGTTCTCGCTGCCATCGGCTTCTTTCTGCCGGCGGCGTTGACCGATTGGTACTGGGCGCTGATCTGCGGCATTTATGCCCTGCTCTGGTGTGGGCTGAGCCTGGTTTGGTCAAACGAACGCGGGCCGCTTATCCGGCGCTACCTGCTCTTTGGTGGCGGCGTGGCGCTTGGGCTTGCGCCTATCTTTGCCGGGATAGCTCGTGTGCGTGACACACTGCCGGAAGCCGGCGATGGCTCCACCTGGCAGGGCTATGTTCAGGGCTACGCGGCGGATGCGCTGGGGCTGTTTCAGTTGGGGTTGCGCCTGGAACAATATCTGATGCAGGAAGGATTGTCCATCCCGGTGGGCTTTCTCGTGCTGGATACTGCGCTGTTGTGAGGAGCGATTCATATGGAACACATTTTCTGTACGGTAGTCAAATACAAAATAGTGTATAATGTTAGGTCGCAAAGACTATGACTCCAGTAGTATTGATCTGATGTTAACCTAAAGGCTCAGGACGCTAATGAATAATACCAGAACACGTAAACATACACGGCTTCGGATATTAAAGATACATTTGCTGGTACTACTCGTCTATTTCATTCTCAGTGTTGCTCTAACCTGGCCACTGATCCTGCATTGGTCTACGGGTGTGTATGCTGGAAATCCGGATGGTTTTGTATACCCGGGATTTGCTGACGCATCCCAGAACATCTGGAACATGTGGTGGGTCCGCTATGCCCTGGAACAATATCAGAATCCCTTCTGGACCGATATGCTCTACTATCCGGAAGGTGTGCAGATGTATTTGCAAACCATGAATTTGCCTGATGCTGTAATCACCATGCCTATCAACTATCTTGCCGGGCCAGTTGCGGCATATAATACAGCTATTTTAGTCGCTTTCACCCTCACCGCGTATGCTGGGTTTCTGCTGGTGCGGGCATGGGTTCCTGATGTAGCGATCCCTATCCTTTGTGGCGCACTATTGACCGCCTGCCCGTTCCATATGGTGAAACTCCAGGTAAACCAGTTACATCTTGTTAGCATGCAATGGGTGCCATTCTATGTTCTAGCCCTGTTCCAACTCCACCACCTACAGAAGAAGTATGCGGTCATACAGGTGGTGGTATGTTTCTTACTTGCTGCATTAACAAGTTGGTACTGGGCACTTGTCTGTGGTCTCTTTACACTTGTCTGGGTTCCATTGAGTCTGGTTTGTACTAGTCAGCGGTGGCAGATAGTACGACGTTACCTTCTGTCCGGTGGAAGTATCTTCATATGTCTAACTCCTCTTTTCATTGGGATTTTTCAGGTTCGTGATCAATTACCAACTATTGAGCCTGACAACAGTACATTCTGGGCACATCAAACATTAGGCTATTCAGCGCACCCCCTTGGCCTCTTCTTTCCATCAGGATTACACCCACTTTGGGGAACGCAATTACGGCAACTTATCAGGCCTATAATCTCTGGGTACTCCCCCGATGGTTGGTATGTTGCCGCCGGATGGGTGCTCATCGTATGTGCCGGCATGGGTATCTGGTGGTATGGACGAACATACTGGCGTTTATTAGCAGTAGGCGTTGCGATGTGGTTGCTCTCTCTGGGACCAACCCTTTATTTGAATGACACTAACATGGGTATCGCCTTACCATATGCCCTGCTCCAGGATTTACCATTGGTGAGTAGCGGGCGCAAACCAAGCCTGTTTGCCGTTATATGTATCGTCATTGCAGCCCTGTTTGCCGGAATGGGATTGCACCGACTGGTTCAACACCGAAGCTCTCGGCAACGACGGTTGCTTCTATGCGCAATGGCTTTGCTGGCAGGAATAGAACTCTGGCCCCCAGTACAGCGGCCGCTCTTTATATTTGAGCAACCAGCGTTTTTCGAGG
>DAOTVB010000044.1:0-10539 GCA_034436755.1 Chloroflexaceae bacterium | reverse complement strand
AACTGCAGGCTCGTGCGGGCATTGGTCAGGGGTCTTTCATGCTCACCCCGGACAAACTGCAGTTGGGCCAGCATTACCAGCGTGGCGCTCTTGCCGCGCACATCGCCCAGGCCGTCCTGGATGGCCAGGGACTGCTCATACAGGGCCATGGCCCCGGCCAGGTCGCCGCGCGTCACCAGCACATTAGCCATCTGGTGGAGGGTGGCGCTCTTGCCGCGCACATCCCCCAGGCCGTCCTTGATGGCCAGGGACTGCTCATACAGGGCCATGGCCCCGGCCAGGTCGCCGCGCGTCACCAGCACCCCGGCCATTTCGTGGAGGGTGGCGCTCTGTTTTTGTTCCTCTCCCGCCTGGGTGTTGAAATCAAGTGCTTCCTGGTAGTAACGCAGTGCATCATCCAGGTTTCCGGACACCACTGCCTGGTTTGCCTGCTCAAAGCGTACCGCAGCCTGAACTGCCGGATCTCCGCTGCCCTGCGCCGTGCTTTCGGCTAACTCCAGCATCTGTTGGGCCTGGTCGGGCCGACCGAATTGGCGGAAGATCGTGGCGGCGCGCCAGGCGGCCCAGCCGCGCCGCTCCGCCGGCAGGCCGGGCAGCGCTGCCGACAGGTCAGGCAGGATGGCCTGGGTAGCCTGGGCTACCTCCGCGCTGTAATCGATGCCTCCTTCGCCAAAGGCCCGGCTGACCCGTTGGTCGGCCCAGTCGGCATAGCGCGCCCGGGCCGCCGCCAGGTCTACCTGCTCCTCCTGGACGATCTGCTGCAGCACCCCGGCGATGACCGGCTGCAGGCTGTACAACTGGGCGCGGTTGCGCTCGGCGGCATAGCCCTGCCCCTGCAGCAGCGAAGCCTGGTGCAGCGCCTCCAGCCGGGTATGTGCCGGCTCAACCAGCCACTGTTCGTCATCTGCCAGCCCCCAGACCACCGCGCCATGCCCCGGGTGGATCAGCGGGTTGGCGACGATGGAGAGCAGCAGCAGGCTCTGACGTAGCTCGGCGGGCAGGGCGTCCAGCGACAGGCGCACATTCACCAGCACCGACTGGCGGTGAAACGGCTGGCCGGGGTCACGCTGTTGCGGCAGTTCCGCCTGCAGATTCGCCAGGAAGCTCGCCTCATCCTGCGTGCTCCGCGCCCAGCGCGCGGCCGCCAGTTGCAGCGCCAGCGGGCTATGCCCGACCGCGGCGGCCAGTTGTTCCAGGAATGGGGTTGAGGGGATCCGCGGCCCGGCATTGGCCCGCAGCAACTGCAGGCTGCTGCGCGGGTCCAGGCCGCCAAGCTGGTGCCCGCGCTCCACCGTGGGGTAGGCCTGCTCGCCCGGCAGGCCCACCGGCGACTGGCGCGAGGTAAAGAGCAGATAGGCGCCGGCATCGGCCAGGCTGCGCACCAGGCGCTGCACCGCTTCGGCCTCGGCGAACTGCCCGGCGTCAACGTCCGGCGGGGCGTCCCGATCGGCCGCCTCGCGCCCCAGCCGCCAGAGCACCGTCTCGTAGTTATCCCAGATCAGCAGCATCTGCGGGCGGCTCCGTACCCGGCGTACCAGTACCTCCTCCTGGCGCAGCGCGGCGGCGGGATCGTCGAAGGCGGGATCCTGTACCTCCAGCCGGTCGGCCAGGGTGCGGCGTACCGCGGCTGCCGACAGGTGCGCGTCACTCCCGGCCAGCGCCAGCGTCAGCGCGTAGATGCCGTCGGGGAAGCTGAAGCGCAGGCGTCCGGCCAGGGCGTTGACCAGGGCGGTTTTGCCGATGCCGCCCGTCCCGCGAATGGTGACGATGCGCTGCTGATCGACCAGGAAGGCGCGCGCCAGTTCCATCAACTCAATATCGCGCCCAAAGATCGTTGCGGGTGCGCGCAGCGCCTCGGTGTGCGGCAGCGGCGGCTCGAGCGGCTCCAGCGCTATGCCACGGTCGGGCTGCTGCGTCGGCCAGGCGTAGTCCGCCGCCAGGTAGAGCAGCGGCACGGCCCACTCGCGCGGCGCGCGGCGAAACTGGTTCTTCAGTTGCAGCCGCGCCCGGTAGAGCGCCTGCGCCGGATGCTGCCCCGCCAGCAGGAAGCGGTAGAAGGTCTGCGCAAAGATGTTGGCGGCGGCGTCCAGCACCTGGTACTGCGTGCCCAGCACAACCGGGATGCCGTTCTGCACCAGCGCCAGCGCCAGGTTGGCCCCCGGCTCGCGGCTGTCGGCGGTGCGGCAGGCATTCAGAAAGGCCAGATAGACCATGTCGCGCAGGTTGGCCGCCAGGTCGGGCACGGGGCGCGGGTCCATACAGCCGGTGCCGTCATCGAAGCAGAGCAGCGGCTGCCCGTCCACCACATCGCCATGGCCGGTGTAGTGAAACAGCACCGGCTCAACCGGCAGCAGGTCGTCGGTCAGGGCGGCGGCGGTGGGGGCAATCCGCTGCCAGCGCAACGGGACGGGCGGGGTCTGCCGCAGGAGCGTCTCGCGCAGCGTCTCCAGTTCGCGTACCACCTGCAGGCGCGGCAGCGGGTCATAGCCTTTGAGCAGCTTCGTCTCCGGTTCGCGGACGGCCTGCACCAGCGGATCGCTGCCCATAGCCACCAGTCGCCAGGGCTGCGCCGGGTCGGGTGGGGCAGGGTGCGGGGCGTCGGGGACTTCGCGCACCAGCAATACCCGGAAGATCAGGAAGTCGCTGCCGTCGTGCAGATACTCCCAGGGGATGGCCTGCAGGTGCGGATCGGCGCTGCGGATGGCGACCAGGCCGGCAAGATTGGGGGCGCGCGGCAGGTCGGCCAGGGCGGTCTGCAATGCCGCCCCACCCAGGGCGGCCCAGAGGCGCTGCCCGTAGGCGACCGGGTCGGCCGGCATAGGCCGCTGCGCAAAGAGCGGTTGATCCACCAGCAGGGCGGCGGGTTCAAAGTCGGCCAGGTGGGTCGCGCCAATTCGGGCGGTGGCGCGATCGGTCGTGGTCTGCTCCAGCGAAATTGTAACGGGCATAACGCCGCACTCCTCAAATCAGTCTAACCGGATGCTCGGCTGCGGTTCGGGGCGCGGTGGCGCGCTCCCGCGTAGAGTATAGCATATTCATGGGTCAGATGGTGGGTGATGAACAGGGTTTTACCCCTGGAGCGGCTTAGGCGAGCAGCAGCATGGTGCCGCTGTATGAACGTTGAAGTTTAAATCCGGACATCGCTGGACCGGAGTCCCGGCTTCAGCCGACCCAGGCTGTCCCTTCAGTATGCTGCTGCTCCGGGAGGCACGCCACCAGCTCATGCGCGTTGAAAAATAGTTCGGATAGCGCGTGGGGCCGGATGGCATGCACCATCGTACGGCTCGGACTCTGGAGTCCCGGATTCAGCCGGTGTGTGGCTGGAACCGGCTGAATCCGGGACTCCAGAATGGCATATCCGGCGTTCCCTTCAGTATGCCGCGGCCCCGGCAGGCATCCCACCGGCTGAAGCCGGGACTCCGGGATGGGAGATCGGGCGTTCCCGGCGGTAAGCCGCGGCTCCGGCCGGCATTTGACCGGCTGACGCCGGGACTCCGGGATGGGAGATCGGGCGTTCCCGGCGGTAAGCCGCGGCCCCGGCCGGCATTTGACCGGCTGACGCCGGGACTCCGGGATGGCATATCAGACGTTCCTGGCGGTATGCCGCGGCCCCGGCCGGCATGCAACCGGCTGAAGCCGGGACTCCCGCTCCGGGGCCGTAGCCCCATGACCAACCTATCCCCTGTAACCTATCTCGCAAGGGGAGACGTTTTGGGAGAGATCGCGTCCCAAAGGGAACGGGAGGGGCAACCACTGGGGGTTGCCCTGGATACGGTGCATCAAATGCACCCTACGATTGGATACGGTGCATCAAATGCACCCTACGATTGGATACGGTGCATCAAATGCACCCTACGATTGGATACGGTGCATCAAATGCACCCTACGACTGCAACCTATCCCCTGTCCCCTGTCCCCTGTCCCCTGTCCCCTGTCCCCTATCCCCTATAACCTAACTACGAATAATCCCCAACACCTCATCGCGGCGCTGCTCCATCTCTTCGCGTGATTTCGCCTCCAGGTTCAGGCGCAGCAGCGGCTCGGTGTTGGAGGGACGCACATTGAAATGCCAGGTCGGGTAGGAGATTGAGATACCATCCATGCTATGCTGGTCAGCATCCTTGTAACGCGCGGCCAGTTCGTCCATCTTGGCCTGCTGGTCGGACACCTCGGAGTTGATTTCGCCGGTGATGAAATATTTCGCCTCCAGTTCGTGCAGCAGATCGGACATCTTCACGTTGCGCTTCGAGAGCATTTCCAGCAGGTAGAGCGAGGGAACCAGGCCCGAGTCGGCAAAGAAGAAGTCGCGGAAGTAGTAGTGCCCGGATACCTCCCCGGCGAAGACCGCGTCTTCCTTCGACATGCGCTGCTTGATGAAGGCATGGCCCACCCGCTCCATCAGCGGCGTACCACCATTCTCCTGCACCAGATCGGGCACGGCCCAGGACGCACGCACATCGTAGAGGATCTTGGAGCCGGGATACTTCTCCAGCAGGTAGTTGCCCAGGATCGCCGTCAGGAAGTCGCCGGAGACAAACTGCCCCCGGTCGTCAATCGTGAAGAAGCGGTCGCCGTCGCCGTCGAAGGCAAAACCGATGTCGGCCTTTTCATCCACCACACGCTGCTGGAGTTCGGCGCGATTCTCGGCCTTGAGCGGGTCCAGGCCATGGTTGGGCAGTGTACCGTCGGGATCGAGGTAGAGGCCGATCAACTCGACCGGCAGATGCTGGTAGACCTCGGCCAGGATGGGGCCGACCATACCGTTACAGGTATCGACAACCACCTTGAGCGGCTTGATCGCACTCACGTCGATCAGCGAGAGCACCTTCTCGATAAACTTGTCTTTGAAGGCATAGGGCCGGATCTCGCCCTTACGAGTGGGTTTGGGGAAGTCCTCACTCTGCACCAGTTCGCGCAGATCCTGAATACCCGCGTCTCCGCTCAGCAGTTGCGGCATCTTGCGGACCATCTTGAAGCCGCTGTAGTCCTTCGGGTTATGGGATGCCGTGACCATCATGCCGGGGAAGCCCAGTTCGGCACAGGCAAAATAGTACTGGTCGGTGCTGACCATGCCAATATCAACCACATCGGCTCCCTGGTCGGTGATCCCGCGCTTGACCGACTCGGCCACGGCCGGGCTGGATATGCGCATATCGCGCCCGATAATCACCTGGGTGGCACCGATGAAGGTGACAAAGGCCCGGCCAATCAGATATGCCACATCGTCATTCAAATCGGTTGGGTAAATGCCACGAATGTCGTACGCTTTGAAAATCGACGGATTCACTTGCATAGGACGCCCTCCTTCTTTTGACTCGTCACACCCATCACCGGAAACAGCATACCCGCTGCACCGCTGTGTGCAATATGTTTCCATAATCATGCAACCACAAGTCAGGAAGACGCCGAACGGGATGCGCTGTTGTGCGTCTGGCTCCCGTCCGGGCGAAAGTCCTGGCATGAACCTATGGTTGCCTGGCTATAGTAACATATTCTGCGCGCGGGCCAGATCATAGGCGGCGGCGAGTTGGGCGAAGCGGCGGCAGGCCTGTTCCAGATGATGCTGCCGGGCGGCTCCTGTGCCGTGGCGGCCCAGGGCATAGTGGGCCAGTCCTTCTTCGTAGGGCATTGCCAGTTGCTCTGCTGCGACCAGACTGCGGTACCAGCGTTGCTGCGCCTGCGCGGGCCGGCCCGCCAGCCAGTAACACCACCCCTGACAGAGCCATGCGCGGGGACGACCAATCGGGAAGATCCAGGCATAGCGCTGGAATGCCCGACAGAGCTGCGATGCATGCCGCGCAAACCGACTGCGCGCGTGTGGTGGTTGACCGCGACTGGCCTCCCAGAGGGACAGGTAGACCTCGGCGGCACCGGCCAGGCCATCAAAGGCGGCAAAGGAAATGGTAAAATGGTTCGCCGTGCGCTGCATGGCGTCCGCAGCGGCCTGTTGGGCCAGTTCGAATTCGCCCTGCCGCAGGCGGGCCGCAGCCAGTACCCCATAGATCAACGCTTCGGTGATGCGATCCGTGTTGGTTGCCAGCAGTGCCTGCCCGGTTTCCAGCAGGGTGACGGCTTCCGCAACCTGGCCCAGGCGCAGTCCATTCATCGCCGTACCATTAACGCCCCAGGCGTGATGTTCTTTATTCCAACTGACATGCTTCGATGTGGATTGCATGGCAAACAGATGCACACCCTGGGTAAATTGACCCTGGAAATAGGCCAGAAATCCCAGCATGGTCATCGTGTCGCCCCAGCCGCGCCAATCGCCCAGTTGTTCATGCAACACAACCGCCTGCTCCAGCACCGTCTGGGCCTGTGACCAGTGCCCCATACCAACCGCATGCATGCCCTTGACCAGCAGCACATGCGCCCGCGAGGGCAGGTCGCCGGTACGTTCGGCGATGTTTAGCGCCTGGCGGCTGTAGGAGTCGGACAGGGGCGGAATAACCGAGGTGATCAGGCTCAGGTTGGCGTAGGCGCGCGCCAACTCCGGCGAGCGGTGGCTGCTCTCTGCCAGGTTGAGCGTACGCAGCGCGGTATAGATACCCGGCAGCGGCTCGTTCGAGAAATAGAAGTTTTGCGTCAGATGCCGGTAGGCCTGCGCCGCCTCGGCCACCAGCAGATATTCCTCGGGAGCGCGCCCCACCCGGCGCCCCGGCGGCCAGACCCGGTTCAAGACCTGGCGCAGCATCTGCTCCATCAGGCTGCTGGTCAGGTGCCGCGCTTTCGTGGGCATGGGCCACCCCAGCAGTGCTACAGAGCGGCGCAGATGTTCACCACTCTCGGTCAGTTGTCCCAGCCCAAAGTAGGCTTCACCCAGCGCCCGTTCCCAGCGGGCTCGCTGGATAGCGGCCGACCGTATATCGGCGGGCGATCCCGGATGCCGGGTATCCAGTTCCAGCGCGGTACTGAAGAAGGTAACCGCTTCCTGGTAGAGTCCGCCACGTAGCGCCTGCTCGCCGGCCATTGCCAGGTAGTCCAGTGCCCGGCCGGTATCCTCGGCTCGGGTCCAGTGGTGGGCCAGCAGGGGGTAGAATGCGGTCAGGTCGTCGGCATAGGTCTGCTCATACCACGCGGCGACGGCGCGGTGGAGTTCGCGCCGCTGCGCAAACAGCATCAGGTTGTAGACCGCATCCTGGATGATCGTGTGCTTGAAGATGTAGGTCGGCTCCGGTTCGCGGCTCTGGAGGGGCGTCAGATCCAGTTGATGCAGGCGTGCCAGGTGTTTCTCCAGCGCAATCCGATCCCCGGCAATTGGGTAGACATTGCGCAGAATCCGCAGGCCAAAGGTGCGCCCGATCACGCTGGCAACTTTCAGTGTCAACTGCTGCTGCGGGGTCAGGCGGTCGATCCGGCTGGTAATGACACCCTGCACTGTGTCCGGCAGATTAACCGCGCGCAGTTCTTCAACCGTGGTTGCCAGGTGACACACGCCGTCGGCCACTCGGATCAGCCCGGCATCGCGCAGGGCATAGGCCAGTTCTTCGCTAAAGAAGGGGTTGCCCTGGGTCTTCTCCCGGATCAGGGTGGCAACCGGGTCGGGCAGCGTGGTGACATTCAGGCGCTGACAGACCAGCATCATGGTTTCGTGCGCTGATAGTCCTTCCAGGTGCAGTTGCTGGGTACCGGTGCTTTCGCGCAACTGCCGGTAGCCGGTCGGTACGCCTTCGGGAACGGGGCGGGCCACGATAACCAGCAGCAGCGGACAGACATGCTGGCTGACGGTGAGGGCCAGTGCCCAGGAGGCCGAGTCCATCCAGTGGGCATCTTCCAGGATCAGCAGCCGTGGCGACGGATCGGTGACGGCCTGGAGCAGTTCCAGCAAGAGCGTGCGGGTGTTATCGGCCCGTACCTGACCGCTCATGCGCGCCGTGACCTCATTTTCGGGGAAGTCCAGGGGTAGTAGCGCATTGAGCAGGGCGACCCGCGCCAGCAGATCGGGGGAGTGCGCCAGTAACCCCTCGACGCGTCGCCGCCGGGCAGCCGGATCACTCAGCGTATCCAGCCCCAGGATCTGACTAAAGATCGTGCGCCAGGCGTAGTAGGGCGTGGATTGCTCAATCGCATTCCCGGCTCCCGCCAGCGTCGGAATGCCGAATGCTTCTGCCTGCTGTGCCAGATCATCAACCAGGCGGGTCTTGCCAATCCCGGCCTCGCCTTCAACCAGGAAAACACCCCCGGCGCTGCCGCGCAGCAACGCCTGAAGTTGCTCCGCCATCAACCGCCGTTCATTTGCGCGTCCAACCAGGGTGGTTTCCAGGCGTGCATTAATGATCGCCTGCCCCAGCGGACGATAGATGGCAACCGGCTCGGTGCGGCCCTTGACCTTGATTGGCGGCAGCGCCTCAAACCAGACGCGCAGCCGGGCCGCATGGTACGTGGCCGCATCGCAGAACAGATCATCCTGGGCGGCCTGCATCAGCCGGGCAGCCATGTTGACCACGCGCCCCATCATGGTGTACTCGCGCCGCCGTTCACTGCCAACGGCTCCGCAAAAGACCTGCCCGGTCGTCACACCGATCGCGCTGCGCATGCCCATCTCTTGCAGGGCGGCCTGCATCTCCATGGCGGCCCGCACGCCGCGTACCGGGTCATCTTCGTGTGCCAGGGGTGGCAGCCCCAGCGCCGCAATCAGAATCGGCCCCTTATCATCAATGCCCAGGCGGGTCACGCTCCCCTCATAGCGGTAGAGCGCCGTCTGGAGCGCGCACATGACCTCCTGGCCCTGCTCCAGCAGATTGGTGTCACGTACATCGGGCAGATGGATAAAGATTACCGTAACCCGGCGCAACTCGGCCAGCCAACTGGTCTGCCCGGCACTCAGGCGGGCAAGGATGGCGGCGGGAATGTAGGCGCGCAACGCGGGGTCCATCGCCGGAGCCAGCAGCGGCGGATCAACCGGCGGGAGCGGGAGCGGCTCGTGGATGGTGTCCAGGCAGATGGCCCGCTCCGAGAGGCGCTGTCCATCGCAGACCGGGCGCACCAGCGTCCAGGCTTCCGGCGAGAGCACCACCTGGCCGGGGCGGGCGGCCTTCTCCGCCAGGCTCATCTGCACCAGCGGATCACCGGCGACCAGGAACTCCCAGCGGCTGTAGACCCCGCCAAGATGCCCGGCCACAATCTCGCCGGCTCCAATGCTGATCTTCAGCGAGAGCCGCACCCCCTCGGCCTCGGCGACATCGCGCAGGGTTGGCTGGACCGCCAGCCCACACTGCGCCGCGTAGAGGGCGGTCTGGGCCAGCGTTAGCGGGGCGACCTGCTGAGTCTCGACGGCAGTGTATGATCCGGTACTCCAGGTGGTCAGCGTATCGGTATCCTCGGCATCGGACGCAACCGGCCAGATAGCCAGCAGTCCATCCCCGGCAAACCGGACAATATCACCGCCATGGGCGATAACCAGTTCGATCAACTGCCCGAAATAGGCATTTAGTAGGCGTGTCAGATCCTCGGCCCCGGAGGGACCACGCCGGGCGAACTGCTCGGTCAGGGCCGTAAAACCGGAAATATCCGCAAAGAAGACGATGGCGGGGAAGCGATCAGCGGTGGGGGCAAGATGCGGTTGGCGGTCGCGTGCCAGGTGATGTACGACCTGGGCGGGTACGTAACTGGCGAGTGTTTCAAGCAGAGTAGACATAATTGTGTCTCGGGTATCCTGATCCTGGGCTTATCATCCGTTCATCAGATACAACGTTATAATATCACGATTTGCAGTATTATTCTACCTTTTAATATTTTGTAAACTTTTTGGTATGTTTCGGGAGTCATCTCTACAGGTTTACTACAGGTGATCGTAGGAGGATTGTGTTGGTATTGTGTGATAGTGGATGGTAGCGCACCTGCGCGAACAGGCGTTTGCGGAGCGAGTTGATCGCAGGGATGTGGCGGATGCAGAAGAGCAAAGAAGACCAGCAGATCGGCGTGTTGCTGGGGTTCGTACACGGATAAATGCCAGACCAGACAGGTCTCCGAAGACCTGTCTGGTCTCTCTCCTGCAGTAGGGTGCATTCGCTGCACCGCGCTGGGGTCGTATGCCAGTCGTAGGTCACGCCTGGTGTGACACCTGCGTGTCACTGGGGTTTGTACACGGATAAATGCCAGACCAGACAGGTCTCCGAAGACCTGTCTGGTCTCTATCCTGATATCCGGACTATTTTTTCAACGTTCATCAGCCGGGACTCCAGAGTAGCTCATGTCCGGGCTATTTTTCAAACCTCATTAACCAGCCACAGCGCACCCCATGTACCGGCTTCGAATGTAATCAATTGCAGCAAATTCACCCCGGATATCAACATCACGGTAGACCGCGGCTATCCCCTGTCCTCCTCGTCGGTCAGGATCTGCTGAACCACGTTGTCGACCACCACGGGACTTTCGAAGTAGGTGACGGTTGGATGCGTGCCGTACTTCTCTCGGACGAATGCGTGCCATGATTCGGTGTACATTGCTTCTGCCTCTGGCCGCGAATGCCAAAGGTAGATGCCACCTACGGTTCTCCCGTCTTCGGAGAGCACATAGGTCTTCCGAAACAACCCTGGTACG
>DAOTVB010000043.1:0-8782 GCA_034436755.1 Chloroflexaceae bacterium | reverse complement strand
TGTTCTGCCTCGGTCTTCCCGATAAGCGTTGCCGCAAGCTCCGGGTAGTGGTTTGATATCAGGCGATAGTCGGGGGCAACCGGCTGTGGTGCTTCGTCCGCCAGTTCTTCAGCGGTGGCCTGTAGCGCGTAGCAGTCGGGTTGCTCCGCGCCGCAGGTGGACCAGCCAACTTCGCTGATCCAGAGGGGGCGTACCGGCCCGCCGTAGGTCTGTGCGCGGGCGGTCAGCCAGTCACGCGCGGTGATGATGCGACCCCAGAGCGACACGCGCGTCACGAGGCCCGGCTGATCGGGGGCGACATCAGGCATGTAGGGATGGATCGCCAGAGCATCGAAGGCATTCCAGGCGGTTGGGACTGCCGTTAGCGCCTCGTCGAGGAAGCGCAGTCCATCGCTATGGCCGATGCTGTCGGCCCAGAAGCCATCAAGGACGTAGAGGCCGCCGGTTGCGACAATCGCGCGCGAGTCGGCCGCTTTGGCGGCGGCGTATCCTGCCTGGAGCAGCAGTCCATACTCGGCGGGTGTGCCGGGCCAGGTCTCCCAGGCATTGGGCTCATTCCAGATCTGCCAGGCGGCAATGCGGGGCGAGCCAGGGGCATCGTTGTAGCCGTCGCCATCGTAGCGCTCAACCGTGGCATAGACATAATCGGCAAAATCCTGCACGTTGGCGGGCGGGCACCAGTAGTCCTGGGTTGTCACCCCAGCGCCGGCGTAGCGCTCGATCCGTGCCTGGCAATCGGCGACGCGCGCCCACTTTGGGGTCGTCAGCAACATCCCGACAATGCCATAGCCATGCTCGGCCAGTTGCAGCAGGCGCTGATCAAAGTATTTCCAGTCCCAGCGGCCCTTGTCGCGCCGCTCCAGGTTGCCCCAACTTAGCTCTTCGCGGGCCCAAACGACACCGGCAGCGCGTCCCCGCGCCAGGAGGGTAGCGATACCATCATCGCCGTCATTGTTGATTCGCTCCAGGCCGGTGATGTAGGTATTCATGCCGGCGAAGCTCAATGTTGTCGGCTGTGACAACGCGGCCGGTTGGGGTTGCGCGGGCGCGGGCAGCGACAGCAGCAACAGCAGCATCAGGCAGATCAGGGCGGAAGCGTTGTGTCTCGTTCGTGCAAAATGAACCATAGTCCAGACCCAATTTGTATTCCAGTAAGATTTTTTTCGCTCGAAGCAAGCTTATTCTACCAGATAGTGGCGCGGGATGGGTTTGACAGCTTTCTCCCTCATCCCTATAATCACCGGGTCATAGCGTAACTATAAATGTACATTATTGGTGAAGTTGAGTCTGTCTTGAGCCGAACCACTCCATACCGCCGGCGTATCCGGGATGTTGCTGTCCTGCTCTTCTTGCTGGGCACGGCATGGGCGTTGGCATCTCTGGCCTATCGACCGCTGCGTGCGGCGGCTTTTACTATGGATGCGCTCCCCGTTATGTTGCCACATGCGGGTCTGCATGAGCGTGAACAGTTCCCTGATGATCCGCGCGTCTATCGCTGGACGAAGGGCCAGGGGCAGGTTGATCTGCCTAACCCCGGTGGGCCGGTTGTGGTGCAGGTTGGCCTGGCGGGTGGCACCCGCCAGGCGGTTCCCGTGGAGATCCATGCCGCCGGGGTGGTGCTGCCATTTCAGGTGGATGCGGGACTGCGGAGCTATGCGCTTCTGCTGCCGGCAACCCAGGGCGAACGCCTCGCGCTGACCGTTGAGTCGCCCACGTTTGAGGCGCGTAACCGCACCCTGGGGGTTGTCGTCAGCTTTCTCAGCATCTCCGGTGGCGGGACCGTTCCGGCGCAGGTGCTGCTTGTGCTGGCATATGCAACACTCGGCATCTACCTGCTGCTGCGGCAGGTAGGGGTGCGGTTGGCGCTGGCCGCACCCGGCGTACTGCTGCTGCAGGCGCTGGTGCTGGCCTGGCAGGTCTCCGGCGGCTGGCGTTATGGGCTCTTTGGCCCGCTGCTGCTGCTGGCTGGAACGTCTGGTCTGGCGGCGCTGGTGCTGGAGCGCTGGTATCCAGTTGCACCGGCTGCACCGGCCATCGCGCCATCTCCGGTAACGTTCTCCCGGCGCGATGGTCAGATTATCGCGTTGCTGTTGCTGGTTGCACTGGCAGTACGCCTGCCCTGGCTGGGCGCGCCGGACCCGGTGGGCGACATGGAATTGGCCGCGCGCCGAATGTGGTTTCTGCACGACTATGGTCTGGCCGGATCGTATCTCTACGGCGGCGATTATGTGCCCATCCGACTCTATCTGTTGTGGGGGTTGAGCCAACTGGTGCAACCGCTTGGCGGGGACTTTTTTGCGCCGCTGCCGGCCGTAACCATGACCCTGATCAAACTTCCGGGGATGCTGGCTGATCTGGCGACGGTGGCAATTATCTATCTCTGGAGCCGCCGCTGGTCCGGTATGCGCACGGCGGCGCTGATTGCGGCGCTCTACACGCTGTCGCCACCGGTCTGGATGAATGTGGCATGGTGGGGGCAGGTCGATACGCTGCTGATGCTACCGCTACTGGGGACGGTGCTGCTACTGGGGCGGGCAAATGGACGCTGGAGCTGGCTCTGCTGGATGGTGGCGCTGCTGATCAAGCCGCAGGCGATTATTCTCGCGCCGCTGCTGTTTGTTGCGACTCTGCGTCTGCACGGGAGCCGGGGCGTGCTCCAGGGCGGTGCGCTGGCGGTCGGGCTGTTTGTGCTGGCCTGCACGCCGCTGGTTCTGACGGAGCAGGGACCGGGTTTGTTCCAGGCTTATGCCGGTTCGGTGGGACGGTTTCCGCGCCTGACAATCGGGGCGTACAACCTCTGGTACCTGGTGTCGCCGGGTGGCGCGGGCGTTGATGATGTGCCGGTCCTGGGGCCGCTGACCTATCGCCTGCTGGGGATTCTGCTGCTGGGGTGTGCGGCATTGCTGGTGAGTGTGGCCCTGTTGCGCCGGGCGGATGGACCAATGCGGGTTGCGGGTGCGGCGGTGCTGGCACTGGCCTTCTTCGCCCTACCCACCCAGATCCACGAGCGCTATCTCTTTTTAACACTGGCATTCCTGGCGCTGTGCATTGCCCGTGATGAGCGGATGGTGCTGCCGTATGTGATCCTGGTTTTTACGGCGACGATCAATATTTTAGGCGACCTGGATGGGTTTGTACCGCCGGCAGCGGCGGCAATTACGGCATCGCCTCTGCCACTGCTCTGTGCCGGCGTTAATCTGACCATACTGCTCGGGCTGTTGGGGCATCTGCTGGTGAGCAGTGGCCTGGTGGCCGGGACGACGGCGGCGCTCCGGCCCGCCCATCACCGCTCAGATACATTATCGTGATAGGTAGTTATTGATGAAGAAGAATTCGCGCCAGAAATTACTTGTAGCGGTGCGGGTGATTGTCAGTACAGCGCTGCTGGCATATCTCCTCTCTACGGTGCAACTGGACGAACTGGTTGCGGTCTGGAGCGATATTGTCCTGCCGTTTGTATTGCTGGCGATCGGGCTGCAGCTTATCGGTGTGGTCATCAGCGCGTTGAAGTGGTGGCTGCTGCTGCGGGCGAGTGGGCATCATGTGCCCTATCGCTGGGCGGTGCGGGCCTACTTTATCGGGCAGTTTTTCAATAATTTCCTGCCGACGATGATCGGTGGTGATGCTATTCGGGTCTACCAGCTTCGGCAGCGGATTACCCTGACATCGGTGGCGATTGCGTCGGTGTTTGTCGAGCGGCTCACCGGGTTTGTGTCACTCTCCCTGATTGCCTCGGTCGGTCTGGGGCTGAGTGCTGAGGTGTTTGCCGATGCGCCCGAACTGTTCTGGGTGGCACTCTGGTGTATTCTGGTGGCCTATGGTGGGTTGGTGCTGGCACTCTTTGCCGCGCCGATTGTCCGGCTGTTCACGCGCCTGCATCTGCCCAATCTGCTCAACTGGCGGGAGAAGCTGAGTTCGATTGCGCACTCGCTGGCGGGATATTACAGCTATCGGGGTACGCTGGCGCTGGCGCTGCTGATCTCGTTTGCCTACCAGTTGGTCTGGATCGGCTCAAACTATGCGGTTGCGCTGGCGCTGGGCCTGCTGGATGTGCCGTTTAGCTTTATGGCACTGATGGTGCCGATTAGCGATATTATTGGCCTGGTGCCGATTTTCCTGAACAACCTGGGTGCGCGCGAGGGGACGTTTGTGTTTCTGCTGGAGCAACTGGGTGTGCTAAGAGCCGAGGCGCTGGCGCTGGCGTTTATGATCTTTATCGTGCGGATGGTGGTCAGCCTGGTTGGGGGCGGGCTCTACCTGCTGGGCGGGTTTGCCGGAGCGCAGGGTGCCGTTGCGGTGGAGGAACTGTCTGGTATTTCGAGTGTGAATAAGGGTTAACGGTTTAGGGCTTGTTGCTGTTTGTGGTGGATTTGAGATAGACTGCGTAGCTGGTTATGTCGAATGTAACCGAGGGTGTGCCGCCACGGGGCGGGCGCTGGACAACCTGGATCAAGCATCGTGATCCGGCGCGTAGCACGTCGGCCGACTTTTCCCGGTGGGAGGATCGGCTGGTTCTGGATTTTTGAAGGTGTTGACTTTATACATTTGAAAGAAAGAGGTCTGTTACATGCAATGGTTTAAGGTTTTTTTAATGAAGAGGACTCTCTGGGTCTTGCCAGTTCTTCTAATAATACTTGATCCCGTTAATGAAATAAAACCTGCATCTCTCACGGATCGTGTCTTACCTGGGGCTCTTGCCGCAGAGCATCCCTACCATGACACGAATACCTTGATGCGATCATCACATGATAGTAAATCGACTACATTATATTTTCCAATTGTTAAAAATAATCATCCCTGGAAACCTCCTTTTGGTGTTGAGTCTAATAAACCACTTACTTCGAGTACACTCTTGGGGTATTTAACAGATTTACAAATAGGATGGGTGCGCTTAAATGGTCGTATTTCCTGGCGTGCTTTACAGCCTGTTGAGGATGGTCCTATTCAGTGGCATTTACTCGAGACCTTTGAGGAAGAACTACGTATACTTAAGCAACTTGATATCAGTCCAGTTGTAATTATTGATGATTACCCAAGATGGGCAACGCAATTGCCTACATCCTGTAGTGCAATCAAGCCCGACAAACTTGGCAATTTTGCACAGTTTGTTCATGCACTTGTAGCTCGTTATAAGGCTCCTGCGTTTGGTGTTCATCATTGGGAATTGGGAAATGAGCCAGATGTAGCCCCACGGTTTGTTGGGACAGATAGTGTGTTTGGATGTTGGGGTGATGTTGATGATCCATATTATGGTGGTCGGTACTATGGAGAAATGCTGAAGGTTGTGGGGGCAAAGATTCGATCTGAAGATCCTGCGGCCCGGATCTGGATAGGTGGTCTTTTGCTTGATCGACCTGAAACTACTGATTCAAACTATGGCAGACCAGAGATGTTTCTCAAAGGAATACTTGAGTCTGGCGCTGCTCCATACTTTGATATTGTTGCATACCATTGGTATCCATCTTATTGGAAAGTCAGGCTTGACTATGATAATGCGGGTGGAAGTCCATGGAATGATCTTGGCGGTGGGGTCATTGGGAAAGCACGCTATTTAAGACAATTAATGCGGGAATACGGTGTCGAGAAACCAGTTGTACTTAATGAGACATCGTTTTCCTGCCCTAATGATACCTATGGTAGTTATGCCTGGTGTGATTCGCCAGACGATCAATTTTACCAGGTTCAAGCTGATATGCTTGTACGCGGATTTACTCGTGGTCTCAGTTCAGACGTGCGGGGATTAATCTGGTATACTATCGACGGACCAGGATGGAGATATGGGGGTCTTTTAGATGAGAAGAGTAATCCGAAACCGGTTTATACTGCCTATCAGCAACTGGCTCAACAACTCTTTGAGACAGTATATGTCGGAACTATTGATTATGGTTCCAGTTTGGAGGCGTATGCCTTTCATAAAGGTAAAACGCAAGTGCATGTTGTGTGGGCAAAGGAGGATAAAGTGTTTCCAATCACTGTTTCTCAATCAAGATTTGTTGAAGCATTTGACCGGGATGGCAAGTCCTTAGAACCAATGCTTTTGGGTTCAAAATATCAACTATTAGTCGGGTTCGAACCTGTCTATATTGTTTTTGAGGCTTGACTCAAAGCCGTGATACTTTGCAGGTGGTATAATTATGAATCTTAATCTGGAATATTTTACTATGCGCCTTCGAAAGTGGTATAAGGGTTCGTGTGTTTTATTTAGCACGTTGAGCCTGATTATTGTCTCTCTGCTGGGTATTGGTGGTGGATTAACAGGAGTTGTTGCGGAGAATGGTATAAGCAAGGAAGCTGGACTTTCTAACTCTATTGAGAAAGTTTACCTGCCGTTAGTTACGCAACCAGCTCCGCGTATACAACGTGGTTCAATCTGGTCGCATAATACTGAACCGTTAACTCATGAAGTTACCTTATTCAGGTATACTTTCAAACTTGATACATCTCTTACTGAAGCTGAACTGACAATATTTGCCGATACGCGTTACGAAGTATGGATTGATGGTACCTGGGTTGGCCGTGGGCCGGCGCGTTTTTCACGCCAAACCCGTGAATATGATATTTATGCATTGGATGCTCTGTCGCCGGGTTCACACGTTCTAGCTGTGGTGGTACAGTGGGCTCCTAATTATAGACGTTCTGAGTCTACAACGCCTTTTCTCTGGGGGGAATTACAGGGGGATACCGGGAGTGGTAAACGGGTTGTGGTGCGGACTGGATCACATTGGAAAGTACAGTCTTCAATGGCGTGGCAGCAGGATGCCACACCGGTTCATGCCTGGCACCTCATTGGGCCAACCGAGTTGTTGGATTTACGAAAACTTCCCCATAGTTGGATGCAACCGGCTTTTGATGATAGCCAATGGGCACAGTCGGTTGTGGTGACACCGCCTGATGCACAATTTCAACCTCGCTCCATTCCTTTGCTGTCACAAGTTCCTATACCTGCTACGGTACACGATGCTGGAGTACTCTCACCAGGCTCTCTGGTGGGTGAGTTGCTGCCGTCAATGTCAACTCCGTATACTATTCCATTCACTGCCACATCCTCTACAGAGTTAAACCTGAAATTGCTTTGGCAACATGGTGTCTCACCTTCAGATATGGTCCGACTTGATAATGCTGCACTTGATTGGCAAATCAATGACGAGCTACAATCCAGTATTTACAATGTTTCTCAATCTATCGAACCCGGATCGTACATGTTGACCTTTCATGATATACCGGCACAGGGCGCTACTTTTAGCGTATCGCGTCAGGGGGTAGAACTGACAAACATACCTTTTGCACAGGGGATTCATGCTGGAAGGCGCTCCTTGCTGGCTGATCTGGTGTCTCAACCGGAGGAAGTAGCCAGTGAGTCATCTGCGAACGGGTTGGCATTGACGTTCGCATCTACTTCTGCCTATGCCGTGCTTGATCTTGGACGTGTGGTACATGGACGGATAGTTGCTGATGTTTCGGGACCAGCGGGAGCAGTTGTTGACGTAGGATGGGATGAACGTCTCTGGCGGAATAAACGACCATTGCCGTATCCGGGGACACTGCATCCTGAGTGGAACCAGGTTGACTCGTGGGTGCTTGATGGGACTACTCGTACTATTTCTACTCTTGATGCGCGCGCCGGTCGGTATGTGCTGATCGCTATCTGGGGAAAGGAACCTGTGCGATTCGAAAATCTGCGAGTCTATGAGGAGCGTTATCCGGTGGAGCTACAAGGTTCATTTCATTCTTCAAGTGACCAACTTAACACCATATGGCAGATAGGCGTTGATACACTCTATCCCAATATGACTGATGCCTATGCTGATCCATGGCGAGAAAGAGGCCAATGGTGGGGTGATGCATATGTCGCTGATCATGTTAACCAGGTGGCATTCGGTGATACACAACTCCTCCGCCGGGGTCTCCTTTTGATGAATGAGGCTTTCGAGGATGGTCAACCGAAGGCACTGGCACCAAATGGTGATGGAAATCACTTGCTTGATTATGGAATGCTCTGGGTTCAGAGTATGGAAGATTACTGGCGGCAGACAGCGGATCTATCATTGCTGCGTACGGCCTATCCTACACTAATTGAATTTATCCGCTACCTGGAGCAATACAGACATCCGGTTACTGGGTTGCTCGATATGCCATTGGACAATGGACCGGATCGTCTCGTCTATATTGACACGAGTGTGTACTTTGATCGGTATGGTCAATCAACAGCTTTTAACGCATTTTATTATAGTACACTTACCAATGCAGCTTCTATGGCTGAACGTTTGGGTGATGCAGAGAATGCACATTTATGGCGTGAACGGGCAGAGTCGTTGAAAACGCAACTGAATCGCTATCTCTACCGTCCTGAAGAGGGGCGATATATTCAAACCATATTTCAAGGCAAGGAACGAGCACCATCAGTTCACGCGCAGGCACGGGCATTGACATATGGCCTGGTACCGGATGATCAGACGCAACGTGTTGCCAATGCTCTGCTAGAGTTGTTGTCATCTAACCCGGCAGAGCCAAATGTACAAATCTACGGCATGTTCTGGACACTGGAAGCACTGGCGCGCGCTGGGCGCCACGATGATGCCGTGAGAATTATTAACCGTTACTATGGTCGGCTTTTGGATCTGGGAGCTACAACCTGGTGGGAACATTTTAATGCCCATGAGCTTTATTGGTCCAGCTTGTCCCACGGATGGGGTGGTTCTCCGACATGGTTTTTAACAACCCATATCTTAGGAGCACATCGTACTGGCGTCAATACCTGGTCTGTCACGCCCAGTTTAAGCAG
>DAOTVB010000042.1:0-28073 GCA_034436755.1 Chloroflexaceae bacterium | reverse complement strand
TCCCCAGGCGACAGCAGCATCCAATGTCAGTGAGGCAGGGTCAATGCCGACCGCACCCGCGCATCAACCGTCCAATGACCGGCAACCGCTGCGGGTCTTTCTCTGCCACTCCTCCGGGGATAAGCCGGCGGTGCGCACGCTCTACCAGCAGTTGCAGGCCGCCGGTATTCAGCCCTGGTTCGATGAAGAAGATCTCCTGCCGGGGCAGGTGTGGCGCACGGAGATCCCCCGCGTGGTCCGTGCCACCGATGTCGTGCTGGTCTGCCTCTCGCGTAGCGCGGTGGACCGGGCGGGGTACGCGCAGAAGGAGATCAAGCTGGCCCTCGATGTAGCCGATGAGCAACCCGAGGGCAGCATCTTTCTGATCCCGGTGAAGCTGGAGGAGTGCCCTATGCCTGACCGCCTGAGTCATCTGCACTGGGTTAATCTGTTTGCGGAACGCGGCTATGAACAGTTGCTGCGCGCGTTGCACTACCAGGCCGAACGCCTGGATCGGGGTATAATACCCCATAACTGACATGAGTTACGCGGTGGGAGTCTGGACCACGAATGCCGCGAAATGAGCGAACAACGCGAAACGACCAGTGATCCTATGCGTTATGCGATCCTGGGATTATTGATGCAAACCGGCACACCGATCAGCTTTTCTGATATCTATCCGGCGACTATGGAAACCAAACTCACACCCCAACTATTGCTCTTTGCCTATTCCCAGGGCGTCTTCCCGATGGCCCAGGAGGACGGGATCTACTGGTATGATCCCGATCCACGGACGATCCTGCCGCTGGATAGCTTTCATGTGCCGCGCCGGCTGGGGCGTACCGTGCGCAGTGGGCGCTTTGAGGTGCGTGTCGATACCGCCTTCCGCGCGGTTATGGCGGCCTGCGCCGAACCCGCCCCCGAACGTGAGAGTACCTGGATCTCGCCGGAGTTTATCGCTGTCTATACCCAACTGCATCAACTAGGTTTTGCGCACAGCGTCGAGTCCTGGCGTGACGGTCGGATGGTCGGGGGATTGTACGGGGTTGCCATTCGGGGGTTGTTCGCTGGTGAGAGTATGTTTAGCCACGACACCGATGCCAGCAAGGTCGCGCTGGTTCATCTGGTGGAGCGGTTGCGGCACGGCGGCTTTGTCCTGCTCGATACGCAGTTTACCACCAGCCACCTGGCCCGCTTTGGCGCGGTCGAGATTCCGCGTCAGGAGTACAAAAACCGCCTCGCCCACGCCCTCAAGGTCAATGCCTCTTTCTGACCTGGTAGCGGCATAGTGTGCTGCATAACTGTTGCACGGGCCGCGTCTCTTGTTTGCCCCACGTCATGCATTTCAACTTTTCGCAATATGCCGGCCCATGTTGCCCATAGGGTTTTCATCTCCGGGGAGTATAACAGAGGTGTGGGGCGCAGCATGCTGCGCCCCGGTGGAAACGCTTACCGCCGCTGCTTGCGTTTGCGGCGCTGGCGCGACTCCCGCCGCGAGCTGCTATGCGCCGGCTCCGCGTGGTCGCCATGGTCGCGTCCATTCGTGCCGGTGGTCGCGGAAGACGACTGCACGCGCAACGTTGACCGGCGCGCGGAGCCCCGCCCGCGGATTGCCTGCTGCTGGGCCGCAAGCCGGCGCGGGTAGATGCTCCGCGCATAGTAGGCCGCATACCCGGCCAGGCCCAGTTCGACCAGCAGCAGCAGGTAAAACCAGTAGCGCTGACTGAACACTGCGACATCGCTTGCCCGCAGTACACCCAGCAGAATACCAATCCCCCCCAAAACCAGCAGTGCCAGTCCCAGGCGGGATACGAGATTCTTGCGTAACGGATTGCTATCCTTGCGTCCAAACCGCAGGTAGAGCCCTGCACCAACCCCGGCCGCCTGGAGCGCAAGGAAAGCCCATGCAAACGGTCCCAGTATTGCACCGGCCGCCGCAAGATAGGAGGGATCAAATGGATTTGTCATTGAGATCTCCAGGATTCCAGGTGCGATTATCTGCATCCCTGGGATTATACCAACCGACGCAGGACAGCGTCAAACCATCAGAATCCGACAGTCGGTTTGTTCTGTGTATGGTTGTTCTTTCCGGAGCCTGTGAAATTGTCAAAATTCCGTATATCTGTTAAGATCAATCTGTAACCGCAACCTGACCCGGTTGCGGTTGCCAGGTAGTACACCGCCATGGTTTCATCCACTCGCATGAGTTTATCACTTGAGTCGTCGGCCTTCTCACAATCATGGGCGTTCTACGCCGCCGAAGTAGCGCAGGCACGTACGCTGCCGGACCTACATCAGCAGTGTGTCGCCGCACTTGCCATCATTGTGCCGGGCAGCCGCTTTGCCCTGGTGTGGGATGGCGCTCCCCTGCTTCCGTCCACCAACGATCAGGCCGGAGTTGTTCCCCCGTCGCCGGCACCGTCCGATCTGGCCCAGTTGCGCGCCGGACAACTGGTGGTGCCGGTGGATGATCAGCCGGGCTATGTGCCGTTGCGATCCGGCGGCGAGTTGCGCGGCTGGTTCTGTATCATCTCGGGAGAGTGGACGGGTGCGCAGACCCAGGCATTGATCGCCCTGGCTACAGTGGTGGCGACCAGTATGACTCTGCTGGAACGCCAGTCCACCGCCGAGGTAGACGAGAAACGTCGCATGCTGAGTGAAGCAATCCACTCGTTGCGGGGGGTGCTCCAGTTTGAGACCCTGCTGGGCCAGCTCCATGACATCACCACGCGCCTGCTGGATGTCCCCAACTTTTTTGTGGCGCTGCATAATCAAAATGACCAGTGGCTGGAGATGGCCTACCTGGTCGAGGGGGCGCAGCGGCGCTACAATCCGCTCTTCTGGCGGCAGGATGCCGGTCTGTCCGGTCTGGTGGTTTCGACCCGTCAGCCGATCTGCACCGATGACTATTTTGCCGAGTGCAAGCGGCGTAATATCCCGGCCCTTCTGATTGAAGATACGCTGTATGTCTATGCCTGGTTGGGCGTGCCGCTGCTGGTCAACGACCAGGTTATCGGCGCGCTGGTGTCGTTCAGGTCGGAGCCGGGCATAAGCTATACCGCCACACAGATTGAACTGCTGGAAGAACTGGCAACCGAGGCGGCGATTGCGATCCAGAATGCGCACCTGTTCGCCCGGGCCGAACAGCAGGCGCGCCAGCTTACCGCACTCCACCGGATCAGCCATAGCATCACCTCAACGCTTGACCCGGCGCGGGTGCCCTCGCTGATTATGCAGCAGGCGCAGGAACTGCTGGATGTGGAAGAGGGCTCGCTGCTGCTGGTTGATGAGACCAACGGCGATCTGGTCTTCTCCTATGCCTGCGGGCCGAAAGGCCACGAATTGCTGGGAGAGCGGTTACCCCACGGCGTCGGTGTGGCCGGGTTTGTGGCGACCAGCGGCGAGTCGGCCATTGTGAATGATACCAGCAACGATGGGCGCTTCTACGCCGCCACCGATACCACCACCGGCTATGTCACCCGTTCCCTGCTGGCGGTGCCCCTGCGTGGGCGTGGCGGCATCCTGGGCGTGATCGAGGCGATGAACAAACGTACCGGCGGGCCGTTCATCGAAGAGGATCGCGCGTTGCTGGAGGCATTCGCCGATCAGGCCGTGATTGCGCTGGAGAACGCGCAGCAGTTTGCCCGGATCGATCAGGCGCTGGCCCGCCGGGTGCGCGAACTGGACCAGAGTAACCACCAGTTGCGAGAGATTCTGCGCGTGGGTAATGCACTGCGTGCCGAGCGGCGCCAGGACGAACTACTGCACCAGATTGCCGAGGCTGCCAGCCAGAACACCGGCTTTCGCAGTGCCGTGATCGCACTGGTCGAACGGGATCGTATGGCCCGACCCTACCTGCGGCGGGTCGTTGCCGCCGGCCCGGCCGCCAGCATGTTCCCACAACTCAGCACGACGCGTGTGCCGCTGGAGCGCCTCCAGATGCTGTTGCGACCGGAATTTCGCCGGGGCGCGGCGACCTACCTGATCGACCACCGCTACGATGACTATTTCCAACTCTGGGGGCCACCGGATCAGACCTACATTCCCGATCTGCCGCCGCCCCCGCCGGGGGGCTGGCATGCGCGCGACACGCTGTTTAGCCTGCTCCGTGACCGGCATGGCGAGATCCTGGGCTTGCTCCGGGTTGAGGAACCAGAAGATAGCCTTCAGCCCTCGCCGGAGCAGGTGCAATTACTCGAGATTTTCGCCAACCAGGCCGCCGTCGCTATCGAGAATGCCCGGCTCTACAACGAGCAGCAGCACAACCTGCGCAGCATGATTGCCCTCAACGGGCTGGGTATGGCCATCAACACCTCGTTGCGCTCGGCCGAACAGATCTTCCAGATGACCACCAGCGGCATGATCGAAACCACCGCAGCCGAGAATGCCCTGGTATTTCTCTTTGCAGACGATGCCGACAACGCCGGCACATCGCCCATCGGTCTGCACGTCACCGTGCGCCTGGGCTCCTCCCCCGCCGATGACCAGATGCTGATGGGCCTGGCGCATCAGGCGATCAACAGCGGCCGCCCGGTCACCAGTCGGCATGTTCCGGCGGGCGGAAGGGAAGAGGGTGAAAAGGTTGAAGAGCCTGAAGATCGTGTCATCACCTGGGTTGCCATCCCGCTACGCGCCACCCAGCGTACCCTGGGCGCGATCTGTGTCGGTTATGTTGAAACCGTGCCATCGACAACCGATCTGGAGACGCTGGCACTGTTTGCGGGTCAGGCTGCGGTTGCCGTCGAGAGTGGCCGCCTCTTCAGCGAGGTCCGCCGTGGGCGGGATCAACTCGCCTCGATTATGGCCTCAACCCAGGAGGGTATGCTCCTGATTACTGATACCGGCCAGATCGCCGTGGTCAACAGCGCCTTTCATCACCTGATCGCCATCGACGAGTCCCGGATTGTCGATCAGATGCTGGAAGATTTTCTGGGCACCTGGGCCAGGCAGTCGGGCTACGCGGTGGACGAGTGGCATGCGCTCCAGGCCGGGTTGATTAATGTCAGCACCGGGAGCAGCGAGGTGGCCCAGGGCGAACTGAGCCAGCCCAATGCCACTACCCGTGCCCTGGAGTGGACCGCTCTGCGCGTTATGGGTGCGCAGCCGGACACATCCGCTGCCACTGGCACAGATCGCTCACCCCTGCTGCTGGTCTTGCGCGATATCACGGCGGCTAAAGAAGCCGAGCGATTGCGCCAGGATCTGACCAGTATGATTGTCCATGATCTGCGCAGTCCGCTCACCAGCATCATGACCTCGATTGATCTAATCTTCAAGGGGATCATCGGCGAGGTCACACCCCGGCAGAGCGAAGTGTTGTCCATTGCCTTTGAAAGTGCCGAGCATCTGTTGAGCATGGTCAACCTGATGCTCGACATCAGCCGGTTGGAGAGCGGCCGGATGCCGCTTAACCGGGGAGCCGTCGCGCTGGATCAGGTCATCCAGCGGGCGATTGACCGCCTGGCACCGATTGCGCGCAAAAAGCAGATTGCGATTGAAGTTGCGCCGGTAGAGCGGATGCCCCAGGTCTATGCCGATAGCGATCTGATCATGCGTGTCCTGCAGAACCTGATCGACAACGCGCTGAAGTTTGGGCCGCGTGGTAGCGCCGTCACGATCCAGGTGCAGGAACCGGAGACACCGCCCACAGCGGCTGATGCATCGCTGCTGGTCAGTACCAGCAACGAGATGATCGTCACACACTACCCTGAACGGATGATCACGATAGCGGTGCGCGATTATGGGCCGGGCATTGCCCCGGCCGATCAGGAGAAGATCTTCGCCAAGTTTGGGCAGGCCGGCAAATGGCGCAGGGACGGCACCGGGCTGGGGTTAACCTTCTGCAAACTGACGGTTGAGGCCCACGGCGGGGGCATCTGGGTGGAGAGTACCCCGGGTGAGGGTAGTACCTTTGCCTTTACCCTGCCGGCGGTGGTTGTAACCATGCAAACCATGCAGTAGGGGCGCAGCGTGCTGCGCCCCAATCCTTCAGTTACAGAAGTTACGCGGTTGGCATGCAAACCGGATATTCACCCGATGGAAGCCTGATCCGCCTGTGGTCGCAGGCACTATCCACTGTCAAACGGAGGATCGCGTAACGCATATCAGCACTGGCCGTTGCGCGGCTTTCGTGATCCAGACTCCCACCGCGTAAGTCCTGTCAACTAAAGCACAATCTCCAGCCCTTCATAGGCGGCAACCGTTTCGGGGAAGAGACAGCGCGCCTCAGACTGAATTGCATCTATCTGCTCATCGTTATAGCGCGGGTCATGATGAAACAGCACCAGCCGCCGCGCTCCCGCCAGGCGGGCTACCTCGCAGGCCATCTGCGGCGTACTATGCCCCCAGCCCTGCTTGACGGTGACATAGTCGTTCTGCACATACTGGGCATCATGGATCAGCAGATCGGTGTCGCGCGCAAAGTTGACCAACCGCCGGTCAGTGCCGATATAGCCCTCGGTATCGCTGGCAAAGACCACCGATTTACCATGCCACTCGATCCGGTAGATATACACCCCCATGCGCGGATGCGCATAACTCTTGTGAATATGCACCCGCACCATATCCGGTGAATGTTCAATATGATCATGATACACATTGTAGATGTGCGGACGACTCTGCTCCTGATCGAGCACAATCGTATCCGTTTCGCTCAGGCTACGTACAACTTTGAACGATGGCATCTCGTGCAGGCTCACCGGGAAACTGGGCGGCAAGACCGCATGGTTGAGCGCCTCTTCCAGATCCTCTTCAAAGGTCCGCGGCCCCAGAATATGCAGGATACTACTGCCGATATAAGCTGGAGGAAAGTAGGGAAACCCCTGCGTATGATCATGATGCATATGGGTCAGCAGGATGGTTGCGATAATTGGCGCGCCACCGGCCTGCTTCGCGCGGCGTATCAAATCATACCCCAGGTTAATAATACCCGTCCCGGCATCGATCACGAGAATATGTTTACCAACCTGGATCTCAACGCAGGTTGTGTTCCCACCATAGCGCACCGTATGCTGCCCTGGCACAGGATAGCTCCCGCGCGCACCCCAGACACGAACAAGAAATTGCTCCGATTCCATACGAACTGCTCCTCCAGCAGACTCACTCAAGGCTGATGACGAAGAGGCCCACGTAGAACGCCCTGCCGGATACTGACCATCAGTCTTCGGCCGGACAGAAGTCCTGGAGCATCTGCGTCAGCAACCGGACACCAACCCCCGTGGCCCCGCGCGTCTGGTAGGCGCGTGTGGCCTTCTCGGTCCAGGCGGTACCGGCGATATCCAGGTGGGCCCAGGGATACTCGCCCACAAAGGCAGCGAGGAACCCGGCGGCCATAATTGCGCCCCCCTGACGACCGGCGACATTTTTGAGATCAGCAATCTCACTCTTCATCATATCACGGTATTCGTCCCAGAGGGGCAATTGCCAGACAGGTTCAGCCGTCGTCTGCCCGGCCCGGATAAGCCGGTCGGCCAGATCCTGGTTATTCCCCATCAGACCAGTCGCGTGATTTCCCAGCGCGACGACAACCGCACCTGTGAGCGTGGCTACATCCACTACAGCCTGGGGGTGGTAGCGTTGTGCATAGGAAAGTGCGTCGGAGAGCACGATGCGCCCCTCGGCATCGGTATTCAACACCTCAACCGTCTGCCCGCTCAGGGTTTTGATGATATCACCGGGTTTGTAGGCACTTCCGCCGGGCATATTCTCAGCCGAACTGATAAGCCCGACAACATGCAGCGGCAGGTTTAGCGCTCCGACAACCTCCATCGTCCCCAGGACGGCCGCAGCGCCACCCATATCCATCTTCATATCGTCCATCTTCTCGGCGGGCTTGATAGAGATACCACCCGTATCAAAGGTTATCCCCTTCCCAACCAGGCAGATTGTTGGCCCGTTGCCCGCGCGCCCATGCTCCATGATAATAAACCGTGGCGGTTGGGCCGATCCCTGCCCCACGGCCAGGATGCCGCCAAACCCCTGCGCCGTCAACTCCTCCGGCCCCAGCACCGTAACCTGCATGCTGTGGCGTTTGCCGATCTCCTGAGCCACCTCGCCCAGACGGGTAGGCGTCACCGCATTCCCCGGCCCATTCGCCAGATCACGCGCCAGCAGCACACCCCGCGCCACCGCCTGACCTGCCGCGACCCCGCGCTGCGCTGCATCAATCGGCGCTTCCAGCAGCAGACGCACCTGCTCAACCCGATGGGTCTGTTCAGCGGAAGGACTGCTCTTGTACTCCAGGTAGCGATAGAGCCCCAACTCAACTCCTTCGACCAGTGCCTGCGCCGCGCTCACGGGTGATACCGTTTCCACCAGCGGCAGATTTATGGCAAAGCTGGTGAGTTGTAGATCATGGGCTTTCTGACCGGCCTGAGCGGCTGCCTGCCGGAGAATATCGGCAGTCGCGGCGCTCCGTTTACCCAGCCCTAGCAGAAGCAGGCGGCGTGCGGGTAGCGCCCCCCGGGGATAGAGCAGCACAGTCTGGCGTGCCTGCCCGCGAAAATCATCGGCCTCCAGCAGTGCCGCAACTGGCTCGGGCAGTGCCTCATCTTCCCAGACAGCCAGCACAACCAGCGGCGTGGTCTCCTGCAGAACGGTTCCCTGATGAACAGTAATCTCCATGGTTAATCTTCATTCCTCTATATGCAGCTTCAACGCTGGCTGCATTCTGCTCTGCCCGGCGCTAACTTCATTGTATGCTTCTGCGGGCATATGCGGAGCAGTAGGCTTCAACGGGCTTGTACTCGGGCCCACACCGGCATGCAGCGCTTCGGGTACTGACGCGGTACGGCTGTGTTCGTGATCCGGATTCACAGAAACAGGGTCGCAGACGCGCGTCGTGTTGGCATTATCGGTCAACACTGTCACTATTTTTCGTGTTATCAGGAATACGCTGTGTTGTCGTACATTCCCATGCGCCTGGCGCTTTGTAATAGTCTTATTCTACGCAGAGGCTGTAGACGTGTCAACTTTATGCCGTAACTGGTGCCACCCGGTTTGCTGGGGTAGAGTGCGCCACGCTGACTCTGCCGCGCATAGAAACCGTCGGAACAGATGTGGCGAGAATATCGGTGTAGCATGGAAAAGGCATCACGCACACATTTATGTTATGTAAACATGGATTGTACGAGAGTACACAACCGGGGAAGTTGCTGCCCGGAGCGGAACGATCAGGCAACCATGCCTCCAGGCAGCACAGGGGATAGAACAGGGCAGGCGGATATACATCACTGACAAGAGTTACGCGGTGCAAACTATTCCGTCCGTGTGCCAGACCCGCAAGCCGGTTGTGCCTGCGGCAGCATGGTACGTTTTTATCTTTCTCACAAACATGTTGCATCATGTGCAACATATTTGTGAGAAAGAATGGGATCTTCCGCCCTGCCGGAGGCGCAAAGCTCCGTTCACGGGGACTGCGTAACTCGTGGCACTGAGGGTTATAACTACTGCAGCGGTTGCATCACCTCCGGTATCATGGAAAGGGGTATCAGCTCCTGCCGCTGCTCTGCCCAGGAAACATCCGACCCGAACGGGTCAGGCTGGTAGACATTGGCAATCTCTTGCCAGTTGTTCTGGGCCAGCCGTACCAGGTGTGACAAGCGCTGGTTTAACAACAACGTGACACCAAAAGCGCTGGTTGCCGAGAATTGTTCGCTAACAGCGGTCATACAGGTCCGCAGGAAATTCATCGAAGCAGTGGCAGTTGCGGCAAAACTGCCGGCCTGCTGCAGGAGTGTGCGGCGCTGGGCAGTCAGTTCCGCCATCTGCGCCGAGTCTGGACCAGCCCAGTCCAGCTCCCAGGTTCTGCGGATATTCTGGGCCAGTTGCTGACCATACTCTGGGGAGGCCAGGCCATGCAGGTAGGGATAAGTGACAATGCCATAGCGAATATCATCGTCCACATCTACCAGTTCATCATTAAGCTGGCGCAGGCGGCGCAGATTGAGCAGCACAGGCTCAAACCGGGCCGGAACGCTGCCCTGATGCACAATAAAGGCCCACTCAATCGTTGTACCGAAAAAGATTGACGAGAGCAGGCGACTGTCACCCGTAAGATAGTTCTGCAACGCTTCCGCCGAAACCGCATCCGGTAGCCGGAAGTGACTGCTCTTCTCCCGCCACAAGAAGTGGTGCATCTGGCGGGTATAGTCCAGGAACCGCGTAGCAATGCGCGCGGGGACATGTGCTGCATGAAGCTGCTCCAATCCCAGGGCATACGCCGCCAGAACAAAGAACCAGTCCTGCATCTCCTGTCCGGCATGGGGCAGCGCATCCAGCATCTGATCAATTGCCATGACCGGAATGCCGTAGCCGATGACATATGCTGCGGCGAGACGTATGTGCTGCTGTTTCACTCTCTCCAGCGCATCACCAAAGACAAAGAGCGGGCATACCTGCTTCCAGATTGTGATCGGATCGTAGTGGATACGCCAGCGCTGCAGGAACTGTTCGGGTTGTTGCTGCATCAACTGGCTCTCCGGGCTGATCATCTGGAAAAGCTGGCGATAGCTGGTACGGTAGCGGGTTTCGAGCCAGGAGTAGGTTGCACGATTATACGTAACAGGACTGGTCATAATCGTGTGGGGATCAAGTTCAGCCGGACTGCCGGCTGCCTGCCAGGCACGGTGTGCAAAGTTCAGCCACCCGTCAGTATCACAAAAGATCGCTTGCATGACAAATCCTCTCGGTTGATGAAAATAGAATGTCAGGTATTGCAGAGAGTGCCACACAACGGATGATATGTAGATGCGTATACTCTCTTGAATACGGAAAAAGGCAGCGACAAGTTCACCAGTACTACAGTGTGTCGTTAATTTTATCTTAACCTGATTAGTAAATTTTCCGAAATAGGAAAAAGGTCACCTGCTACCCAGTACATTCTCGTGCTGGTAACCTGTGACGATCAGTGCAATTGTTCACCCTGCAACTGCGTTATGTAGTTGCATTTTGGAACGGACGATGACCTGTGCTATAATTGATCCATCCCACCTCGGTTCACACCTCAGGATAACCCTGGACAGGTATTGCCTGGTCAGAGGGTGGAACTGATAGTTCCATGTGCATCAATGAAGGAGTACGGATGAAACTCTCATGCCTCCAGGAAAATCTTAAACGCGGACTGGCAACCGTCAGCCATGCGGTTGCCAGCAAGAGTACCCTGCCGGTGCTGGCAAATGTGCTGCTTGCAACCGATAATGGGCGTCTCAAACTGGCCGCCACCAACCTTGAAGTCGGTATTACCTGTTGGATTGGCGCACAGATTGCCGAAGAAGGCGCGAGTACCGTTCCGGCAAAGCTCTTGAGCGATGTGGTTGGAGGTCTGCCAAACGATAAAGTGACATTAACGCTCGATGCGCGCACCCAATCGGTGAACCTGGCATGCGCGCGTTTTACCAATAATATCAAGGGCATCGAAGCCGATGAGTTTCCACCTATCCCTACCGTTGCCGAGCGCGATCCGGTTGTCACCCTGCCTGCCGATATGCTGCGTGAGGCGATCGATCAGGTTGCCTTTGCCGCCGCAGGCGATGACTCGCGTCCCGTCCTGGCCGGGGTGCTGATCCGACTGCGGGGCAATGAAGCCGTGTTTGCTGCCGCCGATGGGTTTCGGCTGGCAAAGCGGATCATCACGCTGCCGGAACCGGTGGCGACCTCCCAGGAGTTGATCGTGCCGGCGCGGGCATTGAGCGAACTGGCACGCATTATCGGTGATGCCGAGAGTGTGGCCCTGTCGGTGACGCCGGAGGGCAATCAGGTGCTATTTCACACCGAAAGCACCGATCTGGTATCACGCCTGATCGACGGCAAGTTCCCCGATTTTGAGCGGATTATCCCGACCGATCATACTACCCGTGCCGTGCTGGAAACCCAGGAGTTGACCAAAGCGGTCAAACTGGCCTCGTTTTTTGCCAACGCCAGCCAGAATATTGTCAAGATCACAGTTGAGCCGGGCGGTGACATGGGGCCCGGCAAGCTGGTCATCAGCGCCAACGCTGCGGAGGTCGGCGATAATACCGGCGAACTCGACGGCATGGTTCATGGTGAGGGGGGGCAGATTGCGCTCAATGTGAAATATCTGGCAGAGGCGCTGAATGCGATGAAAACGGCGCAGGTCGCCCTCGAAACGCAGACACCGCAGAGCCCCGGTGTGTTAAAACCAGTCGGTCAGGAGGGCTATGTCCATATTGTCATGCCGATGACAATCCGCTAGGAGATCTTGTTTTCTCTATCGATATGGAGTATAATAGCTTGACCGCATTGTAACGCGTTCTACTGTTCTGTGTGCCTGTCCCATCATTGTAGCCACCGGTGTATCGGTTTACACACGGGGCGCTATCCGGGATGTGTTTATGTCAACAATTTGTTGCAACAACAGTTGAAGTGTGAAATATCCCGGAAAACACCGGGACGACAAGACCCAGTACGTGCAGGCTTCACCCCGGTGTATGGCGCATATGTGTTGAACGCTGCGGCGTTTTCAGGCACACGGGTGTGACCGGCACGGGCGTGCATGGCGCGTTACACCCGGTCGTAAAAATATTGTAGCACTGCTCTCTGGTTTTCCAGTTAGCACACGTTGACTGGCACCGGGGAATTACGTTAAGTTGAGGGGGAATGGTCCGTGAGTATTACCTCCATTGTTCTTGTTCATGCCCATGCGCTCTTTCGCGAAGGTCTCCGCCATAATCTGGCGGCATTGCCTGACTTTCGGATTGCCGGCGAGGCCAGCAATGGGCAACAGGCAATTCAGCTTGTAGACTATACCGACCCTGACCTGGTCTTGATGGAAGTCGATCTGCCGGGTGTGAATGGCCTGGAGGTTTCACGGGCAATTAAGCGCTCCCATCCGCACGTCGGGATTATACTCCTCAGTGCCTCGCTTGATGGGCAGTATGTGGTCAAGGCAATTCGGGCAGGAGTGGCGGCCTATCTCCCGCGCAATATTTCCTGGGATGAACTGCTGACCACCCTCTATGAAGTACGCAAGGGTGCATATCCCATCAACGAACTGGTGCTCTCGCTGCCGGAGGTTGCCGCGCAGGTGCTTGGCGCATTTCGCCAGATGGCTGTCGATGAAGATACGCAGAGCATCTATTCCCCGCTCTCGCCGCGTGAGTTGCAGGTGCTTGAACTGGTTGCTGCCGGGCGGACCAACAAGGAAATTGCGCTGCTGCTCGATATCAGTAACCAGACCGTCAAAAATCACGTCTCGTCTATTCTACGTAAATTGGCTGTTAACGACCGCACCCAGGCCGTCGTCTACGCTATGCGCCGTGGCTGGATCAAAGTGGCCCTGCCTGGTGACTAGTGAGAGGTTCCACGCTGAAGCCAGTTCGGCTAAAGGCCCCCCTGAGCATGAAGCAGACAAAGCGAACTACCCTGTTTTCTCTTGCGCTCTATGTCCTCCTGATGATGACTGTCGCGCTGCTTGTCAGTTGTGAGCAGGTGATCCAGGAGGAAGAGATCGCCAGTATCGAGACCATTCTTGCGGGTACTCCCTCGGCGACGCCGACTTCGACGCCAACCCTGACACCCACGCCAACAGTCGGCCCAACGGAGACGCCCACCCCGACGTTGTCACCCACGCCGACGCCGTTCCCGCCCACGCCAACCGCTAACCCTGCGCTTCGTGGCTTTAGTTTTTGCAATCAGGCCACCGATACAATCGCCAGTGGGCGCTTCTCGGCCCGCCTGACGGATGTTACCGCGACGGGCTTTCCGGCATTTGAACGGATTACCCTCGCCTTTGATGTATCGTCGGGATCGGCCCCGGTCAGTGCCGAGGCTTACTGTCTGAGTGATTATGATTTCACTCTGCTGATGAATGAGCCGGTCGCTCCCGGTCCCTATGTCGTGCAGGTGGAGTTGCCCAACTGGCTGCACGATGAGGCGTTTGAAGAATCGGTTATTACGGAAACGCTGACCTTTACCGAGACGCGGATGATCAGCAGCGTTGACTTTCGCTACGATGAGACAGCTGATGTCGGCGCGATCCTTACCCTGGCCGTGGCAGAACCGGTGCCCTTCCAACTCTCGTTTTCGCGTGATCCGCAGCAAATCCAGATCGAGGTGGCGCGCTCATCACCCCTGGTCGAGTCGAGTGATCAGTTGACTATCCCCACCGGCGGTGGCAGCATTGCCTCACCCGATCCGCTGATCTTTCTGCTGGATGGTGATATCTGGCGGATTGAGCAATCGGGAGCAGCGCCGCTGGTTGTCGCAACACCGGCAGCAACGCCGGGGAACCAGAGCCGTCGGCGCGATGGTGGCGCAGTCAATTTGACCGACTCACCTGAGGAAGAGATCGCCGTCGCGGTCAGTCCCGACGGATCGCAGATTGCCTTCTGCCGCACACAACCCGGGATCGATCCGCTGGAGATGACGTTTGCCGTACCCGGGCAACTCTGGATCATGGAGGCTGACGGCTCGAATGTGCGTCGGTTGGCCCAACCGGGGATCAACTGTGCCGATCCGGCGTTTAGCCCCGATGGGCAGACCGTGGCCTTCAGCGTTGATGAGCGGGGGTTGATGCCTGTGCAACGGAGCATCTGGGTTGTTCCTGCCGAGGGTGGGCGACCGGAGCGGGTGACCGGTGATAGCGAGTGGAACCGCTTTAGCCCACAGTGGCTGAACAACGAGACCCTGGTCTATCCCGCCAATGCACCCGATGGACGTAGCACCCTGTTTGTCCAACGGCTGAACGATACGGGGGAGCGCGATATTGGAGCCGGGTTACTCGTAGGTGATCGCTATCAGGCGCTGGGCGTGCCGTTTGTTGCGCCCGATGGCCGGACTATCGCGGTGACGGCGCTACGGACTGAACCGGGCGCGGGAACGGATCTGCTGCTGCTGGATGCCAATGGCAATGAGCAGGAAGTTATTGACGAGGGATATTGGGCGCGGCCACTGGCCTGGAGCGATGATGGCACGCTCTACTACCTGACCACGGCCTGCGCCTCCACGCTGATCCAGGACTATGCGCTGCATCGGCGCACAACTGCCGGTGACGATCAGGTGATCGCTGCCGGGCGCAGTCTGGGTGTGCTGGGTGATGCCACCGCAACCAGCACGGGTCTGGCGTATATCGCTGCCGCACGCGGTTTGCCGGAGCCGCGCGGCCCTGACCTGATTGCTCCGCAGAGTTCGTCAACGATCTGGTTCTGGAATCTGGAGAGCGGCATCCGGGGGGATTTGTATACCGCTGAACGTGGCATTATCGAAGTAACGCATTAGTGTCGGGCTTCTAAACCCATTCGTATTTGCCTGGTAGCCTTTAAAGGCTTACACGATATACAGGGCGCGAAGAACACGAGGGTCTTATTTTCTTTCGTGTCTTCGTGTCTTTGTATCTTTGAGCTAAGGAATGAAGTGTGTCACTTCTATCGCATACAGGGTGTCCTGTGTATGGAGCAAGAAATGACTTCTTCTACCTTTTACAACCACCTTGCTCCTTTCTACCATCTTATCTATCGGGATTGGGAGAAGAGTATTCAGCAGCAGGCTATTGACCTGGATAGTATCATTCGGGAGGTGTGGGATAAGCATGTTCATACCCTCCTCGATGTAGCATGCGGTATTGGGACACAGGCGATGGGGCTCGCCAGCCTGGGCTATCATGTCACTGCCTCAGATCTATCAAGCGATGGCGTTGCGCGCGCACAGCGCGAGGCCGCACAGCGCGGGTTGCATATCGACTTCACGGTTGCGGACATGCGTGCAGCCTTTATCCATCATCAAAAGCAGTTTGATCTGGTCATTGCCTGTGACAACTCCGTCCCACACCTGCTAACCGATGCCGATCTCCTCCAGACTTTTCGACAATTCTATGCCTGTACGCGTACCGGCGGCGGCTGTCTAATATCTGTCCGTGATTATGACGCCGAGGAGCGCACAGGTGTGCAGATTAAGCCCTACGGCATACGCATCGAGGGACAGACGCGCTACCTCGTCTTTCAGGTCTGGGAGTTTCATGGAATGATTTATGATGTAGCGCTCTATCTTGTGGAAGATCAGGGTGACGCAGTATGTACCACCCATGTGATGCGGACACAATATTACGCCGTTAGCATCAACACGCTGCTCAGTCTGATGATGCAGGCGGGATTTCATGACGTGCGGCGCATTGATGATCGGTTTTTCCAGCCAGTGATTACAGGGAAGCGCATGTGATAAATATATCGTTTTTGCTGAGTTTTTGCCTCAGCAATGCATCGAAAACCGGGTTTCAGGCGCAAGCATGATTGTCATATCAAGTCTGTATTGAAGTATATAATCGAGAGTAGTTCACGAGGTGTCCAATGCAGCGCGAACATCCACTTATTCTGGTTGTGAATGATGATCAGCGTTATCTCTATCTGATGCATGAACTACTCACGGATGAACAGTACGAAGTTATTCTCTGCGCGACAAGTGACAGCGCCTGTCCCCTGGCCGAACAGCACTGCCCTGACCTGATAATGCTCGACATGCGGATGGAGGAACCGCAAAGTGGGCTCAAGATCCTCCAGATGCTCCGCCGTAATCCGCTCACCCAGCATATTCCCGTGCTGATGAACTCGGCTGACCATCATCTGTCTACCGAGCAGACCGATCAGTTGCAGGCATTACACGGACAGATGGTTGGTCAATCGCTCAATCTTGATGACCTGTTGAGCGCGATCCGGCAGCACCTCACACCATAGCTGCGGCATAGTTGCAGGGATGAAGCGCAACCGGCTCAATCTACGGCAGGAGCAGAATGCTCCAGTTGTTCCGGTGCAGTTACCGGAACAGTATGAGGAGTAAGTAGAATCCGGCGGCAGGTATGTTGACCATACCTGCCGCCGGAAGTCAGAAATCACGCTGTCAACTTTATGTCAATCTGTTGATGTACCACTCTCGGCCGGTTCCTGCGAGGTTGGCGTTAGGGGAGGCACACTGCTTCCTGTTTGGGGTTGTGAGCGGTTGCGCCGCTGCCAGGCGCGTAATCCCAGCCCGATCAGAACAATCGGCAGCGCCAGAGGCAGCACCACCACTGCCAGCCAGATCGCCATGGTCGCAACAACCTGCAGCACATCCGTAAGCGTACCATAGGCCTGCCCCGCCGTCTCACCCGGCGACCAGACCGGCTCAGGCGTGGGCGTTACGGTTGGCGTCGGCGTGGCGGTCGGCGTGGGTGTGATTTCGGGTGGCTGCTGCTCTAACTGGATCGTGATGGTCGAGAAGGCGGCCCGCTGCGACAGATATTGCAGTCGCCCCTTGAGTTGACTGATCTGGGCTTCAACGTCGCTAAGCTGGCTATTTACCCGCAACGCCTCTTCCACGGTTTCGGCCTGCTCCAGGAACTCGCGGATGCGCGCCTGGGTAGCCTCCAGGTTGGCAAGCTGGCTCTGAACATCGACATATTCCTGGGATACATCCGTACCCGAAGCCTGCTCGTCAATCAATCGGGTGGCCGTCTCGCGGATGCGCTCCAGGGTGGCCTCGAAGGTATCCACGGGCACTGCAATCTGCATCACGGCTCCCTCGGCTCCCTCCTCGCCGAAGTTGGTGCGGGTCTCCAGCACATACCCGCCAACCTGCCCCGCCGCGCTGCTGATCCGGCTCACGGCAATCTCAACGCTGGCGACCTCAATCGTCAGATCGGCATTCTTGATGATCTTCCGCCCCACATCTTCGTTGAAGGCCACCGCCTGAGTGAATGGCGTGGGTTGTGCTTCCTGGGCAGCGTCAGCCTCAGCCGGAGCAGCCGGAGCAGCCGGAGCCGGTTCCGCCATCGCTTCTTCTTCAAATTCGGCACCGGCACCTTCTGCCATCTGCATGGTCGGGGCTGCGTCAGGTGCCGACTGACGCCTGGATTCATCTAATCCGGGGGGGGCCAGCCCCTCGTTTACTTCACTAAATTCTTCTTGAGCTGTGCCGCCGCACCCGGCGAGCAGCAGCAACAGCAGCAGAACGAATAATGGACGCGCGTAACGTTGGCGAAGAATAGGTTTCATGGCGGTCTCCTTGCTTACACGGTATATCTGCCAGTCTGGTGTAGAGACGCCGGAGGAAGTTGGTTTGTTCCCGGTCATACGAGTTTGCCATCAAACCGGCAATGAGCCGGAATGGAGACACGAAGCGCAGAGCAGCATATTCCCGTTCAACATCTCTGCGTCCTCGGTGTCCTCTGTGGCTATGACAACAAATCGGTATCAGCTCTGGCGACCGAGCCAGCTCTGGTAGATCCGTTCTTGTAGCGCATCAGGCTGATCGCTGCGGACCAGGCTGAGTTTGTCGTAGGGTGCCGGCGCAAGTATCACCGGGATCTGCAGCAGTTCATCGCGCCGAAAGAGGGTGAGCGTCACCGTCTCGCCCGGCGCATGTTCGGCCAGACGCTCCGGCAGCAGCGCGTCATTGATCCGCCAGCCGTCCAGGGCCAGCAGTTCGTCCCCGGCGTAGATCCCCGCACTGTAGGCCGGACTATCCGAGCGCAGATTGGCAACGACGGTACGCCCCTCCTCGGTTTTCAGGCGCAGCCCCAGCCAGGCGGGCGGTTCGCTATCGCGCCGGTTGCGGTAGCCCCACTCCAGCCGCAGTCCGGCATAGCTCAACCCCTGGTCGTAATCCAGTTCCGCGGTGCCGGCGATATAGCGGGCAAAGAAGTCGCGGTAAAAGCCATCGGCAGACCCGGCCACCGTTTCGATAGCTGTCAGGTAGCCTTCCGCTTCAGGAATGCCGGGACCAGTGATGGGATAGGTTGCGTAGAGGTAGCGCAACACATCATCAAACGAGCGTGCATTATCCGTGCGTTGCCGAATCTCCATATCCAGCAGCAGGGAGACCAGCCCCCCCTTGAGATAGTAGGAGACACCGCTGTTACCGCTATTCTCATCGGGGCGATAATATTTAATCCAGGCATCAAAGCTGCTCTGCTCCAGGCTTTGCAGTGCCCGCCCCGGCTGGCTCTGCAGGTTGAGGATCTCATCGGCCAGGATTTCCAGGTAGCGCTCCGGAGTGATCAAACCCGCGCGCACCAGAAAGAGGTTGTCGTAGTAACTGGTAACACCCTCCATCGCCCAGAGTTGCCGGGTGTAGTTTTCCCGGCGATAGTCAAATGGTCCGAGTGGTTCCGCCCGAATACGCTTTACATTCCAGACATGAAAAAACTCGTGCGACTGTAGCCCCAGGAGACGCTCATAGGCGCGTTCCGGTCGAAATGTCCAGCGGTTCAGCAGGTTGGTGACACTGTTGCGATGCTCCAGCCCGCCACCCCGCCCCGATGTCAGATGCAGGATGAAGGTATAGTGCCGGTAGGGCAGACCACCAAAGAGATCACGCTCCACCTCAACGATGCGGCGGGTATCGGCAACCAGGCGCGCCTCGTCTTCATTCCCCCGCCCCCAGATGGCAATCCGATGTTCAATGCCGTCAACCGCAAAGGTCAACAGCCGGTGGGTACCACACTCGACCGGACAGTCGATTAACTCATCGTAATCACTGGCAGTAAATACCCGCGTTTGCAAGTTATAATCCGCTGTGCGCCGGGAAAAGGGTGCATGCGTCACCGGCGTCTGTTCGGCGGCCGGTTCCAGCCCGGTCGTAACCTGCCAGCCCTGCGGCGTCTGCACATGCAGTGCCAGCGGCTCGGCGGTACGTTCGGGAATGAACATAAACACGGTTGCGCCATTAAAATAGCCATGGCTGCCATCCAGGTGGCTGGTTCGCACGGTTAACTCATTCGCATAAACCCGATAGCGCACCTGGATGCGTTCCGCGCCGTTTGTCTCGACCTGCCAGGTATCCTTGGCCGTCTTGCGCCAGATCAGCGCTGTACCATCTGCTTCCGCCGCAAATTCCTGCACATGCCGGGCATAATCCCGGATCAGGTAAGAGCCGGGGGTCCAGGAGGGCAGCACAAAATCGCTGCTGTTGCCGCTCAATCCCGCCACATCAATGCCGACATCGTAGAGATGGGTGTGGGGCTGTGGCATGGCGATGGTGTAGGTGATCTGAGGTAACGCAGACATAGGCATAATCCTCACGCACTATTCAGGGTCCAGGCCGCTTGATCTCGGCCAGCCAGGACCGGTTAGTAAAGCTGCGGTGGAATTCATCGAAGAACGGAACCGCATCATTGGCGGGCGGCACCTGCGTCAGTTTAAGATACATTGCGTTGTCGGCATCGTCACAGATGGTCGGCACGCCAAAGACTTTGTACTGGTTGCGTGCCTCTTCAAAGTCGCAGCGGATGGCATCAAGCAGACGGCGGTCGGTAAAGTCGGCGTCGAAGCGGGTCATATCGAGCCCGACCTGGGCGGCGATGCTACGCACATTGACGCGCAGACCAAAATCCAGTTCTTCACTATGCCGCGCATGCAAAAGGGTCCGGCGGAACTGCTCAAAGGCTGCGGCGCTCTGTTGCCGGGCGGCTTCGGCTCCCCAGAAGGCAAACAGCCCACGATACTCCGGGCTACCACCGATCAGGCTGGTGTAGTCTTCCGGCTGTTCCCACAAACACCAGTCCTCGTCGGGGGCATTAATCTGCTCAAGTGAGAAATATTTCCAGGTCACGGTCAGGCCGCCGCGCTGCTTTTCTACCTGGTCAAACCAGAGCGAGAGACGGTTAACGAATGGACAGAGAAAATCAAAATAGACGGTCAGGGCGATTGGTTGTGGTGCCATACTACGCTTGTCCCCTCTTCACTAGTTGAGTGCCAATAGAGATGCCGTTTGCGTTAAGAACACTGAATAGTGCGTCGATAGTGCCTGGCGTGATGGTGTCCCAGGCAATTGTAATTCTGGTTGTAGCGCCAGGTACCGCGTATTCAACTCCCGGTTGCCAAACGTCGGCTGATAACGTAACGTCGCTGACTGAATCTGGCGCGGAGCCTGCAGAACAAACCAGCCGGTATGTTCGCCACCCGGGTAGAGATTCACATCTATGGCAGGGTGGGGATCAACCACCGACGGTGCCGTGTAGATGATACCATCATTGTCCAGGAGCGCAAAACCATACGCGTAGATCTGCCGGGCCTTGTCGTGGGTACTGATGGAGCGAATATGCATCTGCACGGCAACATACTGCATTCCCGCTGCCGGCGGATCACTGAACTGATTGGTCGCCTCGACCAGTTCCCACGCGGCATCCCCCCAGACAACCTTGCGGATGGTCAACTGCCAGTCCTCAGTGGTGACCTGTTTGCCATAGGGGGCCGGTGCCTCGGGCGTCTGCCCCAGCGGTTCAGCCCGGATCTGTTCGAGATCCGGTGAGATGCTAAGCGCTGCGCCTGCTTCCAGCGCCAGGAATCGAGGAGTATCGTCGCCAGAACCCTGCAGTTCCTTCATTTTCAGTAGCAGGCTGCCCTCATGTTTGCCAATTGGAAAGGCAATCCAGCCCGCAGACACACTGCCGGGAACCAGTTCCGTCTCCAGGCCGGGCTCAGGGGGCACGCCGGATCGGGTATACTCCCGCAGGCCGTCGCCGGTGACAACAAAGTAGAGTTGCCGTGCGCCGTTCCCGGCGAAGGTTGCTCTGGCCCGTACTCTGACCAGCAGGTATTCCATCCCCTCGGGTGCGGGATCATTAAATGTATTGGCAGCGTAGAGCCGGTTCCAGGCCGTATCTCCCCGGACTGTCTCAAGCACCTGCACCTCCCAGTCGGGCAGGGCCATAACTTCTTTGTATGGAACGGGATTACTGCGGCTTTGTCCCGTGGTAATAACGCTCTCTGAAGCGGTTGTTCGTGGCGTTTCCTCCTCCTGTTCCGAGGAAAACGCGAAGTAGCCCCCGGTTCCAACAACAATCGCCAGGAGCAACACAAGTCCAACTAGAACTTTCAAACGCTGCGGTGTGCGCCGTCCGGTTGCCGGATGTTGCGTTTGCGGATCTGCTGTTGCAGATACCGGGGTGGATGCAGGGCGGGGGGCCGTTGCCGGGGGTGGCGAGAGCGGTTGCGCTACTGCCGGCAGCGTCAGCGTGGAGCGCCCACTGCTACTACCACCCGGCGCCAATGCCGGAATGTTGCCCTGTGTCCGGGCGTTCTGTATTGCGATCCGCATCAGAGCTGCACTTGCCGGGCGTTCAACTGGACTCACGGCCAGCGCCTGATGCAGCACCGCTGCAATCTTATCGGGAATATCCGGGTTCAGCTCGTGGGCCGGACGCAGTGGGTCGGGATGCCCTTTGATCAATGCACTGGCACGCGTCAGCGCATCGGGGGGGAGGACGGCCGTCAACAGATGGTAGATTGTTGCCGCCAGGGAGTAGAGATCGCTGCGGGCATCGGTTCCCGTTCCCTGGATCTGTTCGAGGGGCGCATACTGGAGCGTGTAGCCAAAAACGCTCTGGTTAGCGGCGGGGTCTTCTGTCCCGTGGAGCAGCGCACCTTTTGCCAGTCCAAAGTCAAGCAGCATAACGTCGCCCCGGGGTGTCAATTTCAGGTTCTGGGGTTTAATATCCCGATGAATAATCGGCTGCGGCTGCGTATGCAAGAAATCAAGCGCATCGAGCAGTGCATCGGTCCAGTCAAGCACATCGATCAGGGCGAACGGGCCGGCATTACCTTCCAGTAAGGTTTTCAGATCATCGCCTGGAACAAACTCCATAACCAGAAACTGCCCCATTTCCTCAATGAAATGATCGGTGACAGCGGGCAGGACCGGATGGTGTAACCCGGCAAGCAGGCGGGCTTCGCGGGCAAAAGCGGTCTGCAGAGAGGCATCGGTCATCAATGTCTGCTTCAGGGCCACGGTATTCCCCAGCCGCTGATCCGTTGCCTGATAGACCGCACCCATGCCACCACGCGCCAGCAGGCGGACGATGCGATACCGTTGTTGCAGCAGTGTATTTGGGGTGAGCAGCATACGACACTCAGGGATGCTGAGGAACGAATGACGCATCACGAGCTTCCGGGAGAACAGTGGTCCCCTATTCGTGATGCGTCATCTGTTGCTCGCAATGTTTCATACGTTAGAGCGAATAGGGGGCAAACAGTCGCATAAATAACCGTTCAAAGTTGGGCAGATCGTGCGAGATCTGCTCATACAACTCGACAACACGGGCGGCCTGGTCACGCCGTCGCCAGAGCGCCTGCGAAAAGCGGTCATCTTCGATGACGCCATGCTCTTTGAGAAAGGCATAGAACTGTTTGAGCGAGACACAAATTTCACGCACCTGGCGCGGGGTGCTGTTCAACACCTTCCGGGGATAGAAGAAGAAGAGGCACTCGTCCAGGGTAGCATAGTCTCCCTCGGCCAGCGTACGATTGTAGTAGTACGCCAGAAACTCGGCATACACCCAGAGATCGCGTGTCCGCGAGCGGGCGGTACTCTCGCTCTTGCCCAGGGCGATGAGATAGTCATAGAACTGGCTCATCAGTTCGCTGCTGTGGGTGTACGCGCTGGGGATCGGAATATCGAGATCATCATCGTCCCACTCATCATCCCAACTGCTATCCCAGTGTTCCGGCTCATCATTCCAGAGCGAGTCCAGACTACTCTCACCAAAGAGCGTATCATCGGGCGTATGATCATTCAAACCGGAAAGATCGTCCAACCCAGGTGGATCACCCGGCTGATTATTGACCGGGGAGAGATCCATCTTGACAAACAGGGACGGCTCACGCACCAGCAGATCATTGAGGTGGGCCGCAATAATCACTTCCGCCTGTTCGGGGGTTGCATCCTGCAGGCGCTCCAGCGCTTCCGGCGGCAGTGCCAGCATCAACCGCTGGCTGGCTTCAAACAGGTCTGGATTATCCTGGATAAACTCGTCCATTTCAAGATCATCCAGGTTATGCAACAGATCATCGTCCCAATCATCATCCCAGCCGTTATCTTCGTCCCAGTCATTATCGTCCAGCGCATCCAGTTCCGCACTATAGTCATCCGACAGATCAAGCGGGCCGGGATAGAAGCGGTGCGAGCGTCCGCCATGCATATCAAACAGCGGCTGACCACTGGAGGCACGCTGCGTCTGGCCGCTCCAGAGGCCCGACTCAACATCCTGCTGCCGGCTGCGGCGCAGTTCATTCTGTAAGCGGTCAATCTCGGCTGCCAGTTGAATTTCGCGCGACTGCTGATACTCGGCCAGGGTCTCCTCGATATCTGCATCCTGCGGCGAGAGTTCAAACCCACTGCGATAGAGCGTCGGGCCATTCTGCCGCTCGGTCAGGAAGACATCATTCACCAGTTGCAAGCGACCATCACGCGCGATAAGCTGCTGCCAGGGATGCCCAGGATACCCGGTACGCCATGAAGCGCGGGCAAAGACCGGCAGGATCAGTTCATCACACGGCGTCAGGGGCAACCGTGAACGCTGCACCCGTTCCACAACCGCCTCAACCAGGGCGGCATCCTGTGCGGCAACGTCGGATGTACGGAAATCAGTGGCCGACTCATGCACCAGTTGCAACGTAAGCGGATCGGTCGCCAGAATTGTAATAACAATACTATCACCAGGTATAAACAGCGTCTGTGTATACCAGGAACCCAGAGCAAAGCCATGCGTCAGGCCATTGCTCTGCCGGAGACCGTACGCATCAGTCTGTGCATCAGCCGTGGTCAATGGTGTCCCGGTGGCATCTTGCAAGTGTGGCGTTGCATCCCGCAGCCCTACAAATGGTTGCAGCCGCACCAGCGGCAACACACCGACTTCCAACTCCCACATCGTCGGGATATAGCGGAAGCGCAGCCCCTGGAGAACGACATGCATCGGCACCACTTCACTCCGGTCAAGCCGCAGCCAGCCCAGCGCCGGCCCATCCCACCGGAGACGTTCGCGGATCGTGGCATAGGGATTTTTGGCCTTACTGGGGCGCTGCTCAAGCACGCGGTCTAACAACTGGCGCTCCTCGATCGGGCCATCGAACTGGGTTGAGAGTGCTTGCAGAATGTCAGCAATCGTCGGCTCGTTAGGAGGCATAGTACTCTTGCTCCATCTCTAAGTTCCATTTATCGGCGATACATATGCGTTGCGCTGCATCATTCGGTCCCCACCCGGCGAACAGATCGGGATGGATCAGGCTTGCCAGCAGTTCCAGACTATCAACAATGCGCGGACCAGGGCGGCTACAATAGGCATTTCCATCAATCGCATAGACCCGATTTGCCCGTACTGCCGGAAGTGCCGTCCAGCCGGAGCGGGTTGGCAAAATGGCCTCGGCTTCGGCAACACTACGTGACAGATCAAAGCCACAGGCGGTCACGATGATTACTTCGGGCGCAAATGCGATCACATCATTCCAGGTAATGCGCCGGGCGCGTTGCCCGGCCTGCCCCAACCCGGGCTGTCCCCCCGCCAGTTGGACCAGTTCAGGCAACCAGTGACCGGGGCCAAACGGCGGATCAAGCCATTCCAGGCAGGCCACGCGTGGTCGATAGGGAGCCTGGGCACTGCGAGTACGTACACGGTCAACGCGCGCATGCAGTGTATCGAGCAGTCGCGCCGCCTCGGTAGTATGCCCGGTTGCCACGCCAACGGCTACAATCGTTGCAAAAATACCTTCCAGCGTTTCGGGCTCAAGCGAGAGGATACGCGGAGTACCACCCAGATCCCGCACAGCGCGTTGCACAGTGGGAAAGGAGACGGCACACACATCGCATAGTGCCTGTGTCAGGATAAGCTCGGGCTGGAGGTGGGCCAGGAGTTCCGTATCAAGTTGGTAAATTGACAGGTTGTCACGGAGTTGACTACTCACAACTTCGTCAATCTCAGCCGAGGAAGTCTGCGCATGGTCGAGCGCACTGCGCGTTACGACCGGCGTGCCATGCACCGGTGCCGGATAATCACACTCGTGCGTGACACCGACAACCTGATCCCCCAGACCCAGGGCATAGGCGATTTCGGTTGTACTCGGCAATAGTGAAACAATCCGCATGCTGTTTCTCCTCAAGCAGTCCCTTGTGCATCTCCTGTAACGGTTACAGGGTAGCATTGCGCCGGGACTGTGTCAAGGGAGTCAGATGTCCGGTATTGGGCAGCAAGCTGGGATCTGAACAACTGAAATCCGTTGTCTGACTATACTTCCTGGATCTTGAGAAAGTTGGTTGACCCGCGCCGATAGGTCGGATGACCGCCAGTAATAACAATGGTATCACCCGGTTGTACATGGCCCTGCTCAACCAGTTCCCCACGCACCATAGCATTAAGGTCATCCAGGTGTTCGACAAATTTGCTGCGCATCGGCGTTACCCCCCAGAGCAGACTGAGCCGCCAGTAGACCTGCTCGGACGGCGTAAACGCCAGGATCGGCACATTGGGACGGAAATGCGCCACAATCCGCGCACTCGTACCGGACTGCGTAAAAACGACAATCGCCTTGACCGAAATAGTATCGACGATTGCTCCGGCTGCGGCACCAATGGCCCACGGTATCGAACGGATATCGGGAAGCGACCAGCGCGGGACGGCCCCCTGATCGCCCCGGCGGCCGCTGGCCTCAACCGTTTCGGCAATCAGTCTCATCATTTTGACCGCATCAACCGGGTAGTCGCCGGTAGCAGTCTCACCACTCAACATTACCGCGTCAGAACCGTCAATAATAGCATTCGCAACATCGCTGGCTTCGGCGCGGGTCGGGCGCGGGTTACGGATCATCGACTCAAGCATCTGAGTTGCCGTAATTACCGGGATACCACTACGGTTGGCGGCCTCGATAATCTGCTTCTGCACAATGGGCACTTCCGAGGGCTGCATTTCCACGCCCAGATCCCCGCGTGCCACCATCAGGCAATCCGCTACCTCCAGAATATCCGGCAGCGCATTGACGGCTTCCGGTCGTTCAATTTTGGCAATAACCGGGACTTCCTTACCTGCGCGCGCAATATGCTCTTTTACCTGGTGTATATCCGCAGCACTGCGCACAAACGAGAGCGCCACATAGTCAACATCCTGCTCCAACCCAAAGTAGAGATCTTCAATATCCTTCTCGGTGAGCGCGGGGGCGCTGACGCTTACTTCCGGTAAGTTAATACCCTGATGCTCCCGCAGCGCGCCACCGTGGATGACTTCCGTGGTAACTTCCGTATCCGTTTTTTTGATAACACGTAGTTCAATCAGGCCATCAGAGAGCAGGATACGATCATTGGCCTCGACATCATGCGGCAGCAGTTCATAGGTGGTGCTGACCCGCTGTGCATCACCGACGATCTCCTTCGTGGTAAGGTGAAACGTCTGCCCGGCAGTTAGTTTGACCGCTTTGCCCTCAGTCAGCGCACCCGTGCGTATTTTGGGCCCCTGGAGATCTTGCAGCACCGCAACGGACTGACCAAGCTGTCTTGCCGCGTCCCGCACCAGCGCGATGCGCTCGGCATGCTCGGCATGCGTACCATGCGAGAAGTTCATCCGCGCAACGTTCATCCCTGCATTGACCATTTCAGTAATGGAGTGGAGGCTAGAGGTCGCCGGGCCGAGTGTCGCAACTATTTTTGTACGGCGCATTATCCCTTCCTAATTTCCCACAGTTACCTGATCGCGGATGTCTGCAACCAGTGATGCTCCAATGCCCGTTACCTCCTGGAGATCGTCAACCGCTGTAAATGGTCCATTAGTTGTGCGATAAGCGATGATGCGTTGCGCCAGCGATTGACCAATACCGGGCAACTCTTCCAGTTCGGCCTGACTCGCGGTGTTGAGATTGATCAACCCGCCGGTCGTTTGCGCTGCCTCGCCCCCCGCAACGTCCGCCTGCATTGCGGTGTCGGATTGTTCGCCGACCTGCGGAACGTGGATATGTTGCGCGTCCTGAACCGGGGACGCCAGATTAATCCGCTCGCTGTCGGCTTCCGGGGTAAACCCACCCGCAGCCATAACCAGATCTTTGACCCGGGCATCGGCGGGCAGCGTATAGACATCCGGCTGCGCAACGGCCCCCGAGACATAAACCACGACGGACGCGGTTTCGGCTTCGGGGGTGATAATCGTTGTCGGCAGCGCTGCCGGTGCGTTATTCTCCGGCGATAACAGCAACTCCGCTTGCGAACCACCCGGCTCAAGCAGCGCGATCTCCGCTTCGGATGTATCCCCGGTTGAGCGATGCGCCAGATAAGGCCAGAATAACACCAGCGCGATGCCGATCATCGCCAATGCTACCAGAATCATCGGACGTCGCCACCAGCTTACCAATCCCTGC
>DAOTVB010000041.1:0-14529 GCA_034436755.1 Chloroflexaceae bacterium | reverse complement strand
ATACGAGGAATCGAAAGGGGGTGATGGTCAGGTTACGGATGCCCCCGTGCCCCCTGACCGTCAACCCCGCACCGCAATACCTTTCACATAACCGGAGTTACACGGTCGTTGACCCGGCAGGGAATTTCGCCTCCGGCAGGACGGAAGATACCATCCGAACAACGTCTGGTTTGATCGCCTACCGCGTCGGTCCGGTTATGTGACAGGAGTTACGCGGTGGGCGTTTGGACCACGAACACCACGACATGAGTGAACACCGCGAAACGGGCAGTGCTGCCATGCATCAGGCGATCCCGCATTTGGCGGGAGATATCGCCTCCGGCAGGGCGGAAGATCCCATTCTTTTTCATAAAAATGTTGCACAAAGTGCAACATTTTTATGAAAAAGAAAAAACAGTACCATGCTGCCGCAGGCGAATCGGGCTTCCAGCGGGTGAAACGTTCCGTTTGGACACGTACCGCGTAACTCCGGTTATGTGAAAGGTATTGGGGTTAGGGGTTAAGAGTTGCGGTTTGAAGCATGTTATTTGGGTATGAATGTTGTTTTCTTACCTTGAAAAAGGGATAACCCCTAACCGTTAACCCTTAACCCCTACTCCGGCGCAAACTATCGACCTGCCGGCGATATGCGGCAAAACCCTCATCATCGAGCGGGGCATGTCCATACCAGACCCGGTCAAACGTATCAATGATCGGGGAAAGTGCCGCGCGCACCTCGGCATTATCCCGCAGCCGTTCCAGATATTCCCGGTTGGTCAGTGCCCGGTCGTAGCGTAACAGCCGGTGCTCATCGAGCCACAGCAGTGATGAGAGGTAGAGGTACCGAACCGCCGTGCGATAATCGCCACCGTGCGCCAGAGTCGAAGCCTGCTGCAGCGCAGTATTGGCCGTCAGGTTGGCCTCCGGATCGTCTGTATCGTCAGCCATCTCTGCCTCGCGGGTCAGCGAGAACTGCATCCCGCGCAGGAGATAGACCAGCACGCCGATGATGAGCACGCCACCCACGAGCGCAAAAAACCAGGTTATCGCCTGACCGGTCCCGGCCCCCACCTCGAACGGACGAAACAGTCGGTCCAGCATGCGGAAGATCCAGCCGAAGAAGCCGGCAATCAGGCCACCGCCGCCGGCTTCGGCGGTAGCAAACGGCGGGCGACTCAGGATCGTGTGCAACTGCTCGCGGGCATCTTCGGGCACCGTTCGATCCGGTTGGGCCAGCGCATCGAGGAGCGCACCCAGGCGCAGATCAATCGCCTGCAGATCCGGCTCGGCCGTGTCCAACGCCGCGCGCAACCACTGGTTATCGACCGGCACGGTGGTTTCATCTGGTAACATAACTGTGGTTGTATCGATCAGGTTGGCGGTAACCTGTTCTAACCCCAGGCGATCATTGCGTTGTGCCGCAATGCGTGCCTCGCGCAGCCACTGTTCATAGGTGGCAAGATCGGGCGTGGTTGTCTGCGCACTGACGGGGAGCGCCGACATGCCGGCAACCCATCCCAGGAGCAGTGCCAGCAGGAGACGCTGCACCCATGAAAAACGATATACGGCGGTCATTGTGCGTCCCTTCCTGGTAAATCGCGGTTCCGTGACCCTGGGCGGCAACTACTGCGCACTACCCGGCGCATAGTCCTGCGCCAGCAACTGGAGATCATAGCCTTCCTTGCGCACCCGGAGATCGTAGTAGAGCAGGGTATAGGCAATAATACTGATCGGCAGAAACAGAATCTGTGTGATATAGCCAACCAGTGTTGAGAGTGACTGCTGGATAGCAAAGTCCTGCGGATCACTGAACACAAACCCAATAACACCGCCGGATATCAGACCTGGGATAATGACCAGGATCTGTACCAGCAGGGAAATCAGGAGAACCGTCCCCAGCACACGCCAGAACGAGCCACGCACAAGTTGCCAGCTTCGGCTCAAGCCATCAAGCGGCCCATGCTTTTCCAGAACTATCATCTGGGGAAAGAACATCAGGCGCACGATAAAAAACGCGGTAATCAGTAGGGTCAAAAAAAACATGCCGAGGATACCAAAAAACATAAAAACTGCCAGGAAGATTGACCCGCTCTCATTCTGGCCGGCCCCGGCGCTCATAGCAACGATAATACCGATAAGACAGCCAGATAATAGCCCAAAGACTACCAGAAATATCAGGGCCAACACCAGCGTCGCGCCGACGAGCGCTGCCATACGGCCCAGGCCAAGATCGTATGCGCCAAGCACCGAAGTGGGCTCATCCTGCTGGTAGCGGCGGCCAACCGCCTGGGTGAGTGCGCCGATCATCACCGGCTGTAGCACGATGGTCTGCAATATGGTAACAAGCAATAAGATTACCACAAACGGGACCACATCACCGCTTAAGAACTCGTTCAATGCGTCGGTAGCTACTCCTCCAAACATCATTGAATTCAAAAAGTCCATATAATCTACAAGTACGCCATCAAAAGCGAAGTTGATAGACGTATTGAGTAAAATCATCGGTATGTTCAGCAGCGCCGTAATGCCGATGAAGAGCAGGAAGTTACTGCGGTAGACGCGAAAGGTTGTATCAAGGATGTCACCGACATTCATCGGGCGTAGTCGTTGTGCGGTAGCTTGCATGGTGTCCCTGCCTGTTTCAGAGTTACTGACTGTTCCAAAGAACTATCGCCTGCATTATAGCAACTGCTCCCCGGTCTGGCGAATCTAATGGTCAATGTGCGCCACCCCATGCTGATCCACGGCACACGAATATGCTATACTGAAGGACATAAATTGAACTGCGCCTGGCCTGCGACCAGCCGTAGCAGCGCAACAGGTGAGTTGGAGCGGTGCCCGGCGTTGACCCTGGTACATGGGCAACCGATATTGCCGGTAAAACCAATCCGATCAGGGCATCAATGTAGTAGTGTGCTTGCGACTCCTGATACCTGCCCCCGCAGAACTCCTTCTGTCCTGGGCATTGGCACCATGGAACCCGGGCAATTACACCAGACCAAACCAGATTAAGTCAATGATAGCCAAAGGTAAAAAATTCTGGTCACGAAGTTTGATGGCGCGACTCGTCATCTACTTCTCGCTGTTGTCAGTCCTGGCGGTGCTCTGCGTGGGCACGATGGTCTACTTCAATGCCCGGCAGGCACTCGAACAATCGATTGCGAACCGCCTCGGCGCGATTGCCACGCTCAAAGAGAATGAACTTAACCGCTGGCTGGATGATCAGCGTGATGAGCTGTTCACCCTCTCGCAGTCGCCCGATGTGCGTAGCCGGGCCAGACTGCTGCTTAGCGATGCTTCTCCGATACGAGCCGATGCGGCAGATATGGCGGAGATACGCGCGCTCCTGCGCAGCCACCTGAATGATATCGTGGTGCGTAAACCAAGCCTGCGCGAGCTGTTTATTCTCTCGATGGATGGCACCATCGTGCTTTCCACCAAAACCGCCTACGAAGGTCAGAACCGGGCCGGCGAAATCTATTTTGAGCGGGGACAAACAGGCACCGCCGTGCAGAACCTCTACCCTGCGCTCGACACGGGTCGGCCAACCATCACGGTGGCAACGCCGCTGCGGGATAGCCGTGGTCAACGGGTCGGAGTGCTGGCTGCGCATCTTGACCTGAAGCGCATGGATGGGATCGTACTGGAGCAGGTCGGCCTGGGCGAGAGTGGCGAAACCTACCTGATTGACCCGAATAATCAGTTTGTCACCAGCGACAGCTTCGGGACGGACGAGTTCCCCGGCAGCGTGTATACCACCGGTATTGATGCCGCGTTGCAGAAACGTGACTCCTACGCGCTCTACACCAACTACCGGGGCGTTCCTGTGATTGGCGCATACCGCTGGCTTGATGGAATGGATCTGGCGCTGCTGACTGAGATGCACCAGACCGAAGCCTTTGCACCGGCGCGTCGCCTCGGCTGGATGACTTCGCTCATCGGGGTGATCACCTCCAGCATTCTGGCGCTGGGCGTGTTCCTGCTGGCCCGCCAGATCTCCCGCCCCATCCTGATGATCAGTGATGCGGCAACGCAGGTAGCCGCCGGCGATCTGACCCAGACCGCGCCGGTTGTCACCGAAGATGAAATCGGCACGCTGGCCCTGTCCTTCAATCAGATGACGCGCCAACTGCGGGTGCTCTACGAGGGGCTGGAGGAGAAGGAAAAGCTGTTCCGCTCGCTGATCGAAAATGCCTCCGATACGATCACTATCCTGGACAGTGCCGGTGTCATCCGCTATGAGAGCCCCGCAATTGAGCGGATGCTGGGCTACATGCCGGCAGAGATGCAGGGGCGCAGTGCCTTTGATTTTGTGCATACCGAGGATCAGCAGCGGGTCTGGCAGAGTTTCCAGAATGCGATACATCGACCGCAGCGCAAGCCGGTCGCATACCGGGCGACGCATAAAGATGGTTCCTGGCGCTTTATCGAGTCGATTGGCACCAATTTGCTGGCTGACTCGGCGGTCAACGGCATTGTCATTAACTCGCGCGATATCACTGATCGTAAACAACTGGAGCAACTGCGTGAGGCGAAGGAAGCGGCCGAGGCGGCAAATCGGGCCAAGAGCGCGTTTCTTGCCAATATGAGCCATGAATTGCGCACGCCCCTGAATGCCATCATTGGCTACAGCGAGATGCTGCAGGAGGATGCCCAGGAAGCGGGCTATGACACAGTGGTGCCCGACCTCGAAAAGATCCGGACGGCGGGCAAGCATCTGCTGTCGCTGATCAGTGAGATTCTGGACCTCTCCAAGATCGAGGCGGGGAAGATGGATCTTCATCTGGAGACCTTCGACATCCGCAGTCTGGTGGAGGATGTGGTGACGACAGTGCAGCCTCTGGTTGAGCAGGGCGAAAACCGGCTCCAACTCTGCTATGGGCATGATCTGGCAATGATGTATGCCGATGTCACCAAGGTCCGGCAGTCGTTGCTTAATCTGTTGAGTAATGCCTGTAAGTTTACCGAGCAGGGTACCATTTCGCTGGCAGTATATCGGGAAAGCATGAACGGGCAGGATTGGATTACCTTTGAGGTCAGCGATACCGGTATCGGCATGACGCCCAATCAGATCAAGAATCTGTTCCAGGCTTTCACCCAGGGTGATGCCTCGACGACGCGCAAGTATGGCGGCACTGGCCTGGGTCTGACGATTACGCGACGCTTCTGCCAGATGATGGGTGGTGATATTACGGTTGAGAGCGAAGTAAACCAGGGATCGAGCTTCACCATCCACCTGCCCGCCGAGGTCGTGTCCCTGCAACCCGTTACTCCGACGCCAGCCTGATATGTGTAGTTCGTGTTGATATCTGCGCTTGCTCGCACGCGGCGATACACTGTTTCAGTCCGGCGATCATAGTACGGTTGAAATACCCAAACGTGAGTGTACCGAAGAATGAGCAGAAAAACGCGACCAGGGAACTCCCCTGGTCGCGGATCGTTGCACCCCAGCCTGCTATCTCTGCCGGCGTCAGGTTCGGCCTGACTGCGGTACCCCGGTGGCCGGCTGCGCCGTTGGGCGTGGCACTGGCGTATCGGGGACAAAGGTCACATCAGGGATCTCCGTCGGCGGCTCAAGAATTGGGCTGGGTGGTTCCGGTGTAGCGCTGGCCGGCGCAAAGGTTGGGCTGGGCAGCACGGGTGTCGGGCTGACGGGCACGGGTGTCGCGCTCGGCAGCTCCGGCGTGGCGCTCGGTGGAATGGGTGTTGGATTGACCGGCACGGGTGTCGCGCTCGGCAGGTCCGGTGTGATGCTCGGCGGCACGGATGTCGGACTGACCGGCACCGGCGTGGCGCTCGGCGGCACGGATGTTGGACTGGCAGGCACCGGCGTGGCGCTCGGCGGCACGAATGTCGGTCCTGGCGGAATGACCGGCGGTTGCGGTGGCGCGGTCGGCGGAATAAAGATCGGCTGTGGCGTTACGCTGGGCGTGCTCGTCGGTGTTTCCGTCACGGTTGGTGTTGTGGTGACAGTCGGCGTCGCGCTGGCCGTTGCGCTGGGTGTCGGCGTTGCGCTGGATGTTGGTGTAACGGTTGCAGTAGGGGTTGCCGCAGCCGGCAGTACCTCAGTTGTCGCCGGCTGCGGTTGTGCATTGTTACCGCCAATGCTCCCACCATTCATGAGCAGGCGTGCGCCAACCGCGATATAAATGCCGATAACCACGACGAGCAGTCCCAGCAGCACCGTGTAGATGGCCCGGTCGCGGGGCGATAAACCGCGCAGCCAGCCCCGCAGCCCACCCTGGGGCACGGCCCCGGCCGGCTGCAGGTGGGGCGACGTTGAAGGTGGGGTCAAACCCATGTATAATGGACAATTAACGTGTCCTTGTGAAAGACAGTATGTGGTTTGATCGACAGGGATATCCTGGGCCTCGCCCGTGACGTAGCAGCGATGCTCCGGGGTGGGCGAAGCAAACCGAATTGCCCGATTCTGTTTTAGTCCGAGATGGGGACAGTGCCCCGATGGCTCAACCATGGTAGTCTGTGTGCTCCTGCATCAAGACGTAAAAGGCGAATGTGAGGTATTATAGGCTCCAGCGGTTGTGTCCGTCAAAAGTAAACCGGCGCATGTTTCCCGGAGCAAGCATATCGGCGATGGTGTGGCGCAGTGTTCACCCCGGCCGAACAGTTTTGGAATATAGATTGCGAATTGAAAGCTTACCAATATGCGGATTGTTATCGTCTCAGATATTCATGCAAACTTTGTCGCCCTCGAGACTGTGCTGGCCGCGGCCGGCAGTTTTGATGCGCTCTGGTGTCTTGGTGATACCATTGGCTATGGCCCAAAGCCCAACGAGTGTATTACGGCGATGATGCAGCACGCCGATGTAGCTATTAGCGGAAATCACGACCTGGCATGCCTGGGCAAAGTTGACCTGAGCGATTTTAACCCGGATGCCCGGCGGGCCAATATTTGGAACGGCGACCAGCTTACACCGGAGAACCGCGCCTGGCTGGAGAATCTGCCGGCATCGCGTCGGGTCAATGACCAGTTTACCGTGGTGCATGCCAGCCCGCGCGAGCCGGTCTGGGAGTATTTGTTGACGCCGGCGCAGGCAATGGCAAATTTTCCCCTCTTTGATACCCAGGTCTGCCTGATTGGTCACTCGCATGTACAACTCTGCTTCCGTCTGGGGCTGGCGGGTCACTGTGAGCGGTTCCTGCCCAACAGTGGGCATACGATGAAGTTGCAAAAGCACGAACGCTATTTTATTAATCCCGGCAGCGTCGGCCAGCCGCGCGATCAAGATCCCCGTGCAGCCTATATCGTATATGATACGGACGCCGGGACGATTCGCTTTAATCGGATCGAGTATGATATTAATCAGACGCAACTGCAGATGCGCAATGTTGATCTCCCGATGGCGCTGATCCGCCGGCTCGAATTGGGAATGTAGCTCTTCCGTAGTCGGTAATCCGGAAATGGTTTAACAAATGACGATTGAACAGACATACCATCGGAAGTTTCCCGGTTCGGCCGAACGTTATGCGCGGGCAACAACGCTGTTTCCCAGCGGCGTAACCCACGATGGGCGCTTCATGTTCCCGTTCCCTCTCTATATTGAACGCAGTCAGGGCGCATATAAGTGGGATGTAGATGATAATCGGGTGATAGATTTCTGGAGCGGACATGGGGCGCTGCTCCTGGGGCATGGACATCCGGCAATCGTGGCGGCGGTGCAGGCGCAGGTGGCGCGCGGTACCCACTATGGTGCCTGCCATGACCTTGAACTGCGCTGGGGTGAACTGGTTCAACGGCTTGTGCCGGGGGCGGAACTGGTCCGCTTCACCGCTTCCGGGACGGAGGCGACTATGCTGGCGCTGCGGCTGGCCCGCGCGTTTACCCGTCGCCCCCGGATTATCCGGTTTGCGGGCCATTTCCACGGCTGGCACGAGTTGATCATGCCTGGAGCCGAGCAGGAAGATCCCCGCGCTGGTATTCCCACCGCGCTGGCAGAATCGCTGATCACCCTGCCCACCGAGATTGCCGCCGTTGCGCAGACCCTGGCGCAGCGCGACGATATTGCCGCCGTTATTCTGGAGCCCTCCGGCGCTACCTATGGCGGCGCACCGCTGCCCGATAGCTTCCTGCGCGAACTGCGCGCCCTGACGGCTGACCGGGGCGTGCTGCTGATCTGCGACGAGGTTGTGACTGGCTTTCGGGTTGCGCCGGGTGGTGTGCAGCAGCGCGCGGGCGTGACCGCCGATCTGACCTGCCTGGCAAAAGTGCTGGCGGGCGGGCTGCCGGGCGGTGCGGTAGCGGGGCGGGCGGATATCCTGCGTCATCTGGCCTTCGGTGATGCCGGCTGGAATGCGCAGCAGAAAATCCGCCACTATGGCACCTACAACGCCAATCCGCTCTCGGCGGCGGCGGGATGTGCCATGCTTGAACTGGTCGCAACCGGCGAGCCATGCGCCACCGCCACGCTGCGCTGCCGGCAGATTATCGCGGCGCTGAACAATCTGCTGGACGCGAAACAGGTGCATAACTGGACGGTGTATGGGGATGCCTCGGTTTTTCATATTCTGGTGCAGAGCAGCGTTCCCGTCGTGCCGGGCGATGTGCCCTACCAGGTGCCCCAGGCGGAACTCAAGCGGGGCGGCGACCTGCGGGTGCTGCGTATGTTGCGCATGGCACTGCTCAATGCCGGCGTGGATCTGATGCGCGGACGAAGCGGGTTTGTCTCAGCGGCGCATAGCGCGGCGGATGTGGCCGCAACAGTAGCAGCCCTGGAAGCGGCGCTGGATGCTCTGCGCGCCGAGGGAATAATCTGATCGGGTCGATTGGCGGGGACGGGGGTAACGAAACTGTTATGCTGCTCCCGGCGTTGCTCATAGCACGTTTAACCCTCAACGGTATAGTCACCGTAGTTATAGAGTAATATCTATTGATTTTGCAGCGTAGTTGCTCCCAGGTGCCAGTGGCACGGCAACTGCGCTGTTTGTGTGATTTGTACCTCAAATTCGATACTATACTCAGAAGAGGAGACAGTTGAATCTATGCAGGAAAGCTCTCCCGCGACGACACAAACGACGCAAACGACTTCCGAGGCCGCGCATGGCTCGCTGACGCAGGCCCGGCCCGGCCTGCCGATACTGATTGGCACGGCGGCACTGCTGGCTCTCGCGCTGGCGTTGACCGTTCCGTTTCAGGCCGACTGGTGGCAGGTGTTGATCCTGGGCATTGTCCAGGGGCTGACTGAGTTTTTACCGATCTCGTCCACAGCACATCTGCTGATCACCGCCGATCTGCTCAACTTCCAGGGGAGTATTGGCGGTACGTTTGAGATCTTTATTCAGTTTGGGACGGTCCTGGCTGTTGTTGGCTTCTACATCCGCGACCTGTTGTACCAGGCGCGCGCGGTGCTGGGGCGCGGTGTGACCGACGAGGCCAGCTGGGGCGCGCGCCGTTTCTGGCTGGGCATTTTGCTGGCCTTTATCCCTGCCGCCGTCGTCGGGTTGACCCTGCGTGACTGGATCAAGACGGTGCTGTTCGAGTCGCCCGCGATTATCGCCACCTCGTTGATTCTGGGCGGGATCATCTTTATTGTGATCGAGCGTATACCCCGACGTACCCAGGCGGTCAGTAATCTGGAGAATGTATCGTTTCGGCAGGCGCTGGGAGTGGGTATCGCTCAGGTGTTTGCGCTGGTGCCGGGTACCTCACGATCGGGCGCGTCGATTGTCGGGGGACTGCTGGCCGGGCTGGACCGCCGCACCGCAACGGCTTTCTCCTTCTACCTGGCGATTCCTACCCTGGGCGCGGCAACGATGGTCGATCTGCTCTCCAATCTAGATCAGATTACCGGCGATGATATTGGCCGACTGCTGCTCGGCACGGTGGTGGCGATGATTGTCGGCTGGCTGAGTATTGGCTGGCTGCTGCGCTATGTTGCCAACCACAGCTTTGTGGCGTTTGGGATTTATCGCATCGTTGCCGGGATTGTGATCCTGGCGCTGGTGTTTTTGGGGCAGTTGTAGGGGACAGGGGACAGGGGACAGGGAACAGGGAACAGTAGTAGGGTGCATTCTATGCACCATATCTTCTATTTTTTCAACGTTCATAAGCGAGACGGGGAGAGCAGCCTCTGCCCGTCTCGTTGTTTGTGGCTCACTTCCACCTCAGGAGCAAACTGCAGGCGCGAACATTAATTCCCGCACTCCAGAGCCACATTGCCTCGGCGCATGGAATGGGGTAAACTACCCATGAATTCTCTGGTTTCATGGGAAAAGAGCGGGAGGGATGTATGCAGCGGTTGTTCCGCACACGCCGCCGGCTGGCGGTACTGTTCGCGCTGGTTGCCGGGTTGCTGCTGGTTGGCACGACGCTGGCCGCCGAGTTTGCCGAGGGTGAGATCTACCGGCTCCCGGCGGGCGAGGTGGTCACGGATGATCTGTATGTGACGGCAAGTGAAATCTACATCGCCGGTACAGTTGAGGGGGATCTGCTGGCCGCCGCCGGCTATGTTGAGGTCAGCGGCACCGTGACTGGGGATGCGATGATTGCCGCCGCCGAGATCAATATCAGCGGTTCAATCCAGGATGATGCGCGCCTGGGGGCGGCAGGGATTAATATCTCCGGGAATGTTGGCGATGATCTGCTGATGGCGGCGGGTGGTGGCGAAGGGGCTGTTCCGGTTCCCATGGGTGGACGTACGGTGGAGCAGCAGGGTATTACGATGGCCGAACAGACCCAGGTGGGTGGCGATCTCCTGATCGCTGCCGGCGAAGCTACCGCTGCCGGCACGATTACGGGGGATCTGCTGGTGGGAGCGGGCATGTTAACCCTGGCGGCCCAGGTGGGTGGTGACGCCCGACTAGGAGTGGATCAACTGAATGTCCTGGAAACGGCGCAGATCGACGGAACTCTCAGCTACACCAGTGATGACCGCGCCGCTATCCCGGAAGGCACTGCCGCCAATGTCGAGTTTACCGAGGCGGTTGAGGATCGCACGCGGCCGAATCCGGTGATGCAGTTCCTGGGCTGGTTCCTGCGAACGGTCTTAATTCTGGCGGGGTTTGCGCTGCTGGGCTGGCTGCTGCTGCGCCTTGTACCAGGTGTGCTGGCGCGACCGGCCAATGCGCTGGCGGCCCAACCCGGCCGCGCGGCGCTCTCCGGGTTGCTCATCGCCCTGCTCTTTATGGTTATTCCGCTACTCTCCGCCCTGTTGATCTTCCTGATGTTTCTCTTCTGGGGCTGGTTCCAGGGGATTCTGCTCTTCTTCTTCCTGTTTAGCATCCTGGCACTGATCTGGTACCTGAGTCCCCTGGTAACGGGATTCTGGCTGGGGTGGCGCATTTTGCAGGCGATGGACCGCGAGATGAGTGGGATTATGACGTTGCTGATCGGGGTGGGTGTGCTGGTCCTACTGGGGCGCATTCCGGTTTTTGGCTGGTTTGTCTACCTGTTGAGCTTTATCCTGGCCCTCGGCGGACTCTTCCTGGCGCGGGCATCTCAGGAATCTCCACCGAGTCGGGTCGCCTGAGGTGCGAGGATGGCAGATAACTGCCGGATGAAGTTTGAATGTTTCATCCGAACATCACTGATCGGGCATCCTGGCTTGCGGAGTGTGAATGTTTCATCCGGACATCACTGGACAGGAGTCCCGGCTTCAGCCGGATCGGGCGTTCCCGGTGGTATGCCGCGGCCCCGGCAGGCATGTAACCGGCTGAAGCCGGGACTCCGGGATGGGAGATCGGGCGTTCCCGGCGGTAAGCTGCGGCCCCGGCCGGCATGTAACCGGCTGAAGCCGGGACTCCCGAATGGCACCTCATAACTGCCACAGAATAATCACCACCACGCTGCCCAGGCCGGCGGTGCCAAGCAGAAAGAGCAGCAGGGTTACGCGCAGCCACCGCGCTTTGCGCGCCAGCATGCCCCGGTAGACCCGCTGCATGGCGGTGAGGTTATCCTCCTGGTAGGTCATGCGCCGGGGCAGCACCACCAGCACGGCGCAGATCAGCGCCAGGAAGAGCGCCACCATGCTGACCGTCCCGGCAATCCGCACCGCCCGCTGCTGCAGGTAGACCGGCTGATCGCTCAGGGCCAGCACCGCAAACAGCACGCCATACAGCCCGGTGACAAGCTGAATAATCGTCTTTGCGCCCTCTTCCAGGCGGTCGAGGTTCTGCCGAGTTTGAGCCTCGAACCAGTCGCGCAGTTCGCGCTCGTCCTCACTTTCGGGGCCAATGACGCGCATGGCCGCCCTCACTTCGCCTCAATCGGGACGGCCACGCGCATGCGGCCCGGGCAGGTGATCCTCGGGTTTTTGCAGGGCAGGCTGAAGATCTCCTCCCGGTCGCCCCGGTAGAGCACCTGCTCGCCGCGCTGCCGGATCTCGTCCCGCGTCCAGACGTTGGTGTAGCCGCATTCGGGGCAGTCGTAGGTGACACGCTCGTGCTTACTCACTGGTTGCTCCTCACATTTTTACATCAGACGCTTGATCAGGTTGCGGTAGGGCTGCGGCAGGGCGTCCGGGTCGGGTGGGGTGCCGCGCAGCCAGCCGGCCACCCGCTGCAACGTCTCGGCGGCGACCAGCCGGGGTGAGCCGGCGTCCGCCCCGGCGGCGAACTGATCCGCGGCGCGCTCCAGCCCTTCGGCGTGGCGTGCCCGCTCGGTTACGGTAATATCCGGGTCGCGCAGCAGCGGGAAGACCTGCTCCAGCAGTGCCCAGGTCTGCGAAATAACCGCCAGTTCGGCCTGCTGCTCGGGTGAGAGTTGCCCCAGCATGGCCTGCGCTGCGGCGGCCAGTTCTTCCTCCACGGCTTCCGGTTCCGCCGCTTCCGGGGGCGCGGTATCCGCCTCGCCGCTGATCAAACCCTCCATCGTTGTCAGTGCCTGCGCCAGCGCGGTGGGCAGGGCCACGCGCAGCCGGTCGGCCTCGTCGGTGGTCATCGGGTCGGCGCGTAGCAGGAGTTGCAGCAACTGCAGGAAGTCATGCGCTCCGGGGATGGGCAGCGGACGCGCGGCGCAGACATGCTCCAGTGCATCCGCCAGGGCTGCGCGCCGGTTCGGGTCGCCCTCACGCAGCGTATCGACATACAGGTTACAGATCGCATTCAACAACCCGGCAAACTGCTCCTCGTCGCGCCCGGCCTCCACCCAGGCGGCGACCGCTTCCCGCAGTCCTGGTTCCGGTTCCGGTTCGCCCGCAGCGCGGCGGCGCATCTGTTCCAGGGTGGCCCGGTCGGACTCCAGGTTTAGGGGCGGACAGCACATACGTTTGATAGATAGTCACAGGAGGTGGTACCCGACATGACAATGAGCCTGGACCCTTGTATGATTGATGTACCACCAACAATCAGCGAAGGAGCCAGACTCATGAACAGCATAGCGCATCTCACGACCGCTGTCGAGACCATGATCCGTGACACGATGGATCTGCCCCAGGCTGCCCGCCAGCGCCTGGTCTTTCTGGTCATCGGTGTGCTGGTGGCCGGCACCGTCGTGCTGCGGCGCGTGGCCATCACCCAGTCCCACATCGGTATGGGCACCGTCCAGGCGGCCAGTCACGAACGCCGACTGCGCCGCATCCTGAATGACCCGCAGCTCGGGCAGGCGGTGCCGATGTATGGGCGGCTGGTGCGCCGGGTGCTGCAACGCATGTCGGCCGGCCAAAAGGTCTGGCTCATCCTCGATGAAAGCGGCCATTCGGATGTCGTGCGGGTCTTGCTCGCGGCCCTCTGGTATCGGGGACGCGCCATCCCGCTCGCCTGGATTCTCTGGCAAGCGCAGCACCCGCACGCGGAGTCCTACTGGACCGATTGCCAGACGCTGCTGACCCAGGTCGCGGCCATCCTCCCAGACGGTGTTGCAGTGACGGTGCTGGCGGATCGGGCCTTTGGCTGTCCCGCCTTTACCGACCTGGTCGTCGATCACGGCTGGGACTATGTCGTACGTGTCCAAGGACAGACCCGGCTGCGTCAGGCCGATGGCACCACCGTGGCACTGCGCTGCCTGCTGGCCGCAGCCGGGCAGCGCTGGCTGGGCACGGGGCAGGCCTTCAAAAAGCAGGGGTGGCGGGCAGTCACGGCCATTGCCTATTGGCGCGCAGCGTGTCGCGAGCCGTTGTTGCTGGTGAGCAGTTGTCCCCCGTCCTGGGATCTGGTCCGGCAGTATCGGCGCCGCGGGGCGATTGAAGCGTTGTTCCGGGACTGGAAGACCAGCGGCTGGCAGTGGGAAGCCAGTCAAGTGCGCGATCCGCAGCATCATGCCGTCCTGGTGCTGGTGCTGGCGATCGTGACCCTGCTCACGCTGTGCCTCGGCGAGGAGGCAGCCCAGGGGTATCTGGCGCAGCCATCCCAGACCGGGCAGCGCCGCCCGTGGCACGCGCGCGATAGCCTGTTCCGGCTGGGGCGCGATCGGTTGTGGCAGCGGCTGTGGCACGCGGACGAACGCCCGATTGACTGGACCCTCACCCAGTTCGACGCGCCCAACTGGTCGACGGAATGTTGGCAGGCGGCCCGACCGCAGGGGACACCCGTCTATCTCACGGAGCGCATCCGTCGCCGTGAGCATCTGCGGAAGGTGGCGTGATGGATCTATTGAAA
>DAOTVB010000040.1:0-4138 GCA_034436755.1 Chloroflexaceae bacterium | reverse complement strand
CGGCCGAGAGTGCCGAGAGTGGCGAGTACCCGCTGTCGCGCCCGCTGTTTATGTACTCGACCTCGCAGATTATGCAAGACAAGCCGCAGGTGGCCGGGTTCCTCAACTATGTGCTGACGAATGTCAACGATGAGATCCGTCCGGTCGGCTACTTCCCGATTGCCGAGGCGAGTCTTAACGAGGAGAAGCGCGAGTTCCTCGAAGCGACGGGACAATGATCGACTGAAGCGATAGGTATGTCACGCTGCGTCGAACCGCAGGTGATGTAGAAATATGGGGAGAGGCTCGCCTCTCCCCATACCGTGCGAATAGCGCAGACATATCCCGAGACAAGTGATGTCCGGATTAAAAATTCAACGTTCATCAAGGCAGATATATGGAAAGAACAAGTAGACACAGAACAAAGAAGAGATGCGATAGATGTTCTTTTCTCTGTATTCTTTTGCTTCTTGTTCTCAATAGTATGATTTACGTGTGAAAACCTGTGGTATCGTAACAGGTATCGTTAGTAGCATGTATCGCAAAACGTGGAGGGGATAATGGCAGATCAGGCACGGGTAGGCGCGGAGGGACGCGCTATCCCGGCAAGCGGTCAAGCAAAACCAATGGACCTGACAAAACAGCGGCGCTGGGGTGAAAAGGTCATCCAGAGCTTGCTGTTTGTGTGTGGGATTATCTCGATCTTTACAACGATTGGTATCGCCGTTGTGCTGGTCACGGAGTCGCTGAACTTTTTTGGTAACGATGAAATCACCCTGACGGAGTTTTTAACTACGACAACATGGCAGCCGGTCATCGATCAGTTTGGTGTACTGCCACTGGTAAATTCAACATTGATTGTCTCATCTATTGCGATGCTGGTGGCAATTCCGCTGGGCCTGGCTTCGGCGATTTATCTCAGCGAGTATGCGACTCCGCGCGCGCGCCGGATCCTCAAGCCGACGCTTGAAGTGCTGGCCGGTATTCCAACGGTGGTCTATGGGTATTTTGCCCTGACGTTTGTAACACCGCTGCTGCGGGGGGTCTTTGGTGCCGGTACGGTACAGATCTATAATATGGCTTCAGCCGGTATTGTTGTCGGTATTCTGATTATTCCGCTGATTGCCTCGCTAAGTGAAGACGCGCTTAGTTCTGTGCCGCGCTCACTGCGTGAGGCATCCTATGGCCTGGGGGCGACCCGCTTTGAAACCGCAACCAGAGTGGTGGTACCGGGGGCGCTCTCCGGGGTGATTGCCGCCTTTATTATTGGTATTTCGCGGGCCGTCGGCGAAACCATGATTGTCGCCCTGGCTGCCGGGGCGGGTCCAAGCTTTACCTTTAATCCCTTCAATGCCGCCGAAACTATGACCGGCTATATTGTTCGTATCAGCAGTGGTGACGTGAGCTATGACACGCCGGACTACGATAGTATCTTTGCAATTGGTCTGCTGTTGTTTGTGATTACCCTGACACTCAACATCATCAGTCAGCGGATTGTACGACGCTTCCGGGAGGTGTACGAATGACAGCCGAAGTTAGTGGGAAGCCGGAGCGCGCTGAGGGCCGCCTGCCCGAAGGCGAAGAGCTTCAGCAAAATGTTGCCACGCGGCGAACGATCGGTAAGATCTGGCATGGGGTGTTCGCGGCGGCTACAGTATTTGGTATTATCGTCCTGGTGATCCTGCTTCTGACGATCATTGACGAGGCGTTTGGCGTGATTGGGGTGCAGCCACGGATCGATCCCGCAACGATTGCTGATGGTCGTCCCATTGAAGAACTGTCGGAATCACAACTGATCGATGTGATTGAGGCCAATGTCAACGATCGCGTCATACGTAGTCTGGAGCGGAGCGGGCCGTTGGCCGAACGCAGTCCCAACGAACTGCGCGAGATTATTGAAGAGGAAATTCTCAACATCGAAGTCGTCGAGAGTTGGCCCCTCCACATGGCGCTGTTCAACCGGGGCGAGCTACAGCAGACCATCGCCGAGGAGTATGAGCAGGCCGAACTGCGCTTTCATTCCTGGGTTAACTGGGAGTTCCTGACCAAATCAATGTCGGGTGTACCGGCCAATTCGGGCATACGTACGGCACTCCTGGGTTCGCTCTGGGTTATTCTGGTTACTTTCGTGGTAGCAGTTCCGCTCGGTATTGGAGCGTCAATCTACCTGGAAGAGTATGCCCGCGATAACTGGATCAATCGCATTATCCAGACCAATATTAATAATCTGGCGGGGGTGCCATCGATTATCTACGGTATCCTGGGGCTTGCCGTCTTTGTGCGTGTGCTGGCACCGATAACCAGTGGCGCATTCCTTGCCCCCGGCGAGGTTGCTTCGCCCAATGGTCGCACTATCGTGTCGGCCGGGATTACGCTGGCGCTACTGATCCTGCCGATTATTATCATTAGTGGGCAGGAGGCGATCCGGGCAGTACCGAACTCGCTGCGTCAGGCAAGCTATGGTCTGGGAGCAACCCAGTGGCAGACGATCTGGAACCATGTGTTGCCCAATGCTATTCCGGGTATCCTCACCGGCACAATCCTGGCAATGTCCCGCGCGCTGGGTGAGACAGCCCCCCTGATCGTGGTCGGGGCGGCGACGTTTCTGCCGAGGAACCCGGAGGGGCCCTTCTCCAGCTTTACAGCGCTGCCAATCGTAATCTATAACTGGACAGCGCGACCGCAGGACCAGTACCGGGATATTGCCGCAGCGGGAATTATTGTTCTGCTGGTTGTGCTCTTGAGTATGAATGCAACGGCTATTCTGCTGCGCAACCGCTTTAGCAAGAAGATGGGATAGTCATGAGTGAACAACAAAATGGCAAACATGTCCTGGAAACGCACGATATGCACGTCTATTACGGTTCATTTCGTGCGGTCAAGGAAGTCAATCTGAATATCGAGCCGCAGAAGATCACGGCGCTTATCGGCCCCTCGGGTTGTGGCAAGAGCACGGTGCTCCGGGCATTCAACCGTATGAATGATCTGATACCGATCGCACGAATCGAGGGCGAGGTGGTTTTCCATGATAAAAACATCTATGACCCCAATGTTGATGCGGTTGAGGTGCGCCGCCGCATCGGCATGGTCTTTCAGAAACCCAATCCCTTTCCCAAGTCGATCTATGAGAATATTGCCTTTGGGCCACGGATCAATGGCTGGAAGGGATCAAGTTCGGATATGGATGAACTGGTGGAGCGCTCACTGCGCGGTGCGGCCCTCTGGGACGAAGTCAAGGATAAGCTCGACGAGAGCGGCCTGTCGCTCTCCGGTGGGCAGCAGCAGCGTCTCTGCATTGCGCGGGCCCTGGCCGTGGAGCCGGAGGTCATTCTGATGGACGAGCCCGCCTCGGCGCTTGACCCAATCTCGACCCTCAAAATCGAGGAGTTGATGTTCGAACTACGCCGGGAGTATACCATTGTGATTGTTACCCACAATATGCAGCAGGCTACCCGCGCCTCGGACAATACTGCCTTCTTCCTAATGGACGAAGATCACGCCGGTATGCTGGTGGAGTATGGTCCCACCGAGGATCTCTTCCAGAATCCCAAGGACGAGCGCACTGAGCAGTATATTAGCGGACGCTTTGGCTAGGGCATCAGCTTCCGTCTTGTCATAGAAAATCCGCCGGTGGGTGTGAACCCCACCGGCGGATTTTTTGTGCTGCCTGTGTATAGCAACCCTACATTTGTCGTAGTGCCGCCTTCAGGCGGGTGACAACGAATTCCCGAAGAACCAGTTCACAACCAATGTAGGATTGCTATCATCTCTGTCTTCTCTGTGGCTATGACAACAAATCGGTAAAAGTCGGTTCAATCGTTGTGGGGACCGGCGATGGGGTTGCGGGTAGTGCTGTGGAAGTTGCCGTTGGCAAAGGGGATGGGGATGGTTCCAGGGGCAGCGTTTCCGAAGTAGAAGTAGCGGATGGCCCGGCGAGAAGATCGGCGGGTTCTGCGGTGTCGGTATCCGTCGGGTCAGGCTCCATCTGGAGAATGGCCGTTGGGGTAGGTTCCGCTGGTAGCAGTTCGGTTGCGGTTGGTGTTGCGACGACCTGTGGCGGCGCGGTTGCGGTTGGCACCGGTGTGGCCTCAGTTCCTGCCGGCGTGCCGGTGGTTGAGACCACAACGGTTGGTTGAGTATTGGTAATCGCTGTTCCCGG
>DAOTVB010000039.1:0-3862 GCA_034436755.1 Chloroflexaceae bacterium | reverse complement strand
GCTGCTGTTCATTAGCAGCGACCGAAATGATCTGGATGTCCGGGTGAAGTGCCTGGGTTTCCAGGTCAGGCTTATTATGGATCAGAATAGTGCCGATGACGGGAATAGCTTCATGCCGAATGGCTAACTGACTGCGTAGTTTGTGCAATGCAGGGATGCTGGCTCTGCCCATCCCCACAACCAGCGCACGCCGGACTTCCATGTTGTGCCTCCTGCTTACAGATATTGCTGCTTATACTCGCGGGCCAGTTTGTGTAGTTCCAATTCCAGTTTGCGGCGCTCGGGTGCTTCCGATGGTTCGGTTTGCGTGTAAGTAGTGATCTGATCGGCGGCCTTCGCTTTGGTAATGGCAATAATATGCTTCTCGATGGTCTGTTCCATGCGCACACTATAGTCCATTTTCGAGACAAACCGCTGGGCAGCAGCCGTCAGACCCTTTCCAAGGGTTTCCTCCACACCATCATCGGGTAGTTTAAGGACATAGTTAGCGACACCCTCTTCGACAATGAACCCGAACGCTTCACCCAGGGCAAACATAGTGCGCGCATGCTGAATATCCGGCTTGGGAAAGACATGCAACGGCACGCTCTGTCGCCGCGTGTACTGATCATAGATGCGGCGATAGTCATCAATCTGGGCCAGAGCGGACATGGGCACGCCATGCTTGGTTTGCAGTACGGTAATGCGATGGGGATCAAGGGTCGTCGTTCCGACCGTTCCACGCAGCAACAGTTCATCCTTGTAAATTGATGTCTCCTGGTCTTCGACCGCGATCATAGTGATGGCCTCAATATTTGCACCACCATCCGGTACCCGGGCGATTTGAATACTCCAGAAAGGTTTGGAGGTCGTGCGCAGCTTCTCTAAACGCACACCGGGGGCGACTTCCTCGCGCTTCCGCAGAATCTCATCCTCCAGGCGTATCCGGTTAATCGGGGTAAAAACTTTCATAGCAAAGTCGAGCAGGCGCGCGCTGACCTGTTCGGAGGTGGGATATTGAGTGCGCCAGGTATGGATGGGCCCGGCTTCCTCATCACTGGTCAGATTGGTTAGTTGCTGGTTTACATCGGTGACATAGCGCTGATACATTACCTCCAGGTCGTTTGAGTCACTGATGACCTGATCGAGTGCATCCTGGGCAGTATCCCAACGACGGGTCTTTTCTTCGTCGTCCCGGTTAAAGCGATCAGCCGCATAGTTGAGATGGTCAATCAGGGTTGTAAACTCACGCCGTTGTTCATCCAGCTTATTGATCAGCACCGATAAGATCTGGATAGCACTATCCAGACACATAATGTCATAGCGCAGGGTGAACTGTAACATATAGGCGTTTAGTAATGAAGTCAGCGCCGTCTTACGCTTTGATTTTCCTAGATCTAGCCAGGTCTGAAGTGCATTCTGTAACTGGCGGGTGGCTGTGGTTATATCAATATCATTCAATTCATCCTGGCGGGCGCGGCGGCGGTCGGTCATCTGCGTAATGGTGTCGTTGAGGTTCTGGCGTATCGCTTCGACAAAAGGATTGATCAAGGGCAGACCCCCAAGTGGGTCGTCAACCAGGCGCGCCATATCCTGCGTGAGTTGCTGTCCCAGGCTCTGTTGTAGCGATTTCGTATTCTGTTCGATACGCTTACGAATGGTGTCCCCCAGAATCCGGGTCTCAAAGGTTTGAGCGCGTGACTGGATCTGTGGTGGCCACTGGGTATCCGGGACGGTTGATAGGGACTGGACCGAGAGGCCCTGGCGTTCCGGCTGCAGGGTCATCAGATTGCCGTTTTCGTCGCGCCGAATAACATCAATGAGCTGATCCTCACGCAGTTGTAAGCGATCAAGGAAGCCGACCACTTCGGTCTGGAGGCGTTCCTGGGTCGGTTGATTGGCGAGAATGCCCTGGGTAATCAGCCGATAGGCAAAGCGGCGTCCACAGACATCAATCAGTCGCCGGGCCGGAAAGTGAAGATTAGACATGCCGAATCCGCTATAGATGTTCAGATGGGGAACCCCCTGATCATCCGTATGCGGGTTGGGATCATTAATGGTGCGGAGATTATCAAATGTGCTGCCGGCGCGGCGCCCGATCTGCGAACCGATCTGCAGAAAGATGCTCTCGGCAATCATTGGAGCCAGTTCAGCCAGGCCCGCCAGCACACGGCCTTCTTCATTTAAGCCATCAACCAGGTAACAGATATTGAAAGGACGGATCGGGTTAGCGATCCGTTCTTCACCAGGATATTCGACATCAAAGTTGTCACCAAAGGTGCCACTGCTGAATTGATCCAACTCAAGCAGGGCCGCATACGCATTTGCCTTGATCTGATCGGAGGGCACCTGGGTAAAGGCCTGGGGTAGCACCAGAATGCCGGTCAGATCAATTTTGGGCTGGTTGAGGCGCATGCAGAGATGTCGGAGCAGATAGGCGGTGTCAAGAAAGGTACCGCTGCCGGTGCCGCCACAGATGCTGGAGACCAGGAAGATTTGCAATCCCGGCTCATCTTCCGCCCGAACGCTGCTGGCGGTGAACTGTTTGTTAATATTTGCCAGATTCTGGATCAGATTGTCCAGGTAGTTGCGAATCTTGGCATAGTGAAAGAAGAGTGCCAGCCGTCCCAGAGGACGGATTTGCCGAGCACCGGCTACAATCGACTGGCTGGGTATATTGTCTGGGAGCCAGGCTTTCACCTGCCGATAGTTGGTGTCCAGATGCTGCAATACCTGAATGGTTGGAACATTGCCAATATCAAGCAGTTCGGTATTTTTGTTGAGGCTAACCGTCTGCCCATTGTCGAGTTTGGTTTCAAGCTTTTCATCACGGGTATCAAGGGCCGCGAGTTTGATCACACTCAGCGCATCCATGCCAAACGTTTCCAGAAAGCGCGCCTTGATCCGGACCAGTACCTCCTGCCCGGTCCCCCCCAGGCCGACAATGAGCGCCGGCCGCATCTCCTTCACAAGTTGTTGCTGCTGCATACTTTCACCTCATTCTATTCAAAGTACTCGTAGGAATCACTGCCATCGAGTTGCAACTTCGACCCTCGTTTCAGAGGAACATCATCCCCCGGCGAACTGAATGTCCGATTACCAATGGTTACCCTCTGCCCAGGCGCAATTTTTGCCACACGCGCCATCGTCTCGGGGGTGCCGCCGGCCCCCATCACCCTACGAATTTGAACTTCGGCTGTCCCATTGCCATCAACCATCTGCAGTTTATCTTGCTTGCCGGTCAGATTCCGGGTGCCGCCACCATCCTGAAGAAGCCACGTACCATTCAGCTTGGGCCCCCGTAGCGCAAAGTACCAGTAGGCACCACCCGCGCCCAAAACACCGAGTGCGCCGAGGGGCAGCAGGGGCAGGCTTCCACCCTCCGCCGGTTCCGGTGGTTCGGGTATGGCTGTGGGTGCTGGTGGTACCTCCGTAGCGGGTGGGGGTTCCTGAAATTGGAATGTTTGAATGGTAGTATCGGTAAAGACCCCACCACCAGTGGGATATTCCAACCGAATGAGCAGTTCATAGCTGCCTGGTGCAGTCGGGCCGGGTAACATTGCCTGGTGCGTAACCAGCGGATCACCCGATACCGGCTCCATCTCGACCGATTGAACCGCTGTATCCTGGCCTGGTTGGCGTAACTCGGCGGTGACGGTAGCCCGACCAGCCTGCAAATCGTCTACCTTGCGGGGACGGGAGTCTCGTTCTCCCATCACCTGCGCACTGACGCGTACCGGCACATTGGCCTCGGGGTAGAGGGGGGTTCCCGCGCGGGGTTCAACCAGGATCGGCCAGGGCAGTGGCCGAACAGATACAGTTTTGGCGGGCGTAAGCGCGGCGACCTGATTATCGCTTATCTCCGCTTCCATATTAATGGTGT
>DAOTVB010000038.1:0-46659 GCA_034436755.1 Chloroflexaceae bacterium | reverse complement strand
TACCTGTGCTCTCGATAATCTGCGGAAAATATTGATGAGTAAAGATACATCATTATCAAAGCAAGTCGTACGACAAAACGTCATATAGCAACCCTGTGTGTGTCGTAGTGCCGCCTTCAGGCGGTTGGGAGCGAATCCCCTCAGAACCAGTTCACAACCAGTTTAGGATTGCTATAGCATATCCCCCAACCAACCGGGTCAGGCGATAATGTGCTGGTAGCCAGACGACTGTCAGTGATACTACCGTGTCAATGATAATTAAGATGTTCGAGTGTTGGGCAGGAAAGTGAGTGTGAGTGTGAGTGCGAGTCAGAAACTCAGGCAGGAATGCGGTAACGACAACAGAGATCACCCGCCGCGATCGTTGTTTCACGTTCAATTTCGACACCCAGCAGTTCTTCGTAGAGTTTCAATTCCTGATCACAACTCTGCGGATGCTGGCGTGCGATGCAATCAATTGGGCAGTTATGCTCGGTCAACAGAAACGAACCATCTTCAAGTTGCTCATACTCGCACATATAGCCCTGTTCTGCCAGGATATTGGCAAGTTCGGCAACTTTTTCCGCACGGTTCTTGCCGTCCAGCCGGGGCGCATAGGTTGCGGCAAGCGACTGCCGGCGGGCACAAAACAGTTGAGAGATGGCTTCTTCACCACCCTGAAGGGCGATATAGTCGAGCACTTCAAGCGCAAACTGCTCATACTGCTTGGGAAAATGCCGCTCAGCCTCGGAGGTAAGGGTATAGAGATGGCTGGGCCGCCCGACACTGCGACGCACCCCGGAAACCTCCACCAGGCCGTCACGCTCAAGCAGCGCCAGATGCTGCCGCACCCCAACTGCGCCGATGTTGAGTTCCTGGCTTAGTTCCAGTGCCGTCATTTGACCGTGCCGGCGCAGCAGTTGTAAAATTTGCTGGCGTGTCGCGCCTTGCTCTTTGCGTTCAATACTCATGTTGACAACCATCAATTTTATTGCGCCTCAGGTAGGTTTCTCCGGCTGGTCTATCGGCCTATATGACAGAATATCGTATGAAACTATAAAATTAAGCACCATATGTCACAGTGCGTTATAATTATATTCTTGATACAACCTGGTCTTATTCTTTGGCAGAGTCTTTTTGCTGCTACTACACATAGCTCAGTCAGATTATAACACGGCGATTCTGGCTTTGTCAAGCAAAACATTATGTAAGTGACAAAACCAGCCCTTGCCGCCGCCCATTACCCGTTGGTATAATGTCCAGCGGCATGTTCCATGCCCGGCTGTTGTGCGCAACAGCCTGTAGCAGGGTTACGTTCAGGACAATTTTTTCACAGGCAGGATAGCGTGGATTTACAACACTCCTCCACTCCCTCTTCCGAACAGGCTGTGGTTCCCCCGGTAATTGCGGGTGAGCCGGCCGATATCCGACATGCATCTACCAGCGTTGTACGCCCCTGGTGGCGTACCGCGTGGGCGACCCGGATTGCGCTGATCTTGATTCTGTTCCTGGGTGCTTATTTCCGCACGCTGGGGTTGACCACCTGGGACGCAGGGACCGGACAGCATCCCGATGAGCGGTTCTTTACCGATACCGCCTCGCTGGTGCGGGTGCCGGCCGGCCCGGTCGAATATTTTGACTCGGCGCGTTCGCCGGGAAATCCGCGCAATGTCGGCAAAACTTTCTTTGTGTATGGATCGTTTCCGATTGCGTTGACGCGGCTGGTAGCGGTTACACTCACGCCCAATGCTGCCATGCCGGATACAATTCCCGATATTACGGTACCGATGGATGCTCCCGGTGGGCGACCGCAGATTCCTAACCCGGAACTGCGTGTTCCCAAGTTGACTCCATTACAATTGATTTTCAATCCCGAGGGGCGCAACCTGACCGGCTACCATGAGATCTACAAGGTTGGACGGTCGCTGGCAGTGCTCTTTGATCTGGGTTCGATCCTGCTGGTTTTCCTGATCGGGCGGCGGCTCTTTGACCGGCGGGTTGGTCTACTGGCGGCGCTGCTGCTGGCCCTGGCGGTTATGCCGATCCAGCAGGCGCACTTCTTTGTAGACCCGACCTTCTCGACCTTTTTTGCACTGCTGGCACTCTACTGGGCGGTGCGGATGGCCCAGGGTGGCGGGCTCGGTGTGGCAATCGCGCTAGGCCTCAGCATTGGCGCGGGCATGGCGACCCGGATCACGCTGGCAACGCTGGGACTGGTGGCAATTGTTGCTGCGGTGCAGGCAGCCCTGGCCTGGCGCGCGGCAGTGGACGGAGATACAGCAGCAACCCGACCGGTGCAACGCTCGTTTACTGTCCGGTTCCTGGGATACAATTTTCCGCTGCTCTTCCTGGCCGGGGTGCTGACGCTGTTTACTTTCCGGGTGCTGCAGCCCGATGCCTTTATCGGCTCGACCCCGACTTCGCCGGTGATCATGGGCCAGCACACCGGGGAACAACCTTCGGCTACCCTGGCATTTATGCATGGGTGGAGCATTTTTGATGTACGTCTGGACCCACGCTTTATCGGTAATCTGCAGGAAGTGCAGAAGTTTGTCACGGGCGAAATTGATTTTTACCCCTCGCAGCAGTGGGTGCGGCGCGCGGACTACTGGTTTCCCTGGAAAAATATGGTGCTCTGGGGCATGGGGCCCGCGCTGGGGTTGACCGCCTGGGCCGGCTGGCTGCTGTTTGGCCTGCGCACGCTGGACTTGCGCACGGTCTTCCGCAAGCGCACGGATGCGCTCCAGTATCTTGCCGGCAGGATTGCCTATCCGGGACTGCTGCTCTGGATCTGGATTGCCTTCTATTTTGCCTGGCAGGGGCGGCAGTTTGCCGCAACGCTGCGCTATATGCTACCGATCTACGGCTCGCTGATTATTTTTAGTGCATGGCTGCTGATCGGGCTGTGGGAGTGGAGCCGCCGATATGGGGCAAACGGTAAACCGCAGATGACGGAGCCGCGCGCATGGCTGGCGGTTGGGGCGCGCTGGTTGCCACTACTGGTGGTGCTTGGCACCTTTGCCTGGGCCTATGCCTTTACGCGAATCTACACGCAACCCCACTCGCGGGTGATTGCGGCGCGCTGGGTGCATGAGCATGTCCCGCCCGGCTCCCGCATCATCTCGGAGGGCTGGGACGACGCGCTGCCGCTGGCGGTTGCGGGCGGTGATCCCTGGCGCAATACCTACCAGGGCATCACTTCGCAACCCTATGGCGAAGATGACCAGCGGAAATATTTTGGCAGTTACAACGCCCAGAATGAGTTTGAGCCCGGCCTGCTGGATCAACTGGAGGCGGCCGACTACATTACCCTGACCAGCAATCGCGTCTACGGCTCGACGGTGCGCCTGCCGATGCGCTACCCCGCCCTGATGCGCTACTACCATTACCTGTTTAGCGGCGATCTGGGGTTTGAACTGGTCGCCGAGATTACCTCCTACCCCAAGATTTTTGGCTTTGAGATTCCCGACCAGGTTGCGGAAGAAGCCTTCACGGTGTATGACCACCCGCGCGTGCTGATCTTCCGCAAGACCGACGCGTTTTCGCGGGAGCGGGCAGAGGAGTTGATTACCAGCGATGTCAACTGGGGCGAGGTCTACAAGCTGCCCGTGAGCGTGGCCGACCAGACCGCGACGGCGCTACGGCTCACTGAGAGCCAGTGGCCCACATATCGCGCCGGCGGTACCTGGTCTAATCTGTTTAGCCGTCCGGGGAGCCTGATTAACACGCTTGCACCGCTGCTCTGGCTGATCGTCCTGGAACTGGTGGGCCTGGCGACCTTTGCGCTGCTGTTCCGTCTGCTGCCCTGGTTGCCCGACCGGGGCTTTGCGCTGGCGCGGACGCTGGGCCTGCTGCTGGTAGCCTATGGTGCGTGGCTACTGGGTAGCCTCAAACTGTTGTCATTCACGCCGCAGAGTGTCTGGCTGTGTGCGCTGCCGCTGCTGGTCGGTGGTGGCTGGGTGGCCTGGCGCGCGCGCGACGAACTACGGGCCTTCTGGCGCGAACGGAAGACGGCGCTGTTAACGGCGGAGGCGGTCTACCTGGTGGCGTTTGTGCTGTTACTGCTTATTCGCTGGTTTAACCCGGACCTGTGGCACCCGGCACGCGGCGGCGAGAAGCCGATGGACCTGGCCTATCTCAACGCGGTGCTCAAGAGCGCGGCTTTCCCACCGTATGATCCCTGGTTCGCGGGCGGCTACATCAACTACTACTACTTTGGCTTTGTGATCGTCGGGACGCTGGTGCATCTGACAACAATCGAGCCGACGATTGCCTACAACCTGGCTGTACCCACGCTCTTTGCGCTGACCGCTCTCGGTGCGTGGGGCGCGGTCTACAACCTGCTATCGGCACAAAAACGGGCCGACGCGCACAATCCAGAACATCCCCGGCCGACAATCTTTCGCGCGTTACGCGAACGGCAGGCGCAGATCGCGGCGCTGCTGGCACCGCTGTTTATCCTGCTGCTGGGCAATCTGGCGCAGGCGGTCTGGTTTGTCACCGGGCATGCCGCAACACAGACCGGGCGACCCGAGTGGGCCTTCTGGGATGCCACACGCATTGTCGATGGAACGGTGAATGAGTTTCCCTTCTTTACCTTCCTCTTCGCCGATCTGCATGCCCACATGATTGTGATGCCCTTCGCGCTGGCGGTGGTGGGTCTGACGGTTGCGCTGACCCGCCTGCCGCTCGCTGCAACTGCACTCGCCACCGCCCGCCGCCGGCTACCGGCACCCGCGCGCCTCCAGTTTATCGGGGTGTTGCTGCTGCTGGGGCTGCTGACCGGCACGTTGCGCGTAACCAACACCTGGGACTATCCCACCTACACCGGGTTAACGGTCGTCACGCTAGGGATGGTCTTCTGGTGGCGCTTCCAGCAACAGCGTGATCCAGCCGATCAACTGGGCGCGCTGCGCTATGTTGTCGGCTTTGTGTTTGCCGCCGGGCTGGTGATCGTGGCAGGCAATCTACTGTTTATGCCCTTTATCCGCAACTTTGTCACCGAGTCGTCGGGGGCGGATCTCTGGCGCGAAGGGTTGCGTCCCAATCTGCTGGAGCAGGTGCTGTTTGCACAGCGTACATCGCTCGGCGAGGCGTTGCGGATGTACGGGCTCTGGCTGTTCCTGCTGACCAGCGCGGGGCTGCTGCTGGCCTACCGTCGGATGCGCCTGCCCGCCTGGCTGGTCGGCGGGGTCGTGGTTGGCTTGCTGGTGATGCTGCTGGTCGGCATTGTCGTCAACGTCCCGGCCCTGCTGCTGCTCCTGCTCCTGCTGTTTGGCGCGGCAGGGTTGGCGCTGCGCTTCCGCCATCTGCCGCCGCGCATGCTGCTGCCGCTGCTCTGGGCGGGCACGGCGCTGGCGCTGGCCGTAATGGTCGAGATCGTCGTTGTACGCGGCGATATCGGGCGGATGAATACCGTTTTCAAGTTTGGCATCCATACCTGGACGCTGTTTGGCCTGGCGTCGGCCGTTGCGCTGCCCTGGGTGGCGGCGCGGCTGGCGACGATGCGGCTATCCCCGATCCTGCGCTGGTCCTGGACTGGAGCCGCCGGTCTGCTGCTTGCGGCGGCGCTGATCTACCCGCTTACGGCCACTCCCGCGCGCATCGGCGACCGCTTCCCCGGCGATCTGCCCCGCACACTCGACGGCATGACCTTTATGCGTTATGTCAACTACACCCAGGATGGTCTGGAGTTCCCATTGAGCGAGGATGCAGCGGCGATAACCTGGCTGCAACAGAACGTAACCGGCACGCCCGTGATCGTCGAGGCGCACCTGCCATCATACCAGTGGGCCGGGCGCGTTGCCACCTACACCGGCCTGCCGACGCTGCTCGGCTGGGAGTGGCACCAGATCCAGCAGCGCAACGCGGTGCAGGTCGCGCCGATTGTCAACCATCGCCAGAATGTCATCAGGGAGATCTTCAACGGCACCGATATCGAACGGGCCTGGCAGCACATCCAGGACTATGCTATCGAATACATCTTCGTTGGCGGCGTCGAGCGGGCCATCTATGCTCCGACGGGGCTGGCGAAGTTTGAGACATTAGCCGACCGCAACCTGCTTGATGCGGCCTTCACCATCGGCAACACAACGATCTACCGGGTGGTGCGGCCGGGTACGCCCACCATGCTGACAACCGACCTGCCGGTCGATCCGCCTACGCTGGATACCCCACCGCCGCTGCTGCTCGATCAGCCGGTCAACGAACTGCCCGCCGTCACAGGCTACGCCTGGAACACCTGGGCCAGCACCAACTCCTGGCTGGCGGTGCTGGTCTGGCTGGCAGCGCTCTACCTGCTAACGCTGCTGGGGCTGCCGGCGGCGGTGCTGATCTTTGGGCGCTGGCGCGATGGCGGCCTGGTCTGGGCGCACCTGATTGGACTGCTGCTGCTGGGCTATGCCGTCTGGCTGCCGACTAGCTTCTCCGTCTGGCACTATGATGCCTGGGGCATACTGGGCGGCTTCCTGCTCTTGCTAACACTCAATGCTGCGGTACTGCTCTGGATGGGCCGGACAGCACCGTTGCAACCGGATCAGCGCAGGTTGGTCCACCTGCGTACGCAACTCGCCACGGGCGTGCAGGTTCCGGTTAACCATCTGCGGGCGCGGTATCGACATATCTTGATTGGCGAAGGGTTGTTCCTGGGTGGCTTTGCACTGTTTGTGCTGATCCGTGCCTTCAACCCGGATCTCTGGCATCCCACCTGGGGCGGCGAGAAGCCGATGGAATTTGGGTTCCTGAATGCGATCCTGCGCAGTCCGGTGATGCCGCCCTTCGATCCGTTCTTTAGCGATGGCTATATCAACTACTACTACTACGGCATCTACCTGGTATCACTGCCGATTAAGCTCACCGGGATCGCTCCCGCTGTGGCATTTAACCTGGTAATCCCAACGCTCTTCGGGCTGATGCTGGCCGGTGGGTACACGCTGGTCGCGCAGATCACCGGGCGTATCCGCTACGGACTGATCGGCGCGGCCTTCCTGACCGTCCTCGGCAACCTGGCAACGGTGTTCCCCGTCGGCTGGTCGCAGGGACTGCGGCCGGTGTTCGCCAACCTCGGCCGCGAAGGTTTCGCCGGTCTGGGTCGCAGCCTGGGCACCTGGTATATCGGTCCCAGCCGGGTCATCTGGCGCGAAGCGCCGGATCAACCCCTGCAAACCATCAACGAGTTTCCCTTCTGGAGTTTTCTATTTGCCGACCTGCATCCGCACATGATCGCGCTACCGATTGCACTGCTGGCAATTGCGCTGGCCTGGGAACTGCTGGGGCAGGCCTTTACCAGCCGGGGTTTGCCGCGTACCGCGTTGTTCATCCTGACGGCGTTAACGCTGGGGACGCTGGCAGTCACCAACTCGTGGGATTTTCCCACCTACACGCTGCTCATCGGGGCGGCGCTGTTCGGCGCGGCGTGGCGCTCAACCCGGCCGGGGGTTGCCTGGCTGTGTCTGGGTCAGGCAGTATTGCTGGCGGGTCTGCTGGCAATCGGCGGGATGGCCTTCTATATGCCCTTCTTCGACCACTTCTATGCGCTGGTCTCCGGGATTGGCCTGGTACGCGACGGGACGCGTGCCGGCGAGTATCTGGCAATCTATGGGCTCTTCCTGGCAATTCTACTGCCGGTGATCATCGGCGCACTCTGGCGACTGCTCCCACACCGCCAGGTAACGCCGGAGACAAACCCGGCGGTGAGCAGGCCGACGGAACAGCCGATCGCTGAAGCACCGCCGGCAGAACCGCCGCTGGTAGTGAATGCGACGGACGTGCCGGCAGAACCGATAGTTGTCACCGACGCCCCCCCACCCCGACAGACCTTTGCATTCAAATCGCTGGTGAATGCGCGCTGGCTGATGATCGTTGTCGCTGTGCTCCTGCTGCTGCTGACGCTGGTGCAACCGGTGCTGGGGCTGCAGCTCTGGTTGGGCGTACTGCTCATCAGTGGAGCGCTACTCCTGCTGCAGCGGCGCATCGCTCCGGCGACCTGGTTTGCCTTCCTGCTGGCAACGTTGGCCTGGGCGGTCTCACTCGGTGTCGAGATCATCTTCATTGGTGATCACCTGATGGGCGGCGATGCCTACCGCATGAACACCGTCTTCAAGTTTGGCATGCAGATCTGGACGCTGATGGCGCTGGCGGCGGCAATCAGCCTGCCGCTGCTGCTGCGTGAGTTGCGGCGGGTCGGCGGTGAACCGGCCCGCGCGGCCGGGTTGGTCGTGCTGGCGACACTGATCGCCTTAACCGCGCTCTTCCCGCTGATCGGCATTCCCAACCGTATCGCCAACCGCTTCCCGGTGCAGACCGGGCTCACGCTCGATGGGCTGGCATTTCTGGAGCAGGCCGAGTTCACCTACAACTGTGAGGCGTTTGGCGGCTGCGAGCCGAATGTGGACACACTCCAGATCGATCTGCAACCGGATGCGGCGGCCATTGCCTGGCTGAACGACAATATCACCGGCACGCCGATTGTCCTGCAGTCGAATCTCTGGTTTTACCGGGCATACGGCATCCGGGTTGCGGCCAATACCGGACTGCCCACGGTTATCAGTGCGCTCCACGTCGATGAACAGCGCGACCCGACCATTGCGCAGATCCGCAATGACGATATTGACATGCTCTACCGCACCACCGATCTGGAGACAACGCTACGGCTGCTGGCAAAATATGGCGTCAACTATATTTATGTCGGTAGCATTGAGCATGCGTTTTACAACGAAGCGGGCCTGGCAAAGTTCGCCGAGATGGAGGGAACCTATCTTGATCAGCGCTACACCAGTCCGGGAGTAGAGATCTACCAGGTGAGTAACATCCCCTCGGTCTATGCCGAGCCGGAGACATATGACTTCGCGGCGGATGAACCGATCACGCGGCCACCCCCCCCGCTCACCACTGAGGAAGAGCGTGACCCGGTAGAGCCGGTGCCACCGGAAGAAGCGGCGACAACGGATGACGCCACCGAACCGGCCCAACCCGCCGCCGATCTGGCGGAATTGGAAGAACAGGTCGCCGCCAACCCGGATAACTCGGTGCTGGCCTTCGGCCTGGCAGAACGTTACCGCGCCGCCGGACGGCTTGACGACGCGGCGGATGTACTCGAAGTAGCGGCTGAAGCAAATCCAGGCGACATCGGGATGCATCATCTGTGGGGGGATATTCTGTCGGAGGCCGGGCGCTACGCGGAAGCCGAAGCGGTCTATATGCTGGCTGCGCGCAACAATCCGACGGCGGGCAACTGGAACAAGCTGGCAACCGCGCTGCTAGGATGGGGCGAACTCGAGAAAGCCGAAATGGCCCTGAGCCAGGCGTTAAGCATTGATGACACGGCTCCAGAGCCCTACTACCGACTGGGTCAACTCTACCGGCAGCAGGGCAACGACGAGCAGGCCATCTCGGCACTCCAGGCTTACCTGCAACTCGCCCCCGACGGCCCGTACAACCAGGAAGCTCGACAACTACTCGCGGAGATTCGGGATGAGTAGTACACCCATTGCCGACTACGGACTACCGACTACGGATAACTGAAATGATCATCGACAGCTTTATCTGGTGGCTCGTCGTGCAGGTTATTGGCCTGCTGGGGTTGCCACTCACAACATTCTTCTTCCGCGCGCTCCCTGATCAGGGCTATGCCTTCAGCAAGAGCATGGGCCTGCTGCTCATCGGCTACGGCGGGTGGCTGCTGGCGATGTTTGGCCTGGGCTCATTTGGCGCGCCGCTGCTACTAATCGTCGGCCTGCTGGTCGGTGGCGCGGGCTTACTGCTGCAACGCACCCGCATCAGCGAGTATGCACCTGCCGGCCCGGAACCGGTGACGACAAAAGCCCGCCTTGCGCGCCTGCTGCTCGGGCCAGAAGCGGGGCGGCTCTCCGGGCGCACCCTGCTGACCTACGAGATTATATTTGTCGTGGCGCTGCTGTTTATGGCCTGGCTGCGCTCCTACAATCCGCATCCCTGGGGCACCGAACGGCCAATGGACTACGCCTTCTTTAATGCCATTCGCAACAGCGCCCTCTTCCCGCCGCATGATCCCTGGCTCGCCGGGTACAGCATCAACTACTACTACTTTGGGTATCTGCTCATGGCCGTGGTGGGATTGCTCAGCGGACGCGATCCGGCCGTGGCGTACAACCTGGCGCTGGCACTGATCTTTGCGCTCACAGCGCTCAGCACAACCGGCATCGTCTTCAACCTGATCGCCCTGACCCGCCGTGAGCAGCAGCCAGAGACAGACGACACTAACGCGCAGCGGTCCCGCCGCTGGTCCTTCGGTCCACGCCTGCTTGTAGGACTGTTGAGTGTTGTGCTGGTCTTGCTGGTCGGCAATCAGGCCGGTGCCCTGCAGGTGATTACGGGCAACCACCGCGTTGTCGCCCTGGATGGGCCGCAACTGGCCTCCGCGCTTGCCCAGGCCGTTCGCGGTGAGGAGACCATCGAACTGCCCTACCCGGCCAACACATCGGACTTTGGCGAGATAACCACGCTGGAGCGCGAGAACGGGCTCGACAATTTTAACTGGTGGTGGCCCTCGCGCACGCTCTGGGATGACTACAGCGCCGAGGGACGCCCGCGCCAGTACACCATTACGGAATTCCCCTTCTTCAGCTTCTGGCTGGGCGATATGCATCCGCATGTGATGGCGTTGCCCTTCGGTCTGCTGGCAATGGCGCTGGCCCTGACAACCCTCACCCGCCCGACGCTGCCGACATTTGCACAGGGGCGGCAGGGATGGGCCGACCTCATTATGACTGGCCTGATCCTGGGCAGCCTCTACACCATCAATAGCTGGGATCTGCCCACCTATGTACTGCTCTATGCCGGGGCGATCCTGCTACTCTACCTGCGCCTGAACGCCGGGACGATTCCATGGCGGCACCTGGGAAAACAGTTCGGGTTGGTTCTGCTGGCGCTCTTTCTCCTGTTCAGCCCATTCTACCTGACCTTTCACTCGCTGGTTGGCTCGGCCGCGCCGCTGCTCGATATTCCGCTGTTTGGCCGAATCACCCGGATTATCGGCCCGGTGTGGGCGGATCGGAGTGGCCTGCACGCATTTCTGATTATCTTCGGGCTGTTTGTCTTACCGCTCAGTGCGTTTGTCTATCTCACCCGCAGTCGCAACCAGACAGCATCGCAGCGCTCGGTTAACGCACTCGGCATCGTCGCCGGACACACCGAAGGTGAAGCCAGTCCCTCCTTCACTCGCTCTACGCTAAACCTGGCCTTCAATCCCTGGCTGACGCCGCTGCTGCTGCTGATCGGGCTGCTCATCGGCTTTCCGCTGCTGGCGCTGGTGGGGTTGGGCCTGCTGGCCGCGCGGCAGGCCGTTCGCCTGGTCGCTGCACCCGCCGAGGCATTTGTCCTGCTGATTATCACGCTGGGCTGTGCCATCAGTTTCGGCACTGAGCTAATCTACATCCGCGACGTTTTCGAGGGCATGTCGGTACGCTTCAACACCATCTTTAAATTCTACTATCAGGTCTGGTTGCTGTGGGGCAGTGTAACCGCCTATGCTCTCTGGTGGCTTCTCACCCAGACAACGCACACACGCCACGTTATCGCCTACGGCATTGGCGCGCTATTTACCGTCTTCCTGGTCGGCGGTCTGGTCTACCCGGCGATCAACCTGCGCGACATGGTGACCAGGGGAACGCAGGTTGGCCTGATGGGCGAAACACCGCGCGAACACACGGCCGCCGGACGGGAGTCGATCCGCTGGCTGCGGGAGCATGTCACGCCCGGCAGCGTGGTGCTGGAGGCGGTGCATCCGCACGGCGGCTCCTACAATGGCGAAGGGTTTGGCGGGGTGGCTGCCGCCACCGGTCTGCCGACGGTGATTGGCTGGGTCGGACACGAGGAGCAGTGGCGTGGTGGTGACGAAGCTGCGCGTGCCGAACTGGAGCCGCGCAAAACGGATGTTGAGATCATCTACAGCACACCCGATCCGGCGCAGGCCCGCGAACTGCTTGACAAGTATGATGTGCGCTATGTCTATGTCGGCGGGCTGGAGCGGCAGAACTACGCGCAGGAGAGCCTGGCAAAGTTTGACCAGATTGGGCAGCCGGTCTTCCAGATGGACGAGGTGACAATCTACGCGATTCCGGAGGGGCAATCGCAATAAATGTACAAGCACGGGTCTACCATTCTCGGATGGAATGTGTAATGCATCACGATAGCTGATGCCGTATAATCACTATGAGTGTATACCGCACAACCCCCATTTGTATGATATGATATACTATACCATGCTGCGATGATGACAATGGAGTCGTTATCTGAATGAACAAAGGAGTATCATAGGATGATCACCAAAGTGTCTAACGGTCGTGGGAAAGTCCGTGTCACCTTTGCAATGCCCGCCGCAATCTGGGCTGACACCATCCACCTGGTAGGCGACTTTAACAAGTGGAACAGCAATGCCACCCCGCTCACCCTGGGTGATGACAACTGGAGTGTCACGCTGGAACTGGAGCTGGGCGAGGAGTACCAATACCGCTATCTGGTCAACGGTGTGGATTGGTACAATGATTGGCAGGCTGACCGCTACGAGCCGAATGAGCATGGTGGCGATAATTCGGTAGTAGTAACCACGGTAGGTAGGGCATTTTCTGGCGTTTTGGAGCCATGTGATGAGATGGATGAGCATCGTTCGTTCGAGATTGTGATGCCCCTGGAAGAACCCGTCTACGAATTGAACGACTATCTCGGTGATGAACTGGCCGAGATTGCGCTTCCACTCTATGGACCATTTGTCGTTGGTATTGGTAGCCTGACCGATTATTAGCCAGGCCGGGTTTCGATCCTCTATGCCCAACAGTATACCTGTTTTAGATTTTGGTTCACAAACGGCACAACTCATTGTCCGGCGCATCCGCGAACTGGGAGTATACAGTGAGTTGCTGCCGTCTTCTGCTGCCGAGGAAACGGTGCGCACACTCGATCCACGCGGCATCATTCTCTCCGGTGGGCCGGCCAGCGTCTATGAACCGGGAGCACCAGCCCTTCCCGACTGGCTGCGCGATACCGATCTACCGGTCCTCGGCATCTGCTACGGTATGCAACTCCAGAGCCATGCGCTGGGGGGCGTAGTTCTGCATGCTAACCGGCGCGAGTATGGCCCGGCAACGATTACCGTCACCGACGATAGCTCGCTGTTTGTCGGCACCCCCTATGAGCAACCCGTCTGGATGAGCCACGGCGACCATATCGAGGGCTTGCCCCCCGGATTTCACCCGCTGGCCCGGAGTGATAATGCGCCTTTTGCTGCGATGGGCAACCCTGATCGGCACTGGTATGGGGTGCAGTTTCACCCCGAAGTTGTGCATACGACTTTTGGCCGCGATCTTCTACGCAACTTTCTCTTCACGGTGTGTGGCTGCACCGCCGACTGGCAACCGGCTAACTTTGTGGCCCAGGCAATCGAGCGCGTACGCACCCAGGTCGCCGATGGGCATGTTATCTGTGCGCTCTCCGGGGGCGTCGACTCGGCGGTTGCGGCGTTGATCATTCACGCGGCGGTTGATGAGCGCCTGACCTGCGTGTTTGTCGATAATGGCCTGCTGCGTCAGGGTGAAGCCGATGAGGTTATCCGCACCTTCCGCGATCATCTGCACATCCCCCTCATTGCCGTTAATGCCACCGAGGAGTTTCTCGCGGCCCTGGAAGGTGTCTCGGACCCGGAACAGAAGCGCAAAATCATTGGCGAGCGGTTTATTCGCCTGTTCGAGCGCGAGGCACGCCGCCTGACCGACCAGGACGCAGCTTTGCCCTTCCTGGCGCAGGGAACGCTCTACCCGGACGTGATCGAGAGTAGCGCCCCGGACCGGGCGCAGGGCGTCACCATCAAGACCCACCACAACGTTGGTGGTCTCCCGGCTGACATGCAGATGACCCTGGTTGAGCCGCTGCGCTATATGTTCAAAGATGAAGTGCGCGCCGCCGGGCTGGAACTGGGCCTGCCCGACGACTGGGTCTGGCGGCATCCTTTCCCCGGTCCTGGTCTGGCTGTGCGTATCCTCGGCCCCATCACCTGGGAGCGGCTCGAAACGCTACGCCAGGCCGATGCCATCTTCACCAGCGAATTGCGCGCCGCCGGGCTCTACCGGGCAACGCAACAGGCCTTCGCCGTCTTACTCCCGGTCCAGAGCGTTGGCGTGATGGGCGATGAACGCACCTACGCCGATACCATCGCTCTGCGCGCCATTACCACCGAGGACTACATGACCGCCGACTGGGCACGCCTGCCCTACGAACTGCTGGGGCGCATCAGCAGCCGGATCGTCAACGAAGTCGCGGGTGTAAACCGGGTGGTCTACGATATTTCCTCTAAGCCACCGGCGACAATCGAGTGGGAATAAGCTGCCCGGACGAGTGATGATGGATGCGCAGCATGACCAGGCAGCTTCGGCTTTTCCGCCCCTATCCGCCCGCGCCTCGGCCCCAGGCAAACTGATCCTGTGTGGCGAGCACGCTGTCGTGTACGGGCAACCCGCCATTGCGCTGCCTCTCCCCGATATCCGCGCCCATGTAGAGATTACCGCCGGGTCGCCGGGCAGTGGAGTACGGCTCAATGCGCCCGACCTGGGGCGCGCCTGGATCGCCGATGCCCACCCGGATGACCCACTGAGCGAACTGATCCACACAACCCTACGCCACCTGGGAGTAGACCCGCCCGATCTGCATATCACTCTGACGTCAACCATTCCGATTGCCGGGGGCATGGGCAGTGGTGCCGCTATCGCCACGGCGCTTGTGCGTGCGCTGGCAACCTTCACGGGGCACACTCTGCCGCCGGAGCAGGTTTCGGCGCTGGTGTACGCCAGTGAAGAACGCTTTCACGGTACACCCAGCGGCATTGACAATACCGTGGTTGCCTATGACCAGCCAATCTGGTTTGAGCGGCGCGGACCAGCGCAACCCAATCTGATCACGTCCATCAGCATTGCCGAACCGCTGACACTGGTTGTCGGCGATACCGGAGTCCGCAGCGCAACCCGCCTGCCGGTAGGTATGGTACGCCAGCAGTGGCAGGCCAATCCCACGCACTATGAGCAGTTGTTTGCTCAGGTCGGTACGCTGGTACAGCAGGTACGCGTAGCCCTGGCAACCGGCGATCAAGCGGCGCTGGGTGTACTCCTCAACACCAACCAGACACGGTTGGAACAGATCGGCGTCTCCTCGGGCGAACTGGAGCGTCTGGTTGCGGCCGCACGCGCGGCCGGCGCACTGGGGGCCAAACTGTCGGGGGCCGGTTGGGGCGGCGTCATGTTCGCTCTGACTAATCCGGACAACCAGGCGGCCGTGATGACAGCGCTAACGCGCGCCGGAGCTACCCGCGTGTTGGCAACGACCATTCATGCAACTCATGCAACCAACCCTTGAAGGGCCGAAAATCGCCCGGAAAGGATACCATAAACCGGGCAGTCTGGGGTATAATAGACATATTGCAAGCAAAGACCTGCATAAATAGTGAAATAGATTCGTTTCAACAGAGTTACCGAGGTTCTACTCCATGGCAAAGATTATGGTCGCCATGAGCGGCGGTGTAGATAGTTCCCTGGTGACAGCACTGCTCCACGAGCAGGGTCACGCTGTTACTGGCGTCACCATGCATCTCTGGGAGGGGGATGACGAGGGCATTTACGAGAGCCAGTGCTGTTCGCAGGAGATGGTCGCCGGGGCGCGACGGGTCTGCGCGCAACTGGACGTGCCCTACTATGTCTTCAACTATCAGCGGGAGTTTCGCCGCCATGTTATCGAATATTTTTTGAATGAGTATGCGCATGGCTACACACCCAACCCATGCCTGGCCTGTAATCGCGACCTGAAGTTTCGCTTCCTGCTTGAGCGTGCCCAGGCGCTAGGGTTTGACTACCTGGCAACCGGGCACTATGCGCAGATCCAGAAGCCGGACGGGCAGCCATACGAGTTGTGGCGCGGCGTTGACCATGCCAAGGATCAGTCCTACGTACTCTACATGCTTCAGCAGCATGAGTTGGCCCGCTTGCAGTTCCCGCTCGGTGGAATGAGCAAAGCCGAGGTACGCGCGCTGGCACGGGAGCGCCTGCTGGCAACGGCTGACCGCCCGGAGAGCCAGGATATCTGCTTTATTCCCGATAATGACTATCGTCGCTTCCTGCACGAGGAAGCCCCCGAGAGCATGCTGCCCGGTCCAATTATCGACCATGACGGGCAGGTGATCGGGCAACATAAAGGGCTGCCATACTATACGGTCGGGCAGCGCAAAGGGCTGGGGATCACCAGTCCACAGCCGCTCTTTGTCACCGAACTCGATACGGAGCGGAATGCCCTGATTGTTGGCCCGGCGGAAGCGGCCACCCGGCACATCTTTACCATTGAGCAGGCGAAATTTGTCAACGGGGTGTGGCCGGAGGCACCGTTCACCTGCCAGGTACAGATCCGCGCCCACGCGACGCCGGTTGAAGCGACCATTACGCCATGCGGTGAGCAGCGGCTGCAGGTTACGTTCAGCAAACCACAGCGGGCGATTACCCCCGGGCAGGCGGGCGTGCTGTACGACGGCAATCGACTGCTGGGCGGGGGACGGATTGCCCGCGCGCAGCCGACGGAGAACTCCGGCCTATGAACACGCTGGCTCCAGCGACCGCTCTGCTGTTGCTGCTGGCAACGGCCTGCGCGTCGCTGGCCCACTTTCTGTGGGGAAAACACTGGCTACAACTGCCAATCTTCTGGTTAGCCGCGTTTATGGGCTGTCTCGTGGCATACGGACTTGGTCTGCAATTCCCACTGAGCCTGCCGACACCGGCCGGTGTCCCGGTGCTGGAAGCAGTGCTGGCAGCATGGCTCCTGATTATCGTTGCCTCACGTCTACGAGTATGATATAATCGTCCGGGTAGATCCGGGGGAGTTGACCTGTTGCTGAGTCAAGCTATGTGGCGCGCCAGGATGCGTTGCTGCCGGCAGGAGTGCTGTTGTGTTCAAGTGGATCGCTACTGGTATTGTAACGATTGTTATTATAACTATTTCATTCATTGTTGCCGCGTCACTGTTTGAAGAATTTCGGGTCATTGCCCGTGATGTTGCCATTGTCATCGTGGCTGTATTTCAGATGATCAGTTCCATTCTCCTTATCGTTTTGCTTATCGCTGTCCTGTATGTTATTCGTGTTTTGAATCGACTGGCGAGTGATACACTCGCACCCGGTATCAACAGCGCTACTGAGAAGGTCAATGAAGTGCTGGACAGCGCCCGCTCGGTGACGGACGATGTGCGCGAGTCGAGCAGTGCGGTGACGGCAACAACGGTTTTTATTGCGGAGCGGGTGATTACGCCGATTATTCGCGTCTCCAGCCTTGTCACTGGTGTACGTGCCGCCGCCACCACGCTGGCCCGGCGGAGTGTCAAATCCGAGGAACATTAGGACTACCTGTACCATTTTACCTATTGTTAACTAGTACCCGTTCACTATTGTTGTAGTTCTCAGACCGTGTTATGATAACAACCTACAGGCTGTCGTTCTGTGCATCGATGTGCCAACGACAGCCTTCTAGTTAAAGGGATTGCATGGGACAGCAGCACGTTGCATATGGTGGTCAGGCCGTTATCGAGGGCGTTATGATGCGGGGGCGGCAGCAGGCAACCGTGGCGGTATGTCAGCCGTCGGGGGCGATTGCCTATAAACATTTTCCGCTAGACGCACAGCGCCGTACAAGCCTGGAACGCCTGCCACTGGTGCGGGGTGTGTTGATGCTGTGGGATGCACTGAGTTTAGGCGTACGTGCCCTGAATTTCTCGGCCAGTGCCGCGCTGGGTGAGCAGGAGCAGTCTACAGGAGCCTCGATTGGTACCCTCATCTTATCACTCACAATTGCTATCGGGCTCTTCTTTGTATCACCGCTTTTACTCGCCAGTCTGGCCGGACACCTGGGAGCAAACCTGTTTCAACGGGAACTGCTTGAAGGAGTCCTGCGGCTTGGTATCATTATTGGCTACATTGTTATGATCAGCCGGATTCCCGAAATTCAACGGGTTTTCGGGTACCACGGAGCAGAACATAAAGCAGTCAATGCGTATGAGGCCGGCGCACCGTTGACGGTTGAGTCTGTGCGGGGGTTCTCACTTATTCATCCGCGTTGTGGTACCAGCTTTCTGGCAGTTGTTGTGTTGATTAGTTTCGTCATCTTCCTGTTCCTGGGTGGATTGCCCTTCTGGGCCAGGTTCCTTTCGCGCATTGTGCTGGTACCAGTGATCGCGGCCGTGGCATACGAACTGTTGCGGCTCTCGGCCCGGCATTATCATCGCCGATGGGTGCGGACGCTGATTGCGCCCTCCCTGTCACTGCAACAACTGACAACCCGTGAGCCAGATGATACAATGATTAAGACCGCTATTGCTGCACTTTTGCCGGTACTGGCTGCTGACGGTGTTTCAGTACGCGAGACACGCACGACCGACGAGCAGGCATTAGCAACCTCAGTCTGACGTATGGAAACAGGACTAGGACTGGTAGCGCCCCTGGAGGCATTATAATGGCGCTGGTTGGTAACATCCGAGACTTTGGCCTTTCTGATTTTTTGTACCTCGTAGACCGTGGCTACAAGACCGGGTGCTTGCATCTGAGTCGGGATGAAGAGAAAGCCATCCTGTACTTTGAGAAGGGCAAGCTGATCTACGCGGCACGTCATCAGGGGGAGCAGTTGGACGATCTGTTGATCCGCCAGGGGAAGCTCTCTCCCCAGCAACTGGATCAGGCACGACGGGCATGTAACAACGGCGGAAACAGTTTGACATTAACGCAGGCGATCCTCAATGAAAATATTCTCTCACACGAGGATCTGCAGCAAACCCTACAGGTCCACACGGAGGAGTCAGTCTATGGACTGTTTGGCTGGCCTGATGGTGAGTTTCGTTTTGAGCAGGGCCAGAAACCCGATCCGGGTGAACCCATTATGCCAACGCCGTTGCCCGTTGAGAACTTGATTATGGAGGGAGTGCGGCGCATCGATGAGTGGGGTCGCATTAAAGATCGCATTCCCAGTACCGATATGATTGTCAGGTTTGTTGAGCAGCCTGGCGAGAAGGCAAAGGGGGTAAAACTGGCTCCCGAAGAGTGGCGGGTTTTCGCTCGCATTAATGGGAAGGATACTCTTGCCGACATTGCGCAAAAGACCAGTCTTAGCGAGTTTGATGTCTGTCGAATTGTGTATGGTTTTATGACGGCAGGTCTGGTGGATGTCGTCAAGAAACCGAAACCTGCGGCAGTAGCAGGCGGCGGGCAAGCAAGGGAAGCGCCCAGGATCAAGAAGAGCCTGGTTAACCGCATTATCAATCGTATCCGTGGTATGTAGAATTGTGCGCTCCTGCCAGGGCACAGCACCGTAGCGGAGGGCCGGTGTGCAGACGGTAAAAATGGTTATAAGTGGGGCGGTCAACGCCGGGAAGACTGAGTTTATTCGGTCAATTAGTGAGATCGAAGTGGTCTCGACCGAGCGACGCGCCTCCGACGACACCAAACATATAAAGAAGGAAACGACGGTGGCGATGGACTTCGGTCGTATCGCCGTTTCCGATGACCTCGTGCTGCATCTGTTTGGTACGCCAGGTCAGAAGCGGTTCGATTTTATGTGGGAGATTCTCTCGGAAGGGATGCTTGGGCTGGTTGTGCTGGTTGACAGTACCCGCCCCGAGACATTTCGGGAGACGAATCGGATTATCGATTTCTTTACCTCCTACCGGGAAACGGCCTATGTGATCGCCGCCAACAAACAGGATCGTCCCAATGCCTGGGCACCGGATGAATTGCGGCTGGCGTTACGCCAACCACCGCATGTCAAGGTGCTCCCGTGTGTTGCTTCTGAACGTGAGAGTGTAAAGAATATCCTGCTTGAGCTGCTCTATGTGATTATGCAGCGGAGTGAGGATTAAGCTCTCAGGGGCGTTCCTTTTCCTTTGTTGTACTGGGTTGACACAAACGCGGTGACAGGTACTCTCCCGTCACCGCGCTCTTTTTGTGTTCAGCAGATGCTACGCTTCTTCTCTTACATGACACAAGTTACGCGGTGGTTCATCAAACCGGGCGTTTCATCCAGAAAACGGGAGAGTCGCCTGCGGCAGCATGGTACTCCTTATTATTCTTTTTCAAAAAATTCACAATGTGAATTTTTTGAAAAAAGATCGGGTTTCTTCCACCCTGCCGGAGGCTGAAATACCTTTCAGGTCAGGGACCGCGTAGCTCGTGTTACATGACACGCGTTACGCAGTGGGTCTGCAAACCGGGCGTTTGCGCCCGGTAATGGCCCGTTTCGCCTGCCGCAGCATGGTACGCTTTTTTCTTTTGCACAAAAAAGTTCATGTTGTGAATTTTTTTGTGCAAAAGATCTGATCTCTTCCGCCCTGCCAGAGGCGACATTTCCTTTTAGGTGAGCAACCGCGCAACGCGTGTTACACGACATGCGTTACGCAGTGGGCGTTCAAACCAGGCATTGCACCAGATGGAAGCCCGATTCGCCTGCGGCAGCATGGTACTTCTTTTATCTTTTTTCACAAAACATTTTCACAAAGTGAAAATGTTTTGTGAAAAAAGATAGCTTCTTCCGCCCTGCCGGAGGCGATATCTCCTTCCCGAAGCGGGACCGCGTAACGCGTGTTACATGACACGCGTTACGCAGTGGGTCTGCAAAACGGGCGTTTGCGCCCGGTAATGGCATGTTTCGCCGACCGCAGCATGGTACGCTTTTTTCTTTTGCACGAACATGGGGCGCTCCGCGCCCCATGTTCGTGCAAAAGGAATGGTCTGTTCCACCCCGCTGGAGGCACGATCCACGATCAAACACCGACTCGCGTCCGCATATCAGCCCTGACCGTTTCGCATTGTTCGCTCATTTCGCGGCCTTCGTGGTCCAAACCTCACCGCGTAGCACTCTTAGTCAGGTGTCTCCAGGGCCCGCGCCACACGGTTGCGAGCAGTGGTTGCGGAGCGCCCCGCCAATGCCTCACGCAGTTTTGTGCCGCCGTGGGGGGCATCAAACTGATGCAGGCCAAACCGCTGCACCAGATCATAGATGACCTTGATGCCGCGCAGGCTATGCCCATGCGGACCGAGGGGCGGCGAAAATATCCCGATGCCGACCTGCCCCGGCACAACCGCCAGCAGTCCGCCGCTGACGCCACTCTCGGCGGGTATCCCGGCGCGGTAGCTCCACTCGCCCTGGAAATTACGCATACCACAGGTATGCATAACACTCAACAGATCGCGGACATGTTCCGGGCTCAGGATAGCCTCGCCAGTGACGGGATTGGTGCCGCCGTTAGCGAGAGTCGCACCCATAACTGCCAGGTCACGGCAGGTGATCAGCAGTGACTGCTGCTGGAAAAAGAGATCCAGTGTTTCGTCAACATGCTCACCGATGAGACCACGGTCCAGCATGTGGTAAGCCAGGGCACGGTAACGATGTCCACTCAGGCGACTGGCAGTAAACACTGTGGCATCAATGCGCATCTCGTGCCCAGTATACCGCTGAAATAGCTCCAGAACATGATTGAGCCGGTCGGTAGTGGTGCTACCCGCCAGCATGCTTACCGTGGCAAGGGCACCCGCCGGAACCAGCGGATTTGGCAGGCACTGTCCCGGCGGGTCGGGCAGATGAAAGTTATCATCAGCAGGCCTGACCCCGATGCGCGCCAGTACCGCGTCGCGCCCCTGGTCTGCCAGGACCATGCCGTACACAAAGGGGGTTGCCAGCGCCTGCGACGTGAAGGCGTGCTGGCTATCCCCAACTTCGTAGATCTGGCCGGAAGTATCAGCGACGCAGATACCAAACCAGTTGGGATTGGCCCGCGCCGGCTCGGGTGTGGCTTGAAATAGCGTGCCCTCGGTATATGCCTGATAGGTGCGATGCAACTCGTTGAGCACAGTCCGAAATGGCGAAGCAACCGTTTTCATTCCATGCACAATCGCCGTTAGATCATCCTCGTGTGACTCACGCGTCATGATGCTATGCTCCCTCTAATAGAAATGGACATCATTGTCGTAGCTTATGGCTCAGATTGGCCCTCAGAGTTGGGTTTGACCTCCGGCCGTTGCCGGTTGCGCAGGTTGTGCGCTTTGGCGCGCAAATCCTGGAAGAAATCCGAGTCAACGATTTCATTCACCTGCTCCTGGCGTTTGTTTTCGTCAATCTCAATACGCAGTTGCTGAATCTCCTGGCGCAGGCTCTGTTCCCGAATGTAGGACTCGAGTGCGGCGACAGCCAGCGATGAAAACGACTCCATCATCTGCTGCAGATTGGCATCGAAGGGAATCACCTGGCCGGTTTCCTGATCCTGGGCATTCAGCAGTTGCAGGACACCGAGCACCTGATCCTGATTATTCTTCAGCGGAATTGCCAGGAGCGAAATGGCCTGATAGTGATCATTTTCCGCGACCTGTATCAACCGGGGAAAGTTGAATGGCGGCGCGGCGCCGGCGAGATCGCCAACATTGACCGACTGACCGCGACAGGCAACATACGGCGCGGGATGCAGTTCATCCACTTCACCGGTTTCCGCATCATACAGCGGGATGTGGGCCAATGGATCGCTGCGTAACTGGGTGTCGATAAGAGTATCCTGGGAGCTTCTGCGCAGCATCACCAGTTTTAGCTCCCGTTCCTCACGCAGAAAGAGAAGCCCCCGGTCAGCCCGGCAGAAGGCCATCGCCTCTGACAAAATATTCGCCAGCAACCGATTGAAATCACGTTCTGAAGAGAGGGCTACCCCGATCGGAATAACCACATGCAGTAGATCGTCGGCGCGCCTCTTCTCCTTGCGGATCTGGAAGAGCGTCTGGCGTAACTGCCGAGTCATATCATTGAATGTGCGGGCAAATATGCCGATCTCATCGCCCGACTCAACCTGTGCCTGGACATCTAACTTACCGCCGCCAATCTGCCGGGCGACACCGGTCAGGCGGCGTACCGGCCCGGCAATCGTCTGGCGAAAGACAAACGCCAGAATCGTACCGAGAATAACCGCAGTAATGCCGACAATCATGGTGTGCCGCACAGCCCGATTGAGCGTCTGCTGCGCCTGGGTGAGATTACGCTGCAGAGTTTTCTGCTGATTATCAGTCATATCGGCCAGCAGACTCTCCATTTCACTGGTTAGAGGTTCGACCTCTTCTTCAAACGTGTAGAGATCCCGGCGCCACTCATAGGAATTACTTTCCAGAACAGCAAAGGCTTCCTCCGGCACCTGTCTGATAAAGTTCTGGCGATGAATCGCAATATTCCGCATCATCTCCTGCTGTGCATCCGTAAGGAGATGCATCTGCTTGCCGAGTGTATCCCAGGCATCATCGTTAATTTCAAGATTCACCTCATATTCATAGTAGCGAAAATTGGGGTTTCGGGTGGTGACATACCCGCGCAACCCGGAAAACATCGCCGCAAAAGAGCTTTGAAATGACGCCATGTCTCTCAGCAGAATATTATTCTCAACGGAAGGTTCCCGCCGGGCCTGTTCTTCGATCATTTCATTGATAGTGATAAGTACCTGCCCACCTTCCGCAACGCCGGTTGTGTTCAACCAGTTATAGGCCGGTTCGCGTTCCATTTGATCATCACGGAGCGCAAAGAGTTCATCGGGTAGAGTTTGCCAATCATTGAACTGCTGCTTCAGGACATCCAGGCGTTCCTGGTTTTCCATGCCAAATCCGGGCCGGTCGGATAGCTGGTCTAACACAGTGAGATTCCCGCGAAATTCCTGCTCCACATCCTGATAGCTTTCGAGAAATGTGGGATCGCCCAGAGCCAGGTAGCCGCGTACATTGCTGGTCATACGGAGCAGATTGGCATGGGCACGCGATGAGGCCAGCACAACCTGGGAACTCTCGTCAACCTGCTGCTGGGCAAGCGATACCTGGCGTGCAGCAAAGGCGCTTATACCAAAGACCAGCAGAGTCAATCCCACCAGCAACCCGAACCCGATGGTCAGCTTGCTGCCGATGTTCAGGTTCCGCAGCCAGTTGCCCCGCGCGGATGGGACAGGAGCCGCGTCTGCTACGGTGGGAGTCTCAAATACAGGCATGTCTGGTGTATCGGTACTCATCATGAACGACTCCTCCAGTCTTTGATCTGCCACACATCGGCGTCCCACGGCGTTAGCTCCACGCCGGTCAGATTGTTGCGCATTCCGGAGATGTCCGCCACATGCACCAGGGGAATGACGACAACGTCTTCAATAAACCGATCATTCATTTCTATAATCAACTCGCGGCGCGCAACCTCATCAATCTCGGTTATGACGCGCGCATGCAGTTCGTCAAATTCGGGATCGCACCAGCGCGAGACATTGATTCCCGCACCCCAGTTATTCTCCGCCTGGGGTATCTGGTCACATTTCCACCAACCCAGGTAGGCCCCCGGATCAATCGTATCCATTGAGATATCGTATGTTTGCATCTCGGCCAGAAAGCGGCTGCTTGAGTCAGGATGCGTTTGATCCTCACCCAGAAAAACACCGACATCAACCGTTTTGATCTCCACCTCGATGCCAACGGCACGCAGGTCGCGGCGGATCAGTTGCTGCAGCTCACGGAAGTTCACTGAGGACTCATAGGCAACCCGGAGCGGCATGCCGTCTTTATCGCGGATACCATCGCCATCCGTATCGATCCAGCCGGCTGCTTCAAGCAGCTCTCTGGCCTGATCCTGGTCAAATGTGTAGTTTGTCGTGGATGAGTGGAATTCTTCAGGCGCAACGACCAGTTGATCCGCAGCATGACCAAACTGCCCATAGATAGCTTCGACAAGCGTTTCGCGGTCTATGGCATAGGCCAGCGCCTGCCGCACACGCAGGTCACTTAAGAAGGGATTCTCCGTCCCCAGCCGGGAGTCCTGTGTCGGATCGGCACGGTTGAGATCCAGGAAGACCAGCCGGCTGCCAAAATTGACGTTGGGTGTGCCATGCCCCGCTTCAATCAGATCTTGCAATTCGTCGGGTGACTCCTGCAGATCGAAGGCATAGTCGGCCCGTTCCGGGGTCGTGTTGGTAAACACCGCCAGGGCTGCCTGATGCGGTTCACGCCCGCCGAGCAGTTCAACCCGGGAGAAGTAGGGTTTATCGGGTTCACGAAAAAATGGGTTAACCTCGTACACAATTTTGTTCGTTTCTACCAGTTTTGTCACCAGAAAGAGCGTTTCCTGCGGTTTGAATGAGACGACTCGGTAGGGTCCGGTGCCAACGGTGTCACCATCGTTCTCGCCAAAGTTAGCCGGGGCATCTTTGGCATTCACGCCGTTGTAATCACTAAACTTGTGCTCAGGCAGAATCTGCCCGGGTATGCCCACAAACGGCGTAAACCAGGCCGGATTGGGATCGGCAAAGTGAACTTTGACCGTGTAGCGGTCGATTGCTTCGACCCGACTGACCGTTTCATAGGCAAATGCACTCGAACTCTCAACGAGCGGGTTCGTAATGAAATCGTAGGTAAAGAGAACATCATCCGCCGAGAAATCTTCGCCATCAGACCATTGTACGCCCCGTTTGAGTCGCCATGTGACCGACCGGCCATCCGTGGCAAGATCGCCATTCTCCAGCGAAGGAATTTCCTCAGCCAGAATCGGAAACAGATTGTCATGTTTATCAAAGCTGGCGAGGGGCTCATAAATAATCCGACTGGCTTCAAAATCCTTGTTGCCGGTAGAAAGATGAGGGTTGAGCGTTGTTGGCGCATCCCAGGAAATAAGCTGCAGTGTGCTGCCACTCCCCCGCAAACTGGGTTGGGTCGTCGGGGTGGGTTCCGACTGTATGGTTGGTGTGACTGCCGGTTGCATGGCGAGACCGGCACACCCGGTGATGCCGAGGAGCAGGAGTCCGATCAGGTAGAGATGTCGCATTGAAACCACGATAATTGCCTCATTTTCTGCTGCTGTCATGTACCAAATTGTCGGCGAAAGCGTGTAACTCTCGCTTCGGGAAGAGTATAGCCTTCACAGTGCAGGTCTGCCCCGCGAAATCCCAGGCGACGCAGCGTCGTGTAGTGTTCAAAAGAGGTCGCCAGATCGACATAGCCCAGCGTGGGCGGAAGGTGGGCGAAACGGGCGGATAGCAGGCTGGAAAGAATACACCCGGTTATCTCATGCGGGTTGTAGTGTGCAAAAAGTGCTTTCGCATGCGCGGGTAAGGCCCGCTCTGCCAGACGTGGCAGATAACGCATAGCCGTAATCGGCTGCGGAGCCTGGACGACCCCGCCTTCGGTAAAGAGAATATCCTGCTCTGCTTCAAACCGGCGGTGGGCCTGGTCGGGATCGAAACAGTGCGGCGCAGAGTCATCAACAATCAGCGTACCGGAGTTGACGCGCGTTATGTCCAGAATATTGGGCACATTGGTCGCACCAATAATCGTTGTTGCGCTGTAGAGTTCGGGTGGAACTGCACCCGGCGATGCGATGATCTGTACTGTTCCTTTAAAGCCTGACGCAGTGGCCAGTTCCCGCTGCAGCAGTTCCAGTTCCGCCTGCTTCTGATAGATATCACAGAGCAGGAGCGCCTCCGGATGTGGGCGACAACGCAGCATCAGGCGGAGAGCAGCCAGACCAACCGAACCTAGACCCAGGAACGCAATTCGCTCTTGCGTTATGTCGCGTCCGCTCTCCGCCAGGATGCGATCGAGTGCCAGGATCACTGCGGCGGTGGTGGTCGCATGCCCGGTCGAGAGCAGCGGCAGGTCGTCACGCCCGGCAAGCGCAGTGGCGATAGCGCGGCCATAATCCGTAGCCGATGGGATCAGCCCCGCCAGGGAAACGACGCGCGCGCCCAGCCAGCGGGCCATTTCCAACCCTTCGATGATGCTGGCGATCAGGCCGGTCTGATCCTGGTACAACTGGTCATCGAAGTGGGGCAGGGTAAAGAGGGCAATCCGCCCCAGATGCGTCGCTAACAGCTCATCAAAGACCGGAAGATTATCGTACCAGTCGTCTATTACCGTAGTGCGACTCACGCCGAATTGCTCCAGTAGCGCGGGTGGTAGACCGGGGAGGGGCAGGGTGCCGAAGGTAGCAGCCGCTACCGGCGCAACCTTACGGGCGGCGAAGAGGGTCAGGAGCGGCCGCAGTTCAAGCGTAAGGGCCGACCCGACAGAACTGGCGGGTGGTACGGTCTCCCGCAGATCTGACTGATCGATCTCAGGTTGTGGTGGGGCGACCGCCGGAGCGGCCGGGAGGGGAGAGCGCTGGGCCAGCACCTCCGCCAGGCCGGCAATCGTTGGGTAGAGAAAGATATCTTTGATGGCAATCGGATAGGGCAGGGCGGCCTCGATCTGCGTGATCAGATGCATAATCTGGAGCGAGTGACCGCCGAGGGCAAAGAAGTTATCCAGAATACTCACCCGTTCCAGGCGCAGCACATCCGCCCAGATATCGGCGAGGGTAGCCTCAACCGGATTACGCGGGGCCGTGTAGCCCGTCTGGTCTTGCCGGGTGGTTGGATCGAAGAGCGGCAGCGCATCACGGTCAAGTTTGCCGCTGGGGGTCAGCGGGAGCGCCGCCAGTTGGACAAAGGCCGACGGGAGCATATAGTCAGGGAGCCGCTCCTGCAAGAAGCTGCGCAGGGTGGGAATGAGTGAACGCGGTTCCGGGTCTGCCGGCACGACATAGGCCACCAGTCGCCACTCGCCCGGCATCTCCTCACGCGCCACAACTACGGCCGCAGTCACTGCCGGATGCTGCCCCAGCAGCGTTTCGATCTCGCCGGGTTCGATGCGAAAGCCACGAATCTTGACCTGCTGGTCGATCCGGCCCAGGAACTCGAGCGCGCCATCGCTCCGGTAGCGCGCCAGATCGCCGGTGCGGTAGAGCCGTATTGGGCGATCCGAAATTGTTACCCCGGTCGCCGATGCCCAGTCGCGCATCTCCAGGTCAATAAACCGCGCGCCGGTCAGATCCGGGCGGTTGAGGTAGCCGCGCGCCAGACCCGCGCCACCAATGTGTAGTTCGCCGGGGACGCCAATCGGCACCGGGTTGCGTGCCTGATCCAGAATGTAGACCTGCACATTATCAAGCGGACGGCCAATCGGCATGCTACCGCTGAACTGCTCTGCCTGCGCCGGATCGGGGGCAAAGATGGTTGCGACAATAGTTGCCTCGGTGGGGCCGTAGGAGTTGATCCAGCGAATGCGCGCGCCGGCCAGCGATTGCCACGTAGCATAGCGTTCCGGCAGGGCCGCCTCACCGCCGACAATTACCAACCGGAGTGTGTTCGGCAGCGTAGCCCGGGTCTGTTCCAGGTGGCGGACCCAGGCATGCCAGTAGGCGGTTGGCAGATCCAGGATGGTAATCCCATGCTGCGCGATAAACTGATCAAAACTATTGAAGGAAGCCAGCGCCGCATCGGTGCGCAAAACCAGCGTTGCGCCGCAGAGCCAGCCGGGGAAGATCTCTTCCGCCGAGGCGTCAAAACTGAGCGAGGCAAACTGGAGGATACGATCACCGGCCTGGATTTCACAGCGGCGCGCAATCGAAGTGTTATGGTTGACCAGAGCCCGATGCGGAACCATCACGCCGTTGGGGGTGCCGGTTGAGCCGGAGGTGTAGATCACGTAGGCCAGGTGATCGGGCTGCACGGCGCTGACCGGATTGTCCCACTCGTCAGGCACGGCTGTATCCGGGTCAAGGTAGACAACCTCGGCGGCGAGGGATGGTAGATGCGCGCGCAGATGTGGCTGCGTCACCAGCAGCGTCACCCCGGCATCCGCCAGCATCAGGGCCAGACGCTCGTGTGGGTAGGCCGGATCGAGCGGCAGATAGGCCCCCCCGGCTTTGAGAATGCCCAGCAAGCCGATCGCCATGGCCGGCGAACGTTCTACACAGAGCCCGACCAGCACATCCGGTCCCACGCCCAATGCCTGCAACTGGTGCGCCAGATGGTTGGCCTGCCGGTTTAGCTCCCGATAGCTCAGATGTTGGTCGTCCGCGATAACCGCGATAGCATCCGGGGTGCGGGCAACCTGTGCCTCGATCAACTGATGGATGCAGGCGTCGCGGGGATAGTCGGCGCTGGTCGTATTCCAGTCAACCAGGATCTGCTGTCGTTCGGCCGGGGTGAGTAGCGGCAGTGTGTCGATCGATTGCTCCGGGTTGGCGCAGAGGTGCTGAAGCAGTTGCTCGAAGTGGCCGGCCATGCGGCGGATCGTCGGCTCCGCAAACAGATCGGTTGCATACTCCCACGCCCCGACCAACCCCTCGGTTCGCTCTTCCAGCACCAGCGAGAGATCAAACCAGGCACCGCCGGTGACAACTTCCAGATGTTCCCCGTGTGCGCCGGGCAGATCCAGGCCGCGGAATGGCTCAAGTTCCATCGCCAGCGCCACCTGGAAGAGCGGTTGATAGCTCAGGTCGCGCTCCAGGCGTAGCAGATCAATCAACTGCTCAAAGGGCACATCTTGATGGGCATAAGCGCCCAACGCTACCTCACGCGTGCGCCGGAGCAGTTCGCGGAACCCGGGATTGCCCGTCAAATCTAGCCGCAGCACCAGGTTGTTGACAAAGAAGCCAATCAGATCTTCAATCTCGCTGCGCCCACGCTCAACCACGGGGGAGCCGATCACGATATCGGTCTGGCCGGTATAGCGCGCCAGCAACGCAGCGAATACCGCCGTCATTGCCATAAAGAGCGTACAGCCTTCGGCCTGGCTCACCTCCTTGAGCCGCGTAACCAGGGCCACCGGCAGCGGCTGCCGGTAGAGCCCACCCCGCAGTGATTGCACCGGCGGGCGTGGATAATCGGTCGGCAGCGGAAGCAGGGTTGGACAATCCTCCAGTTGCGCTTTCCAGTAGGCCAGTTGTTCCTCCAGGAGCGCGCCCTGGAGCCGCCGACGCTGCCACTGCGCAAAGTCAGCATACTGGATCGGCAGCTCGGGCAGGGCTGCGGGTGTGCCGGTCAGATGCGTATTGTAGAACGCCACCAGATCACGGTAGAAGACCGCGTACGACCAGCCATCGGTGATGCTGTGATGCATATTCACCAGCAGGATGTAGTCGGCGGCTTCCATCTGAACCAGCGTAGCGCGGATCAGCGGGCCGCGCTCCAGGTCAAACGGCTGCTGGTCAGCAGCCAGCAGGCGTTGGGCTTCCGTCTCACGCGCCGCGGGCGGCAGATGGCGCAGATCGATCACCCGCAGGGGCAGATAGCGTTCGGGCGCGATGACCAGGACCGGTCGCCCGTCAACGGCGGTAAAGGTTGTGCGCAGCGTCTCGTGACGATTGATAACAGCGTTGAGACTCTGCTCCAGCGCGCTGGGGTTGAGTTGCCCCCGGAAGCGGATGGCCGCCGGACTGTTGTAGGCCAGGCAGTCGGGGGCAAACTGCTGAATAAACCAGAGCCGCTCCTGCGCGAACGATGCCGGAAGATTGCCGGCGCGGGAGACCGGCGTAATCGGCAGGCGATCAGAGGAGGCCAGTGCGTCAGGGGTGCGTTGGAGGTCGATCTGCTGCGCAAGTTCGGACAGGCCGGCAGCCTCAAAGAAGGTGCGCAAGGGCAGTTCAATCTGGAGTTGTGAACGCAGACGCGCGATAACCTGGATTGCCAGCAGCGAGTGGCCCCCCAGTTCAAAGAAGTTGTCATTGATGCCAACCTGCTCCAGGTGCAGCACCTCTGTCCAGAGGGTTGCCAGTAACTCCTCAGTGGATGTGCGCGGCGCAACGTAGGGTCGGTCGGCGGCCAGGTCGGACTGAGATGGGGCAGGTAGCGCACGCCGGTCAATTTTGCCGCTGGGCGTCAGCGGAAAGGCGTCAAGTAGCACAAAAGCGGTGGGAACCATATGCTCCGGCAGGCGCTCCCGGAGAAATGTGCGTACCATAGCCGGGGTCAACTGCTGCTCCGGGTGCGTCAGCAGATAGGCGACGAGTTGCCGCGCACCGTGGTCGGCTTCCCGCGCGCACACCAGGGCCGCACGCACCGCCGGGTGTTGCAGGAGCAGCGCTTCGATCTCCCCCGGCTCAATCCGAAAACCGCGCAGTTTGATCTGATGATCGATACGACCGAGAAACTCAAGCGTACCATCGGGCAGATAGCGCACCAGGTCGCCGGTTTTGTACAACCGCGCGTCCGGTTCGGGAGTGAACGGGTTGCGAATAAACCGCTCCGCCGTGAGTTCCGGACGATTGAGGTAGCCCCGGGCCACACCCGCACCGCCGATGTACAACTCGGCCGGCACACCGACCGGGACGGGTTGCCGCTGCCGATCCAGCAGGTAGACCTGCACATTGTCAATCGGGCAACCAATCGGGACGGAACGGAGTTGAGCCAGATCAAGCCCCTGATCACCGGGTGTAAAGATCAGGGCGGTGATGGTGGTCTCCGTAGGACCATAGGCATTCAGCCAGCCGATGCGCTCCCCAGCAATTGCGCGCCAGCGCAGGTAGTGCCCGGTGTAGACTTTCTCCGAACCAGTAATCACCAGGCGTAAAGTGGCGGGGAGCCGGGCCGCCGTTCGGGTCAGATCATCCACCCAGGTATGCCAGAACGAGGCCGGCAGATTCAAAACCGTCACCGCCTGCTGCTCCAGGAATGCGGTAAAATCGGCGAATGCTGCCAGGACATAGACCGGATTAATCACCAGAGTTGCGCCACACAGCCAGCATGGAAAGATCTCCTCGTTTGCCACGTCAAAGCTGATTGAAGCAAATTGTAACATCCGATCATCCGGGCTTAGTTCACACCGTCGGGCGAAGGCCAGTGCGTGATTCACCAGCGCGGCATGCGGCACCATCACGCCGTTGGGGGTGCCGGTCGAACCGGAGGTGTAGATCACATAGGCCAGGTTGTCCGGACGCACGCTGCTGGTCGGGTTGGCGATTGGCTCCGGGAGGACTGCACTCGTGTCCAGGCAAACGGTATGCGCGGCATGCGGCGGTAGCCTCTGCTGTAGACCGGCCTGCGTCACCAGCACGCTGATCTGCGCATCCGCCAGCATCAGCGCCAGGCGCTCCGGCGGGTAGTGCGGGTCCAGCGGAACATAAGCACCACCGGCCTTGAGGATTCGCAGCAGGCCGACCGCCATTTCCGGCGAACGCTCCACCGAGAGACCCACCAGCGTCTCCGGACCCACACCTGCGGCCTGCAACTGCTGCGCCAGATGATTGGCCCGCTGGTTTAACTCGTGGTAGCTCATCTGCCGGTCCGCCGCGATGACGGCAACAGCATCAGGGGTGCGGGCCACCTGTTCCTCAATCAATTGGTGAATGCACCGGTCACGCGGGTAATCGGTGCGGGTGGCATTCCAGTCAACCAGGATCTGCTGTCGCTCCTCCGGGGAGAGCAGCGGGATATCGCAGAGGCGCATATGCGGATTGGCAAGCAGCGCTTGCGTAAAGGTGACAAAGCGCTGCAACATCTGGGTGGCGGCGGCATGATCCAGCACCTGGGGATCATCGCTCCGCCGCAACACGCGCCCGGTGTAGCGCTCGTCCGGCACCTGCGGCGTAAAATCCCAGTAGATGCCCTCTGCGGCCAGCACCAGCGTCAGGATATTCCCCGGCGCATGCTCATATTCATCGAGGCTGTGTACCTGAGCAATATTGATCGACAGGCGCGGGATGGTGCGTAGTTCGGGGTGACGTTCGCCGATATTGCGCCGGTAGCTGCCATGCTGCCGGTGCAACGCTACCTGTTCCTGGATGGTCTGGTGCAGACTGGTGCAGGGTTGCGTTCTATCGATCGCTATACGCAGTGGCACATAGGTTGCCAGCAACCCGGCGTGGCTGGTGGCGACATGCGTGCGCGGCACATTCAATCCAACATCAAAACCGGCGCGGTCACTCAGGCGGGCCAGGTAAGCCACAAACGCCGAGAGCAGCAGATCTCGCCGATCCTGACCGGGAAAGTGGGTTTCCAGACTGGTCTGCAATGCCGGGGTGAAGGGCACATCAAGCCGCCCGGTCGCCGGTTCAGATGCGGCGGCGCGCATGGCGCTGTCGAGTTGGGGAAAAACGTAGGGCAGCACCACCGGCTGAAGGTGGGCCAGGCGCTCGATCCAGAAATCTTCGTGTTGCTGCTGCGCAAAATCCATAACATGTCCAGGTCTATTCAAACTGGTCAAACAACTTGTGCAACTGGCGCGGCATTGTCCGGGTAAGCTCAGCAATGCGGGAGTTGGCCTCGCGCAGGCGCCGGCTGAGCACGTTAATCAGTTCCAGCGAGAGATCGGGATACTGACGGGCCAGCGCAATGAGTGGTTCTCGCCGCAACCGCAGGGTCAGGGTATCCTGGGTGGCAATGGCGGCGGCGGCATGGACATCGCCATCAAACAGGCTGGCTTCGCCAAAGTAGGAGTGCGCCTCAATCGTTGCCAGCCGCGCAAACGAACCCGCGCGCCGCTCCTGCTCAATAGCGACCCGCCCGCTGACGATGACGTAGAGCGTACCACCAGCATCGCCCTGGTTGAAGATGCGCGTATCCTGCGCAAAGAACTGCTCTTCACACACGGCTGCCAGCACTTTCAACTGCTCCAGGCTCATGCCCTGGAAGAAGGGAATACCTTTCAAAAAGGTAATGCGTTCAATGGTAGATAACACTCGCTCCTCCTCTTGAATGGTAGCGGTGATTGTCTGACCGGCGATTTTGCGACGGGCAGCCCGCGCTGCCAGACGGACATCGGCCACGGCATCATGCAGGGCACGCTCGATCAGGTCATCCCGCTGTGACGCAGTCAGCAGTGCCCCGTCAGACTGCGTGAGCGCCGGCACCTGAGCGGGAGGCGTGACGGATGCATCGTGGGCCGGGTTCGGCGAAGGTTCCGCCGGTTGCATATCCGCTGGTTCCGCCGGATCAAGGCTATCAAACAACGTGCTTAAGCGGTCGGCGGCACGTTTGCGCCGGACGGCGCGCGCTGGTTCCGCCGCTGGTGAGACCGCCGGACGCCCGCCGGGTATTTCAACCGTCACAGCGATATCGCCCAGGGCAAAAACCAGCATGGTCCGCAGCCAGGGATCGGGGCTGGCGGCCAGTTGCTCAACGGCCATGCGGGTGTCCGGCACGGGTAACTCCCACATTTTCTGCCCCAGACTTAGCCGGGTGGCGGGGGATGCTTCGGGATCAAACAGCGGCTCAATCAGGCGCGCAATCCGCGAACTGGTCAACGACTCAAGCGCTTCGGCGGCATTTGCCCGTACATGGCTGACCTCGCTATGCAGGGCATCAGCGATGACCCGGACGGTACTCTGGTCATTGAGGGCAGTCAGCAGGTAGAACAACTCATCGATCAGGGTGGCGTTGCGTTCGCGGAGCGCACTCTGCAGCACGGCAATGCTGGTCTGGTCAGCATAGGGCGTGAACACCTCCAGCATCCCCAACGTGCGGTAGATCGTATGCAGGTTCTCATCGATAAAGGTCAGCGTAATCGACCGAAAGTGCGCAGGCTGAATCCGGGTTAAAACGACCGCGACCATTTTGCGCAGTTGCTCGTCCGCGGCCTCCAGGTGCGGTGTTAGCAGTGGGACAACTGTTGCACCCTGGTGTACCAGCGTGTCAACCGCAGTTGCCCGGATCTGCGAACTGCTGTCGGTCAGGGCCGGCAGTAACAGGGTACGGGCAGCATCAGTTTCGATCCGCCCCAACAGGGTAACGGCGGCCTGCCGTACACGCTCAATCGGGTCTTGTACCAGGTGACGCAGCTTTTCCAGTAGATCAGCCGTGTCCGTTTCCGTGATCAAGGTCGCGGGACGCCGCTCAAGCGCCCGGGCCGCCTCCAGGCGCACCTCGTCCGCCGGGTCGGACAGGATATTGATCAGGCAGGGCAGAAATCGGGTATGTTCAACCTGTCCCAGGACATACACCCCACGCGCACGCGCATGCGGCTCCGGGCTTGCCAGCAATGCCTGCAGCGCTTCCGTGGCCGCCGTCTGATATGTTGTATCACGCGTGGATAAGAGCGGCAGCAACGCCTGGGTGCAGACATTTAGATCCGGATCGGCAAGCATCGCGGCAGCCAGGGCGAGATAGTGTGCATTATTCAGATCATACAGATCTTCCAGGCCGGCCAGTGCCGACTGCCGCACCTGGGGGACCGGATCATTCAGGCAGTCGCGGTAGAGTTGCCGTACAACCTCGCCCGTGGTATTGGCGGCATTGAGGATATCGAGGAGCGCCGAGCGGACATGCGCACTCTTCGTTGACCGGATTGTCTGAGCCAGGATTGGCGCGGCATCGTTACCACCTACCTGGCTGATCAGCTTGGCCATAAAGATGGTCACCTCGTCGTTCGGGCTCTCATCAAGCTTCTGCTTTAAGCCCTTGAGCGTTGCCGGGTCGGCGATGCGCAGGCTGGCCGTCTCGTGTGACAGTAGCGCCGCGTAGTCTTCCTCTTCGAGCATGGCGATCAGCGCCTGGGAATATTTCTTGCGAATCACCAGGGTGTTAAGTAGATACAGCAGAGCAATGCTGCCCAGCAAGGCCGGGAGCAGCCAGGCAACGCGCAGAATCTGCAGACTCAGCAGCAGCAGACCACCGACAAATGCGCCGAAGTGAAACACAAACCCACCGATAAAGGCCAGTGCGCGGCCCTTCACGCGTAGCGGCACCGCATTGTAGAGCAGATTATCCGTCAAGAACCCGGTCGAACCATAGAGGCGGTCGCGGTCAAAGTAGGCCAGCGCGGCAGTGGGCAGGCCCGGCAGGGCAATCAACCCGGCGACAATGGCAAAATTAGTGACCGGGAAGATCAGATTAGCATTACCAACCCCAATCCGGCCGGTAATGCGGCTCAACAGGAAGAGTTGAAAGGGCAAGATGATGCAGTTTCCAGCGGCGACAACATACCCGATAAAGCTGGCGATGCGCTCAGTTGTTTGTAGTTCAGTGAGAAGTACCTGGCTGGTTTTATATTCCAGGAATGCCAACAGAATCATCACCATCAGCGATGAAAGTGCCATCCAGCGTAAAAGCACGGACTGCTGCACAAAGCGGTAGCCCTCACGAATATTCTGGAGATAGAGTTTGAACTTTATTGCAATCGTTTCGTGGTCCGGCGGTGGCGTATCAGCGACTGGTGTTGCTTCCGTCAGGGATGGTTTGAGCCAGGCGGAGGCAACCCGCACAATAACGGTTACGCTGACCAGCATCAGCAGCCAGAGACCGACGATCATGACGGGCGAGAAGATACTACTGACCAGATTAACCGTCATACCGGCGACAATCGCCGCAACAATCACGGCGGTACTCAGGACAGGAATGATACGCTTGGCAGAACGGGTATCAAAATAGCCATTGACATAGATATACCAGTGCATCGCAAAGACTTCATCGAGAATAAAAAGAATAATATAAAGCAAAAGGTAGGCAATATGCTGCTGCCCCAGACTGATCAGCAGCAGGCACAACGCAATACTAAAAATACTCACAACCACAATGCCGATCAGCAGGCGATCATTGGCCGTCCGGTCGGCGAACGCGGTATAGATAATAATGATCGGGATGGAGAGTACGCCATTGAGCATAAAAAACCATGGCAGCGCCTCAAAGCCGAGCTTATCCAGAAAGGAAGCCTCGGTAATCGTTGCACCCCAGGTCCACCCAAAGGTAAAGATGAAGAGAATCGTATAGAGCAGAAGCAAGCGGGACCACTCGCTGGTGCGGATATTTAGTAGTTTCTCAATAAAACGTAGCATGAGCACAACACAGAACAGATCAACACAGAACAGAGAACAAACTCGTTATCCGATGACGAAACGAGTGAAGATTATTGTGCAAAGTTGCTCTGTTCTGTGTGCTCTATTCTCCACGCTGCATGCGGGAACCATTACCGCTGTTCCCGCATGCATTCAGGCGATCAACAGTTGGGCCAGGCGTTCAATGCGCGCGGCCATCGGATGTTCCGGGTAGCGCAGCACAAAGATGCCGGCACTGGCGAGCGCCATCATCTCGTCGGAGTGGGGCAGGATTGCGCCAACCGTGCATCCATAGGTCTGTTCGACGTGGGTCTGTACTTCGTCGGCGTTGAAGACCTGCGGCACCTTGTTGACTACCAGCACCAGGTTGGGTACATCGAGTTTGCGGGCGACCTCAACCGTAACCCCCGTCCCCTGGTAGTCCTGGTTATCGGGGCGCATAATAATCGCCAGCGCATCGGAGATGGCAATCGAGAGCAGGGTCTCCTCATTCAGGCCCGGGTGGGTATCAATCATGAGGACATCCAGTTCCAGATCTGTGAGCAACCGCTGGAAGCCATCGTTCAGCAGGCCGACATCGTAGCCCTCGCGCAGCACCCGGGCAATTTCGCCCGGTTTGATGCTTGATGGGATCAGAAAAACGCGTCCTTGATTATGGGGTAAGTTGAGCGAGTCCGTTACATCCATCGCCGTGTCTTTAATCTCACACTTGCCCCAGAGATAATCATTGAGCGAGTTGGTCATATGTTCTTCGTCCAGACCAAACAGCACATGGATGCCGGGCGACTGGATATCGGTATCGACAACGCCAACACGTAACCCCTGGGACGCCAGGACCGCAGTAACATTGGCGGTGGTGTTGGACTTGCCAGTCCCGCCGCGAAACGAGTGAACAGAGATAATCTTGGACATAGCTTACGCTCCGGTATATCAGATAATGAGATAGCTAGTGCGCATGATCGCCGGCGGATGGTGTACTGACTGATGGGAGTAGCGCCAGCGCCATGGAGCGAAAATGTTTAGTGAGTGGATGCGTCGGGTAGCAGCACACAAACAGATCGGCACTCCCCAGGATTGCCAGTTCCTCGGCATGCGGGAAGACCGCCAGCACCGGGCAGCGGTAGGTCTGTTCAACCTGAGTGCGGGCACGGGCCGGGTCGATCATTGAGGCCATCTGGTTGACAACCAGCCGAACTTCGGGAATGCCCAGCGTACGCGCCACATCCAGCAGCACCCCGGTGCCCTGATAGTCGCCATGATCGAGGCGGAGGATGATGGTCAACGTATCCGAAATCGCCATCGACAACAGCGTGAGCAGCAGTTCATCTTTCAGCCCGGACTGCGTGTCAATGAGTAGCACATCCAGGGAGAGTTGCTGCACCAGTTCTAACAATCCATCGGTGATCAACTCGATGCTGTAGTCCTGATGCAAGAAGCGCCGAAAATCGCGGGGATTGGAACTGGCCGGCAGGAGAAAGACTTTACCTGGCTCAGCGACTCCTGGCGTGTGTGACTGGAGTTGTTGAAGGCGCGGAGTGACATCGCATGCGACCTGCAGTGCGGAGCACATCCCCAGCAGATAATCGTTAAAGGTATGGGAGATGGCTGCCGCACGTAGCGCAAACAGGTAGTGCAAATTACCCGTTGATAGATCGGCATCAATAACGCCGACCCGCCGTCCAGTAGCTGCCAGCAGGGTGGCAACATTCGCAATGATGGTAGATTTGCCGGTTCCCTCGCGGGCCGACTGAAACGTAATAATACTGACCATATTACAGGTTTCGCAAATTCTGTTCGGAAGGTATCCAATGCACCGCCAGCATGGTGATGTCGTCAAACTGATCGGCGCTGGCGATGTGGGCCTGTAGATGTCCCTCAAACCGGCTTAAGAGCCCGGAAGCCGAGGAGGCAGGCTGGGCTAACAACTGTTCCACACGCGGTTCACCAAAGAACTCCCGCTCCGGGTTGCGCGCATCGGTGACACCATCGGTGTAGCAGAACAGAATGTCGCCGGGTTCCAGTTGCGCCTGTTCAATGCCAAACTCTGCACCTGGGAACAGGCCAATGGCCGGCCCTGTGGTGGTCAGCTTCGCTTTGAGTTCGCCTTCAGGACTGACAATCACCGGCGGACAGTGCCCACCATTGGCGTAGATCATTGTCCCGGTCAGGGGATCGAGCACGCCGAAGAAGAGGGTGACAAACATATTCATCTCGAGATGATTGGTCGTGATGTATTCGTTGGTCAGCGTCATCGCATTCTTCAGGGCGGCGGCCCCAATAGACGGCATCGCCTGACGGCCGGTGGAGCGCGAGCGGCTGCGCGCACGGGCCGGTTTGTCATCGGTCAGGAGGCTGGTCCAGTCGCTGATGCTGTAGTGCTGCTGGGCAAAGGCGCGGATCAGGCTGCGCGAGAGTGACATAAACAGCGCCGCGCCCACGCCTTTATCGCACACATCGGCGATAACAAATCCTACCCGCCGGTTCTGCGTCAGCATAAACGCATCGTAGAAGTCACCCGCAACTTCGCGGGCCGGATGGAAGCTGGCGGTAATCTCCCAACCCGCCGGCTGTGGCAACTGGTTGGGCAGGAAGCCAAGCTGGATCTGCCGCGCAATCTGCACATCCCGTTCAATCGTGAGCAGCAGTTCGCGCTCGGCATCATCCTGCTGCTGCGCCTGCAGTTGCTGCCGGGCCAGGCAGGCCGTGATCCGTGCCTGTACCACCACCGGAATAAACGGTTCAGCCAGGTAGTCGGCGGCGCCCAGTTCAATACAGCGGTCAATACCCATAGGATTGTCGGTGGGGGTCAGCATCAAGACCGGCGTGGTCGTTAGCGTTCCATTGGTGCGCAACTGCTCCAGGATCTTATAGCTATTCATTCCCCACAATCCGATGGAGAGAAGAATCAGGTGAAATCGCTGGGTTGCAAGTATGTCCAGGGCCTGACGACCATCATCGGCGGGAACTACGGTGTAGCCGAGTTGTTCCAGTTGCGGTATCAGCAGCGCCCGATTCGCCTGGTTGTTATCTACGAGTAAAACAGTGCCGGCTTGAGATGTCATGGAGAACCTCACTCCTGGAGACAGACGCGAACGGCCAGAGATCGTGTGCGCATGCCGCGGCACGCAGCAGAATGTTCGTCCGGTCAGGTCCGCTTCATCACAAACACATTGCGATTACGATCATTCACATGTTGGTAGTAGAACTGGTCAACGCCATTGAGCGCAAGAAAGACACCTAGCCCACCGATCCGCCGTTCATCGAGCGGCAGATCCAGCCCCAGATTATCGGTGTCGTGCTGCAAGGGATCAAACGGTGCTGCGGTATCTTCCAGGGTGATGGTCAGGGTCTCGTCATCAATTGTAGCATTTACGACTATTGTTCCGGTAATACCGGCCTCGGCATAGCCATAGGTCGCAACATTTGTTGCAATCTCGTCAACGGCCAGACGTAAACGGTAGGCCGCTTTTTTTTCCAATCCAGCAGCCTGCGCCGCCTCGGTCACATACTGACCAATAAGGGACAGCGAGTCTAATGTTCCGGGTACAGTAAGCGGTTCCATCATCTATCCTGGTGGGTAAAACACACACTATCATCATAGTGTGCTGCAAGCACCACACTGTTACCGATCGTGTGCTGTAACGGAGATAAACGACTCCCGGCGGAATGCAATGTATCCCCGGTTGTGGGCGTATCTGCCCGGAGCGCCCGCCACTGCTCAAGCGCAGGCGCTCCAGGCAGGTGATTGATTACCTGGGCAGCCAGAGGGCCACCACTAGGCCGACTCGATCTGCGAGGCATCATAGCTATCCACCAGAAAGACGCTGTGGTGGAACCCGGTCATCGTGATAGTTTCCAACACGGATTCCTGCACGCCAACCATGTAGATATCCACCTCGCCGCCCATCTTTTGCCGGGCGAAAGCCAGCACCCGCAGACCGGCGCTGGCCATAAAGTCCAGCTTCTGCATAAACAGCACCAGGCGATTAACCTGAGCCTGCGCCGCGGCCTCGATCTCTGCGCGGAAGAGCGGCGCAGAAGCGGCATCCAGTTCGCCTACCAGGGTAATATGTGCAGACTGATCAACGATTTCGAGGGTAACTTCCAGAGCCATAGTGTGCTCCTTCCTTTCGTGTTTGTCGGTTATGTTGATTACTTGCCCACCAGAATCACGACAGAGCGGCCACCGACCAGGCAGTGGCGCTGGTCGCTCAGCACCGGCTCACTGCCCGGCGCATAGCTGTCCTCCGGGGTGGGCATACTGGTGTTGGCAAACAGATGCCACTGCATGCCCAGCGGCAGCATCGGTATCTCGAACGGTAGCGCATCCCAATGCATATTGATGGCGACATAAATATAGTTGTCCACCACCGTGCCGCCTTTCGCATGCCGGCCGCACAGCATAAAGGCCAGCGTGCGGTTGCCGTCCGACCAGTCGGCGTTCCAGGCCTGCGTGCCATGCCAGGTGATGTCGGCATAGCCGCTGCCCACATAGTCGATGTTGCGGTAGTGATCGCGGGTGCGCAGCACCGGGTGCGCATGCCGGAAGGCGATGCAGTGCTGCACAAACCGCAGCAGGTCGGCATTCTGCTCCACCAGCGTCCAGTCCAGCCAGTTCAGATCATTATCCTGGCAGTAGGTGTTGTTGTTGCCCCGCTGCGTCCGCGCCACCTCATCACCCATCAGCAGCATTGGTACACCCTGGCTTACCAGCAGCATGGCGAGGGCGTTTTTCATCTGCCGCGTGCGCAACCCATTGATCCAGGGATCATCGGTCGGGCCTTCCCAACCGCAGTTCCAGCTCTCGTTATCATTCGCGCCGTCGTTGTTATTCTCGCCATTGGCCTCGTTATGCTTCCCGTTGTACGACACTAGGTCCGCCAGCGTGAAGCCGTCGTGGCAGGTGATGAAGTTGATCGACGCGGTCGGCCCGCGCCATGCATACAGGTCGGGTGAGCCCTGCAACCGCTGCGCCATGCTGCCCGCCACCCCCGTATCACCCTTCAGGAAGCGGCGGATATCGTCACGGTACTTGCCGTTCCACTCGGCCCAGCGCCCGTATGCCGGGAATGAGCCCACCTGGTAGAGCCCACCTGCGTCCCACGCCTCAGCAATCAGCTTGCACTTCGCCAGGATCGGGTCGAACGCCAACGTCTCCAGTAGCGGCGGGTTCGCCAGCGGCGCGCCCCAGGGGTCGCGCCCCAGAATGGCCGCCAGGTCAAAGCGAAAGCCGTCGATATGATACTCCGCCGCCCAGTAGCGCAGGCAGTCCAGCACCATGTTGCGCACCACCGGGTTGTTGCAGTTCAGGGTATTCCCCGTCCCGCTGAAGTTGAAGTAGTAACCCTCCGGCGTCAGCATGTAGTAGGTCTTGTTATCCAGCCCGCGAAACGAGATCGTCGGCCCGCGCTCATTGCCCTCGGCAGTGTGGTTGAAGACAACATCGAGGATCACCTCGATACCATTCTGGTGCAACTCCTTGATCAGCGCCTTCAACTCGTCCACCTGCATGCCATACTTCCCGGTGGCGGCATACCCGGCTTTGGGCGCAAAGAACCCGACCGTGCTGTAGCCCCAGTAGTTCATCAGCAGTTCGCCTGGGTGCTCCGGGTGTGGACGGCTATGCTCAAACTCGTCGAACTCGTAGATCGGTAGCAACTCCACACAGTTCACGCCCAGCGCTTTGAGATAGGGAATCTTCTCACGCATGGCGGCAAAGGTGCCGGGCTGCTTCACCCCCGACGAGGCATGGCGGGTAAAGCCGCGCACATGCATCTCGTAGATCACCAGATCTTCGATGGGAATTTCCAGCGGGTGATCGCTCTCCCAGTCGAAATCATCATAGATAATCCGGGCGCGATGGCGGTAGCGATCATTCCAGTTGGGCGGCGTGCCCCAGATATCTCGCCCACCAATCGCTTTGGCATACGGGTCCAGCAGAATGGCCTCCGCGTCAAAGCGATGCCCGACGACCGGGTCAAACGGTCCCTCCATGCGGTAGCCATACTCGATGGTCTCACTATCCAGGCCAAACACCACCATCGCAAACACATTCCCGATGCGGAAGGCATCCGGAAAGGGGATCTCGGCCAGTGGTTCGGGTTGCCCCTTTTCAAACAGCACCAGCGTGCAGGCCGTGGCGTGGCTGGAGTAGACTGAGAAGTTGACCCCGCCCGGCACCAGCGTCGCCCCAAACGGAATCGGACGACCGGGGCGGAGTTGAAAGTCGCCGTGCGTATGGGTGGGATGAATATCCACCCGCTGCAGTGCGTCGATTGACATACAGGTTCCTTTCCCGGTTGATTACGGCAGGGCCGCCAGCCCGGCCTCACGCGTCGGTGCGGTGGTGAAGTAGGCCAGAAAGCCGGTCGCCGCCATCGTGTCTTGCAACTCCTCCGACAGCCCCACCAGCACCATCTGCCCCTGCACACTGGAGAGTTGCCGGTGCAGCAGCAGCAGCAGCCGCAACCCCGCGCTCGACATATACGCCACCGCGCTCATATCCAGCAGCAGGTTGCGCCCCGGCCGGCACAGCGGCACGATCTGCGCCTGCGCCTGCGGCGCCGTCTTCCCGTCCAGTTCCCCGCTCAGCGTCACCAGCGTCGCCGTCTCCAGCGTTTCTGCGCTGATTTCCATACATCCTCCTCTAAGCCCCCGGCGCGCCGGTCGGCACAATCCGCACCTTCACCCGCACGCGCCGGTCGCGCGGCGGCAGCGTCACCGTCAACGCCGTCGCATCAAACTGCTCGTACGGCTGGTCGTCAAGCCAGACCTGATCCAGCCGGATGCTCCCCGGCGGCAACAGGTCCGGCGCCACCCGCAAGATGTTGTCGGCGAACCCGTCCGGCTGCGGTTTGAAGTAGAAGTCCATCGGCTGCCGCGTGATCAACAAGTTCGTGTAGACCGCCGCCAGGTAGCACAACTCCATCGAGTGATACCCGCTCATCGAGTGGCTGCCCTTCAGCCGCTCATTGCCCATCAGGTAGGGCAGGCCGTTTGCCAGCACATTGAAGTAGACCGCCCCGTCGTCGTGGTCCAGTTGGAAGGCGTTGTAGAACGCCGCCGCCTCGCGCGCCTGCTGCTGATAGGCCGGCTCCTGCAGCACGCCCTGCATGATCAGATACGCCAGGATGGCCTGCTCCTGCTGCCACCAGGCTTTGCGGTCGTGCCAGACAAAGCGGTGCTGGTCCTGCCCCGGCTCCAACATACGCTCCACCACATCATACCACCCCCCGCGCTGCCGGTCGCTGCCCACATCCGGCATGATATCCGCGATTTTCCGCGCCAGCGCCGCGTAGGTGTCTTTCGGCGTCAGGCTGTGCATCCGCATCAGGTTCCAGGCAATCTTCAAGTTATGCCCGACCACGGCGCGGTTCTGCTGCCAGCCCCAGGTGGTATCGTGGCTCCAGTCCTCATAGAAGCGCTCCTGCACAAATGGGCTCTGGTCATAGTCTGGAAAGTGCTGCGCGATGGTGTCAAACGTGTACTCCAGGAATGTGGCATACTTTGGTTCGCCGGTCGCCAGGTAGAGGTTGATCAGATAGGCCGGGGCGTGGTCGCCCACCGAGTTCCAGTTCTTGCGCGCCCGGTTGTGCGCCAGCGACTCGGCGCGCGGGTCGAGCGTGATCGGGTCGATATGCGAGAAGTAGCCGCCCCGCTCACGGTCGATGTAGAAGGTGTCGAAAAGGTCAATCGTCTTCTCGGCGTCCCAGCGGATGCGCGGGTCGCCCGTGATGCGGTAGGTCTGGACCGGCCCGGCCAGCGCGTAGATCTGCTCGTACATCGGGAGGGAGTCGTAGTCGTCGCCGAATTCGGAGGTCAGCAGCTTCTGCTCGCGGGTGCCCTCCACTTTGATGCCGTGGTACCAGTAGATCAGGTTCTCGTCCGGGTCGAAGAAGCGCATATGCTCGCGCAGGTAGTCGGTCCCTTTTTCGGCGGCCTCCAGGAAGTGGTCTGCGCCGGTCAGCAGGTAGGCCGACGCCAGGCCATAGACCAGGCGCGAGATGGTATCGGTTTCCTGAAGGTAATCGCCCTTCTTGCCGCCCGCCAGATGCAGGATGGTGCGGTAGTTGGCATAGTCAATCGGCTGGTTGGGGTAGTCAAACTGCCAGCGCATGTAGCAGTCGGCGATGGCGTGGATCTGGGTGATCCACCAGTGCGGCTCCTCCTGCCGGTACGCCCCCAGTTCGGCCCCCGGGAAGACCATGGCTTTGGCCTCGTAGGTGTGGCCGTCGCCCTCCGGGTAGAACACGCCATAGGTATACAGGTACTGCCCGGGCGTCAGCAGTTCGCCCAGGCGGTTGGTGCAATCCTGCCAGGACTCGCCCAGGTTGCGCATGACCTGCGCGTAGGTGTTGGATGTCAGATGAACCGTAAACTCCCGGCCGTCGCTGGTCTTCAGACCAAACCGGCGCGCATCGCGGTCAAACCGGGTGACATACCCGGCGATGGTATCGGAAAAGGCAAAGCGGAGGTTGGTCATCTCAGGCTCCTTCCGGGTCAGTGTACCCCTGCGAAATCTCAACAATATTGCCCTCCGGGTCGGCCAGCCAGGCGGTGCGCCAGCCCGGAATGAAATCATCAAAGCTGAGCGGCCCCAGCGTGACACGGGCAGCCTCGCCCATGGCGGCCAGGGTGGCGTCCACGTCATCAACCTGAAAGGCGATATGCCGCCAGCCCGGGAACCAGGGGCCGTCCTTAGCGGGCGGCGGCACCGGGGCCGGTTCGGTCGCCTGGAAGAGTTCCAGGTAGCACGCACCCAGCTTGAGAAAGACAATCGCGCTGTCCCCGACGGGAATGGCGCGGGTGCGGCGGAAGCCAAAGTGCTCGGTGTAGAACTGCTCGATCACCTGCGGGTCGGCGCAGGCGATGGCGATATGATGCAAGGCGACGGATGCCATAGGGTATTCCTCCTTTCATACCGATTTTTTCATAGCCACAGAGGACACCGAGGACGCAGAGATGATATACAGGAATATGCTGCCATTGCGCCCGTTCCCGTTGATTGCTGGGTTGATGGCACATTGGTATTAGCGGGTTGCCGGCAGATCCAGGATCGTGCGGGCAAACAGATGACAATGCCCGCCCGTCCGCGCCGTGACCAGGTCACCGTCCACGACGACATCCTCATCGACGTAGGTCGCGCCCATGTTGCGGATATCGCCGAGCAGATTGATATGCCCGACGACCGGGCGACCCCGGACCAACTCAGGGACAGACGACACCAGCCACATACCGTGGCAGATAATGCCCTTGAGGATCTGCGGCTCGGCAAAGGCGCGCTGGAGGAACTGTGTGGCCGGGGGCAACTGCGTGATATCCTCGGTGTAGCGCAGGCGGTCGGACACAAACGCCGAGGGCACGATAATCGCGGCAAAGCTGCGCAGGTCGGCGTCGCTCATCTGCTCAAAGCTCTCGTGACAGACGAAGGGCACCTGGTACTCGTGGCCGTGAAAGGTCAGCGCCGGCTGCCCCCAGAGGCGCGAGAGAAAGTGCAGGTCGATGCCCTCCTCGGCGAAGCGGTGTTGGTAGTAGAAAATCTCTTCCTCGTAGAAGTCACTCTCGATCAGAATACCGATTTTTTTGCCGGCTAAAGTCATACTGCTACCTCATCCTAGAACAATCGGGGGCCGGGAAGCATGCACCGGCCCCGCTCGTTGATCCGTGCGTCGTCGGTGATCCCGCCGGCCATGTGCCGGCACAACCACCGTGCATTCCATCCCCTTCTGCATGATCCTTCGTGGTCTTCGTGTCCTTCGTGGTTGATGGATCCCCCCACTCAGGCCAGGGAGCCATCGGGATGCTGGACCATGCCGGCGAAGTGAATGGCGATCTTGCCGTCGCGCAAGACCCAGCTATCGGCAAAGCGCATATGGGCGTCCCCGTCGGGGGTCTGCATGGTAATCTGCTCAGTAATCATCAGGGTGTGTGGATCGTCGGTCTCGGCCCAGAAGACAATATCGGTCTCCAGGCCGTTAATGCCCAGGATGCCCTGCATATGCACGCGCAACTGATCACGGCCCTTGTAGTAGCGCGGCTCCTTCAGGAAGCTGCTGATGAGCAGCGC
>DAOTVB010000037.1:0-33511 GCA_034436755.1 Chloroflexaceae bacterium | reverse complement strand
TTAGCATAACGAGAAAGGATGAATTTCTGATGACAGACTTTTTGTGTCTCACAAGATATTCCGCAGCAGTATGCCGTATCTCATCGTCGCTACACCTACTACTGTCGGTTAAATATGACAGTCCTTACGGAATGACCCGATTTGATGACGAAATTGACATCTGGTGGATTGGGATAGTGTGACGCGGCCGGACAGCGTAAGACGGGGTGGGCCGTTTGTTCGACCACACCCCGCCACACATGGGAATTAGCAGACAGATCCGCAGGAAAGACTAGGTTCGCTGCAGGAAACTACCCCCCATCCACTTGAGATGGTTGACACCAATCTGCCAGAGCTGGCCGAGCGTCTCCGGGTTGCTGGCCCCCTTCATGAAGGTCATCATCGGGCCAGGGCGTAGGCTCCACTCGCGCGCGGCACGGCGGGCCCAGTACTCCAGATCCTTAGAACTCAGGTGCGGGTAGTTGAGTACGGTATGGTTGTACATATCGTAGTCTTCCCACTGCTCCATGTTGATCCAGCCATTTTGTACGGCCTCGTAGTAGAATGGCGTGCCCGGATAGGGCGTGGCGATGTGGAACAGCGCAATGTCCACCGGGATATTCTTCGCCAGCGCAATCGTCTGCTGGATGGTATCCACGGTTTCACCCGGCAAACCAATAATGAAGTAGCCCCAGTTTTTGATGCCGACCCGGTGGCTGGCGGCGATGGTCTGCCGGATGCGCTCCGGGTTGGTGCCCTTGCGGGCGCGCTTCAGCACCGCCTCGCTGCCGCTCTCCAGACCCCAGGCGATCAGGAAGCAGCCCGCCTTCTTCATCAGCGCCAGTTCTTCTTCGTCCACAAAGTCAACGCGGCTATTGCAGCTCCAGCGGAGTTTGATACCGTCTTTGATAATGGTGTTGCAGAGATCGTAGACAAACTCCTTCTTCACCGTGAACAGGTCAGCCTCAAAGTGGATGTGATGCATGCCCATTTCCTTGAGCATATACATCTCCTGAAGCACATGCTCCGGGCTGCGATGCCGCACACTGGCCTGGTAGGTGACATGCTTGATGCAGTAGCGGCAACCCGCCGGGCAACCACGGCTGGTCAGCACAAAGGTGTAGGGACCGCCGACAATCGGCACTTTATACTTCTGCCAGGGCAACTTGTGGTGCAGCGGCAGGGGCAGGCTATCCAGATCCTCAATGAATGGCCGATCCGGGTTAATCTGAACCTCGCCATGCTCATTGCGGAAGGCAATACCTTTCGTTTCGCGCAGGGCGCGTGCAACCAGTTGCGGACTCACACCCATGAAGCGCCCGCGGGTCGTGAGATAGGAGGCATCGGGGAAGGGCAGCTTGCGCCAGGGTGCCGTCAGCGACGTATTCCCGACGGGGACGGTATCATCGGCATGCTCAATCTGCACCTGGCGATCAATCGTCTGGGCCACATCCAGGATGCTCATCTCCGGCTCACCCCGGATGACGATGTCGAGGGTCGGATAGGATTCGAGTGTCTCGCGGCTCATTGGTGTGACATGCGTGCCAATGGCCATCGTCACTGTGCCCACGGCCTTAGCCACAAATGTTGACCGCATATCATTGGTGAGCGTAGGCGCCGTGGCGTGGATAATCATATAGCGGGGCTTGTGTTTCCACATGTACTTTTCGAAGTCCGGCCAGGTCATCCCCAGGCCGATAGCATCGACTACATCGACGGTGAAGCCCGCCTCCTGCATAACCGCACCGATCTGGGCCAGGGCCGTCTGCGGCCAGATGATGCCGTCGCGGGTGCGCCGCCCGACGCGCGCAATGTCGCGCAGGAAGAGATCACCATCGGGCGAGGGAGGATTGAGCACCAGAACATCGAGCCGCTCACTCTTTTCGCGCGGCATATCGACAAAGGTGATTTCGCCGGAGCGTTCATTGGCTTTGGCCGGCGCAATCAGCTTGATCCCGGTCTTTTTATCGCCTGGGGCAGCCTGCTTTTCAGTCTTTGCTTCTGCCTGCGTTGCAGCCTTGTCGGACTGAGGGGTAAGCTGGTTATCAGACATCAGGGGCTCCTTCTACACTTATAGTCCTCTATGGCAACCCTACCGTGCTTTTGCTGTGCAAGATATGAACAAGTCCTGTGCTTCCGACTTACGATAGCATTTCATTATGAAAGTCTACTGAAAGCGTTCGTTCCGATTGATGAATATTTCTCCATCCTGAGTTTATCCGGGCAGATTATGCCTGAGCCAACCGCTACTCATCACAAGAGCTGACAGGGGTTGGTGGCCTGTCAGCTCTTTCTGACAATGAATCGCTGTTCATGATACGACTTCGACTTATGCGGTGGGCGTTTGGACCACGAACAACACGAAATGAGCAAAACCCGCGAAACTGCCACTGCTGATAGGTATCAGACGATCCCGCGTTTGGTGGGGGATCGCCCCTCCGGCCGGGCGCAAGGTTTCATGCTTTTTCACAAAAATTTGCACGTTGTGCAAATTTTTGTGAAAAAGATAGATCAAGTACCATGCTGCCGCAGGCGAATCGGGCCTTCACCTGGTCAAACGGGCAATTTGAACACCACCGCATAACTCGTGTTAACGATAACGATTGAACAAATGGTTCTACGCGGTCACATAGGATGGCTGCTCATCGAGCTTGCCGGGTGTCGGGGCAACCGGCGCGATGCCGTTCAGATCCTCGGCAGCTTTGCCGTCACGAACACTCAACTCGGCCAGTACACGCGCCAGACCCCAGGCACTGACCAGTTGGACGCCAGTCAGCACCAGCAGCGCGCTTACCACTGGAGCAAACCAGGAAGCCTGCATCACCGCCGGGTTGGTCAGGTCAAAGGCGGCCGCCATGATGTAGATACCCATACCCAGCACCATGGACAGAAAGCCCAGCCACCAGTAGTGGCGCTCGATCTTGCGCCCGTTGCCGCGCCGCCCCAGCAGTCCCTGCCGAATGGGGCGCTTGTGGAAGAGTTTGACGATATAACTGAAGGATGTGCCGGTCGTGTAGAGCGTCACCCCGCCGACCGCCAGCACCAGCGCGCCAAAGAAGAGCGGGAAGGGCCAGGGTGTTGCCGGCTGATGTGTCACTACCAGGACGCTGACCAGTAGCACCGCCAGTAGCAGCAGCGTTGCGCCGAGGCCACCAAAGATGCGTACCGGGTTGTAGGTCAACGCCGTCCAGACGATACTCTTGAAGAACCGTAGTCCATCCTTGACCACGCTCAGCTTGCTACGCCCGGAGCGCTCCTTGTAGGGGATGGGCACTTCAACCATGTTCAGCTCTTCGTGCAGCGCCCGGGTGCTCATTGCCGGCGTGAAGTCCAGTGTGTCGGGAAGCGGATAGATCACCGGCAGGATCTCGCGGCGCAGCACACGCTGACCACTGGCGCTGTCACTGATACGTACACCGCTGACCAGCGAGAGCAGATTGGCAAAGATAAAGTTTCCGACGCGGCGGACCAGCGGCATCTCGCTCTGGCTGCCGGACATGCGGCTGCCGATCACCAGGTCGGCCCCATTCAGCGCAACACTGCAGAGCTGCGGGAAATATTCGGGTGGATAAGTGCTGTCGGCATCCAGGAAGGCCAGCAGTTCGCCGTGTGCCGCCCGAAAGCCGGTCTTGAGCGCACCACCATAGCCTTTGTTCTGCTGCGTAATCAGGGTGACTTCCGGAACATACCGCCGCACAATCTCCGCCGTGCGATCTTTCGATCCATCATCGACGACGATACACTCGAGGCCCGTGACGCCAACTTCAGCCAGAGCGGGCCGGATTGCCAACACCCGCTCGACAATAGCGGCGATACCATCTTCCTCGTTGTAGGCTGGTATAACGACTGAGAGAGTTGTCATAACTGGCTCCTCTATGTTGGGTGAAAAATATAGCGCTGTTTGGTAGCGCATTCGCCCCTTTTGCGTTAATAGACTACGAGTCGTTCCTTATCCTGGAGTTCGAGCGGTTCGGCCTGGAGATTGCGTACGACGCGGGCCGGGTTGCCGACAGCCACAGCGTAATCCGGTACATCTTTCGATACGACAGCCCCGGCACCGATAACCACATTCCGTCCAATCTTGACACCATCGAGAATAATTGCGCCGCTGCCGATCCAGGAACCGCTGCCGATGCTGATGCCCTGCGCCGTGATCCCCTGATGGCTAATCGGCCGGGAGGTATCGTGAAAGACATGGTTGACGGCCAGGATCTGCACCAGGGTTCCCAGGTAGACATCATCGCCGATAGTAATCCCACCCTGTCCCCGCAGGATGCAGCTCTCGCCGACGAGTGAGCGCGCACCAATGCTGATTCCGGCATGGGGCAAATTGCGAAAGTTGTAGACATGCAGGATGGCATTTTTCATAATCAGGCTTTCGGGGCCAATCTGAATGCCGGCGGGACAGGCGTGCAGATACACCCCGTGATCCAGATAGGCACCGCGACCAAGGCGTACATTCCCGGCAAACCGGAGGCGCACCCCATCTTCGATGGCGGCACTCCCCTCCATCTGCACCAGTCTGCGATAGACCAGCGTGCGCAGCGCAATGCCGACGATGCTCGGTACCCACCCACAAAGCGCCTGCAGGGTCTGTTCATAGATGTAACGTGGGAGTGAGGTTGCCTGGCGTGAAATGTAGAGATTAATTTGCTTGAACATAGCTGTGTAATCGCATCATAAAGGTGTAAGATGAAAACGAGTTTGATACGTAGCGTGCAGCAGATGAAGATCGACTCACATCAGTACACCATGCTGAGACATACTTCACGATTTCGTCATCTGGCCCGCACGCGCGGCTCCGTCCCTCCGTACAATGGCGCAACCGCGCGGAGAAGCTGCCAGACCTTACTCCGCCACGTCATGCCGGGGTGGATCTGTGTCGTGCTCTACTGCTGCTGTCCCATCCTGCTCTGCCGATGGGTTGTTGGCGGCTGTTCTTGACTGGGCCGGTTCGATCATTGCATCCGCAGAGACCGGCGCAATCTGCGGCACATCCGCTACGGCTTGCACAGCCGGGTCAGGCCGGGGCTCTACGCTGGTCCGGCGCGTTGGGCGCGTACTACTGCCATTGCGACTCCGACTGCCCCGGTTGCGCAAGTCACCCGATCCCCGGTGCGACACCATCACGCCGCCCAACAAATGGGTCGTGGAGCGCCGCAGCAGGCGGAACTTACTCTCGGCTACTTCCGAACGCGCATCGCGTACCGGATCAAGCGTTAATACCACGCCATCTACCAGGGGAGCCAGCAGGGCCGCATCTGCGCCATTCAGGGCCGATGGACCTTCAAAGATGATGACATCGGCACACTGGTGCAAGCCCTTCAGCAGTTCAGCCCAGGGCAGCATCGGCATCTGCGGTCCCGCTTCCGGGCCGATCTGACGTCCCAACAGCATCACATTCTCTAGCGGAGTAGGCTTCACATAGGTCTGCTTCTTGACATTGCTCTCCGGCAGGACCATGGAATATCCTTCGGCCACCGTGTCATCTTCGTCGCTCACCAGACTGGAGAGATACGAGGTTGCCACATCACTATCCACAAACGAATCCGCGTCCACCAGCATCACCCGATACCCGGAGCGCGCGAAGAGTTCTGCCAGGTCAACCGCAAACGCGCTGCGGGCCTTCCCCGGTTTGGGGCTGGTCACTAACAGCGTGCGATCGCCCCGCTCAATCATCTCCAGCAGAATACGTGTGTATGCCTGGCGCATCGCATGTTCTCGCCGTGCGGCCAGCGGTGGCGGCGCGATCAGCATTGGCTGACTACCGGGGATTGTGCCAAGATGGGTGAGTCCCAGGCGGTCTTTCATTTCACGCGCATTGCGCCAGCGGTCGTCGATCCGGTCAAGGATCAGCACACCGAATACCGCAACCAGTAATCCGCCCATGCCTGCCATTGCGATAGTCACCATATGCTTCGATGGCATCGGGCTACCGGGCACGGTCGCCGGCTCAAGGATCTTCAACCGGTTTGATGAGGCCGAGTTCAAAATATTTAAATATTGCAGGTAGTCATTCTGAGCGACGGCAAGCTCTTCCTGCAGCGCCGCGATCTGTTCGTTCAAGATAGCCCGGTCATAGGCCGAGTCGAGGTTGACCGACTGGGCCTGCAAATCCTCAACCTGTTGTTCAAACGCATCCCGGCGATCCCGCGCAACCTGCAACTGTTCTTCCAGATCGGTCCGAACTGTTTCCGAGAGCGTAGGGCTAAAGTTGATAATCTCCTGGACCACGCCGTCGGCCAGCAGCGCGGCACGCTCCGGGCGCGAGTCGGTGATCGAGACCTCCATCAAGTTGGCGTTCGTGTTGATATTGATCTTGAGCATACGGCGAATCTGATTCCAGGAGAGTTCGCCCTGGGCATAGTTCTGACTCACCTGCTCAAGAATCGCCTCACGATTAGCCATCTCCCGATAGTAACTCGCCAGGTCGTTACTCACACGTACGGCCTGAGGATTGAAGTCGGTGCGCTCAAAGTGATCGCCGACCTGCATTGTTGTGCGCGCAACATAGTAGTCAGTCTGGTTTTGGGCGCGCATGTAGGCGATCCCGGCCGGTAGCGTGACGGCAATACCCAGCAGCCACCACCAGCGCAGCAGTAAGCGCACGTAGTACCAGATTTCACGCCATGTCAACATCCGGTGCTCCTTATCCGGTGCTCCTTACGTATCAAGAACAGTCGTGTGTGAACGCCCGGGCGGGACGTTCGTCGTTGGTCAGGATAGATGCAGGTGCAGCGTTATGTTCACCCACACGCCTGAGCTGGCTGGTGGCAGGCGACGGAGACACTCCCGACAGCCCCACCTACTCCAGTTGTCCAGATCCTATACGCCAGGACGAACCAGGGCCGGCTGCGATGAATAGCCTATCTCACGCTGCAAAAGTTCGGTTTCGGTATCGGGCAACGGCAGCCACTCCTGGCGGAAAACCCACTGCACGGCACCCATAAGATCAGGTACGATATAGTCGGGTTGGTGTAACTTGATCTCCGGTCGGTGGATCTGCTGCGCGCCACGGCCGGTTCGCACCAGCACAGCGCGGCATCCGGCTGACCGCGCGGCGGCGATATCGGTCAGGGCATCGCCAACCAGATACGCACGGCTCAGATCGATCTGCCACTGTTGCGCCAGATCGAATAACATCCCCGGGTGTGGTTTCCGGCACGCGCACTGTTCGTGATTGTCGTGCGGGCAATACCGCACGTCGGTAATACTGCCACCGTGCATTTCAACCTGCGCAATCATGCGCGTATGAATGTCCTCGATAGTTGCATGGGTTGCCTGGCCGCGACTAACAATCGCCTGATTAGTGACGACAAAGACGCGGAACCCGGCCAGGTGCAACCAGCGTAACGTTTTGAGCACATTCGGCAGGAAGACAAACTCCTCCCAGTTTTTGACGTGCTTATGTGAGTTTTCGTTAATGACCCCATCTCGATCCAGGAAAATATCGCGCATGTTCCCCTCTATCTGCACCCCAGATCAACCTCACGGCGCTGATTATGGTGCTGTCATGCAGAGGCTGGTGGAACGTAAAGCTGCTTGCCCTCTGTTGTTCTATATTTTCATGTCCAATGACCGGCATTATCCCGTGGGCGGAATGAACATGTTGCGCTACGTATTCCATTCGAATGGTGCATTGAGCAAATTCGTATGTAGAAGGACGCGGCTACCTTCAAAGTCGAAGGCGAAGCGTACCTGTTGCAGTCCAAGCTCAGTAAGAGCCGTCTGGACAGCATCTTGCCGGTCTTCGTGGCAGTAGAGCATAAGGAAACCACCACCACCAGCGCCGGTAATCTTGCCGCCAATCGCGCCATTTTCGCGGGCACAACTGTATGCCGTGTTAATGAACTCATTCGTGACACCGCTGGCCAGCCGCTTCTTGTGTTGCCAGCTCTCATCCAGCAGCACCCCAAAGTCATCTAACTGGCCCGTCTCGATGGCCTCCTTGATCTGCCGGCCCAATGCTTTGATCTGATGAAGCGACTCAACGGTACGGCTAGAGCGCTGCCCGCTGCTGGAACGCTGCTCGTGCAGGATATCGCGCGCCTGGCGCGTTGCCCCCGTATAGAAGAGCATAAGCCGCCGCTCAAGAGTGCGTACGGTGGATGCCTTCATATTCAGGGGCGTTACACGGACGCCGTCAGTTGTAAACTCAAAGCAGTTCAGGCCACCGAAGGCCGCAGCATACTGATCCTGCTTGCCAATCGGCGCTTCCATGCGCTGCGTCTCGATCTCGTAGGCGGTTTCTGCCAGTTGGGCTTTGTTCATACTCTGCCCCATCAGGGTGCTGAAGATGTTGCAGAGCGTAACCGAGACCGTACTGGACGAGCCCAGCCCGGTTCCAGGTGGCACTTCTGAGGCGATAAAGACATTTATCGGGACGCGCAAGTTAAAATATTCGTAAATAACCTGTGAGAGGCGCAGTTCAAGGCTATTATTGGTATAGCTACTCCCATCGGTGGGTACATTCAGGACGGTGCGGTAGTCGGCTGAGATGACCTGAAAGGTTGTATCGAAGTTCTTGGTGACGATGCCATAGATGTACTTATTGATCGAGGCGCTGACAGCCATTCCGCCGAAACGTTCATAATAAGCTGCCAGATCCGTTCCACCTCCACCGAAACTAATGCGCACTGGTGTACGAGCGATAAGCACGATTGCTCCTCCCTATAGTAGCTTCATAGTAGCTTCATAGTAGCTTCAGGTTTATGGGTAGTGAGTCGTGGATAGTACTGGTGTGATACAAGTGCTGCGTACGAGCAACTATAACATCCTCGAATGAATCCCGCCTAAACCGCCGGCGTCCAATGATGACAGTTTCGTTAGTAACTATTTGCATTATGCGCCTGTGGTGTGATTGTACGGTCTAACCGCGCCGCCGCTGGTCGCGTGGTCCTCCGCTGTACGCTGATTTATGCTACCGGAATCAAAACTTGCGCTGCTCCTGGTATAATTGTGTGATGACGACGGGCGGCTTCCGGGTGTTGGCCTGATGACCGATGACGCTGGTTGAGGAGATTGTCGATCACGGCCGATAGTGATGTGGAGGTGCGATGATGCCCGCGCTCGTTACGCCCGCGTTACTGCGACTCTTGCAACGCTCCTGTCATGCTTCAGTACCATACTTGACGGAAAAACAGCGAAAACAGTGCTATGCATTCATTTGAATGTCACGTCATGCGTTCTCTCAAATACTCCGACATTCCGTCATAGCAGTTTGGGGGTGGCTTTTCTGAAACCATAGCACGACGCGCTTCAACCAGATTTTGACATGACTCTACTGGCACAAGATGAATTCTCAATGACAGTCAGTGGGCCGACTGTCATTCCTGATTACCTGAAAGCGCCGATTCGTCTTTCTGATCCCTGGAAACAGCGCTATATCCCCTTGACACCAGAACGCATGTTCTATATAATACAGGTGTAGCGTTTCCCAACAGACCAGAATCAACCCTATTTGCAGCGCTATCCTACCGATACTTGAGCATGACGCGTCTCTTCTGATACAGACTCGTCTACAAGCATACCCGCTTCGGGAGGTGGTTTCCATGGCAGTCACCAGCCGCGAATTACGCACTATACCTGCACGTGAGCAGGCCGCACCGCTCTCACAGCGCGATACCAGTCCGCTAACCCGGATAACCTTCCTGCTCATTGGTGGCATACTGCTCTATCTGCTGGTCAGCACCGGTGTCCACTGGGGGCGTGTGTTGCTTGACGATCTGCGTTACGGTCGGCCGCGTACCACCCATCTGCAAGGGTTTGTGGGCCACACCGAAACATCTGGGCAGCCATCCCACTTCATCGCGCTGAACCTGAATCGGCAGGTGGTTGTGCTGGAACTACCCGGCGGCGATCCGGCTCAGGTACGCAGTCTGCCTGGCCCCTACCTCTTTGGCGCGGACGAAGATCTTACGCCGGTACACCTCGCGCTGAATGATGTTGACGGCGATGGGGCTAATGATTTGTTAATCAATGTCCGCAATGAGCAACTGGTCTATCTCAACAAAGACGGCAACTTCCGCCTGCCGAGCCCCGAGGAGCGGCAGCAACTTATGGCAACTCCATAGCTCCGGCCCACAACGGCAATGCCTGACAACGGGGCGCACGTACGTGGTGCGCCCTTTTCTATCCCCGCAATGCGCTTTGCACAACCGGGCAGGATGCGGTATAGTAACGCTGCTAATGTATAAATTGGGTTATGTGTAGGGCGAATGGCGGTGAGCAAAAAAAATGTCAGGCGAACCAGGGCACACACGGCAGGGTAAAAAAATAATCGGTAAATGTTCCTCGACGGTGACAACGAAATCCCAGGCACGATCATCTGAAGCTACGCGCGCATCGTCTCAGCGGATAACACCGGCACAACCGGAACCATCATCGGATGCGTCTGCACCTACGCCGCCTGCACAGAAGTATCATGCCCGACCCTATCAACCGCCTAAAGACTATCGCACCCAGATGCGGAGCTTTGTTTCGGGGAAATCGCGCCATGGCTTCGCTGCCACGCTGGAGCAGCTCGGGCTGTCGCTCAAAGCTCTGTTCCTGTTGTTAACAGGACAATCGGCACACGGACGCGGCACAGGACGCACAACCCGCTGTCGTGTGCCCCAACCGTCCAACCCTGATCGGCAAAGAGGACCAGCCATCTGGGTGGTGTTGCTGGTCAGTATCCTGATCCTGTTTGGCAACGGCGTAATGCAGTCACGCGTCTGGCCGACACAACCCATCCATCCGCGCGGCTTCAGTCAGCAGCAGCCGGTCTGGCAGGCCAATCCCCTGGACTTGCCGGGGATGTTTCGGCAGGCAGTGGGCGGCGTGGGAAATATGATTATCAGCAACTGGCCGGGTAATGGTTCCGGGGAGAGTACGCCCGTTGAGGTAGCACCGCAGGCCGCGCATCCACCCGGAAATTACGACCTGCGTGCCGCTCCCAGCCTGAATGCCCAGCAGATTGATCAGATCCTGGCCTCCTATAATTCGCCCGCAACCGGCACCGGGCAAGTCTGGGTAGCATTGGGGCAGCAGTACGGGATCGACCCGGCCTTCGCTATTGCGTTCTTTATCCACGAGAGCAGTGCCGGCACCAATCCCAACTGGGCCGGGATGAAGCCGGGCGGCGCGACAACTCACAATGTCGGGAATATTATTTGTGCCGGATATTCCACCTGCTACGGTCGCTTCCGCGACTATCCCTCCTGGGAGGTGGGCATTGAAGACTGGTACCGTCTGATTTCAGTGGAATATATTCAGGGACGTGGTACGGTGACAGTTGAGCAGATAATTCCGATCTATGCACCATCGTTTGAAAATAATGTAGACGGCTATATCGGTGCAGTGACACGCCTGGTTGATACCTGGAGAACAAACGGGGTGGCACCATGATGTTCGGGGGTGGCTGGCCCTACCTGACGCGTGAGCGCGCCATTGTGCTCATTCTGGCGCTTATCGGTCTGGGTTTCCTGCTATTACAGGTCAACCGACCGCACCAGCCACGCATGAGTCTCTGGGGGGGAAGCAATCCGTGGGGTAGCGGCACCGGCGGGGAACAGGATGGCCTGACGGGAGCATTTCAGCAGACCGGGCAGGGGCTGAGTGGCGGTGCGTTGCAACCATTCGGCAATCCGCTGGGCGCAACCAATACCGTGATGACGCAGGGGTACGGGGTAGGCTCGCACGCGCCCGCGAATGTCTGGGGGGCAATCGATCTGGCGCTGGATGGCGATAACGATGGTGATGCCGACCCGGATGGTACCTGGGGCAAGCCCATATATGCCACCCACAGCGGTGTAATCAAAACGGCGCGCGATACCTGGCCCGCCGGCAATCATATCTGGGTGATGAACGACCAGTATAAAACCGGCTATGCTCATCTACAGGATTTTGCCGTTGCGGACGGCGAGGTTGTCCAGCAGGGGCAGATCATCGGCTATATCGGCTCGACTGGTCAGTCCTCCGGACCACATCTGGACTATCAGGTGTGGCAGATGCAGGGCGGCAGATGGGTGAACGTCAATCCGCTGGAGTTTGGTGCGTTTAACCTGCGCTGATGCATAAGCCAAAGCGGGATGGAGCTGTAACTCCATCCCGCTTTCACTTGCCCTCGCGCGCTGCAAACCAGAACAGATCAGCAACACACTTACAACCGCGCCGCGCGCCATGCCGCCGCCGCATAACGTCCGTGGGGGTCAAGCGTTTCGCTTGCACTAAAATGCCCGCGTGCCGCGTCGCTATCCCCAATGGCACGGCGCAGTTCCCCCAGGTAGTAGTGCAATCCGGCCTGCTGGGGCACGGAGCCGTGCAGCAGCAGCGCCTCGATCCCGACCAGCGCCAGTTGCGCCTCAACCGGGCGCTCCACATCCAGCAGCAGGGCCGCCAGCGTGCAGCGCAGCGCAGCCTCGTCAATCGGCGCGGGCGCGGCCTGCAACCCCCGGCGCAGGTGGGCCTCAATCAGCTCAGCGGGAACAGCCAGCGCCTGCCCGGCATGTGCCAGATGCAGGTAGGCCGGAGCGCAGTTCGGATCAAGCGCCAGCGCGTGCATGGCTTCCCAGCAGGCTTCCACCGTCTGCCCCGCTTCCAGCAGTGCGCCGCTACGGGTCGCGTGCAGCATGGCATGACCGGGATAGAGCATAATCGCCTGGCGCAACTCAGCCACGGCTGCCGCAGCATCACCCTGGGCCAGCGCAATCGTCCCCTGAAGCGCGCGCGCATCGGCGGAGTAGGGATGGAGCCAGAGCGCCACCCGGATCAGCCATGCCGCGCGGGGATAGCGCGCCTGATCCAGGGCACGGCGAGCCAGGCAGAGCAGAACAAAGCGCGCGACAAACCAGCCGATCAATCCCAGCGCGGGCAGGGTAGCCACCGGCGGGATGCCGGGGCCCATATGCCAGCAGAGCAGCAGCAGCAAGAAGAGCGCTTCCGGCACAAGCAGCAGTTGCCGTCCAATCAGGACAAAAACCCGGGGCCAGCGGTTCATTGCGATCCTGGCATGGGAGTGGCCGATCATAATGCCTCCTTTATCGCCTCAGTGAAGCGGTTCCAGTCCCTGCGACATGCGCAACCAGAGCACCTGGTTTCCCCGCCTCCCGGCAGGATATGCGCACGCCGATCCCCTTTGCATTATAAAAATGCAATGTGACAGGTAGCGTCACAAATGGGGCAGCCAGACGGAACATATGCAACAATCGTGAAAGGAGGGCCGTCGTATGAGCAGAATCGACAGTGAGGTACTAAGGAGTGAGTTCTATGCAACCACGTCTCGTCCGCAGCCGTACAGATAAAATTATTGCCGGAGTATGCAGCGGCCTGGGAGACTATTTCTCGGTTGATCCGGTCATTGTGCGTCTGATTTTTGTCCTGGTCACGCTCACCAGTGGCGCGGGGTTGCCAATTTATATTCTGCTCTGGATTTTGATGCCCCGCAGCAGCGCGCCCTGGCCCGGTTATAATCAATCGTATACAGCCTACTCACAGCAGGCGCAGCCGTCTGCATTTGAGCCGGCACAGACCGAACGCGAACAGGAGCTGCATGAAGTTTTGCGGTCGCGGTCTCCGCAGCCGGTGCAGCAGCGCGCGGCGCGGCGCGGCCCATTTACCCAGACGCAGGTACCACCCGCGCCAGGTGAGTATCGGTTTGACCCGCAGACGGGACAGCCGCTTGACCCGCACTTCCCATCAACCGGCGAAACGGTCAATCTGCGCACCGGGTGGCAGGATGCACCGTCCGAGTTTACCGTACCGCCGGAAGCGTCGCAGGGATCGATGTATGCCACCCCGGCACCGCGCCGCCGTTCCTGGCGCACGCTCGGGTTCATTCTGCTGGGTATCGGTGGGTTGATCCTGCTGGAGCAGTTGGGGCTAAACACAGCGCTGCTCTTCCCGGTGCTACTGATCCTGGCGGGAATTGTTCTGCTCAAGCGACGCACATAAATATCTCGCACACACGCCTTCGACACAAAGATCGCCTGGTATGAGCCAGGCGATTTCTTTTCCCGCAAGGTAAGATTTCTGGTAGGAACACGCTTCTGCGCGTCCGCTGTCACCCGGCGCGTCCCGGCAGGTGCAGCAGCAGGTTCTCGAGGGCCAGTTGGGGATTAACATTCTCGCGGAGCCGGCGCGCAGCCTCGTCAAGCCGCACCACAAAGCGGTAGATCTCCTGGAGCTTATAGCGCCGCGCCTCACGTTCGAGATCCTCTCGCCGATCAATATGAGTAATACTCTCCGGGCAGCCGGCGGCAGTCAGCAGCAGGTCGCGCCACCAGCTCTGCCACAGGTCGAGCCAGTCCAGAACCGTGGTCTGCTCACCGCCGCGATACTCCTTGCTACGATCTTCGGCCCAGCGGAAGCTAATGCTGTGGGGCTGGGTATGCAGGGCCAGCAGCGTCTCGAGTTGCTCCTGGCGCGACAGGATCTCGTCGGGTGAACTGGCCGCGTGGAGCGCCCAGCCGATGCGCCCGTTGCTCCAGGCCGCCAGCAGCGCTGCGCGTTCCGGGTCCACCCCCGCCTGAGTTATGAGCGCCTGCGTCACATGCTCACGCGGCAGCGGTCGCAGACGGATAACCTGACAACGCGAGACAATCGTTGCAAGCAGATTGGTGTTGTTGGCGACCAGTATCAGCATTGCAAAGGGCGGCGGCTCCTCCAGCGTCTTGAGCATCGCATTCGAGGCCTCTTCATTCAGCCGCTCGGCATCATGCAAGATGAAGACGCGGCAGCGGCCCTCGTACGGCTTGAGCGCGATGTCGCGCTGCCAGGCACGAACGGTGTCAATTTTCAGGTCTTTCTGGCGGGCCGCATCACTCGCCTTCACCCCGGCGGCCTGGGTCTCCATGCTGGCAAGCCGCACATCGGGATGATTGCCACTGGCGATCCGGCGGCAGGCCCGGCACTGCAGGCAGGGGGCATCACCCTGCTGCTCACAGTTGAACACCTGCGCCATGCGGAGGGCCAGCAGCGCCTTGCCGATCCCGGCCGGCCCGGTAATCAGGTAGGCATGCGCCGTACGCCCGCCGGCAATGCTGCGCTGCAAATACTCAACGGCCCACTCGTGACCAATGATCCCCCAGTTCATAACCAGATACTCGGATGTGCGGATTGCGGACGACATACATGTCTGGTTGCGCCATCCTCAATCCCGCACGCACTATCACGAGAGGCTGCGGAAGACCAGAACCGCGTTAACCCCCCCAAAGCCGAAGGAGTTCGACATAACAATCTGCAGATCTGCCGGACGGGACTGATTGGGCACATAGTCCAGATCGCACTCAGGATCGGGGTTATCCAGGTTAATGGTAGGCGGAATCACCCCATGCTTGAGCGCCAGAATAGTCGCGGTGGCCTCAATCGCCCCGGCGGCCCCGGTCGCATGCCCAATCATCGACTTGGTTGCGCTAATCGGCACGCTGTAGGCATACTCGTCGAACACCTGCTTAATCGCCAATGTCTCAGCAATATCTCCGACCGATGTACTGGTCGCATGGGCATTGATATAGTCCACCTGTTGCGGGCCGATGCGCGCATTTACCAGCGCCTGACGTATCGCGCGCGCGGCACCTGCGCCCGTGGGATCGGGCGCAGTGACATGGTGGGCATCGCAGGTACTGGCATAGCCCACCACCTCGGCATAGATCCGCGCGCCACGCCTGCGGGCATCCGACAGACGCTCCAGAACCATCACGGCGGCCCCTTCAGCCGGTACAAACCCGTCCCGGCCAATGTCAAAGGGACGCGAGGCGCGGTGCGGCGCTTCATTCTGGGTCGTCAGCGCCCGCATTGCGCAGAAACTCGCCAGGCTGATCGGGCAGATCGGCGCTTCGCTGCCGCCGGCCAGCATAACATTCGCCTCGCCGCGCCGGATCACGGCCGCCGCCTCGCCGATGGCCTGCGCACCGGCAGCACAGGCGGTACAGATGGTGGTATTGTATCCGCGCAGATCAAGCTGAATTGCGGCCTGGCAGGAGGGCATATTCGGCAGTGAAGCCGGGATAAAGAAGGGGCTTACTTTGGACGGCCCTTTCGCAAGCATTGTACGCATGGCCTGTTCGGTATCCGGTAGCGAGGTAGTCCCGCTGGCGATCAGAGTGCCGGTCATATAGCGGTTGTGGTCATCAATCCGGAGGGCAGCGTCATCAAGGGCCATCCGCGCGGCGGCAACGGCAAACTGGCTGGCCCGCGACATACGCCGCGCCTCTTTCGCATCCATAAACTCGCGTGGAACGAAGTCTCGAACCTCACCCGCGATCTGACAGCAGAAGTCACTCGGATCACACAGGGTAATCCGTTCTATCGCACTCTGACCGGCGCGCAACCCGGACCAGAACGCCTCGGTCCCTACGCCAAACGGCGTTAGCGCCCCCAGCCCGGTAATAACGACGCGCTGATCTTCACTGTCGGCATCCGTTGACAAGGGAGCGGGTGCGACCAGCGGATCGCCATGCTCTTCTAACACCTCCTCAAGCAGATGATCGATCTGCTCGGTCAGGTCTTCTTCCGAAATTGTCTCGCGCGTTGACGCCAACGCCAGCAGACGCTGTCGCAGAGCAGTACGCTGGTCATTCGTAATATGCGCCATAGATCGACCTCACAGTGATTAGGTAGTGATTAGGATCAGGTATAAATTGTTAGCCGCAGCAGGCCATAACCAGAAGCTGCATTCGGCGGGTACTTCTGCCCGGTAACGGATACCCGTACCATTTACCATTCTTTTTTCTCGGCTGTCCAGTGGAGATCAGTGGCAGGCGTTGGAGAAGTACCATGCGCGTATGTGCAGCTTATGCTGAAGACAGCGCGATGATCACCACGGTGAGATGTCACGCAGAAACCGTGTCTCAACCAGTGCCGTGTATACTTTTCCGGCAGCATGTCTGGCGATTATAGCATGGGCATGCGCTGCCGGCAATTGGCCTGGGTGACATTCTGATTAGGATAATGCGGCAAAAAGAGTCTGTGGGTATGTCACGCCAGACCCTATCCAGCAGCAAGCGACGTGGAAGATCAGACCAATGTGCCGGCAACCCGGCAATCCACGGGAACGGGCGCAACCGACGCAACAGCGGCATGTTCCCGTGGATCATCGCTGCGTCCTCGGTGTTCGCTGTAGCTATGACAACACATCGGTATCAGACCTCGTCGCCGTAGCGCTCCCGATACTGCGCCAGCCGGCGTTCCAGTTCCGCCGCGCGTTGTTGAGCCGCCTCGGCTTGCTGTCGGCCCTTCTCGCCTTCTGTCGGCAGCAGATCACCCTCCAACGTCGCCCAGCGGAGCCACTCTGCTTCGATCCCCTGGTACCTGCCGGTCCAGCGCACCAGCGCCAGCCCCAACGTCTCACTGATAAAACGATCCTGTTCGTCCCGTTCTAACGGCACATAGACATTTTTCTGCAAGGCAAAGCCGGCCCACTCGCCGGTGAAGGGATGGTACCAGAAATACTCCGGCACCCGCAGTTTATCCTGGTAGACAAACTTCTTCTCGCCCCGGTCCAGGGCGGCCGTGCTATCGGACAGGAGTTCGATAATCACATCCGGCCCTTTACCTTCGGCCCAGACGACCCAGCTTTTACGTTCCCGACTGGGGACATCAAGGACGGCGAAGAAGTCCGGGCCGCGAAAGTCTTTGTTGAGCGCCCAATCGAGATTGAAATGGACAAACATATTGCCACCGACAAAACCGGCGATTATGTGATCGCTCCAATACACCTGTAATGTCTCTATGAGCAGGTTCATCTGGGATCGGTGTCGTGGCGATTCCATAGGTTCTCCGTCATCGTAAGGCAGTTCATCCTCAGTCGGTGGCACCGGGACATCATCGTCGATCATCTGAACCGGGGTGGTCGCGGCCATATGCTCCTCCTTACCAATAACCGACGCCGAACGACTGGTTGATCGCCCGGCGTCAGTAGCTCCTGCTTCGCTACCCTACTTCTTCGTCACCTTGCGCCCGCGCTGTGGTGAAGACTGCCCCGAAGACGGGGTCGCCCGTCCGCGTGCGGGTTTCTGGCCGCCCTGCTCGGCGGGCACGCTACGGCCTTTCGCTGCCGGCTGTGCCGCCGCCCCCTGACCGACCATGGCCGGACTTGCGGCAGCAGCGGTAGCATCACCTTCGGCAACCAGCGCATCGGCGGTTTCGCCGGTGGCTTCGGTGCGACCATGGCAATGCTTGTACTTCTTGCCGCTGCCACAGGGGCAGGGATCATTCCGCCCGACCTTGGGCAGCTTACGTCGCAGCGTCTGGCCCCTGGTGTTCTGCGTGGGGCGGTTGCCCTGCGTCAGTTCGTACCCGGAGCGGGTCGCCTGCTCGCGGCGGGCCTGCTCGGTCTGGTAGGTGGCAATCTGCTGCCGGTACGCCGGCAACTGCCGGAAGAAATTGCGCACCACATTCTGATCGATATTGTCCAGCAGTTCCTGGAACATGCGGTAGCCGGCGGTCTGGTACTGCACCAGCGGGTCGCGCTGCCCGATGGCCTGCAGGCCGATGCCCTGGCGTAGATCTTCCATGGCAGTCAGATACTGCTGCCACTCCTGATCAATGGTGTGCAACATGAGCGAACGCTGGTAGCGGCCCAGATCCTGCACACCGATGGCCGCGCGCCAGTCGTCCACAGCCCGCGCAACCTGATCATTCAGCATCTCCTCAACGGCATCAAGGTCAAGCTCACCCAACACTGTGCGCAACAGTTCAACACTGCGCGCGGAAATGGCGTTGAGCATCTCCTGGCGTTCGGCCTGCGTAACGCGGGCCGCCGGGTTGAAGAGCGGGCGCAACTGCTCCCGGATAAACTCGGCCATGTCACGGCGCAACTGATCGCGCTCTTCAGCGGCCATGCTCTCGGTCATGCGGTCCAGGGCCGCCGTGTACTGCTTGATGTAGTCTTCACGGATCTGCTCACGGATGTTGCTCGGGACATTGAGCCAGATAACATGCTGCGGAGCGGGCAGCAGCGACGGCACCAGCGAGAAGATCTCCCGCACCAGCAGATCGATAGGATGCCCCTGCTCGCGGTTGGGAATAATCAGCGTTTCGAGGCGGCGCTGCACCTGGTTGTCCGACAGTTCGGCTAGTTCAACCAGATCCAGCTCGCGCATCTCCGGCAGAATCCCCAGCAACCGGCGCTGCACCAGCCGGATGTTGACTTCGTCCGTGGCCGGGTTGGTGGCATCGGCGATGGCCTCCTGGATCTGCCCACGCACCCAGTCGTCATAGTTCTCCAGGTAGCGCTCCACCAGGCGGGCAAACTCATCGGCGAAGAGGTCTTTGATGCGCTCTTCCAGGTCGCCCGAGGTCTGCTCACGCCAGAGCCGGTTGAGATACTGCTCAGCCTCGGCGGGGCTGGCGTTGCGTAACTGCTCCCCGGCATCTTCGGGCAGTTCCACGTAGGCTTCCAGTTCGGCCAGCAGGTCATCCAGGCCCAGTTGCCGCTGCTCGGCGATGAGCGGCTCCAGGATCTCGGTCAGCGTCTCATCGTCGGCGGCGCGCAGTTCGGCCAGGTCAAACTCCACATCGGGCAAGAGCTGGCTCACGCGATCATGCGCAGCATCTTCGGGCAGATCGGCGGTTTCGCGCAGATCCTCGCGTATCCGGCGCAGTTGCCGTTCGGGATCCAGGTAGCGCGACACCAACTCACCAATCTGGCGCTGCTCGTCAGCTTCCTCCAGGATGCGGCGGCGCAGGCCATAGATGACCTCACGCTGTTTGTTCATCACGTCGTCATACTCGACGGTATGCTTACGCATGTCGAAGTTGTAGCCTTCGACACGGGTCTGGGCCGACTCGATGCTGCGGTTGATCAGGCCCGCCTCGATCTTCATATCCTCGCCGGCACCCAGGCGCTCCATCGCCTTCTTGACCGTGTCCATCCGCCCGAAGCGACGCATCAGGTCATCTTCCAGCGAGAGATAGAAGGTAGACGAGCCGGGATCACCCTGGCGGCCGGCACGCCCACGCAACTGGTTGTCGATGCGGCGAGACTCGTGCCGCTCGGTGCCGATGATATGCAGGCCACCGGCCTCCTTGATCTGCTCCCGCCAGGTCAGACAGTCCTGCTGGATCTGCAGCACTTCGTCGATATAGCCGGGCTGCAACCCCGGCTCCTGTTCAACATAGGCCTGGGCGCGCTCCAACTCGCCCCGCAAGACCAGTTGCACCAGCTTCGCGCGGGAGGTGTAGACCCGCTTGAACAGCCTGTCGGCCAGGAAGACGGCGCGCTCCCGCCCGTGGCGGTTGCGATAGTCCTGCATGTCGCCGACCAGCCGCCGGATCTCGCTGATATGCTCCTCACCGACCCAGTCAAACTCGCGCAGCATATTCCGCACTTCGAGCAACCGACCGTTCAGTACCGCATCCACCAGCGCCATATGCTGATCGAACTGTTCCGGCGCATCCCCCAGCACCGTATGAATGACAAACAGTTGCATGCCCTCGGCTTCGATGCGCTCCAGGGCCTGCTCATACTCCGCGTGCAACTGCCGCAGCGCCGCCAGCAGATCGGCATCCATATCATTGCCGGAACGCGCGACAATCTGCTCCGGGGCGGACTTCTGCGTTTTCGGGTCGGCCAGCAGACTCTCGGCCAGTTCGGTAATCTGCTCGTGGGTAACGCCGCGCTCCTCCAGATGCCGCGCCGCCAGCGCTTCCGGGTTGCCGCCCAGCAGGATGTCGGTACCACGACCGGCCATATTGGTCGCAATCGTCACGGTTCCGGGCTGCCCGGCCTGCGCAATCACGCGCGCCTCGTCCACATTCTGCTTGGCGTTGAGCACCTGATGCCTGATCTTCTCACGCTTGAGCAGCGTGCTCAGGCGCTCCGAGGTTTCCACCGAGGTGGTACCAACCAGGATCGGCTGACCCTGCTCGGTGCGCTCGCGCATCTCTGTGAGCAGCGCGCGGAATTTGGCTTCCTCCGTCGGATAGATCTGGTCGCTATAATCCAGACGGATCACTGGTTTATTGGTCGGAACAGCGGTTACTTCGGCGTTGTAGAACTTCTGGAACTCTTCCTTCTCAGTCACCGCCGTACCCGTCATCCCGGACAGCTTGGTATATTTGCGAAAGTAGTTCTGGAAGGTAATCGTCGCATAGGTGACATTCTCGCGCCGAACCTCGACTCCTTCCTTGGCCTCAACTGCCTGGTGCAGGCCGTCACTCCAGCGACGACCCGGCATCAAGCGCCCGGTGAACTCATCGACGATGATGACCTCGCCATCCTGCACAACATAGTCTTTATCGCGGAAGAAGACAAACTGAGCTTTGAGCGCGTTTTCCAGGTAGTGCGTCAGGGTGGCATGCTGCGGGTCGTAGACACTCTCGCCCTCGCCCAACTCTTCCAACTGGTTCTCGATCTTCTCCAGACCCGCTTCGGTAATAACCGTACTGCGCGTCTTCGGGTCAATCAGCACATCGCCGTCGGGTTCCGCACCCTTCTTGACCTCGTCCGGCGTGACGCGACCGGCACGCAACGGCCGGACCAACTGGGCAAAGCGCGCATACTGGCTGCTTGACTGCTGGGCCGGGCCGCTGATAATCAACGGCGTCCGCGCCTCGTCAATCAAGATATTATCAACCTCGTCCACGATGGCGTAGTAGTGACCGCGCTGGCGCACCTGCTCCATGCTGTTGACCATGTTGTCGCGCAGGTAGTCGAAGCCAAACTCGTTATTCGTTCCGTAGGTAATATCGGCGGCGTACGCCTCCTGCCGGGTGCAGGGTTTCCAGTGAACCAGTCGCTCGTCGTCCAGCGGAGCATCCGGATCGACATACTCCGGGTCAAACCGGGCGGAGTAGTCATGGGCAACAAAACCCACGTTCATATCGAGCAGATGGTAGACCGGCCCCATCCAGCCCGCATCACGGCGCGCCAGGTAGTCATTAACGGTGACAAGATGGCAGCCCTGGCCCGCCAGTGCATTGAGGTAGAGCGGCAGCGTGGCGACCAGCGTTTTCCCCTCACCCGTTTTCATCTCGGCGATCTTGCCCTCGTGCAGCACCATCCCACCGATCAACTGCACATCGTAGTGGCGCATACCGATGGTACGACGGGCAGCCTCGCGTACGATAGCAAACGCCTCCGGCAGCAGGTCGTCCAGCGTCTCGCCCTGGGCCAGGCGGCGGCGGAACTCACCGGTTTTGGCGCGCAACTGCGCATTGGTCAGTTGCTGATACGCTTCCTCCAGGCTGTTAATCGCTTCAACCTGGGGACGGTAGCGCCGCCGCACCTTCTCATCCGTATCGCCAAAGAGTCTCTTTATTGCATTTAACATCTGTAGCGTCTCCTGAACACGATAACAACCGCAGCTATGGCGAGCCCGGCACAGGCGACCTGCCAGGTATGCGCGACATCTCTGCGGTATCATTTGCATGTAATGCCTGGCATTATACCTGAGGCATGGGGCAGGATCAAAGATTAACGACTGAGTAGCGCGTGATAGGGTGGCGCAGGATGTGGTAATGGTGCAATAGGTGCGGCTTGATGAACGTTGAAAAAATAGCCCGGATATGTGACGTACTGGAGTCCCGGCTTTAGCCGGTCGAATACCTGCCAGAGCCGCGGCATCCCACCGGGAACGCCTGATCCGGCTGAAGCCGGGTCTCCTGAATGGCAATATCTGGATGAACATTTCAACTTCATCAGCCGGGACTCCGATTCAGCGGATGTCTGGATTTTTTATATAGCCCTGCGGTATCAGACACACTACAGAGTATGTTGCAGATAGTTCGGGTACAATAGAACAGCAGGAGCAAACGAGAGCGCCAACTGCCGCATACGCCGGCACTCAACCGGAGAATCCGGCAAATAGACGAGGTGGCATGATGAGCACACAAGTCACGCTGACTCTCCCCGATGAAATTTACCGTCGGGCGGAGTGGCTGGCCCAACTGACCAGCCGTGATGTGACAGATATCCTGTCTGCAACGATTGAGTTGTCGTTACCAGCGATCAACGCAGGTGTGGAACAGGCAGTCAGGCCCATGGCTGAGTTGTCCGATGCTGAAGTCCTGGCATTGACCGACCTTCAGATGGAGGCAACCCAGGATCAGCGTTTGAGCCAACTGCTGGATCACCAACAGGCAGGCGAACTAACTGATGCCGATCGCGCTACGCTGATTGGATTGATGCAGGGTTATCAGGAGGGACTGCTGCGGAAAGCGCAGGCACTGCAAGAAGCCGTTCGGCGGGGCTTGCGGGAACCGCTGGGCTGATGAGTCCCGGGTATGTGCCAGAAGCAGTGCAGGCACGCGTGCGGGCACTGGCAGCTCACCGCTGTGGGTATTGCTTGAGCCGGCAACAGTTTGTTCTTGGATTGCTAGAGATTGAGCATATTATTCCAACAGCCCGGGGTGGTACAGACGATGAAGAGAATTTATGGCTTGCTTGCCGCCTATGTAATATGTACAAGGGAGCACAAACTCATGCCCGTGATCCCGTTACCAACCGTCGCATAAGATTGTTTAATCCGCGTCGTCAGCGCTGGTCAAGGCATTTTACCTGGAGCGAGGATGGCACTCGAATAATTGGACGTACAATTTGCGGTCGTGCTACAGTTATTGCTTTGCAACTGAACAACTTCGTTGCTGTGACTGTCAGGCATGCCTGGGTTACGGCCGGTTGGCATCCACCTGAAGACTAAATCGCTGGTAACATCTCAGCAGTATACTACCGACAGTCGAACGTTTCATGAAAAACTGCAACATGTTTACAACGTAAAGGTATGACAACCACAACCAAACCAGAACCACAAACACGCACACTCCCCGCCTGGACGCGGGTTCTGCTGCCGATTTTGCTGCTCAGTGTGGCGCTGGCGCTCGCCGCCTGGGTTGCGCGTCCCGATGGGTATCTGCGTGTCATCTTCCTGGATACGCCTGGCGACGCCATCCTGATCCAGACGCCGCACGGCGGTTATGTCCTGGTCGATGGCGGCAGCAAGCCGTCGCAACTGACGCTCAACCTGGGACGACGGATGCCCTTCTGGCAGCGTTCGCTGGCGGCGGTGATCCTGACGCAGGGTGATGGCGAGCGGATGCCGGGGCAGGTAGCTGCCCTGGCGCGCTACCGGGCCGAACTGGCCCTGACGCCACCCGGCGTGTCGGAGAGCGCGACTGCCCGTGAGTGGCTGCGTCTGCTTGAGTCGCAGGATACGCCGATCCATCCGGCGCGTGGCGGCGAACGCCTGGACCTGGACGGCATACTGCTGACGGTGTTGACCGCCGGCGATGGTGCAGAAGCGGGGATGGTGCTGCGGCTGGACTATGGCGCAACCAGCGTGGTCATCCATGGCACCACCGGCACACCCATCGACGAAATGCTGCTGCCGGCAACCGCGCAGCCGATTACGGCGCTGGCCTACCCCTGGCAGCGGGAGATCGACACACCGCTGCTGGCGGCCTGGCAACCCCAGGCGATCATCTTCACCAGTGCGTACGCGGCCAACGAACCGGCGCTGCATACCTACCACGAGCGGGCGCTTAACGGCGCGGCGCTCTACCATGAGAAGCTGGACGGCACCGTTACGCTGATCAGTGATGGCCGCCGGGCCTGGATTGAAACCGAGAAGTAGGCCGCGTCCGCATGTCTGATACGGATTTGTTTTCATAGCCACAGAGAACACAGAGAACACAGAGGTAATGAAGGGGAACGTGGCGTTCCTGCGCCCGTTGCGCCCATTCTCGTTGATGACTGTTTTGATGGCAACCTGGTCTGAACTGGTCAAACGATGATATCAACCGCAAATCTCTTCTTGATCGGGCTGGCACTCGTGTTGCTCGTCACCGCGCTGGGCGCGCTGTTCTGGCGGCGCGTCTACCGCGATGATGCGCAGAATATCGCCCGCCGGGTGTTCAAAAATAGCGCGGTGCCCTTCGCTATGCGACTGATTGTCCGCGCGCTGGATATGGCCTTTCTGATTATTCTGATCCGCACGCTGCCGGAGGCGGAAGTCGGCGCATACTTCCTGGCAACCATGCTGGTCGGGCAATACCTCTCAACCATCACCGAGTTTGGACTGGGCGTACTCCTGACGCGCGAGGTCGCACAAGACCCGAACGCCGCACCGCGTCTCTTTGGCGTTACGCTGCTGCTGCGCTGGCTGGTGGTGCTGCTGGCGGCGGTGCCGTCGGCCGCGCTGTTGATTGCGCTCTACACCCTGCTGGGGCACACCGGCCTGACCGAAACGCTGGACCCGGCAAGCCAGGCGGCGATCTGGATCTTGCTCCTGACCCTCATTCCCAGTGCCTATTCCGGGGCAGCAACGGCGCTCTACAATGCGGCCGAGCGGATGGAGGTGCCCGCACTGCTGGAAGTGGTGACGGCGGTCCTGAGTCTGGTGGCGCGCCTGGCGGTACTCTGGCTGGGGTTCGGGATTGTTGGCCTGGCGTGGGCGGCGGTGGGCGTAACCAGCACCACGGCGCTGATCTACCTCTTCCTGCAGACGCGCAGCTTCTTCCGTCCAACCCTGCGCTGGGACCGAACGTTGATGCGTCGGCTGGTTCCGCTGGCGCTACCACTGATGTTGAACAACCTGCTCAGTGTCATGTTTTTTACCTCGGACCTCTTTATCATCAAGGCCTTTGGTGCCGGTCAGGGTGATGTGCTGGTGGCGCAGTACCGCGTGGCCTACAACATTCTCAATATCGCCATGATCCTGCCGCCGGTTGTTACATTTGCGGTTTTCCCGCTGTTGGCGCGGCACGCGGCCGGCGAGCGTTCGGTGATGCGGCAGGCGCAGAATCGCACGCTCCAGGCGCTGCTGCTGCTGGCTTTCCCGCTGGCGATGGGGATGAGCCTCCTGGCACCCGATCTGATCCGGCTCTTCAGCGGTGAACAGGCAAGTGAGTATCTGCCGGTTTCGGCGCGGGTGTTGTCGCTGCTGGCCTGGTTTTTGCCGCTCTCGTTTGTCAATGGCCTGCTACAATATGTGCTGATCGCAGTCAACCGCCAGGCTGCCATTACGCGCGCGTTTATCATCGGCGCAACATGTAACATTGTCACCAACCTGATCGTTATTCCGGTAGCCGTCGTCGTGCTTATGCAGCCCCAGGTCGGCCTGTATGCCGCCGCCGGCACCACAATTCTGTCGGAGATTGTGCTGCTCGCTATTTTCCTACCGCTGCTGCGGCGCGAAGAGCTGATGCCGCCGCTACCGGCACTGGCATGGCGGCCGGCAGTGGCGGCGCTGCTGATGGGGGCGGCAATGGGCGGAGTGCTGTTCCTGGTTGGCGCGTGGGGTTGGCTGGTGGCGGGAGTGATTGCCGCACCCGTTTATGGCGCGGCGCTCTGGCTGCTGGGCGCGTTTGGAGCTGAGGAGCGAGCGCTGGCGTTACGCATCCTCGGGCGCGTCTGACTCTTCCAGTTCATCCAGCGCTTCCCGCAACTGCACCACGGCGCGGATCATCTCGTCGCGGGCGGCAATCAGGGCTTCGAAGTGCGGATAGAGCGGAGTACGATCCAGCCCGACATCTTGCATCAGCATAATTTTGCTGAGGGCAATACAGGCCAGGTTTACCTGCGCTGCGCCCTGCGAGGCATCCTGCGCAATGTGACCGAGAATCGCGCTGGTCTCTTCGCGCGTGAGGGTCTGGGACTTAATTTCCGCAACTTTGGGCATCTCATCTTCCATATGGTACCTCTTTTGTCGTTCAGATCACTGCCGGCTTGCGGCACACTTCCATCGTACCCGCAAACGGGCGCGGGTGCAAAGATGACAATACCGACATATGCGACACCGCTCGTTGTACTGGTCTGGTAACACGCATGGAGTATGCTAAAACCAGAACATATCGGAAGGAGTTGAATCATGAGACTTGCATACATTCGTCCATTCCCGGTAGTTATGCTGCTCCTGAGCATCCTGCTGCTGCCGGCCCTGGCCCTGGCCGACTCAGGCGGTGAGCCGCCGCCCGGCTCGCCCCCGCCCGGAACGCCCACCCCCGGTACGGAGCCGACCACGGCCGATCAGCGCTGCTTCCCGGAAACGGGCTACTGCATCACGGGGCGGTTTCGGCAGTATTGGGAGCAGCAGGGCGGTGTGGCGGCCTTTGGCTACCCGGTAAGTTCCCTCGAGGAGATCAACCCGATCACCGGGGAGCGCCGCCTGACCCAGTGGTTTCAGAAGACCCGCTTTGAATTCTACCCGGAGAACCCGCAGCCCTACGATGTCCTGCTGGGGCGCGTGGGAGTTGAACTGCTGAACGCCTATGGCCGCGACTGGTGGAGCCTGCCGCAGGGCCAGCCGCAAGATGGCTGTATGTATTTTGAAGAGACGCGCCATACGCTCTGCGCGATCTTTATGACCTACTGGCAATCGCAGGGATTGGAACTGGACGGGCAGCCGGGTATTAGCTACGAGGAGAGTGTCGCGCTATTCGGCAAGCCCATCTCCGAGCCGCGCTGGGAGCTGCATGGTGGCGAAAATGCCAGCGTACGCATTACCCAGTGGTTCGAGCGTGCCCGCTTCGAGTGGGATCCCGAGCTGGCGCAGGTCGTAGTTGGTCCGCTGGGCTCAGAACTGCGCGCAGTCCTCCCGCCGCCACCACCACCGAGCGGACCACCGCCGGCTGTCACAACACCAACACCCGACGTTGATGCGTTTGACACAAACGCAGACGGCGCGGTTACCTGCGCAGACTTTACGTCGCAGGCCGAAGCGCAGGTAGCGCTGGACGCCGGCTTTACCAACCTGGACGAGGACGGCAACGGCATTCCGTGCGAGGATCTGCCGGAGGGGTAGAAGCGCAGTTGTTGAGAATTTATCTGGAGTACATCAAACCAGACAGGTCTTCGAAGACCTGTCTGGTTTTCACGGAAGGCATTAGAAAAATACCACTGTTAGCTAATGTCCTGATTTGGTTGGAACGCCAACTCCAGCCGCCATCCTTCCCCATCGCGCCGCGCATGCCAGATCCCGGCGGGCGGCGCGGGGTTATTTCCACTAAAAACATACTGCTTCAGATCGATCTGGCCCTGTCCCAACTCCTGAATGAAAACCTGGATCGGGTTTCCATGACTCACGACGCCAATGCGCGTACATGATGCGTCCATAACCATGGTGAGAAACTCGCGGATGCGCACCCGCACCTTATCGGCACTCTCGTCCGGCGGATTCTCGGTGATGAGTTGCGAAAAAGTGACCGGCAGATCAAGCTGTTCGAGGATCTGCTCGGCGGTCTGGGTGGTACGGGCAAACGGCGAAACAAACAGATGCTCCAGAGCTTTATCGGCCAGAAACGCCGCCGCCAGCCGGGCCTCCTGCCGGCCATGGTCGGAGAGATCCGGGCCGGGCATGGTTCGGTAGGCCACCCCCGTGTTCTGTAACGGGGTAGCGTGGCGAATGAGAAAGATATCGGTGAGCAATGGATTTCTCCTCATCGTTACACGACTTACGCAGTGGGCGTACAAGCCAGGCGTTTGACCAGATAAAAGGCAGACTCGCCTGCGGCAGCATGTACATGAGCGATCTTTTTCACAAAAAATTTGCACAAGATGCAAATTTTTTGTGAAAAAGAAGAGGATCTTCCGCCCTGCCGGAGGCAAAATGTCTTTTCAGGTTCACAACCGCGTAACGCATGATGGTTAGTGCCGGCAACCGACAACTGGTATAGCGCAGCGTAGCGTAGCACGCTCATCCTGTTCCTGTCAACCCTGGTTGACGGGCGGAACTGCAACAATTACAATGTTAAAAGCGTAGCTTACATAGAAATTTGTCTTGTTTGTGACTGATATCTGCAACCGTCGGTACGCCGCATCGCGCTGGACGCTGGCGGTTCGTTACTGTTAGTAAAGGAAAGTTCTGAATGCGTCTGATTCTCTATCTAGGTAAGGGAGGTGTTGGCAAAACGACCACGGCTGCCGCCACCGCAGTCCGGGCGGCGGAACTGGGCTACCGCACGCTGGTAGTCAGCACCGATGTCGCACACAGCCTGGCCGATGCGCTTGATGCGCCGCTGGGATCACTTCCAACGCAACTCGCGGAGCGGTTGTGGGGCCAGGAAATTAATGTCCTCGACGAGGTTCGCCAGCACTGGGGCGAACTGCGGACCTACCTGGCAACGTTGCTGCGGCGGAAGGGCATGGACGAGGTCGCCGCCGAGGAACTGGCGATTATTCCGGGTATGGAAGAGGTTGTCAGCCTGCTGCATATTCGCCGCCAGGCCCGCGATGGGCAGTTCGATGTGGTGATTGTGGATGCTGCGCCCACCGGGGAAACGGTGCGCCTGCTGACGATGCCGGATACGTTCAAATGGTATGCCAGTCGCGTGATGGACTGGGAACCGGGAACGATGAAGGCTGCGCGTCCGCTGGTCAAGTCGCTGGTGCCGGCGGTAGATATGTTTGCCTCCCTCGAACGGCTGACCAAAGGGGTTGAGGCATTGCGCGATACGCTGCTTGACCCGCAGATTAGCTCTTACCGCCTGGTGGTCAACCCGGAGCGGATGGTGATTAAAGAGGCACAGCGGGCCGCCACCTACCTGGCGTTGTTCAACTACCCGGTGGATGGCGTGGTGCTCAACCGGGTGCTGCCCATGGAAGCTGCCGAGGGACCATTTATGCAGGAGATGGCGCGTATTCAGCAGGGCTACCGCCAGCAGGTTTACGATCTTTTTGCACCACTGCCCATCTGGGAGTCGCCGCACTATGCGCGCGACCTGAGCGGGCTGAAGGATCTGGCGGATGTCGGCAACGCACTCTTCAAGGAGGTGGACCCGGTCAAGGTGCAGTTCCAGGGAACGACGCAGGAGATTGTGCGCGAGGGCGATGAGTATGTGATGCGCCTGCCGCTGCCGCATGTCGAGATTGGCAAGGTGGCGATGACCAAGCGCGGCGATGAGTTGTTTATCGAGATTGGCAATTTCCGCCGCGACATGATCTTGCCCACCACCCTGGCCGAGCGTCCGGCCCGGCGGGCGGTGTTCCGCAAAGGCGTGCTTGAAGTACGCTTTGGCCCACCCGAGCCGATCCAGCCCGTAGATCAGCCGCCGATTTCATAATCTGATGCGAACCGGGAATGAAAGCTGATCATTCCCGGTTCTCAGTTCTCAACTTCTCAGAGACTGTCTGAAACGGGTTGGTCATGGGGCTATGGCCCCGGAGCAGGAGTCCCGGCTTCAGCCGTGTGGCCGGAACCGGCTGAAGCCGGGACTCCTGGGGCGCTGTCCGGTGTCGCAGGGCACCCAGCATGCCGTGTGACCGACGCGAATCATCTTTTCAGACAGTCTCTCAGTTCTCACTTCTCACTTCTATGACCAGACGAGCCATCACAATCATCGGGGTGCCGGTTGACCTGGGCGCGGGGCGGCGCGGCGTCGATATGGGGCCAAGCGCGATCCGCTATGCCGGGCTACACGAGCGGCTCGAGATCCTGGGATATCAGGTCCAGGATGAGGGAAATCTCGCTGTGCCGCTGGTCGAGACGAGCGCCCTACCTGCCCCTGATGAGAAGCTGCGCTACCTGGAACCGATTGCCGCCTTCTCTGCGGTGCTGGCCGACTGTGTCGCCAGGGCGGTTGCGCAGGAGCGGCTGCCGCTGGTGCTGGGTGGCGACCATAGCCTGGCGTTGGGCTCAGTTACCGGTTCGGCGCGGGAGCGCCGGTTGGGGTTGATCTGGATCGATGCCCACGCCGACTTCAACACCGATGCGACTACCCCCAGCGGCAACATCCATGGCATGCCGCTGGCGGCACTGACCGGGCGCGGCCATCCGGCCCTCACCCGGCTGGGTGGAGCAGTGCCGATCATCCCGGAGGAGCGAATCGCGCTGATCGGCGTGCGCGACCTGGATTTCCTGGAGCGGGAGATGTTGCGCGAGTCGGCGGTGACACCCTTCACGATGCATGATATCGACCGGCGCGGGATGGCGGCGGTGATGGAGCAGGCGCTGTCCATCGTCACCCGCGACACAGCGGGCTTCCATGTCAGCTTTGATATGGATGTGCTGGACCCACGCGAAGCATCCGGCGTTGGCACGCCGGTACCGGGTGGTATCTCCTACCGCGAGGCCCACCTGGCGCTGGAAATGGCTGCGCAGAGCGGCGGCCTGCGCAGCATGGATATTGTCGAGGTTAACCCCATCCTGGACGAGCGCAACGCCACGGCAATCCTGGCGGTCGATCTGATCCTCTCGGCACTGGGGAAATCTACATTGTGAAGCGCAACCGCGCTCACTCCTCCTGCCAGTTCAACACCACACCACCCTGCCCCAGCAGCACGCTGCCGGGAAAAACCCGCAGTCGCCAGGGTTCCAATCGCAGCACCGCAAATGCTTCCGCTGTGGGACTGTCCCAACCGGGAATCATGGTAGGATCATAGCCCACCGGCTCAGGTGCATTGACAAACAGATCCCAGACCATCGTCCGGGTAGCGTCGTCAAAAGCCCATGCCGCACGGCATTCGGCGGTACAGGTATCCTGCGAGGGAGCCCAGTAGTTCAGGGACATGTAGGGGCCGGCTTCCAGGTTAGCACGCTTGAGCGGCGTTGGCACCGTGCCAATCCAGCCAACGAGCCGGGTGCCATCCCACTTCCAGAGCGGGTGCAGAACCCGCGAACGTGGCCGGCTCCGGGCATCCACCGTTGCAGCACTACACCAGACGATCCGGTGTGCCATCTCCACAAAGGCCGGCGCAACCTGCGTCAGACTATGCATCGCTATCGGCTCCTTCTACCAGTTCGGGCGGTGCTCCAGTCCGGAGTCAGGATAGCTATCCCGGGTATCTACACCCGCAACCAGCGCAGCAATATCCAGCAAAATCAAAGTTCCCAATAGGATAAGTATAACAAACATGATCTATTCCTCCAATACGGCGGCTATTACTACAACAAGATTTCTTTTCACTGCGGAGACGCAGCGGGCGCAGAGATGACCAGGATCAGATGAACTGCCCGGCATTCACTCCGCCTCTGGCCTGCGTAAGCGAAGTGAATGCTCGTTGTAGTCATAGGATAAGGCAGGGAGAGTCGGTATTGCATCAAACATTTGATTGAGATGGATGTAAGGGAATTTCGCAGCCGGCGGGAGAGCAGCTGGAGGTGCCGTCGGGGGGTTCGGTTGAGATGATCGCGCAGACGGCGGAACTCTGGGTGGAGTTTGACAGGGTTGGCTATAATACCTGTGATGAAGTTTGCAGCAACCGCAGCATTGGCGGCAGATTACGTAACAACCTTACTACTTAATGTGTGTTCTTACAAGGAGTGCATATGGCTACGCGTGTTGAAGTCGAAGTTGACGACCAGGGCCGGCTGGTCCTGCCCGTCCTGCTCGCCCGGCGTCTGGGCCTGACGCATGGGGCAACATTAGTGGTGGAAGAAGAGACCGCCGCTGCAACCTACCTGCGCATTCAGCAGACCAGCCCGGTTCTGATAGAAGAGGGTGGAGTGCTGGTGATTACAGCGGTTGCGGATCAGTCCCTCAAGGATGCGCTGCAGGCAGACCGTGAGCAACGTCTTGGTGAACTATGGGAACGCAACCATGCGCATCTTACCTGATACCTCCGTTCTGGTCGCTGCAATGGTCAACGCGCATCCCGCGCATGGACGCGCCTTACCATGGCTGCAACGTATTCGCGCCGGCACGGTTACAGGTATTGTGGCGGCCCATTCCATTGCCGAAACCTATGCGGTGCTCACGCGCCTGCCGGTCCAACCTCGCATTACGCCACACCTCGCCTATCAGGTCATTCTGCACAACGTTCTCCAGATATGCACCATCATTGCGTTAACACCCGACGATTACCGTCAGATTGTGGCAGATCTGGCCGGAGCAGGGTTAGCTGGTGGCGTGACCTATGATGTGCCGGCAGTGTACACTGCGAAACAAGCCCTGGTAGATCAAATAGTAACACTCAACGTAAAAGATTTCCGGCGCATTTATCCGAACCTACAAGCTAACATCGTTGAGCCGTAGCAGGTGAGAACGTTAGAACATTGACACGCCTCACACCTCTCCCGTATCAACTTCCAGATCATCGCGCAGGAGTTGGTCCGTTGTCACGTTAAACAACTGCGCAACCTTCATTACAAACTTGACTGTGGGCTCGCGTTTGCCATTCTCAAGCTGGCTGATATAGCCGCTGTTGGCATAGCCGAGTTCTTGTGCTAAATCGCGCACCGTCATACCGCGTTGTGTGCGCAGAGTACGCAGCTTTTCGCCAAATCGTTGCATCGTCAATTGCTCATCCGGTGGAAACGTCGATTTTCAGGAATGTGCCGTCGTTATTCCTCGACATACCCTTCTGGCGTGGATGATACCAACTCTTCCACAGATACGCCATACAGCCTGGCAAAAGCCGCCACCTCAACCGCATCTACCCGCCGCTCACCCGACTCGCACTTCGAGACGTAGGACTGTGGTTTTCCCAGGCGTTGGGCAACCTCGATCTGCGTCAACTCCGCGCGCTTACGGGCAGCACGCAACCGGACGAGGAACTGTTGATATTCAGAAGTGTAGATTTGTTTCGGCATTTGAGGAAGAGAATATATCCCATTGCAGAATATCCCAAAATAGGATAAAATTGAAATCAATGTAACGATATGGGTAGTGTGGGCTAATA
>DAOTVB010000036.1:0-30784 GCA_034436755.1 Chloroflexaceae bacterium | reverse complement strand
CACCTCCACTGACGCCGGGTTATCCCGAGTCGCGTGGCAATGCCGGGACGACGGGTACCGTCAGCACCGGGATGTTTGTCGAGGGCGGCAAGGCCGAGGGCAATCCACCGGTTGAGGGCTTCCCGGATCGTGATCAGTAGCAGAGAATGAAAAGTTTAACGGTTGAGATGAAAAGGTTTGGGGCAGCCAGAATGGCTGCCCTGTTTTTGTGCCTTTTTTCCCGCTACCACAAACTCATACAACTCCTTCTTCGAGGTGCGCTTCCGAATGGCCCTGATCGTGACCTCGACAAATCCGGCGGCCTGAAACAGCGCGGCGAAAAGTTCCTCAACCGGGAGCAGCACATCGTAAAATCGGGAGTTCCCCACAACATAGTGAACTGTCCCGCCGGGCCGGACGAGGCTGAAGACCTGCCGGGTATGTTCAACCATATCGTAAAAATATTTGTGGACATAGCGCGCCAGGACATCGCTCCGTTCGGCAATCGCCGCCAGAATTGCCGGAAAATCCGGGTAGGGAATCGGGCAGGCAACTGGTGGTACCCACTTCCCGACGTTGCTGGTGGCGCAGCCCCAGGTGCCCCCGATAGCTTGCCAGTCCAGTTCGCCCGCTTCGCGCCCACTTTTCAGATAATCCAGCCAGTACATGTATGGGCGCAGTTCGCGGATGTAGCTCATGCGGTTGGGGTAGGGTGGGGAGGTTATCACGCAGGTGTAGTGCTCCGGTGGCAGCAGGGCCGTCAGTTGTCGCGCATCGCCATAGAGCACGCGCGGTTGCATGGCGATGCTGCTCCGGGCCGCCGCGTGAATATCATCAATGGCGGCATGCCAGGCAGCAAGCAACTCGGCGGTAGTTTTGGGCAGGCGCAGTGCATGGTCTGGCAGTTTGAATGACATCGACTGGTGATTAAAGCTGGCGTTGGAGTGGGTGATCATCACGCGGCAGAAGGCGATCTTGAGCAGATCCGTAACGCCGGGCGCGTCGTCCGTCCGGTTGTGGATTGCCTGCATCAGGTGGCTGAGCGTCGTCAGTGTCGGCGCATCCCACCACTTCTCAATCTGATGGAGCGGTGGTGTCCATGCCGGTTCATGCGGGTGCCTCGCAACCTCGTCGCCGATCTGCCGGGCAGCCGGTTGCAACGCAGTCAGATCCTGGGTGCTGTAGGCGCGGGTCTTGGTGCGGGTCAGCCAGAGCAGGAAGGGGTTGATATCGCTGGTGGTGGCCGGGATGCCCCGTTCGGCACAGACCAGTGCGGTTGTGCCGGTGCCGCAAAACGGATCGAGGACAACCGCGTCGCTGTCCGTGGCATGTGCCGCCAGCAGTTCTTCCACCAGATGCACTGAGTATGCCGGGGTTAACCGCAGCCAGCCATACCGGGTATGCTTGAGATTGGCCCGGTGCGTCAGATGGTCAAAGAGGCCGAGTTGCTGCCGGCTCATGCGCTGCTCCCGTAGTTGTCGGTACTGGTTGACTGCTGCATCCAGCGCTCCCGGCTGATCGAGTAGCTGACGACAAAGCGCCAGATATGGTATGCGCGCATCAGGGCCAGGCTGGCCCCAAGCCCCAGGTATTGCTGGCGCATGCCGATTTTTTGCATGACCCGCCGCGAGGCATGGTTGGCGGCGACCGCGTGGGCGCTGATCCTGACCGGCGGCAACTCCTGAAAGGTATAGTCCACCAGCGCGCGGGCCGCCTCGGTTGCGAACCCCCGGCACCAGTAGTTCCGGTCGAAGTCCCACCCGATAAAGGCAAGCGTTCCCTGCCGTACCAGTGACAACGTGCAGGTACCGATTAGCCGTTCTTCTTCCCGGAGCACAACGCCCAGGCCATAGTAGCGGCGGGGTTGCCGGCCTGTATCGGTGATAGATTGCTGGATCTTCTGGGTGATCTGGCGGGGATCGGCCTGCCCCGGCAGCATGTAGCGGGAAACCTCCGGGTCCGCGCAGTAGCGACAGATCGGCGCAATATCCGCTTCGCACAGGTCGCGCAGCCGCAGACGTGCTGTCGGCAGTGCAAATGGTTCAGTGGCCGAAGTTGAACTGGCGGACATAGGACTACTTTCTCATCAAGCGGTGTGCGGGTCATCCCGGCAACGTCATTCGATAATATGCAATTCGACCAGTGCTGCGGACATATCGGCAACAAACTGCTGGTAGGCCGGTACACTACGTAGACGTTCGAGGCTAATAGTGCGCGCAAGCGGGGCGAACATATCGCTGACCCGCATGGCCCGGCGGCGTCTCCGTTGGGCGGTTGTCCGTTGCACAATATCCTTGAGCGTTTGCTTGGGGTCAGAAACAGCCTCAACCTGATGCGCCTGCACCGGCAGATGTAAATCGCGTGTACTCATGTCGGTACCGATGACCTGCCGCAGAGCTTCCGGGTCGGCCAGCAGCCACGCTTCGATCATCCGTACGGGAATAAGCGGAATCAGGTGATGGTCAATTCCGGCTTGTTTTACTAACAGCAACCCCGGTTGAAACCGCTCGGTCAGGGCGCGTTCTGCCGTGGGATGATCCGCATCGGCGTGGATAATCAGGGCATGGGAGCCGGTTGTCTGGCGCGCAGCATCGAGAATGCGTTCAGCCTGCCCACTGATATCTGGATTCTTCTGCACAAGCAGCGGTTCCAGCACATCTACCATGGTGCGGCCGCGCTCGGCAACAATGTGCTGCACAGTCCGTTGAATGACTGGTGGCAGAAAGCGTTCATCGGTTGAACCTTCGGCGTAGAGTGCCAGTACCAACGTCTGCATGCTGTTTCTTACCTTTTCAGGGCTGCAATGGCTTCGTGAACGTTACCGCTTTCCAGGTAGTGAATAACCTGTCTCAGCGTGTACTGCTTTTCTTCGTCACTCAAATCCATCCTTGTTTGTAGACTCACTGGAGTAATCTGGGTAACGCGGGCGATCTGCCCGTTTTGCCCGGGCTGGACACGCTGCACCATCTGGGCAAACAGCAGGCAATCACTAACCTCGGTCTGGCCCGCGAAGACTGGTGAGTGGGTATTGACCAGGAGTTGCCGTAATGGGAGATCGTGCTGCTCCGGGTCGTTAAAGTCGGTTGCCAGGTCACGCAGCAGTTGCGCCATCTGGCCCAGGCGGAATGGATGAACGCCATTTTCGGGTTCTTCAAAGCAGAGTACCCCCCGGTGCTGCGGGTCGTTTTTCAGCGTTACCAGGGTCAGCATACGTAGTGTGCCATCCGAGAGCACCCGCGACGAAAAGGTGTTGCCATCCTCGGTGTGAGCCTGGATTAGATAGCGGTCCCGTGCGGTGTCCGCTTCAATCTCCACCCCCGTGATACCCGGCACCAGATTTGCCAGGTCGCGTGATACATCATTCAGCAGAAAAGGATCTTCGCCCTGCATCCGCGCCAATGCGCCCGGCAGGTTGCTGCCGTCGGGAGCTACAACGGTTGGTGCCAGCATTGGACTGGGTTGGCGCAGCACTTCCGGGTTGAGTTGCAAGAAACGCCAGGAGCGCATCTCCTCGCGCACGGCAAAGGCATGTGGAAACTCATTGTTGGTGACACCACTGAGAATGGTCCGCTCAACCCGTTCGGCAACACTGGATTTTTGTCCACCGTGACCATCCTGGTGGAGTGAAATAGTTGGTCGATCTTCCTTCACACTTGTTGAAATAAACGGTTTGCTGCGCCCACCGGTAAGCCTGGGCAGCCATAGTCCGGCCTCTGTCCCCAGATAGTGCTTGAGCCAGGCATCACTACCACGCGCCAGCGGCGTTAAATTCTCGTGTGTGACATAGAGCCGCTCCAGGTTATGCTCATCAGGTCGCCGTTCGATATGCACTTCGTAGCGCAACCGGGTAAACTTGAGTTCCGACTCGGCTCCCCAGCTATCCTTGACGTGCCGGTCAATAAACAGCTCAACCGCCATTTTTATATGATTGGTTGGCTGCCCATCGGGCAACAGTCGGAATAGCTCACCGGCCTCGCCGCGCAGGTCTTGAAAGGCCGTGCGTAGATCGGCATCAGCCAGGCGCGAGAGCAGCCGCAGGGCGTCGAACAGGTTGCTCTTACCTGTGCCGTTGACGCCAACAATCACCTGGAAGGGGCCAGGTTCAAGCTTGAAGTCCTGGAATGTTTTGAAGCCGTCTATTTCAATCTGGGTAATCATAGAACAATCTTTATTCCTTCCGCTGCACACACTCTGGTAATCCCTGCCGGACTGTCGGCGTGATACCGAACGTTGACCTCCAGAGCGGAGGCCAGTTGGACGGCATCATAGCCACGGATTCAAGAACCCGGTATCAGGCTCACCTTCAGTGGGCTTATTCGCGTTTCTCTGTTTTCCTGACTGGTCTTCTTTCCATCCTATCACAGCATACCCGCTACAGCGTGCCCACCCAGTAGCGGTAGGTCTCCAGCCACTCCGCACTGGTGGGGTCGGGATCTACAAACTCCAGATCTTCCAGAGACGCGTTGTACTTCTGCGCGCCTTTGCGCACGCACGCTATAATTCCCCGGCGCAAGCTACTCTGCGCTTCGTTGAGCCCGATAACCTCAACCAGATCGCCCAGCGCCCGGGCCTGCAGCGGAAAGTTTAACTGATCGTCAAGCGTGCAGAGGACGCCGGCGAACTCTTCGTCTTCGTTGTAGCAATCCACGGTGGCTTCGTCGATCAGGGCTTGTAGTCGCTCTTTATCCATGAAATCCTCCTGTTTCAATATGATCTGCAATCATAATCTACAATTACAAATCATAGGCAAAGACAAGAAATACACCGACAACAATACTGCCTATCGCCCCACCAAGTCCTCCACAGCCGACTGCCTCAAGTAGCACTCCCCTGCTCAGCAGGAAATCAGGTGTGTCAAGAATTCTCCCGACGGGCCCACCAACTGCCGCACCAATACCCCCTGTTGTTGCCCAGTATCCTATCCGCAAAGCAAGACTATGGCGTTGTACACCCGGGGTAAAACCTCGCTGACCGATGAGTTGTCCGACTATACCGCCGATAATTGAACCAGCCATGCCACTTAGCAAGCCCCAGCGTGCCCCGGCTGCAACTGCCCCAATTGCCCCGCCGATAATAAACGCACTTATGACCGCCCCGATTGCCGCGCCAATGGTACCAGTAATGCGGCCACCATGCATTTTGATCCAGGGCTGACGACTTCGGTCTATTGCTCCCAGTATCGCTCCTACCAGGCTGCCGCCGTAGAAACCACCCAGCGTGCCGGCCGCCATCGTGTCCGTGATCGTATCATATCCCAGACTCCAGAGGGTACTTCCGACAAGCACCCCCGATATAGTGCCACAGAGTGCGCCGGCTATTGACCAGCTTAACAGGTATCTGAAGGACCGGATACCTGCTATCCCTATCCGCTGCATACTTCGTCTCCTGTAGCATATCCAGTTGCTTTCGAAGTAGCATACACTCACATAGACTGTGAGGGATATGTTGCATAGCATATTGCCGATATTGATTGCTACGCTTTGCTATGTTTACATAACACAAGATATTTGTCCCTTCTACCGCCTCGACACATCCTCGGTTGTTATGCTCGCATCCAGAGGCCAGGGTTCCGCATTGCCGGCGCTATCGTAGGCGCGGACGCGGAAGGCGAAGTCTTTCCCTTCAGTCGGGCCAAACCAGGCGGAGGTTGCGGTTGTCGCGCGCTTCCAGTCACGCCAGCCGCCATCAGGCAGTTCGCGGATCTGCACATCGTACCTGGTGATATCCGACAGTTCACTGCTGCCGCTCCAGTAGACCCGGTAGCCGCGCATCTCCGGCACAATCCGCGTTACCCGGCTGTTGCCGGCGCGTTGCTCTTCAACAATGCGGACGCTGAACAGTCCAACCAGCGAGAAGATCAGTAGCAGCGTGGCGACGGCCACCAGTCCAACTGCAACAATGCCGAAGATCTGGCGGCGTGGCAGCCGGCGTAGTATAGTCAACCCTGTTTCCATCGCGTGATTCCTCCTTCGCTATCGGTCTGGCAGATGCTGCTGCTGGTCACAGCGCATCCCGGCACCAGCAGGCACGCCAACACTGCTCATGATACCAGCAATCGGCGCGCGGTGGGCGACTCAGCCAGACGCCATCCATTTCTCAGGAACCTGGCACCAGTCTGCTTCGTCTTTCTGGTAGTAGCAGTTCCCTGAGTAAACCGGGGAGTCCTCTGAACTGCCGTCTATTTCCCACGTTGCTATTTTTGATAGTGCCATGTGTGGCCAGAGCAGCATAACGTATGTGAAGATCTACAAGTACGAATAAACCCGCCTTGTGTCAGTTGCCGCATGCATAACGAACTATAGACTATACGTCAGGACGTTTTTAGGGAGAGAACCTATGCGACGACTTGTACCGCTCATCCTGCTGATTACACTGCTGAGTGCGTGCAATCTGTTGCCGCGATCAGATCAATCTTTCGATGGTATGACGATCTCCTTTGCTGCCTGGGAGAGCGAACGCCCCGCATATGAGACGCTGGCCGCCCAGTTTTCATCTGAATATCCCGACGTTCGGGTGGTCGTTGTCGCAATGGAAGATCTGGTGCAGCCCGCCGAGGGGGAGCCGGATACGCCGCTGCGCCTGCTGCACCGGGTTGTGTCCGGCGCGGATACCACCTCGTCCTGGGTTGCGCCCCCGGAAGCCTTCGGCACCGACCTGCTGCTCAACCTCGCGCCGTTGATGGCGGCCGACGAAACCTTCGAACGTAGCGATTTCTATCCAGGCATGCTGGAACAGTACACCTTTGATGGTGGCACCTGGGTGCTGCCCCGCTATTTTTATGCTCAGGCACTGACCTACAACCGCGATCTCTTTGCTGAGAATGATCTCCCGGAACCGGAGCCGGGCTGGCGTTGGAGCGATCTGCTAGATATTGCCGGGCAACTGGCCGACGGGCGCGATACACCATTTGCCATCTATGGCCTGGTGGATCAGAGCAACGGCTTACAGCCCCTGCTGGCGCTGCTGCGGGCGCAGGGGGTTGATCTTATGAACACGCCCCTTGATCAGATACAACTGGATCAGCCCGGTACAATCGCGGCACTTGAGCAGTTGCGGACGCTGCATGCTACTGGGGCAATCTTCCTCCCCGATCTGGACACAGGTCATTCGCGTAATGCCCAACAACTGGTGCAGGCGGGCCAGGCTGCACTCTGGGGCGAGTTTCTGGCCGAGATGACCGGAACCTTCGGGCGGGATGCTTCTGCAGCAACGGTGCCGTTGCCCTTTGATATCGGGCGCGTGCCCTATCCGGTTGATAGTCCGCATCTCTTTGGGTTTGGGCAGGGCAGTGGGTACATCATCAGCGGTGGTACGCGCTATCCCCAGGCGGCCTGGCACTGGATCGAGTTTCTGTCCCGGCAACCCCTGGAGATGCCCGCCGTTCCATCCGATTTTGCCGAGCCGGGGCGCATTCCGGCGCGCGGGTCGCTGGCCGAGGAGTTGGATTTCTGGGCTGGTCTGGATGACCACACCGCAGCCGCCTACCGCTGGGCCATCGGGAATCCGTTGCCGCTGGCGCGGCAGACCCCCGATCCGCGTCTGCCGGGTCTGCTGACTACGCTGGTGCAACAGGTAATTGGCGGAGGGGAAGACCCGGTGCAGGCTGTGGCGACCGGGCAGCAGCAGATCCAGGCACAGCTTGCCGCCGCCCCCGTGGCGCCACCATCCCCGCTGGATCTGGGGCCGGTGGTCGTGGCGACCCCGCCACCGCTCCATGCCCGTGATGAGGTTGCGGAGATTACATTCGCGGCCACCGGCGTTGATGCAGAGGAGATGCGTCAGTTAGCCGAAACCTTCCAGCAGGAGCGTCCCGACATTGCGGTGACACTCGATGCAACACATGTCTTCACCGAACCGGTTGCCCTGACCGATATTGCCGGCACAAGTGACTGCTTTCTCTGGTGGTCCGCCCCCCGGCATGCTGAAGAGCGGAAGGCGCTACTCGACCTGCAGCCGCTGCTTGAGGCCGATAGCGATATCCCCCGGAGCGATTACCCGGCGGCCTGGCTCACGCCGTTCCGGGAGGAGGAAGGACTATTTGGCTTGCCCTACAGCGTGGTGTTGCGGGCGCTGCACTACAACCGCACCGCCTTTGACGCGGCAGATCTGGAGCCGCCGACAGCGGCGTGGACGCCGGAAGATTTCCTGACGGCGGCGCAGGCGCTAACCATGGGCGAGGGCGATCAGAAGCAGTATGGCTATGCGCCCCTCGGTGGCGCGTCCCGCGATCTGATCTTCTTCATTCATCAGTTTGGTGGGCAGATGATCATGGGAAGCGGCGCTGATGCGCGCCCTAACTTTGCCGATCCCCGGGTGATTGCCGCAGTGCAGTGGTACCTTGACCTGGATCGGGTGCATGGCGTAACGCCGCCGCTGACCTTTCCCTATCGCCGCGATGATCCGCACTATGACGATACGGCGCGCACGCTGGCGCAGGCTGGTCGGGTGGGGCTCTGGTTTGGCGAGAGTGCCCCGCTGTCACCGGGGGTTGAGTCGGCAACGCTGCCGTTTGACGAAGGTATTGCGTCGCTGCCGGTCGGGGCAAATGGGTTGCATACGGGTGATTTTGCCGTGCAGGGGCTCTACATTTCGGCTGAGACCCGGCAGGCCGAGGCATGTTGGGACTGGCTGAAGTTTCTCTCAGGTGACGGCACGCTCAGCATGCTGCGGAACAGTCTCCCGGCCCGGGTTTCGGTGGCCCAATCCGCGGAGTTTCTCGCTCAGGCGCAGCCCGACATTCTCACCATTGCACAGGCTTACGGCGAGGTGCTGAATCAGCCGGTGCAACCGGGGGGCGCGTTTGACGCGCTGGATGGCACCGAGGCATTTACCCTGGAGTCCTACTGGTTCCTGGCCGCGATCAATGCGGCGTTGACGGAGGAGGCTGACCTGGTGCAGGCGCTGACCCAGGCGCAGAATATAACAAACGCGTTTATCGACTGCCAGCTTGCCGGTAGCGCACCGGATGCCTGCGCGCTTCAGGTAGACCCGGACTACCAGGGCTTTTTGACGGGTGAGGCACAATAATGCAACCTCCCACAGTTTTTCCTGCGGGAGATTGCGTCAGTTGACATGCGTTACGCGGTGCGGACTGTTTCGTCTGCGTGTCAGACCCGGAAGCCCGATTCGCCTGCGGTAGCGTGGTACTCTTTTTCTTTTGCACAAAAAATTCACAACGTAAATTTTTGTTAGCGCGCATAAGCGGTGGGTTAAGTTCATTGCCGCTTTTTAGTAGTCCGGCGTGGCGAACGGCCAAAATTGGGTAAAAATAACCCAAAAGTAGTACGGACATATGTACGACCATCCTTACCTTGACGACTTGACCCAGGACTTATGCGCGCTAACAAATTTTTTGTGCAAAAGATCTGCGTTCTTCCGCCCTGCCGGAGGCGATATCCCCCGCCAAACGCGGGATCGCCTGATACATATCAGCATTGACAGGTTCGCGGTTTTCGCACATTTCGCGGCGTTCGTGGTCCAAACCCACACCACACCGCGTAACTCACGTCAATTACACACATTATTTAGAGTCACCCTGGTAGTAGCCTACCGGAACGGAGCCGCATTGAGCAACCCGCCCGGTCCCTCGTCACTGTTCCAGGTTTTGTTGGGGCCACGCTCCAGATCGATTGGCGTGTCGGGGCCAAGGTTGCGATAGTAGATATCGCGGTAGTTGCCGACCTGCTCAATGATGTTCCGGGCGAAGGCATTATCCAGCCCCAGCTTCTCGCCGATGGCCCCACGCTGCCCCAGTAGCCGGGCAATATCCGGGTTGTCTGTGTCGGCCAACTCCACCACGTTATCCCGATTGATCCCCAGTTCTTCGGCATAAATCATTGCATGTACCGTCCAATTGACAATCTCACCCCAGGCCGGATCGCCTTCGCTGTAAACCGGGCTGTGGGGCTCGCGGGATATTGGCGTGTTGAGGACGGTGTGGTCGTTGGGACGGACAAACGCTGCCCGGCGCGCAGCCAGTTCTGAGGCATCGCCGGTCACGGCAGCGCAACCACCCCGCTCATAGGTATCGTAGAGGGCATCTGCCGTATCGAAGCGCTGGATATCGAATGGGATGTTGCGCACGGTGAACTGGTCGATCAGGTTCTGCTCGGTAGCGGTGTCTGCCAGGACACAGATCTCCTGGTCGGCTAGACCCTCCAGACTATCAATGCCACTATCGCTGCGGACCATGAACCGTTGACCATCATGAAAAATAATCGGGCCAAAGGCCAGGCTGATACCCGAATTGGGCGGATTCATGCCGACATCGGGCAGTGCAGTCCAGGCAACATTATGGAACAGCACATCGACCTGCCGATCACTCAGGGCGGCAAAACGCTCGCTCACGCTCAACGGTACAAACTCGACAGCGTCGGCATCACCCAGGACGGCGGCGGCAACGGCGCGACAGAAGTCGGCATTAAAGCCACGGTAATTGCCATTCTCGGCGCGAAATCCAAAGCCCTGCAGATCTTCCTGCAGGCCGCAGCGCAGCACCCCGCGGTCACGTACGCGCTCCAGCGTAGGTTGTTCTTCCCAGGCGGCGGCCTGTTCCAGCCACCCGTCTACCTGGGCGCGATTCTCGATGATCCAGTTCTCGGCCTGGCGCTCAATATCCTCGGCACTATTTTCGCCAAAGAACATGGCCGCATTCTGTGCTACAATCGCTTCCAACGGAATTTCAACCAGTTCCAGCAGGCGCTTGACCGAGGGATGCCGCTCCAGGAATGCGCGATTGGCGACGACACGGATGTCGTTGATCGGAAAGCCAGTATTGCACGGATCAGAGGCGCATCCGGCAACTTCGGGCACCCGGGTAAACTCTTCCTGGGCGGCCATGCTGTCGGGCAGGCTGGCAAACGGCACCTCCAACCAGACGACATCCTCGCCGGGGATCAATCGTCCCAACGGCCAGTTAGGCGTCCAGGTGTAGAAGAGGACCGGCTCGCCATTCTCAAAACGCTCCAGCGTATCGCGCATCAGATCCGCATAGTCGCCCTGGACCTGTTCCACGGTGTCGCGCAGTTCATAGGCATCGAGATGATGTTCGATCACCTCAGCGCAGGCCCATCCTTCGGGATTACAGCCGATGAGGTCAGCTTTGCCATTGCCGTCAAGATCAAAGAGTTCGGCAATCTCCGGCTGTTGCAGCGCTTCAAGGCTGGTAATGTTCTGCGCATCCGCTGTCGCCTGGTCAATCAGGTAGCCCTGCAATGCGCCGCCGCGCACCTCTGAGCCGATAAGTTCGCTATTCGCGGCAATCGCTTCCTGGTTGAGGAAGGTGTTATGCAGCGGAATCCAGCCATTGGGCCAGAGGGTAACTTCGCCCTCGGCAACCGCCGGGTAGAACTCATCAGTGCCCATGACTTCGGGGGCGGTGACGGTGTAGCCCAACTCTTCCAGCAATTGCCGGTAGATCTCCGCCTGGAACCAGCCTGTGTCCCAGGTGGCGCGCGCCATACGAATTGTCGTATCCTGCGCGGTGTCATCCGGAACTTCAGATTCTGTTGTCGCTGCAACATCGGCCACTGTCGCCGCGGTCGGCTCCGGGCCGGCCACGGGCACCGATGTCGGTGGTAGCGTTGTTGCCGTCGGGGAGGGATTGCTGCCGATACTATTACAGGCTGCCAGTGTTATTATCAGCACCAGCGCACTACTCAACAAAGAAAATATGCGTTGTTGCATAGGACTTCTCCGCTCTATTTTCAAGCATGTTCCTGTTTAAACTACGTTGTGCTTTTATTCCGGCGACCAGTCGGGTGTGGTATCATCGTCATCAGGTGTATTCGTCAGATTGGTTGGATCACTGCCATCGGCATTCATCCGGTAGATCTCCTGGTCGCGGTCGCGGCTGGAACGAAATGCGATCTGTGATCCGTCCGGGGACCAGGTTGGCGATTGATCCAGCCAGGGACCATTCTCGGTCAGCCGATTAACCTCCGCTCCATTCACATTCATCACATAAATATCGAAGTTGTTATCCTCACGATCCGAGGCAAACGCAATCTGCTCACCGTTTGGGGACCAGGCTGGTGCAATATCGCGGGCATCGGACTGACTCGTCAGGTTAACCCGATCTCTGCCGTCGGCATTCATCCGGTAGATATCGCCACGCAGATCAAATACAAACTGCGTTCCATCGGGAGACCAGTCCAGGTCACGGTAGTTGCCGGTCTCCTCGGTTATGGCGTGTTTGTTGCTACCATCGGCATTCATCACATAAATAGCATCGTCAAGCACAAACGCAATCTGTTCGCCATCCGGCGACCAGGTGGGCGACTCGCTCGCGCCAACATCCGCGGTCAGATTAGTTGGTTCGGAGCCATCGGCATTCATCACATAGATATTGTCATCTGCAACATAGGCAATCCGGGTGCCATCGGGCGCAACCGCCGGGGCGGTCTCACTGGCAGAACTCTCGGTCAGGTTGGTCGGTTCGGAGCCGTCGGCATTCATCACATAGATCTCCCGGTTGCCGTCCCGGTCTGAGACAAAGACGATCTGGTTGGCGGAGAGTGCCGCCGCTGCTGGAACGGCCGTTGCCGGTTCGTCTGGGGTGGTTTCCTCGGTCGGGGTGATCCCGGAAGTTGTCGTCGCTCCAACCGTTGGAGTCGATGGCGCGGTAGTGGCAGATGTAAAGAAGCCGAATCCATCCGCACCGGAGAAAAACGCCCATGCCACGCCGCCGATACCGCCGAGCAGCACCAGCACCAGTACCATGCCAATGATAAACGGCAACCGCGAGGATTTACGGGGTGCCGGTGGTGCCGGTGGTGCCGGTGGTGCCGGTGGTGTTGATGGTGCCGGCGGCGGTGCTCCCGGTTGCGTTGCCCTGGCGGTGGATTGCGCCGGTTGCGCCGGTGGTGCCGAATGTGAACGTGCTGCGGGTGTCGCCGGGGTTGATGCTGTTGGTGGAGCAATCACAATGGTTTCTTGTGCCGCCCTGGGAGCCGATTGCGCCGCTGCGGGTGTCTGTCCCTGCGCGGCAGCATTCAGCGCGGCGCGCATCTCGGTGGCGCTGCTATAGCGGTCTTCGGCACGAATAGCCATTGCTTTTTCCAGGACAGCGCTGATGTCCGGCGGCACCTGTGGATTGAGTTGGTGTGCCGTAGGTTGCGGATCGGGCTGCCCGCCCAGCACCGATCCCGCCCGTGTTGTCACGCCCTGCGGATCAGTATTGGTGAGTAACTGATGCAGCGTCATCGCCAGCGAGTAGAGATCGCCGCGCGCATCGGTGCCAAGACCCTGGAACTGCTCTAGCGGAGCGTAGTGGGCCGTATATCCGGTCAGCAGCGTCCCCTCCGCGCCTCGGGCCAGGCCAAAGTCGATCAGATAGAGATTGCCCGTCGGGGTCAGCTTCAAATTCTGGGGCTTGATATCCCGGTGGATGACGGGAGGATTCTGGGAATGCAAATATTCCAGGGCACCAAGCAGTTGGTCGGCCCAGCCCAGCACCTGGTCAACCGGGAATGGTTTCCCCTGCTGGGCAAGCAACGCGTCGAAGTCGGCTCCCTCAATAAACTCCATCACCAGAAAGAGATCACCGTTTTCGGTAAAATAGTCGGTAACTTTGGGGAGGATCGCGTGCTGCAGGCGTGCCAGCAGATGCGCTTCGGCTTCAAATGCTTTCTGGATGTGCTCATTCTGTGCCAGGGTCTGTTTCACGGCGACGGTGGCATTTAGCCGGGTATCAATCGCCGCGTAGACACTGCCCATTCCTCCTTTCCCGATCTGGCGGACGATACGGTAGCGTCCTTGCAGCATGGTGTCAGGTGCAGGCATGCAGCGTTCTCCTCATCCAGAACAAGTCAACATAACATAATCCACAACAAGTCGGATGTACATATTCCTGAACGTACGCAACCGGGCATTTTATCCCGCCGATAGCTACCCTGCCGCAAGCACAGGATGTCTCTATGCAATCTCCAGTGCGCAGTCCAATAGGCTGGTAGGAATCAACAATCCAGTCGCAGAATTCTCAACCAAATCGTGTAGTGTAAGTATACTCTCTCGGCAGCAAACTGACAAAAATAGTAAGCAGCATGCCGGCTTCTATGGCTGCCGACCATAACTCCCGGTCGTGATAGCTCAGGTCGGTGAATGACACGACTTACGCGGTGGGGTTTGGACCACGAACAACACGACATGGGCGAAACCCGCGAACCTGCCACTGCTGCCATGGATCAGGCGATCCCGCGTTTGGCGGGGGATATCGCCTCCGGCGGGGCGAAAGAGGACATTCTTTTTCACGAAAATTTGGCTCAAGGAGCCAAATTTCCGTGAAAAAGATAAAATGAAGTACCATGCTGCCGCAGGCGAGTCGGGACGTTCATCCAGGCAGATGCCTGGTTTGGAACCGACCGCGTAACTCGTGTGAATGATAGAAGTTATACGGTGGATGTTCAAATCAGCTCTATACTTACGTGCAAGTGGTCTTCGTGCAACTTTTTTGCGAAAAGATTGAAACTTCTGCCCTGGCGGGGGCGATATCCACTTCCAAAGGGGAACCGCGTAAGTTGTGTAATTGATGACATGACGAAACGCCCACTGCGGTGCGCCAATCGCAGTGGGCGTTTCCAGGAGGTACAGGCGATGAGCAGCCATTGGGTAGTAATGCAACAGAACTGAGTTCTAAGTTCTCCTCTCTTCCCTCAGTTTGTTGTAGCACTACCAGGCCTTACGAGTGCTATTGTAGCAGGCTCGTCTGCAAACAACATCGGCCAGGGGTCCAGTATTGTACCTGGCCAACTGACCAGGTACAGTTCTGGTTGGATTGACATTACCATTTGTCCCGGTATTGGCATGCTGTTTACATGGGTTTATGCTTCATGCGATGAATGCACCTGGCCGGGGAGGGACCGCCGCACGCCACCAGGGCAGGAGCGCTCCAGCCAGATCAACGCAGCCAGCCCACCTCCCGCCAGGGCTCCGGCTACAATGTAGGCTTCATACAGCCGGGCCTGGGTCATGTAGATACCAACCATTCCGCAGGCTCCGGTGAGCAGGTAGCAGGTCAGCACGGCCTCGCGCCGGGTCATACCCAGCGCGACCAGGCGATGCGAGAGATGATCCTTTCCGGCAGTTGTAAATGGGTTCACCCGGCGGCGCAGCCGGGCCACAAAAACCAGGGTGGTATCAAAAATTGGCAGGGCCAGCACACAGACCGGGACCATCCAGGTCACCAGGGGAATATTTGACGGGAAGCGCAGCTTGATTGCCAGCGCTGCCAGGATGAAGCCGATAAACAGGCTGCCCGCATCGCCCATAAAAATCTTCGTAGGACTCAGGTTGTAGCGCAGGAAGCCGGCACATGCGCCCATCAACGCAGCCGCCATCGCGCCGACCAGCACCTGGCGCGGTTCATTCATGGCTGCCAGCAGCAGAAAGAAGGCCGAGGCAATCGTTGCCACCCCGCCGGACAGTCCATCCATGTTGTCGAGAAAGTTGATTGCGTTGGTAAGGCCAACCACCCAGAATAGCGTTATTCCCCAGTTGAGCCAGGGCTGCGCAAAGAGCTGGATCTGCGTACCCCCCAGCAGCAGGATCGCGCCGGCCCCAAGCTGCCCCAGCATTTTCAGATCGGCGCGCAATCCCCAGCGATCATCGACCAGTCCTACCAGCGCGATCAGCGTCGCGCCCGCGAGAATACCAAACAACTCACGCAGATAGGCCCGGTCATTGAAGATGAGCAGGGCGACCACAAACGCCACGTAGATCGCTGCGCCACCCAGCAGTGGCACCGGCGTCAGATGGATATCGCGGGTACGCGGCATGGACACGACCCCCACCCGCAGCGCGACCCAGCGGGCCAGCAAGGTGCTGATGGTCGAGAAGATCAGCGCGGTAATGAGAATGATAGCAATCTGGATCATAGGGTTATATGGTTTAGCGCAAGATGCCTATGCCCCAGTGTTTGAGGGCATAGGCCACCCCACTCTGCAGTCGCGCCTGTGTAACAATATCCCCCAGAGTGATGCCCATGCTCACCAGGGTTTGAGCTATATCGGGACCAATCCCGGTGACAATGACCTGCGCGCCGAGTAGTCGTACCGCCTGTGCTGCGCGGATCAGGACGCCGGCAACCTGGGTATCCACAATCGGCACACCACTGATATCCAGGATTACAATGCGGGCATGGTTAGCGGCAACTCCCTGCAACAGTTCCTCCATTGCCCGATACGCCCGGTGTGAGTCGATTGCTCCGATCAGCGGCATTAATACAATCTGGTCGGCAATGACCAGTAGCGGGGTAGAGAGTTCTGCCAGCGTTGCTTCCTGGATGCGGATAACCTCTTCTTGCCAGATCAGCCGGCGCATGGCTTCCTCGGACTGCTTACGTTCGGTGATATCGCGGGCCGTGCCCTGCACCCCGACCGGCTGCCCATCCTGATAGATCAGGCGGGTGTTGGTTTCGAGGGTGACACGGCGACCATCGCGGGTTAGTAACTCTATTTCATAGGGCGTTGTGCCACCGGTAGCCAGTTTCTGCTGCTGCATCGCATTCGCCTGGTCAAGATACTCTGGCGCAATAATCTCCGCGACATACATCCCAATAAGCTCGTCACGGGTATAGCCTGAGAGGTGCTCGGCGGCCCGATTTACCGAGGTGTAACGCCCCTCCAGGTCATGCGTGTAGATGATATCGCTGGCATTCTCAAATATTTCCCGATAGCGCTGTTCGCTCTGCTGTATATCTTGTTCCATCTGGCCGCGCAGGATGGCGGTACCAATAATGCCGGCGGCAATACGGAGCGTATCAACCTCCTGTGCAGACCAGTCACGGTCTGTCCGGCACTCATCAAATCCGATGAAGCCCCACCAGGTATCGCGGACAAAGATAGGAACAACGGCGATAGAGCGGATATCCTGCGCGGCCAGGTGTTCAGCTTCGTCTGCCGGAAATGTTTTGACCTGACCGTAGATCAGTTCACCCTGACCAAGTTTTGTGACCCAGCGTTCAAACCCGGCTTCCCGGTACGTCAGATCTTGCAGTTCAGGATTAGCGATCTGGGGCATGATGCCCGGTGCCACCCACTCATAGCGCTGGCTCATTGCCGGCGAGCCGTTCTCGTTCAGATGATTCTGAAAAATATAGACCCGGCTTACCTGGGTTGCTCCTCCCAGTTGTGCCAGCACCAGTTGAATATCCTCATTCCAGGCGGCCGCTTCAAGAAATCGTCCTGCGGCGAAGCTGATGGCTTCAAGAATGGCATCACGCCGGCGCAGGGCTTCCTCGGTATGTTTGCGCTCGGTGATGTCGAGCATGACCCCGATCAACCCGCCCGTCGTGCCATCGGTATTGAGAAACACAGCTTTGTTAAATACCACATCGTGTCGGCTGCCATCGGCATAGATCACCTGACTCTCGTACGTCTGGGTTCCCCCCTGCTCCATAAGTTCCAGGTCAGCCTGATGGTAAATAGCAGCCAGCTCGGGTGGAGCCAGGTCATAAGCGGTCTTACCGAGAATTTCTTCCCGGCACTTACCGAGATAATCCACAAAGGCCTGATTGCACCCCAAATAGATGCCGTTGGTATCTTTGTAAAAAATAGGGCCGGGAACTGCATCGATGAAGGTTTGAACAAAGTGTATTGGATCGTGCTCAGTTCGCTGTTCCTGCTGCCGGGCCGTGATATCACGTTGTTGCAGCAGTGCCCCGCGTGTGTTATCTACCGAAAATGGCAGGATCGTCGTAGCAAACCAGCGTGACTGATCGCCGGTATGCCACTTCTGCTCAAGATCAACCCGTACCTGGTTGCCTTCCAGAACAGCGCGTACTCCTGCGCGTAGCGCATGCCCGTCTTCGTTGGGGGCCAACATTCCCAGACCATCAGTAAGGTAGTTGGCTCCGACCTTGAGCGGCGCGGTAGGAAATGTCTGCCAGGCATGGTTGACGTAGCGGATTGTTCCCTCAGCGTCAAGGATTGCCAGATAGTCGGGCAGGATATCGAGTGCGGCCCAGGCATCAATGCTGGAGGTGTGGTCTGTTCTGGTGTGTGTGGATTGCATGACTGGCTCCCTGTTTACTGTCCACCGGCGGCCCGCTGTTCGAGAAAAGCGACCAGGGCTTGAAGCTGGGATGTTTCCATCTCCGAGGCCTGCTGGCCCTGCGCCAGTTCCAGGGCGGCGCGAGCTTGCGCCAATGCCTGATCATACTGGCGGGTGTCGCTCAAGATGATGGTATAGTTGCGGCGATACTCCAGGCTCTGCGGTTGGAGCGTTGCGGCGCGTGCATATGCCTCCACTGCGCGTTCGGTATCATCGGCGTGTACCGAGAGCAGCCCCACGATGGCGTGAAGCAGCGCATCATCTTCGGCCGCAGTTGCATAGGCATCACGCAGTTGGCGGAGGAGCTCGGGTGACTCCTGCAGAGTATCGGCGATAATTTCAATTGATGTATCGAGTTGATGCGGCTCCTGTTCAATCAGTTCCACATACAGGTCGGTAGCGGCGGCCAGGTCGCCCTGCAGTCGATAGAGATCGGCCAGGCGTGCATCCGTATCGGCATAGCGCTCGTCCAGTTCGCGTGAGCGCTGGAGTAACTCCTCGGCCTGGGCGAACTTTTCCTCTGCCGTTTCCATATCCTCCTGGGCGGTGGCATAACTCCCCTGCATGGCGATAACGCTGGCATACTCATTCAACAGGGTGACATCCTGCGGGGCAATGGTTGTCGCCTGACGAAACCAGTCCGCGGCCTTTTCCAGCCGGGCCGGATCTTGCGTCCAGTTGTACCAGAAGTTGTTCAGGCGTCCCAGGTTGGCATAGTGATCTTTATTGCGTGGGTTAAGCTCCCGCGCCTCTTCCAGGACCGCTTCGGCATAGCTTAACAATGCCACCGGGCCACTCTGTTGAATAAAGTTGACAATGCGATCATAGGTTTGCTGCTCACTGCCGGCACGAAGCGCGAGCAACTCCTGGATCGGATCCTCGGTATTCACCATTGTGCCCATAGCAACACCCTGCGCCCGCATCTCATTGGCGAGATTCATCAGTGTGCGCCCCAGGTTGAGATAGTAGAAATCTTCCCGGGGATTGTGGTGGATCGAATCCAGGTATGCCGCCATGCCCCGCACCTGCCCCTCTGCGGCCGCCTGCGCCGTGTACGACTGGCCCTGCTGGAAGCGCATATCGGCATAGATCGGGCTGACATTGAACCACCAGACAGCGCCGAGCGTCAGCAAGAGCAGCATGGCATAGAATGCGACAGCGGCAGGATTGAACTGCTTGTGCGCGGTGCGGCGGTTGACAATCGTGCGGGGTGACGCAGGGGCCGCGCCGCGTGTGGTTGACCCCCGCCCCTTCTTGCTTTTGCGCGAAGATGTTGTGCGCGCACCGGCGGCGGGCGCTGGTTCTGCCGGTTGTTCCGCAGCATCGGCGGGTGGCTGCTCCGTGCTCAGGCTGTACTGCCCGGCCAGGAGGCCACCCGTCACCGTGATGCCGAGCGTCACCCAGAACATCATCAGGGTCGAGACGATGGGAATGCCGGTCAGCCCCTCAACAAAGTGGCTGGTGACGATGCTGAAACAGGCGATGAAAAAGACCTGCCAGCGCCACTCCTGGCTGCGTCGTAGCAACCGCCAGCAGAGGACAAAAAAGCTAATCAGCAGAAAGAGGTAACTGATCAGGCCGATCAACCCCTTGGTTGCCAGTTCGTCAAAGATGGCCTGGTGCGAACGATCCGGGGAAGCGCCCCGCGACTCCAGGCTGGTCAGGTCCGGGGGATAAAACTGGTTGTACGCGACAAACATGCTCTCCGGCCCCCAGCCGATCAGCGTGCGGAGGGGGTCCGCGCTGATCATACCGACAACGCCGTCGGCATGTTCGTCCCCAAACCAGATCAGCACCCGAACACGCCCGGTACCATCGTCTACCTCCAGCAGGCGACCCATCCGCCCGATGTAGGGTACCTCGCGCAGTTGGTCAAAAAAAGGCGCGTTTGAGAGGTTGAAGATGATCAGGAACCCGCCGGCCAGCAGCGTGAGCCCCATCCAGGCCCATAACCCGGCGCGCAGTCGATTCGCCAGCTTCAGGTTCTCGCGCGTGCGGGCATACTTCTGCCCTTGCAAAAATAGCAGCAAGAAGAAGACAAACAGCCCTGCGCCCAGGCCGATCCAGGGACCACGACTCTGGGTGAAGAATGTTGCCACCAGCAGCGCCAGACCAATGAGCGCCGCCCCGGCGGCCTGCAGTTGCCACGCCAGGCGCGACGGCATCTCGGAACGCTGCGGTAGCATAAATGCCAGGGCGTAAAACCCGCCCAGGCTCAGGATACTGAAGGCCAGCCAGAGTCCCCAGTCACTGGCCCGGTTGTTATCGGTAGCGATACTCTGCCCGCCGCTGGAGGCAGAAGCAACGTAAGTCAGGGCCAGCAGGAACAGATAGCCCATACATATCGCACCCGGCCAGAGCGGAACGGAGCGGTTGCCCCGCTTGATCATCAGGGTGGGCGCAATCCAGAAGGCCGTTGCAACAACAATCGCCCCCGGAAAGATCCACCAGTAGCGAAAATCGAAGGTGCGCACCACTGCGCCAAACTTGATCGACATCAAGAGCAGCGTCAGCGTGCCGACAACCAGTAAGCCGTAGGCCAGTCCCCAGAGCAGATCGGTCTGCGCTTCCGCCTCCCCCGACGTACGCTGTGACTCGTGCAGCGCTACGATCAGCCGGTAGAGCGCCAGCGGGACCACCATGATCATGTAGGCGGCAACAAAGATGGAGTTGCCCATGGTTGAAGCCACGCGCGTGATCACATCGCCGCGCCAGGGCAGCGGGTCAAGCTGGAAATGCTGAAGCATGCCATACCCGGCCACGGTCAGGCCGGCCAGCAGCGTCACTGTGATCAGGCGCTCCAGTTGTTCGCGCCGCCGCAACGTCGCAACGATCAGGATAAAGATACCGATATAGGAGAGATTGGTGTAGGTTCCCTGGAGCCGCTGGTACGATCCCCAGAAACTGGTGAGTGGAACGACGGAAGTAAATGTTGTCACCAGGAAAACCAGCGTATAGAGTAGTGCCGGCAGCGCCAGCGGAATACGGTTCAGACGCTGCCGGATATCCCGGAATGGGTTGACCGGCTCCATGACCTCCAGCGGTTGGGTAGATCTGGCCGGTGCCGGGTTATTCGTAAACTGCTCCAGGACGCGGACCAGCCCGGCGGCCGCCATGACCAGCACAATTGCCCGCAAGGTGGTCGCCTTGTCCGGTTCAAAGTGGCGGGCCGACAGCAGATTAAAATAGATGGGAATAAGTGACAGGGCCAGCAGCCAGCCACCCTCAATGATGCGCTCGCTCCAGATGCTTAAAACAGTTTGTCGTTGCATAATTTATCACGTGGGAAAGGGGGAAATCCGGGTGTTGACGGCTCACAGGGTCTGATTTTGTAGTGGTGATAGCGACGCCCTGCAGCCGTAGCAAAGATTCCCCTTGCTGCTAATCCGGTTAACTTTTAAAGGTTGCCGATTGTAATTCGCGGGCCTTCAGCGCTTCTTCCTCGGTTGTCGGTTCGGGTTGTTCTGATGCGGTAGTGCGCCCGGCGTTCGCCTGGTCTTTCAGGGCCAGCGCGCGCTCAATAATCTCGCGGGCATTCGCGCGACTATGCTCGCTGACCGGCGTGCCGTCAAGCATGGCGGCCAGTTCATCAACCCGCTCGTCAATGGTCAGCGTGCGAATCTGCGTGCGGGTACGTTCCGCGCTGACCTCTTTGCTGATGGCATAGTGGGCGTCGGCAAAGGCGGCAACCTGGGGCAGATGCGTAATGCAGATCACCTGGTGCGCCTCGGTCATCGCCCAGAGCTTCTGCCCGACCACCTGCCCGGCGCGACCACCCACGCCAACATCGATCTCGTCAAAGATCAGCGTCGGGATCGTATCGGCGCGCGAGAGAATCGACTTGAGCGCCAGCAGTAACCGGGCACTCTCACCCCCGGAGGCGATGCGCGCCAGCGGCTTGAGTGGCTCCCCCGGATTGGGCGAGAGCAGAAACTCCACCCGGTCAACCCCTGTCGGTGAGAACTGATACCGGCGCAGCGGCCCCTGATCGGTACGTTTGGGTGAAGCATGCTCCGGCGCGGTTTCTTTCTGATTCTTCCCCGCTGCATGCTCCATGCGCATAGGCACGCCGGCCCGGTCTTCATCCTGGGCGATATTGACATAAAATTTGACGTGGGGCATCGCCAGATCGCCCATCGTCGCCTCAATTGCCTGGGCCAGCGCATCACCCGTGGCCCGGCGGCGGCGCGACAGCGTGCCGGCGCTGGTGCCAAGTTCCGCCAGGATCTGCGCTTCGCGCGCTTCTAGCTCGGCCATATGCTCGGTGCTATGGGTCAGCCGATCAATCTCGGCCTCGGCGCGGGCAGCCTGCTCCAGAATATCGGCAATCTCGCCGCCATACTTGCGCTGAAGCGTGCGGATGAGGGTCAGGCGATCTTCGATTTCGTCCAGGCGGCGCGGATCAAAGTCCAGTTGATCGCGGTAGGCGCGCACGTTCGCGGCCAGATCCTCCAGTTGATAGTGCAGTTCTTCCGCCTGCGTAGCAATGGTCTGCACGGTAGGATCGAGCCGTGCCAGGTCGCCCAGGTTGCCGACAACATCGGCGAGCGCCTCGACAATCGGTCGCGCGGGGTAGCGTCCGCCCTCTTCCCCCTGGTAGAGGATAGCGTAAGCAGAGGTCACCAGTTCGGTAATCCGCACGGCGTTCTGAAGCATCGAGCGCTCCTGCGCTAACTCGGCCTCTTCATTTGGCCGCAGTTGGGCCGCGCTTACATCCTCGATCAGGAAGCGCAACTCCTCGATACGTTCAGTGCGCCGTGCCTCGCTGTGCCGCAGGTCGGCCAGTTCCTCGCGTACCTGGCGCAGGCGGGCAACCTGTTCACTGACCTGTTCACGTAGCGGAAGCAGTCCGCCATGCCGGTCAAGCATGTCCAGATGCGTGCGGGTGTTGAAGAGCGACAGCCCCTCGTGCTGGCCGTGAATATCCACCAGCCGCCCGCCGACCTCACGCAGAATGCTGGTATTGACCGCCCGCCCGTTGATGCGCGCCACACTACGCCCACTCTCGGCGTTGACTTCGCGGGTGAGGATTACCTGCTCGTCCTCCTCCTCCCAGAGGTCATATTCCCGTAAAACCGGAACAACCTCGGGGCAGTCGGCCAGCGTAAAAACGCCCTCGATCCGGGCGCGGGAACAGCCGGCGCGTACCAGGCTGGGATCGGGCTTCTCCCCGCGCAGCATGCCGAGCGCATCAATGATAATAGATTTACCGGCACCCGTCTCGCCGGTCAGCACATTAAATGTGCGATCCAGGCGCAGATGCAACCGTTCAATAATCGCAAAATCACGTATTTGTAGCTCAAGCAGCATAAGGTATTGGCTCTCGCATAGTGAGCGTCTCGCACACAAATCGGCTGCATTTTACCACGGGGAGTTAACCATCGCAATGGAAATGACCCCATGCGCGTTTTGCCGGGCCGGGTTAAAGGGTCAGGTCTGACTCAGTGCGTACACAAACCGAACGTTTAACCAGATGGAAAACAGATGTTGCCTGCGGCAGCATGGTACTGTTTTATCCTTTTTCACGAAATTGTGGCTCGGAGAGCCACAATTTCGTGAAAAAGATCGGGAATCTTTCGCCCTGCCGGCGGCAATATCTCCTTCCCAGGAAGCGACCACGTAAGTCCTGTTATGGAGCGGTGAGTTGCCGGAGCGGGCGTGCTATAATGAGATTTGGGATTCGTTAACGCCCCGCTCGTAAGGACGGGGCGTTGTGTTATGTCGTTATGTTGTTATGCAGGAGTTTTGCGTCTATGAAACCATCCATTGGGATACCATGTGCAACTATTCGTGATAAAGACTGGTGCCCGCCGGCATTTGGGCATCGGCAGAGTTATATTGATGCGGTCGTGCGGGTTGGCGGCATCCCGTTTCTGCTCCCGCTGGTAGAGCAGGAAGATGTGCTGCGCGCGCTGTATGAGCGCATCGATGGGTTGCTGCTGGCCGGTGGCGGCGATATTGTGCCCGACTACTATGGCGAAACGCCTCAGGCGTCCCTGGAGTTGCTGGACCCGCTGCGGGATCAGGTCGAGATCCGGTTGACGCGCTGGGCCGTGGCTGAGGGCAAGCCCATCCTGGGGATCTGTCGGGGGGTGCAGGTGGTGAATGTGGCGCTCGGTGGGACGCTCTACCAGGATATTGCTTCGCAACGGGAGACGCCGCTGGCCCACGACTCATCCCACGAACTATGTGATTGGACGCATATGGCCCATCCGATCCGGCTCGATCCGGCGTCGCGCCTGGCGGATCTACTGGGAGCACCCGATCTGCTGACAAATTCGCTGCATCATCAGTCGCTCAAAGCGATTGCGCCCGGTCTGCGGGCAGTTGGCTGGGCTCCCGATGGCGTGATCGAGGCGGTTGAGGGTACCAATGGGCAGTTTCTGCTGGGTGTGCAGGGCCACCCGGAAGCGCTGGAGGCTGACGCTGATCCGCGCTGGCAGGCGATGTTCCGGGCGTTTGTCGAGAGTTCTAGAGCGTTTCGGCAGTCGGTACCTGCCGAGACTGCGGCGGTAGGCGCAAATATGTGATCTGGAGTGCGGCAACCACGCTGCCGTCACAATGATCTGGAGTGCGGCAGCCCTGCTGCCGTCATTGCAATATGTATAACGCTATGGCATCTATTGGCATCTACGACTCAGGTCTGGGTGGGCTCTCGGTGTTGCGGGCTGTGCGGCAGGCACTGCCCCGGCACGATCTTGACTACTTGGCCGATACCGCCTTCTGTCCCTACGGTCCCCGCCCGGTGGCAGAGGTGCAGGCACGGGCACGGGCCTGCACTGGCTGGTTAATTGATCAAGGAGCCGGAGTTGTTGTGGTTGCCTGCAATACCGCTACCTCAGCCGCCCTGGAACTGCTACGTGCCGAGTTTGCTGTGCCGATTGTCGGGATGGAACCGGGGGTTAAGCCGGCGATCCAGGCAACCCGTAACGAGCGAGTAGGCGTGCTGGCAACCGACGGCACACTGGCGGGAACCCGGTTTGCAACTCTGGTCGAACGGTTTGCTGCCGGCGTTGCGGTACACACCGTTCCCTGCCCCGGATTGGTGGCGCAGGTCGAAGCCGGTGACCTGAGTGGTTCTGCCACCCGGCAGTTATTGGCCCGCTACCTGGCTCCTCTGCAGATGCGGGGTGTCGATACCATTGTGCTGGGCTGTACCCACTTTCCCTTCCTCGCCCCGGTCATTGCCGAACTGGTTGGCCCGGATGTCACCATTATCGATACCGGGCTGCCGGTTGCCCGTCAGGTCGCCCGGGTTGCCGCGATGGTCGAGTTGCCAACCGGGAGCAGTCGCCTCCGCTGCGCCACAACCGGCAATCCCACCGCTGTTGCTCCGGTTATGCAGCGCTTGCTGGATGCTGACGTGCCGCTGGAGCATGCCGATTGTTGAGCATTATAATTAACAGGAGGTACGTGGTGCGCGTTCAAACGGGCCGTTTGCTCCCGATAACGGCGTAATTCGCCTGCGGCAGCGTGGTACTCTTTTTATCTTTTCCACAAAAAATTTGCACTTTGTGCAAATTTTTTGTGGAAAAGATCTGGTCTCTTCCGCCCTGCCGGAGACGAATCGGGCCGATTGCCCAGGCAGACGCCTAGTTCGGAACCGACCGCGTACCTCGTGTAAATTAACAGGAGGTACGTGGTGCTCTCAGGTGTAGGATTTTTTTCGTAGGGGCAGGCCCCCGTGCCTGCCGATGGCGTCCTGATGCAGAAAATGTCGTTGCGGGCAACCACTGGGGGTTGCCCCTACCGATCCCATTGGGACGTGATCCATCCAAAAAATCTACCCTTGAGAGGGTACGTGGTGAGGGTTTGGACCACGAACACCACGACATGAGCGAAACCCGCGAACCGGCCAATGCTGACCTGCCGGAGGCGATCTCGGGCCTGGTGGGCGATATCGCCTCCGGCAGGAAAAAAAGCGTACCATGCTGCCGCAGGCGCATCTGACTTCAATCTGGTGAAATGCCCGGTTTGTATGCTCACCGCGTAACTTCTGGAATTAGCGTGAAGGCAAAGCAAAGGGATGCAGCTTGCTGCGCCCCTACCAGTCATCCTGTACCCTCGTTCTATCGCTGGATCAGCGGCAGCATCAAATGGAATATCTGAGGGCCAAACCGGCTCTCGTTGATGGAGTTAACCACATTTGCGCGTCCCGCGCCATAGATCGTATCAAACCCGGCCGGGCCCAGGTCCACCGCCCGCCGCTTGAGGAGTGAGCGAATGCGCCAGGGCGGAACATCCGGCTCTTCCTCCAGCAGCAGGGCCGCCAAAGCTGCTACGTGCGGTGCCGCCGCCGAGGTACCGCAGAAATTGCTAAAACCGGGCGTGCTGGTGGCAACGCAGTCGGTCGCAACAATGTCCGGCTTGCTGCGCGGTGTGCTCTCCCCGCGGATCGTCACCGGACCCTGCGAGCTGTACGACTGGATCTCGGTGGGCGACCAGGAGTCTACCGCGCCCACGCCAATAACGCCGGGCATGCCGGGATGCCCATAGATGCTATCGGCAGCGGTGGTATGTTCATAGGTGAGATCTATTCTTCTATTACCCGAAAAAGCATAGAGAAGCATTTCGATCTGAGGTGTTGTGCCGCTGTTGAGCGCATACGCATCGACGGCAAGATCAACCTGTTGTGTGCTATCACTAGAGTTCTGGTATATGAGTATCTCTATAGGTATTCCCGATACTGACTGAATTTCTTTGGAGCTTGCCAGCTTTGTGTTTCCCTCAACCAGGTAGAGATCCAGATCATCCAGTGCGTTACGAGCGGCCGTAGTTGTGTTGCTAAATGGATTATTCCACTGGAGAATAACCTGGATGCTGGAGAACCTGGGCAACGAAAAGCTCAGGCTGGTGTCATTGGCGGCAAAGCGATGCAGGCATCCACCCTCCACGCCGAACTGGCAATCGTCTGTGATATCCAGGGTTGCCTGGTAGTGGTTCTCGCCATCGTTACCTGCCGCCGAAACAAAGACAACGCCGGCATCCACGGCCTGCTGGGCGCGTGTACCGATGGTGCCATTCTCAAAGTAGGGCTCAGTCAGGTAGCCGATATCGTCCACAATAATATCGGCCGCAAAATCCTCCTGGAGGAAGTTAATCGCATCGACAAAGCCCATAACTCCATCAATTCCGCTGGAAAACCCCAGGATTGCATCGGGGGCCAGGTCGTGGATAATCTCCAGCATGGCGCGGCCCTCATTCCTAAAGCCGGCATTGTCTGCATCCACCAGCACACAACTGGGGGACAGATCGGTCAGGTTGGCGGGACAATCGGGGGGAAGCTCGTTAGCGGCCTGCCCGATGTCCAGCCCCTCCACGCCATCGGAAATGACGCCGATGCGGATGCCCCTGCCCGACAGACCAAACTCCGTTCGCGCCTGTTCCGCGCCGAGGATGGTATCGCCCTCAGTTACCACCGTTCCCGAGCGAACAACCGGCATCAGCATGGGACCGACATACATAACCATTGGCAATGCGGCCAGCGTATCCAGTTGCTCCGGCTGGACCCAGGCGCTGACCAGGGGGTAGGGCTCCGACCATGTGCCAACCCGGATGCCGGCAGCCGCAAACGCGGCAGCGGCAGCGGCCGGTGTTCCCGTAATGCGTACCTCAACGCCAATCTCACCCTGGGAGTTTACACGGACGGTTCCGGGGCGTGGATCGGTTGCCTGGAGGCCGGCGCCGGTACCCTGCTGAATCTCTTCAGCGGTTTGCAGCACTACGGGACTGATCGGCAATTGGGACTTCTGCGGTTCAGCTACGGCGGTCATGGGGAACTGCGAAGCAAGCAGACCGGTGCAGCAAACCAGCAATACCAGGAAGAGACGGATGTGCGTTAACCGGGAAGACAGTTTGCATGACATAGTGGTGATTGCTCCTTGCGTGTGAAGACGAAAATGCGATAGCAGAGAACACAGCAAGTCTAACGGAGGAGAATTCTTGGACAAGAACGTTCGACGATGTGTTCTTCAGGTGCGCTTGTCTGAGACAAAGCGCCGCTCGTATAAACGAGCAGCGCTTTGTTTTTCCCATAGCTCGCTTTACTCTGTACCTCGCTACGGTGTGATGGGGGCAATGTCTCCCGGTGGGATGACGGGTATGGGGGCAACATCCCCCGGCGGGGTTATTGGTTTCTGCGGCTGCGGTGCAGGTGGCGCGGGCTGCGGCGGCTGGGGCGCAGGCTGCGGTGCGGGCTCCGGTGGCTGTTCTGCTGGTGGTGCTTCCTCAACAGGTGCCTCTTCCGGTGGCGCTTCTTCCGCTGGTGCGGCCGGCGCAGGTGCCCGGTAGCCCGGCATATTGACCGGATTGACCAGGAAGATATTCGGCCAGGGCTTAAAGGTGGTGACAAAGGTCTCGCGGTCAACCACCACGCCATTCTCTTTGATAATCCGCGTGAAGTTGATTGTCATCCCACTGCGGGCGACGTCGGTCTGACGCGGCGCACCAACCGGGCGACTCGGATCGGCGATATAGACCGGCGCGGCAGGCGGTGGCGTCCGGTTGACAACCTGGTAGTAGGGCGGCCCTGCCAGTTCGACGGTGCGGTTGGGTTTGGTGCCGTAGAAGCGTATCTCTGCCAGTGTACGGGCGGTATCGACATGCGTCTGGATCAATAGCCAGTTGCCGGTGTCGTTGACGAACTTGAGATCCGAGCCGCCGGGACCAGTGTAAATTGCGGCATCCATACCGGGGCCATCGCCAAACTCGCCATAGCCATACTTATCATACCAGTTGATATAGAAGGAGTGACCATGCCGTTCGGTAATTGGCAGCCCGGCCCAGAACGCAGCGCGGAACATGGTCGTCGAGTCCTGGCAGATACCGCCGCCCCACTCCAGTTGCGTGCGGTTCTCGATAATGGCATAGCCCTCGACAAACCCGTTGGCCGCCGTGATCTCGATATTCTCGTTGAATGAAAACTCCTCACCGGGGGCCAGCAGGATGCCGTGCAGCATATCCATCCCGGCTTTGATGTTGGTAATCCGGTAGGCTGCCGAGCCGGTGAAGTCACTCTTGCCAATGGCAACCAGGTCGGGCATACTCAGTTGGTCCAGGTTGGCGGCGGTAATGGCTGGTTCGGCGACATGGAAAGGCAGTTCAACCACTCGGTCAGGCGTGGTCATTGCCGCCAGCACCAGTTGCTCGGCGCGGCTCACATTAACCTGCCGGCCGGACTGGCCCTCCTCGATGATCTTCAGGTTGCCGCCGTTCCAGTCGATGCGCGGGTTCGTTGCTTCGCCCCCGGCGTTCCGGGCAATTTCTTCCAGGCGCTGCCGGACTACTTCCCGATCCAGGCTGACAACAAGCTGACTCCCCGCGTTATCTGAGCGGGTGGTCTGGTTGATCGTAATCAACTCTGCCAGCTCGCGCTCGGACCACTCCCAGGTCTGCGCTTCGGCTTGAAGGGTCAATGGTCCCTGCAGCAGCGTTTCAATTTCGCGTTGGGCTGCGGCAACGGCTGCATCATCCAGTGCTGGTGCGATTGCGCGGGTGCGCAGAACGACTGTCTGCGGCTCCAGCGTTTGCAGTGCAGCCGTCAGATCTTGCATGGTGTCGTGTACCAGTGCCTGCCGACCGGTTGTTGCGCGGCTGATCTGGACACGCGTGCCGCGCAGTGTCAGTTCGGCATTGGTCGCTTCCCGCTCAACCTCGGCGGTGCGGGCCAGCAGATATGCCTGCATTGCTGACTGGTCAACGGTCAGATGTAGCGGCACATCCAGGCCATTCTCCCAGACGGCGGCAACCTGGAACAGATTCTTCATCAAACCGTTGCGCCGCCCGGCATCAAGCGCCTCCTGCACGGCCGGATCAAGCTCAAGCCGCACGCCCAACTCGTCCAGGCCGGGTGTCCAGGTCTGGTCGCCATAGGTCAGTTGAATCGGTTGTTCTAGAAAGGGCGCATAACGTTCGTGCAAGATAGTACTGGCGGTCGTTTCGGTCATCTGCCCAACGGGAATACCATTAATTGAAATATTGGGATAAATATGCCCGGCGAATGTACGATCGAGATGGAACAGCAACCCCCCGGCGCCAATCAGAAAAACCAGGGCAACGATGGCGAAAATCTGCCCGATCAGGCGGATGCGCCGACGCGGTGCAGGCGCTGCGGGTGGTGGGTTTTGCTGACTGCTGCGCGATGGAATGCGCTTCCCGGCCCATTCTGCCAGTCCCGTCCGCATTGCCATAAGTCGCCGCTGTGGTTGCCGCTCGGTGGTTTCAAACTGCTTGTATTCCTCAACCGACACCAGTACCTCCTGCTGATACTGCGATGTTTCTTTACACTTTGCTTACTATACCCAGGGTGACAGGCGTTGTCAATGAGGAGGAAGTGAGAATGTCCGGTAGTACTTCAGGTACCCGAAGTACTATAACATGGCGTTAACTGACAGGAGTTATGCGGTCGGTTCCAAACCCGGCATGTGCCTGAATAAACGGCCCGACTCGCCTCCGGCAGGGCGGAAGATTCCTTTCTTTTTCACAAAAATGTTGCACACAGTGCAACATTTTTGTGAAAAAGAAAAAAGCGTACCATGCTGCCGCAGGCGAATCTGGCTTCCATCGGGTGAAATGTCCCGTTTGGACACGCACCGCGTAACTCCTGTTAACTGACGACCCGGCGGAAGCGACTCGTACCCAGTGTCAGGGTAATCGCGGTCAGCACCAGCAGAATCAGCAGTGCCTGCAGTACGATGTTGCCGGCCGTGTCACCGACCGCGCCGGTTGGACCATACAACAGCACACGTAGCGCATCAAT
>DAOTVB010000035.1:0-2648 GCA_034436755.1 Chloroflexaceae bacterium | reverse complement strand
TGCGGTCGTGGCCTATACAACCGGCGTGCCGTTGCATGACTTTAACTGTGGGTTTAAGGCCTATAATCACGAGGTTGTTGCCGATTTAAACCTTTATGGTGAACAGCATCGCTTCATCCCGGTGCTGGCAAAACAACAGGGATTTCGGGTCACTGAAGTGCCGGTTGAACATCAGCGACGCAAATTTGGGAAAAGCAAGTTTGGCACTAAGCGGCTCATCGCCGGCTATCTTGACTTTATCCAGGTGCTTTTTCTTACAACCTACCTGCGCCGTCCGTTGCGCCTCTTCGGTATGATTGGTACACTGTTTCTGGGACTGGGAATTTTGATCAACCTGTATATGAGCTGGTTGTGGCTTAACCAGATTCCTATCGGCACCCGTCCGTTGTTGATGCTGGGTGTGCTGTTATTCATTACCGGCCTTCAGTTTATCAGTACCGGACTGGTCGGTGAGATGTTACGCAATGCATCTTACGCATCCGGCGATGAGTATACCATCCGGCGCATTCTCGAAACCAGAACGCACAAGGAGCCAGAGGCGTGAAATCAGCTTCTTCGACCACCGCACCAGCATACACCAGCAGCAATTTGCAAAAACATACCAATCCGAATCCGCTGCAGCGCCGGCTACTTGACCGCTTTCACCAGACTGCTGCCGAGTTGCTGGCACAAACCGACGCCCGATCAATTCTCGATGCCGGGTGTGGTGAGGGATTTGCCATGCGGCAGGTATTGAATGGTAGCGGTGCGGTCGCCATCGGTCTGGACAGCAGTGTGGGAGCATTGCAGGTAGCCCGGAACTTCAATCCACAACGGAGTTTTACGGCGGGAGATCTCCTGCAGCTACCTTTTCCTAGCCATAGCTTTGATCTGGTAGCCTGTATGGAGGTGTTGGAACATCTGCCGGAGCCGGACCAGGGATTGGCCGAACTGCGCCGGGTAACACGCCGCTGGCTGCTGCTCAGCGTACCAAATGAGCCCTTTTTTCGCGGCGCTAATTTCTTGCGCGGCAAGAATATCCATGCCTGGGGAAATGATCCCAGCCATGTGAACCATTGGTCGTGGCGGTCCTTTCAACGCTTTGTCTCTACTCAGTGTCATATTCAGACCTGGCGATTAAGTTTTCCATGGACGCTCCTACTCTGTTCCGTCGATTAACCCGATCACGCTGGATTGGGATTGGCATTACCCTGGCGGTGCTGCTTGCCTGGCTGCTATTTTTGCGCGGGCAACTGGACGCGCTGCGTGAGTATGAATGGCAGATCGACCCCCGGGCCTTTGGCGTCAGCGTGGCCTGGGGGGCGGTCTATTTTGTGGGACTGGCGTTCTGCTGGGCCTTACTCCTGCGCCATGTCGGACGTGCGGAAACAAATGTGGCGCTCGCTCCGGCAGCGCGTATCTGGCTTAGTTCTATGATGACCCGATACATTCCCGGCAATATCTGGCATGTGCTGAGCCGGGTTGCCCTGGCACGCAAACTCCATGTATCGGCAACGCATGTCCTGACCAGCGCCGGCGTGGAACAGGTGTTGACACTGCTGGGAGCACTGAGTCTTTTTGGGATAACCCTACCGTTTTGGAGTATCACCCCCAACACGACCCAGATCTGGCTACTGCTACTGGTACCCATCGGGTTGCTGCTACTGCACCCGCGTATTTTTGGCACATTGCTCAGTTGGGCAGCTAAACGATTTCAGCGACCGGAACTTGCGTGGGAGTATACCTACGGCGAGTTATTGCTCATCTTGCTGGCTTATATCGGTGCTACACTCTTTTCGGGCCTGGCGCTGTTTACCGTATTGTGGGGGCTGGCAATAGTGCAGTTGAGCCAGATACTGCTTGTTGTAGGCGCGGCAGCACTGGCCTGGGCCGTGGGCTATTTAAGTTTCTTAACCCCCAGCGGTTTGGGCGTCCGAGAGGCTCTGCTGGTCGCGTTGCTGGCACAGATCTACCCGCTGCCGGTTGCAATTGTTGCCAGTCTGCTCTTCCGCCTGGTATCAACGCTCGGTGAGCTAATGGCAGTCGGAGTTGGACTGGGATACACGCGAATTGGACTACTGCTACGAGGTAAGCGTAATGGTGACGAATACACGTCGTCTGTTGAAGGTGAACCTTCGCAGTAGGGCGACATATCGGATACACGTTGACATCGTCCTCTGGATAAGTCTGCTGGTATGTGGTGGCATGCTGGTATGGTTGAGTATTGCCCGCTACCAGGGCTACAATGCCGGGATGCTGGATCTGGGGAATATGACCCAGGCCATCGCCAGTGTCCAACAGGGACAACCACTGCTCTTCACCTACCACGACGGACCTACCAGTCGCCTGGCCTTTCATGTCGAGTGGATCTACTTCCTGCTGGCACTGCCCTATGCCCTCTGGCCAGATCCGCGCTTGCTGCTCGGCATTCAGGCAGCCTTATTTGCCCTGGGGGCGGTCCCAGTTTATGCCCTCACACACCGCCACACCCAGAGCCGGTTCGCGGCCCGCTGTCTGGCCCTGGCCTACTTGCTCTACCCTACCGCGCAGACCAGTGTGCTGTTCGATTTGCACGGGGACACGCTGGCCATGCCACTGCTCCTGTTTGCGCTTGATGCGCTGGATCAGCGCCACTGGCGGCGTTATGTCCTGTTTGCGATCCTGGCGGT
>DAOTVB010000034.1:0-39895 GCA_034436755.1 Chloroflexaceae bacterium | reverse complement strand
ACATAACACCCATTTTCTCTCTCTTGAAGACCATAGTGTTGTTGGTTCCATCATAGCGGACAGCGGCGTTTGCCACATCAAGAAAAAACGTCATCGTGCCTGGCGATTTTTAACCATTTGTAGAACAATGCCACCTGAGCCTTTTTCACCAGAGGAATAAGTAGAATTACCTACGCGGCGGGGAAGGATTGTACCGGGCGCATGCACCGGGAGTACAATAGCCAACGGACGACAAGTGACGGTCATTCGGGCGTAGGGTGAGCAGATAGCATGCACGGAGTTTGCTGGAGGGACGTGCTTCTGCGCGTCCGCATCGGCTCCTGGTGCGGGAGGGAATTTCCGAATAAACGCGGGATTATTTTTCCTTCGTCTACCAACGGCGCACCAAACGTTGATGGAGACCTAAGCGCCTTACGCGACAACTGGGGTGCAGGAGACCTGGACTTCGTAGGAAACAGCGGAACCGGTTCCGTCAATGATTCGCAAACTATGGGTATAGTCGGTTTAAGAGGTATTACAACTACTGCATCAGGTACAAACCTAACCATAGCTTTACCTCAAGGTACAGCAGCCAACCAGGTACTAAAATGGGATGGAACCAACTGGACACCTCAAGCCGATACAAGCGGTGGTGCAACTGCAATACATGCTCATACAAGGGATGGTATTCAGATTGCAAAAAACACAACTGGTCTAGAACCAACAGATGCAGAATGGGCTACTGATCAACTCATTACTGATAATGAACATGTTTATATAAGGCCGGACCCAGACCACATACCAAGACTTAAAAACTTCTACATTACAGATAATTACGGCGGTATAAGTCAACATGAGACACCGAACGGCTGGCACTGGCACTTAGCATCTACAAGATTTTGTAGACAGGTAGATGAAAATGGACACTTTGCTCCGGGCACAGAGTGGTGGAATGCCCCAGAGCAGGATGTCTGGACATGGGGATGGCACGGTACACCTTATTTAGACGGCATGGGTGGTGATAACGATCAACTGTGGAGAATAACATGTTATAGAGGTGAAAGGGGTAAAGTAGTACATACAGATGTAAATGGAGACCCTGTACCAGGTATGCCGGAAGATGGTAGAATGCCTGATAGTCCGTAAGCATACAGATTTATTAAAAAATAAAAAAACAGAGAGGCACGCTCTCTGTTTTTTTTATTAGTTTAGTAATTATTGTATTATACCAATGTCTTTAAAGCCTTCCAGTTGGTCTTCTATAGGCTGATCAGTATCACTAATACCCCATATTCTTACAGTCATCTTAAAATAAATAATTGGCTTGCCGTCACTTCCTAATGGTCCAGTAGAGAAATGAGAGCCAAATAATGCGCGCATATTTAGTCTGGTCAACGCTTCATGCCCTCCAAACCCTTTATTTAATAAATCACTGAAATACTTACCCCTTTGATCAAGAGTTATAGGGCCATCTAAACCATTCTCAACTTCCATCCGTACTAAAGTTACATGTGCATAGAATTCAGTCGATCCGACAGGTGCACGATCATCAGGGCTCTCTGCGTTTGGCATCATAATATTCTCACCTTCTTCAACTCTATTTAACATAACTGTCACCTGCGAAGGGTTGGCATGTTGCCTGACTTCTTCGGGTAAAGGGACTTCTCCTGTCTCATTAAGTTGTTGAGCTAGCAGTAAGTGCTCAATTGCAGTTTTAATAGTTTCTTTGGTCTCTCCTGCAGGCATTTCTGGGTAAGCACCTTCTACCATTTGGTCGGCTGCCTGCTCAGGGGTCAACCTGGGATCAACCGTCACCAGCGGTAGGAAGACTGTACGCCCTGCCTCCTTGGTGTCCCGCGTCGGAAGTTCCATGCCGGTTGGCGCGCCGTAAGATGTACCACCGCCACTCATCAGCATGCCAATCAATACAACGGCGCATACCGCCGGCATCCATCTGCATACCACACGGGCGATCATACCAGGGGGAAAGCGGGGCGTACGTCCGGCTGCCGGTGAAACATTGCTGTGCCGCATGGGATACCTCCATACTGAGGAACGATGAGAACGCGATAGCACGTATAACCACGCCTGTAGTATACCGAACACTCTTACCTCGCAGCTACCCGGCCATTGGTCCTGTATCGAGGGAGTACTCGGGCAGCAGCACACCTTGTCGTACAACATACCTCCACACCAACCCATTATGCTATACTACCCCCAGCCCATGAGCAGGAAGGAGCCCGTGATGAATCGCTGGTTTAATGTCGCCGGTCCCTGCCGTCCGGACATTCACTATATGTTGTCGGCCACGGCACGCTTACCCAACGTTACGCGCCTGATTGCCCAGCAGAGCTACTTTGTGCTGCATGCCCCGCGTCAGACCGGCAAAACGACGGCGATGCTAACCCTGGCGCAGGAACTGACTGCCGGCGGGCAGTATGTCGCCGCTATGCTCTCGCTCGAAGTGGGCGCACCCTTCAGCGACGACCCGGGCGCGGCTGAGGGCGCGATCCTCAGCGAGTGGAAGATGGCCGCCCGCTGGCAACTGCCCGACGCGCTCCACCCACCGGAGTGGCCCGCCGCCGAGCCGGGTACCCGGATTGGCACTGCGTTGAGCACCTGGGCGCAGCAAGCCCCCCACCCCCTGGTCGTCTTCCTGGATGAGATTGACGCGCTGGAAGATGCCGCGCTGATCTCGGTCTTGCGCCAGTTGCGCACCGGATACGCCCGCCGCCCTACGGAGTTCCCCCACGCCCTGGCGCTGATCGGACTGCGCGATGTTCGTGATTATAAGATCGCCTCCGGTGGCAGTGATCGCCTCCGCTCGGCCAGTCCTTTCAACATCAAAACCCGTTCGCTGACCCTGCGCAACTTCACCGCCCCGGAAGTCGCCGACCTCTATGTGCAGCACACCGCCGACACCGGCCAGGTCTTTACGCCCGCCGCCCTGGAGCGCGCCTTCGATCTGACTCAGGGCCAGCCCTGGCTGGTCAACGCCCTGGCGAAAGTCGCGGTCGAAGATCTGGCAGATGATCCCGAACAGCCCATCACGCCCACGATTATTGATGCAGCCAAAGAGGTGCTCATCCAGCGCCAGGATACCCACCTGGACAGTCTGGCCGAGCGACTGCGGGAGGAGCGCGTCCGCCGCATCATCGAGCCCATGCTGGCCGGGCATACGCCGGGTGCCGTCCCGGAAGATGACCGCCAGTACCTGGTCGATCTGGGGTTGGCCCGCCGCGATCCGGCCGGTGGACTGGTCATTGCCAACCCGATCTATCATGAGATTATCCCCCGCACCCTGGCCGGTGGTCCCCAGGACAGCCTGCCCCACATCGCGGCCACCTGGCTCACCCCGACCGGCGACCTGGACCCGCCGAAGCTCCTCGACGCGTTCCTGGCCTTCTGGCGGCAGCATGGCGAGCCGCTCCTGCGCAGCGCCCCCTACGCCGAGATTGCCCCGCACCTGGTGCTGATGGCCTTCCTGCATCGGGTGGTCAACAGCGGCGGCACCCTGGAACGCGAGTATGCCATCGGCACTGATCGTATGGATCTCTGTCTGCGTTATGGAGCGGTGACGCTGGGAATTGAGTTGAAGGTCTGGCGGGACGGGCGGGGCGATCCGCTGGCGGTCGGGTTGAAGCAACTCGACAGCTACCTGGCCGGGCTGGGGCTGATGAGCGGCTGGTTGGTGATCTTTGACCAGCGCAGCAACCAGCCACCGATTGCCGAGCGCACCTACACCGAGGAAGCCACGACAGCCAATGGGCGGCAGGTGACGGTGATACGGGCGTAGGGTGAGCAGATAGCATGCACGGAGGGACGCGCTTCTGCGCGTCCGCATCGGCTCCTGGTGCGGGAGGGAATTTCCGAATAAACGCGGGATTATTTTTCCTTCGTCTACCAAAGGCGCACCAAACGTTGATGGAGACCTAAGCGCCTTACGCGATAACTGGGGTGCAGGAGACCTGGACTTCGCAGGAAACAGCGGAACCGGATCAGTCAACGATGTACAGACTATGGGTATAGTAGGTGTAAGAGGTATTACAACCGCTGCATCAGGCACAAACCTAACCATAGCTTTACCTCAAGGTACAGCAGCCAACCAGGTACTGAAATGGGATGGAAACAACTGGACACCTCAAGCCGAATCAACAGGAGGAGGTTCACTATCTACATTTAATGCAGTAGGTGACAGAGGAATTGAGATAAGCGAAGATGGTGTAAACTGGAATAACGGACCTGTTACAATAGAAGATGGCGAGACACTGTCTGTAAGGGCAAAAGACCTCGAGATACCTATTATGAAAAACTTCTACGTTACCCAAGAACACTCACAAATACAAGGGTACGACCATCCTCGATATCCATCGGAACTTGGTACAACAAGATGGTGTAGACAGGTAGATGAAAACGGGCAGTATCCTCCAGGGAGAGACCACCACACCTCCCCAGCTAATGGATCCGTATGGACATCTGGAAATCACCAAGAAGGATTTACCATAGAAGGAGGCCCTGATGCACAGGAAGACGCCTGGATGATAACCTGTTTTAGAACAGTAGACGGAGATTCTCCAGAAGGGCAACCTTTTTATGGCTCACCATAACAAGGCATCAAGAGAGAGAATCTAAAAAAGGTAGCAGTAGCTACCTTTTTTGTTCTTTTAACAACGTGTTTATTCTCAGTTCTTCTCTATAGGCCCAGGTAAATCCACATCTTCAATTATTAATCTTCCTCTGTCATCTAACATTAGCCTCTCGTATTCTTGTGCATTATCAATGGGTGGTGAAGCAAAACCTAACATAAGATATTGCACCTCACTATTACTAAGTATATTAAACTGCGGTAAAAATCCTGTTTTGTAAAAACCATCGCCATACCTTTCTTCTTCCATACTTCGTACTGCACGTACTATCGCCACATATTCTTCATGTGTCAATCTTTCGCCTGCAGGCAATGTCATAATTGGTACTTGGACTATCATAGAATCTGTCACATACAACCCTACACGTATATCACCGATACCAACATAACCTCGATACTCTTCGGGGGCAGCTTGTTTTGTTATATCTATAACATTAAGTTCAGTAATAAACTCGAACGCATGTGCAGCAGTTTCTTGTATATGGTCTCTAAGAGGATCATCAGGTGACAGAAGAAATTTCGGATCAGTATATGTATTATCTGCCACGTACTTGGCTGCCTGCTCGGGAGTCAACCTGGGATCAGCCGTTACCAGCGGCAGAAAGACCGTGCGACCTGCCTCCTCGATTTCCAACGCCGGAAGTTCCGTGCCGGTTGGCGCACCGTAGGATGTACTACCACCACTCACCATTACGCCGATCAGCACAACGGCGCATACCGCCAGCATCCATCTGGATACCACACGGGCGATCATACCAGGGAGAAAGCGGGGCGTACATCCGGCTGCCGGTGGGACATTGCTGTGCCGCATGGGATACCTCCATACTGAGGAACGATGAGAACGCGATAGCACGTATAACCACGCCTGTAGTATACCGAACACTCTTACCTCGCAGCTACCCGGCCATTGGTCCTGCATTGGGGGAGTACTCCCGCAGCAGCACACCAACCCGTTATGCTATACTACCCCCAGCCCATGAACAGGAAGGAGCCCGTGATGAACCGCTGGTTTAATGTCGCCGGTCCCTGCCGTCCGGACATTCACTATATGCTGTCGGCCACGGCGCGCCTGCCCAATGTCACGCGCCTGATTGCCCAGCAGAGCTACTTTGTGCTGCACGCCCCCCGTCAGACCGGCAAAACGACGGCGATGCTAACCCTGGCGCAGGAACTGACTGCCGGCGGGCAGTATGTGGCCGCCATGCTCTCGCTCGAAGTGGGCGCACCCTTCAGCGACAACCCGGGCGCGGCAGAACTGGCAATTTTGGGCGCATGGCGCAGTGCGCTCTACAGTCGCCTGCCCCCGGACCTCCAGCCACAACCCTGGCCGGATGCGTCGCCCGGTACCCGCATCCGCGAGGCGTTACGCGCCTGGACCCAGCAGGCCTCCCGCCCACTGGTGCTATTTTTGGACGAGATTGACGCCCTGGAAGATGCTGCGCTGATCTCGGTCCTGCGCCAGTTGCGCGATGGCTACAACGACCGGCCGGCCACCTTCCCGCATGCGCTGGCGCTGATCGGGCTGCGCGACGTGCGCGACTACAAACGCGCCGCCGGTGGCAGTGACCGCCTCCGCTCGGCCAGTCCTTTCAACATCAAAACCCGTTCGCTGACCCTGCGCAACTTTACCGCTCCCGAAGTGGTCGATCTCTATGCCCAGCACACCGCCGACACCGGCCAGGTCTTCACGCCCGCCGCCCTGGAACACGCCTTCGATCTGACCCAGGGCCAGCCCTGGCTGGTCAACGCCCTGGCGAAAGTGGCGGTCGAAGATCTGACAGATGATCCCGAACAGCCCATCACGCCTGCGATTATTGATGCGGCGAAAGAGGTGCTCATCCAGCGCCAGGATACCCATCTCGACAGTCTGGCCGAGCGGTTGCGCGAAGAGCGCGTCCGGCACATCATCGAGCCCATGCTGGCCGGGCACCAGCTCGACGATGTGCCGGCCGAGGATATTCAGTTTGTGCTGGACCTGGGCCTCTGCCGCATGGACCCGCGCGGTGGCCTGGTGATTGCCAATCCGATCTACCGTGAGGTGTTGCCGCGCGTGCTGACTATCACGCCTTCCGCCTCGCTCCCCCGCATCACCGCCACCTGGCTCACCCCGACCGGCGACCTGGACGCGCCGAAGCTCCTCGACGCGTTCCTGACCTTCTGGCGGCAGCATGGCGAGCCGCTCCTGCGCAGCGCACCCTACGCCGAGATTGCCCCGCACCTGGTGCTGATGGCCTTCCTGCATCGGGTGGTCAACAGCGGCGGCACCCTGGAGCGCGAGTATGCCATCGGCACTGACCGTATGGACCTCTGTTTGCGCTATGGGAACGTCACCCTGGGGATTGAGTTGAAGGTCTGGCGGGACGGGCGGGGCGATCCGTTGGCGGCGGGGCTGGAGCAACTCGACAGCTACCTGGCCGGACTGGGGCTGACCAGCGGCTGGCTGGTGATCTTTGATCAGCGGAGCAACCAGCCACCGATTGCCGAGCGCACCTACACCGAGGAAGCCACGACAGCCAATGGACGGCAAGTGACGGTCATTCGGGCGTAGGGTGGGCAGACGGTTGCGCCGGAGCCGGTCAGGATCATGCTATAATCGGCCTATTCCGGTGGCGAAGAAGGAGCAGATATGACACCTGGGCAACCCGAGCAGGCAATTCAAAACGAGCACGACTATATTTTGCAGACCTACCCGCGCCCCGATTTTGTGCTGGAGCGGGGTGAAGGCGCGTATCTCTATGACACGGCGGGACGGCGCTATCTCGACTTTGTGGCCGGGATTGCGGTCAATGCCCTGGGCCATAACGATCCGGCGATTGTGCAGACCCTGGCAGAACAGGCTCCCAGGCTGATCCATGTCTCGAACCTGTACCACACTGCGCCCGGCGGGGAACTGGCGAAACTGCTGGTCGAGAGCAGCCCGACACTTGATCGGGTCTTTTTTAGCAACAGCGGCACCGAAGCCATCGAGGGTGCAATCAAGTTTGCCCGCAAGTTTGCCCGCGAACGGCATGGCCCGAATAAAACCAGCATCGTCGCCTTTGAGAACTCCTTTCATGGGCGGACCATGGGCGCGGTGGCAGTGACGGCCCGCGAGAAATACCGCCAACCGTTTATGCCGGTCATGCCGGGCGCACGGTTTGCTCCCTTCAATGATGTTGCCGCGCTTGAGGAGGCCATCACCGATAATGTCTGCGCGGTGATTGTCGAGCCGGTGCAGGGCGAGGGCGGGCTGCATGTTGCAGATCAGGCGTTCCTCAGCCGTATCCGCACCCTGTGTGATCAGCATGGCGCGCTGCTGATCTTCGATGAGATCCAGTGCGGCATGGGCCGGACGGGGACGCTCTGGGCACACGAGCCCTACGGTGTCCATCCCGATATTATGGCCCTGGCCAAGCCGCTGGCGAATGGCCTGCCCATCGGCGCAATTCTGCTGACCGATCAGGTCGCCGGCGTCATCAAGCCGGGAGATCACGGAACCACCTTCGGTGGTGGCCCGCTCATCACCGCCGTGGCGCAAGTGGTCTTTCGCCGCATAAGCGACCCGCAGTTTCTGGCGCATGTGCGGCATGTGAGCAGTTACCTGGACGAGGCGCTCCAGGACTTTGCGCAGAGCCATGCCGACCGGGTGCCGGCGGTGCGCGGGCGCGGGCTGATGCGCGGGCTGCAGATCACTGGTTCGGCGGCGGCGGTGCGAGCTGCCGGGCACGATGTGGGGCTACTGGTTGCCACCGCAGGCGAAGATGTGGTGCGCCTGCTGCCCCCGCTGATTATCACCCCGCAGCATGTGGACGAAGCCATGGCGAAGTTGGCAGAGGCCCTGGGCTGAGTCAACAAACTGCACAATCATCCAGAGTTGGGCCGCCAAAGATAGGACTTCCGTTCCCTACAAAGCAATAAATAATCTGCGTTATAATGGGAGAGCGACAACACCCGCAGGTGTCCGTCGCTCTCTTTGTCTGTGGTATCATCATTTGGCAGCCAGCCATCAGCCAGGTTTAGCAAGTTCAGTATCGAGGTGACAACGGAGGAGTGCGGGGTACCATCCAGCGTAGCCCCACTCGCCGGGGTTGTTTCCCTGTCGCTCCAAAACGACCGCTGGTGGCTGACCGTTTGCGAAAGGGAAGGGGCCGACATATGCCGGTCATCGCAGTTATTGGCGCTCAGTGGGGCGATGAGGGCAAGGGACATATCGTCGATCTGCTGGCGAGCCGGTCACGGCTAGTTATCCGCTATGGTGGGGGAAACAACGCGGGTCATACCGTTGTCAATGAGCGGGGCACATTCAAGTTGCATCTGCTGCCGTCCGGTATCTTCGATCCGCACACAGTGAATATTATCGGCAGCGGTGTGGTGATAGACCCGGCGGTGCTGCTTGGTGAACTCAACGAGTTGCAATCACGCAACATTGACACCTCCCGCCTGTTTATCAGCGAACGCGCTCATGTCATCATGCCCTACCATGTGATGGAAGATAAGCTGCAAGAGCAGGCACGCGGCGATAGCAAAATCGGGACGACGGGGCGGGGCATCGGTCCGGCTTATTCCGATAAGATGGATCGTGTTGGTATTCGTATGGGCGATCTGTTGCACGAACAGACGCTGCTGGAGCGGCTGCGGGCGGTGCTTGAAGAGAAAAACCGGCTGCTGACCAAGCTCTATGGAGTCAAACCGCTCTCGTTGCACGACACTTACCTGCGTTTCCTGGAACATGGTCGCCAGCTTGCCGACTATGTGACAAATACGCATCCGATTATTCATCGCGCCCTGCAACGGGATGTTCCTGTGCTGTTGGAAGGGGCGCAGGGTGTACTGCTTGACGTAGATCACGGCACCTATCCCTATGTCACCTCCTCACCACCCGGAGCGGCCGGAGCCTGCCAGGGGGCCGGGATCGGTCCAACGCATCTCAACTCGATCATTGGCGTCTACAAGGCGTACACCACGCGGGTAGGCGCAGGACCATTCCCCACCGAGGTGCAGGGTCCGGAGGCCGATGTGCTACGCCAGATCGGGAAGCCCTGGGCGGAAGTCGGAACAACCACTGGGCGAGCACGCCGCGTGGGCTGGTTCGATGCAGTGATGGCCCGCTACGCCGCGCAGATCAATGGGATCGACACCGTCGCAATCACCAAACTTGATGTCCTCGATACCTTGCCGGAGATCAAGATCTGTGTCGGCTACAAACTGCATGATGCCGAACTCGACTACCCGCCAACCACGGTGGCCGTGTTAAGCCAGGTCGAGCCGATCTACGAAGCAATGCCGGGTTGGCAAACGCCGACCAGCGGGGCACACCGCTTCGAGGATCTGCCCGAGGCAGCGCAGGCGTATGTTGCACGGCTCTGCCAACTCATTGGGGCGCGGCTGGGTCTAATCTCGATCGGTCCCGAGCGCGATCAGATCATTCTTGTGAGCGAAGTACTGTAAATCGGCTCTGAACCGAACGTCCTGTCCAGGCCTGTTCGGTTCAGAGCAGGCATTGATCATAACGGATAGACCCATAAATTGATGTCTATCAGCTATGAAAGAGGGGCTATCGAGATCCAGGAGTTATCCGGACCACGGGAATACCGGGTATCATCTGCGATAGTGCCTCCCGCAGGTTCTACATTCAAGCAGTAGAATAGTACTGGCAGGCAGGCCGATGATCCGGAATGTAAAGAGTTTTCCCGACTGGTGCCAGTTGACAGAGCGCCGGGCAGTGTGCTACTATGACGCGAGATAGCATCCACCTGGAAAGTTTTTTGAGGAACTATAGTTGACAGGTAATCCTCAGTATACCGGTTGGTAGCCTGTAGTCCAAAGATGTACTCCGAGGCGAATGGAGCCGTTTTTTGGTCTGCGCTACTACCGGTATATTCTGTTGTTTTTCGCCGTGCCATACTGTAGCGCTTGATAGGAGTTTGAATCTTATGAAGTTACAAGAGTATCAGGCTCGAGACCTGCTGGAGAAATTCGGCGTTCGTGTTACCGGGGGCGGGGTTGCCACATCCCCAGCAGATGCACGCAAAATTGCCGAACAGATTGGAAAAAAAGTGGTCGTGAAGGCCCAGGTGCTGGTCGGTGGGCGCGGCAAGGCCGGGGGCGTAAAACTTGCCGATACTCCGGCAGAAGCAGAGCAGGTTGCTAGTCAGATCCTCGGTATGGATATCAAAGGGCTGACCGTCGAGAAGGTGCTGGTGGCTGAAGCGGTTACTTACCAGAAAGAAATCTATCTCGGTGTGATCCTTGATCGTGCAACTAAGCGTGTGATGATGATTGCCTCTTCCGAAGGTGGCGTGGAGATTGAAGAAGTTGCGCGGACCAACCCCGATGCCATCATTAAAATCCCCGCACATCCCCAGTTGGGCCTCCTCGAATATCAGGCCCGCGAAATCGCTTTTGCTATCGGGTTGACCGACGCGAAACAGGCGCGCCAGTTTGCGCAGATTGCCACGGCCCTCTATCGGACATTTGTTGAGGTTGATGCTTCACTGGCAGAGATTAATCCGCTGGTTGTCCTCGATGATGGTACCCTGCAGGCTATCGACTCAAAAATCCTGCTCGATGATAGCGGCCTCTTCCGCCATCCAGACCTGGCTGCCCTGCGCGATACATCCGATGAGCCGGAGGCTGAGCAGCGCGCACGTGAGGCCGATATTACCTTCATCAAGCTCGATGGTGACATCGGCTGTATGGTGAACGGGGCCGGGTTGGCGATGGCGACAATGGATGTGATCAAGATCTATGGGGGTGAGCCGGCCAACTTCCTCGATATCGGCGGTGGTGCGGGCAAGGATAAGGTGAAGGCGGCATTGCAGATTATTCTGTCTGATCCCAGTGTGAAGGCCGTACTCTTCAACATTTTTGGCGGCATTACCCGCGTGGACGAGGTGGCAAAGGGTATTGTGGCCGCACTGGACGAGGTCAAGACCGACGTTCCCATGGTTGCCCGGCTCGTCGGAACGAACGAGGAAGCCGGCCGCAAAATTCTGGCCGAGTCAAAGCTTATTCCCGCTGAGACCCTGGCCGAAGGTGCAGAGAAGGCGGTAGCCGCCGCACGCGGTGCATAAGCAACTACACGGCAGATGCCAATGTTGGAACTTGCACGCCGGAGTTGCTCACATCATTGCCAAGCCTCCGGTGTGCATCAAGATAATATCTGGGCTATCAAGTGGTTACAGGAGCATGCTACGCTATCGGGTATGTGTTAAAACCTGAAATGTGTGCGTAAGCAAAGCAGTTGTAAAGCTATCATGCATAACAGGAATTCTCAGAATGATCGTACGGATGGCCGGGTGAGGAGCAGGAACTGATGGCCAGGCAAAAATGTGCCCTGATTACCGGAATAACCGGCCAGGACGGGAGTTACCTCGCGGAATTTTTACTCGAAGCCGGGTACCAGGTTATTGGAATGGTGCGTCGCACCAGTACGGTAAATTTTGAGCGTATCAAGCATTTTCAGCATAAAATTACCCTGGTGATGGGAGATTTACTCGATGAAGTGTCACTGATTACTATTCTCCGTGAGCATCGCCCGATTGAAGTGTATAATCTCGCGGCCCAATCGTTTGTCCAGACGTCCTGGAGCCAACCAGTCTTTACCGGCGAGACCACGGCCCTCGGTGTGACCCGTATCCTTGACGCCATACGGATTGTCGATCCGGATATTCGCTTTTATCAGGCAAGTAGCAGCGAGATGTTTGGCCGAGTGCGTGAAGTGCCCCAGGTTGAGGAAACGCCTTTTTATCCGCGCAGTCCCTATGGTGTAGCAAAAGTCTATGGACACTGGATTACGGTCAACTACCGGGAGAGCTATAACCTGCATGCCAGTAGCGGCATCCTGTTTAATCACGAGAGTCCGCGCCGGGGGTTGGAATTTGTAACGCGCAAGATTAGTCACGGCGTGGCCCGTATAAAATTGGGGCTTGATACTGAGTTGCGCTTAGGCAATTTAGATGCCCAGCGCGATTGGGGATACGCTCCGGATTATGTTCAGGCAATGTGGTTAATGCTGCAACAGGAGCAACCCGACGACTATGTAGTCGCAACCGGACAAACCCACTCCGTGCGAGAGTTCGCTGAAGTCGCTTTCGCATGTATGGGACTGAAGTATCAAGATTTTGTGGTGCAGGATGAGCGTTTTATGCGACCAGCCGAGGTTGACCTGCTGGTCGGCAATGCGCACAAGGCCCGCTCAGTGTTGGGATGGCAGCCGGTCGTCTCATTTGAAGAACTGGTGCGCATCATGGTAGAAGCTGATGTAAAATTTCTTAAGGAGCAAAAACTATGACTCAAATGGAGATTCGTCTGATAGAAGAGGGGTGGTCTGCTCTCGTTGAGCGGTTGGGACTGGCTGAGGCTACACGCTTTGTTATGTTGCTTGACCGGCGGACTGGGGGAGCCCTCCAGCATTTGCAGCATCTCTGGTCAGGCACTGCCGTCGGCATGGTCCACCGCAGCAACAACGTGAGCCAGGCAACATCATCACGATCGGCTTCTACTGGTCAGATGGATGCGTAAGCTCAGCATATAAGCGGAGTTTGTATACTGAGCGGGTAAGGCAGCCCTCTGGCTATCCTGCCCGTTTCCTTTTTCTGTACGACATCTCCGGGGATCAGCAGGCGCAAACGGTGTTGTTCATGCGCCTGCCTCGTGCTCGTAGATCGACTGCAGATACAGTTACACCTGGCGCTCGCGCTGCAAGGGGAACTCTGCTTCCGATACAGCATGTTCCAACTCTGCCTCTTCGACATGCTGCGCGAGGGGTCCAACCGGATCATACACACCGGGACGCGACTGCGTTTCTACCTGTTCCAGGCGGGTCGTGATGGTACGCCGCCACGCCTCGTCAGCCGCCTGCATAGCACGTACCCGGTAGAGCACTTCCTCCTCCAACCGGCGTACGCCCCCGACACGGTCAGCCAGCAACCCGATCAGGAATGTCGTCGCCGCCAGGATGACGAGCATACTGCCCACCAATAAGGACTGCTCATTCGACTCCTCAATCAGCATCAACCGCCGACCAATAAAAATATAGCCCGCGCGCCCAAGCAATGCCATCCCCAAAACGAAAAAGACGCCGGCAATATAACTAAAGGTCTTGAGCGGCTCATAGGTAGCATAGGTGCGTGCAATAATCGCCGCCTGCCGCTTGATAAAATGCCAGTTGCCTTTGTGCAGCTTCGAAGGGCGTTTCACCGAGTTGGTCCGAATGGGTACTGTTGTGACGATCAACCGGCGCTTGCCTGCCTGGATCAGGTTCTCCACGGTGTAGGAAAAATCGGTCGTCACAAAAGTCCGCAGCGCCGCCTCCCGCGAGAGCGCCCGAAAGCCACTCACCGTATCGGGGACATCCGTCTCCGAAGCCCAGCGCACCACCGAACTACCCAGGCTCTGCAAGCGCCGTTTGAGTGGCGAAAAGTGCTCGATCTGCTGTACCTGGCGATCACCAATGACATAGTCGGCTTCGCCCCGTACAATCGGTGCAATTAACCGGGAGATTTCACCGCCGGGGTACTGGTGATCACCATCGGTATTCACAATGATATCTGCCCCCAGCAGCAACGCGGTATCGATTCCGGTCTGATAGGCGGCGGCCAACCCTTTGTTGCGGGTATGCCGGACAACATGATGCGCACCATGAGCCAGCGCTATCGAGACGGTGTCATCACTACAGCCATCATCGACTATCAGAACGACAATCTCATCGACACCGGGAATACTGCGTGGCAGGTCGTCGATCACTTCAGCAATGGTATCGCGCTCGTTGAGCACGGGTATTTGAATAACAAGTTTCATCTGCTCCCTCGAGCTATCAGGGCTTACACAGTCCGGGCATTGTCGCTCCTGATCAATCAGGCATGCGCGAACTGTTCCTATTCCTACTCATATCAACGTTGAGCATACAGTTTTTACCCCTGGATAAACTCCTCAGTCAACTGACGCGCCTCATTGTCGGTGTACTGGCGAGGCGGCGTTTTCATAAAATAGGCACTCGGACCATCAAGCGCGCCGCCAATCCCCCGGTCAAGCGCCAGCTTCGCACAGCGGACAGCATCCAGCACTACCCCTGCCGAGTTGGGCGAGTCCCACACTTCGAGCTTCAGTTCTATGTTAAGGGGGACATCACCAAAGGTAGTACCCTCCATGCGAATGTAACACCATTTACGATCACCCAACCAGGGCACATAATCACTTGGCCCGACATGCACATTCTCAGTCCCAACATCATAATCAAGCTGACTGGTAACGGCATTCGTTTTGCTGATCTTTTTACTCTCCAGGCGTTCCTGCTCCAGCATATTGTAGAAGTCTGTATTGCCCCCAAAATTGAGCTGGTAGGTGCGGTCGAGACGCACACCCCGCTCGCGGAACAGCGTGGTCAACACACGGTGAGTAATTGTCGCGCCGACCTGGCTTTTAATATCGTCGCCGATCAGCGGCAGGTTGCGATCCGCAAACCGCTTGCGCCAATACTCCTGGCTGGCAATAAAAACGGGGACGCAGTTGATAAAGGCGCAACCCGCTTCCAGCACCTGCTCAACATACCACTTGGTTGCCATCTCACTGCCCACGGGCAGGTACGACACCACCACATCGGTGTCCGTCTCACGCAGGATCTTGACAATATTGTCGGTATCACGCGGGGACTTGTGGATCCGGGTGCTGAGATATTTGCCTAGTCCATCGTGCGTCATGCCGCGTGAGACGGGAACACCCAGTTGCGGTACCTGCGCAAAGACATAGGTATTATTCGGCGCAGTAAAAATTGCCTCGGCGAGGTCTTTGTCTACCTTTGCCCCATCAATATCGAAAGCCGCCGAAAATTCAATATCTCTGATATGATATCCCCCCAGAGTCACATGCATCAGACCAGGAACAGTGGTATTTTCATCTGCATGCCGATAATACTCAACACCCTGCACCAGGGATGAGGCACAATTACCGACACCAATAATGGCAACCCGTACTTTTTTATCCACGCACCGGCATCCTTTCGGTTTCTGCAACAGGTTTATTGCTTTAGAAAGCGCTCCAGCGGGTCATTGTACTGCGCATGGGACGTTTTGTAAAGCATTGCGCCCTGTCCCCAATACCTATGATACGATGAAGCATAGTAGCTCTTTACTCCCTGATGGGCAATAGTACTGTAATGGAATGTACCTTGAGTACCACACACAGCGCTTGACCAGCGTCACTATTTCAAGTATGCTGCAATCCGTATGCCGCGCCTGAAGGCTGTTGCAGCAAATAGCTACCCACTATATGTCATACCACAGGCGGGCGTTCGAGATGCTACGGGGAGAGAAAGGTCTGCAGGGTGACGGTTTTCGCATCTGGTTCGACAATCAACACTGAGGGGGAACAGGCCGGGACAACCTACCTGCTGCTGCGCCTGGGTGAGGAAGTCTACGGCGTGACCGGGACATGCGTGCGTGAAATCACGCGCTGGCATGCGCCGACAACAGTTCCCGGGGCTCCACCTGCGCTACCCGGCATTATCAACCAGCGCGGGTTTGTAATGCCGGTCGTCAATGTACGTCCCCTGCTGGGATTGCCGGATGATGCGCCGAACCGGGCCACACGCTATGTTATTCTCCAGCATGAAGATGTGGACATTGCCTTGATCGTTGATGCGGTACTTGATCTGCTAGAATTGCAGCCGGCAGCATTCCAGCCACTACCCGCTGCCCTCGATCCGCAGCGAGCCCGACTGTTGCATGCGCTTGTCCGGTTGGACGATCAGCCAGTCGCGTTGATCGATCTGGCGGCCCTGATTGCGACCCTACGAATGGGAGATTAAGCCAGATGTCGTCTACCGGCTTGCTGCTGACGATCTGCACAACACGCCACCGCTATGTTGTGTGCCGTGATCAGATTTTAGAGATCCGGCTAATTACCTGTAGTACCGACCTGGAGCAACCCGATGAGCGTGGGCGTCCGCTGGTCAGTGCAGAGTTAGGCAACCTGCTTGATCCGCAAGACCTGCGCAGCAATGCCCGGCGGCACGCACTGATTATCCCGACGCGCCGGCGGGGTGTAGCTCTGCTGGTGGAGCGGGTAGAGGATTTTTCGCAGCAGACCGCCGGGGCAGTGCAGCCACTTGCCCCGCTCCTGCGCCAGCGACTGGCCCGCCCATGGTTTATGGGGACGGTAGTCTGTGATGATACCCCTGTCCTGGTGCTTGATCTCCGGCAGATTGCCCAGGATGTCCTGTTTGGGCAACGGAATAATGCAGACACGGCATCATGCCGGCCTACATAGTTCAGTACCAGGTACCTTAATCGCGTGTAGGGAGCTTGATCTGATGGAACAAACACTCAATCGTTTACCCACCCTGGAAGTGCCTGAACTGCGTCCAACACTTCGCGATAATGTGCGCCTGCTCAATATGATGATCATCGGCGCGCTGACGCTTGCCATCATTTTGATGCTGCTTATCCTCACATTAAACCGGATCAACCAGGTAGGCACAGAAGCGGTGGCGTTTGCTTTATTTATAACGTTGATTACAACAGTTGTCACCGTGCCGTCATACTATTATCTACGCCGAAAACGGGTGTTGTTTGCCGGTCGCTGGTTTTTTTATGGGTTGACGCTGGTTCTGGCCTTTTCCGCCGCACTTATCGGTGGTGTCGGCAGTCCGTTGATTATGGGTTATTTTATCCCAATCGTCGCCGCAGGGTTGATTGGTGAGAGTACCGACAGTCTGCGGGTTGGGGCAGTAGCCATTGGCGGCTATTTTCTCCTCTTCGTCGGACAGTTTTTCCTGGGATTGGAACCCATCATTCCGCTAACCCGTGGCAGTGGCTTTATCTTTCTGCCGGTCTTCTTGCTGTCAGGCGGGGGGTTGGCATTTCTCGCCTGGGTCACGAGTCGGGATCTGACCAATGCCCTGCTTGAGTCACACCAGCGGGCCAGAGAGTTGCTGGATCAGACCGAGCAGATTATGGAGAAGAATATTCAGCAGGTCGAACTGGGCAGTGAACTCTCGGCCGCCGCAGCCGAGTTGCAGGCGACTTCGCAGCAGCAGGCCAGCGGCGCGGCCGAGCAGGCCAGCGCGGTCTCGCAGATTAGCACAACTATTGAGGAACTGGGAAGTACCGCGCGCCAGATTGCCCAGACAACTGAGCATGTCGCCCAGGCCGCCCAGCATACGCTGGAAAACCTGAGTAACGGCCAGGGCGCAGTTGATGAGAGCATTCAGGCGATGGAGCGTATTCGCAGCCGGATGCAGGATGTTGCCGCCCGCGTGCTGAGCCTGGGTGAGCGCTCGCAACAGATCGGTGAAATCATCGACCTGATTGACGATATTTCCGACGAGACGCACCTGCTGGCCCTCAACGCAGCAATTGAAGCCGCCGGAGCGGGTGAGCATGGTCGCCGTTTTGCGGTGGTCGCCGCCGAAGTCAAGAGCCTGGCAAACCGTACACTGGCCGCCGCCAAGGAGGTCAAAGGCGTAATTGCTGAGATCCGGCAGGCAACCAACTCCGCAGTGCTGGCCGCCGAAGAAGGGGGCAAAGAGGTTGAACATGGCGTTGAACTGGCCCACCGTGCCGGGCAGGTGATGGATACGGTCGTGATGGTCGCGGAGCGTACGGCGCAGAGTGCTGCCGAGATTGGCCTGGCAACTGCTCAGCAGCAGAGTGCCAGCGAACAGGTTGTCGAGACGATGCGCGAGATCGCCGAGGTAGCGCGTCAGTCTGCCGGGGGCGCGCAACAGATGGCCGAGTCATCGGCGATGCTGACGGCGATTGCCGACCGCCTTCATGGAATTGCCCAGAGTTAACAGTGTGGCGCAAACCAGCGCATAGCCGATGTTACTCTGTAGTCTGGTAGCCTGTTATGGATCTTTCAAGCTTCTACAATCAATTTCGGGAAGAGGCCAACGAAAATGTCCGCATCCTGAATGACGGATTGCTGGCATTGGAGCAGATGCCCGACCAGCGTGATCCTGATGCGCAGGCGCAGGTCCATGCGATCTTTCGTGCGATGCATACGATCAAAGGGTCAGCCCGGTTGTTGGGGTTTGAACTGGTCGGCAAACTAGCCCACACGATGGAGAACCTGCTCGGCACGGTGCGGGAGGGGCAGCGCAGCATTGATCGTCCGCTGGCCGATAACCTGCTGCGCTGTGGTGATATCATCCTTGAACTCACGGCAGCAGCGGTCGAGGGGCGTAGCGTCGAGATTGACGTTGACGCGCTGATCGCTATGCTTGAAGCCCCGGCGGAAGGTCAGGCACCGGCAGCAGCAGCAAGTCCGCCAGTAGCAACCGAGGAGCCGCAGCCGGCATCCGAAGCCGAAGACACCGACACGCCCGCCGCGACAACCGAGGAGCCCAATACGCCCGTCGCACCGGCACCACAACCGGCCGCAGCACCAGCGGAGGCAGCGCCACCCGCAGCACCATCACCGGCACCAACCAGCAGCCAGACCGCAGCACCATCGCCAAATCCACCGAAATTCCGTTCGAATAACCGCCAGACGGTGCGGGTACGGGTGGATCGGCTAGACCGCCTGATCAATCTTACCGGGGAACTGGTGGTCGGGCAGCAGATGCTCTCGACCCATGTGCAGGCGCTGCAAGATTTGACGATACTGGTACAGCAGCAGGAGCGTGCCCTGCAAGAACTCGATGCCGAGTTGAGTCACATGCGGTTTACCGCCAGCCAGAGCCAGACACTCGAAGACAGTCTTACCCTGCTCTTTACCAATAGCAGCCAGGCCCGCCAGATCCTGGGCAGCCAGTTTGCGCAGTTCAGCCAGCATATCAGCCAGCAGAATGTCTTGATTGGCGACCTGGAACAGGAAGTGATGGCGGCACGGCTACTGCCAATCTCCACGATATTTGCCACCATGCCCCGAGCGGTGCGGGAACTGGCACACGCCACCAATAAAGAAGTCCAGTTGGAACTGCTGGGCGAGACAACCGAAATGGATCGCAAGCTACTGGAGGCAATTACCGATCCACTTCTGCACCTGGTGCGCAATGCGGTTGACCACGGGATCGAGCCGCCCGATGAACGCAGCGCGGCCGGCAAGCCGCGCCAGGGACATATTCGTATCAGCGCTGAAGCGGCCGGCGGTGAGGTTCGTATCTGCATCGGCGATGACGGACGCGGTATGGATCCGGAGAAACTGCGCGATGTTGCCGTACGGAAAGGTCTGATTAGCGCCGAGAATGTTGCGCTGCTCTCGGACACTGAGGCGCTGGAGTTGATTTTCCTGCCGGGCTTTAGTAGCACACCGATCATTACCGATATCTCTGGGCGTGGCGTGGGAATGGATGTGGTACGCTCAAACGTTGGTGAGTTAGGGGGCCAGGTTATGATCGAGTCGCAGATCGGCCATGGCACTCAGATCACGCTGGTACTACCACTGACGCTGGTGACAACCCGGATACTGCTGGTTAATGTCGGCAAGCATACCTTTGCACTCCCGGCAACCGGCTGTCGTGGCACGATCTGGGCACACCGCAGTCAGATCCGGACCATCGAAGGACGTGCAACAATCAACCATAAGGAGCAGACTCTGCCGCTGCTACGCCTGGCCGATCTGCTCGGTGTCGAAGCAGATGTAGCCTTTCAGCGCAGTGAACGGATGCCGGCGGTGTTGATCGGCAATACGCAACGCCAGGTAGGCTTGCTGGTTGATCGGCTGCTGGATGAACGAGAGGCCGTGGTCAAACCGCTGGGTCCGCTATTTGAGCAGCGCCGCCGCTACAGCGGGGCCGTACAACTCGGCGATGGTCAGTTGACTCTCCTGCTTAACCCGATTATTCTCTCGCAAACGGCCCGAGGGATGGCGTTAACCAACCCCGCCAGCGGTATGGCGGGAGCCCGTCGCCGGTCAAGTCTGCTGATTGCCGATGACTCATTCACCACACGCGAGTTAATCCGCAGTATTCTTCAATCGGCCGGGTATAATGTTACGGCTGCCTATGACGGCATGGATGCCCTGGAGAAACTGCGCGGACAGTCGTATGACCTGGTCATTAGCGATGTGGAAATGCCACGCGTGAATGGATTTCAACTCACCTCGCGCATTCGGCAGGAACTGGGATTGATGGATCTTCCCGTCGTCATTATTACCAGTCTGGCATCCGATGAGCATCGTCGTCAGGGGCTGGAGGCGGGGGCGCAGGCGTACATTGTAAAAAGCCAGTTTAATCAGGACAATCTATTGGAGGTTGTCCAGCAGTTGCTTGGGCACTAAGGTGAGTGAACGTGTGCGAAATACCACGGTCCTATTACATTGAACATTGTAACCGATCCTGCCAATTCATCGTTGCACCCCTGCGCTGCGCTTATGGAGAAGGTAATTTCTCGCAATTCCGATGAAGAAGTCGGTCCCTGGTACAGATTTACATGTATAATTGTCTTATATGGATTATGTGATGCAGGGACAGCGCTCCCGACCGGCTGGCTGGTCACGTTGGGCGCACCGTCACCACGCACCGCAGAACTGGTTGCCGCATGACGTGGAATTTCGCACATTCCTGACGTCCCTCATTACAGGAGCAAAGCGATGGCAGAGAAAATACTGATCGTAGATGATAGCAAACTCGTAACCGATATCGTCAAGATGCGGTTAGAGATGTATGGGTATGAGGTACGCCTGGCACACAGCGGCGAAGAGGCGCTAACCTGTATCGCCGATGAAGTCCCGGATCTGATGGTGCTCGATGTGCAGATGCCCGGCATTGATGGCTACGAGGTCTGCCGCCGGTTGCGGGATAATCCGGAGCTTGATGACCTGCGCATTATTATGCTGACCTCGAGCGATGATAAGCATTCGGCGTTTGAGGCGGGAGTGGATGATTATCTGAATAAAGATGTCGATCTGCTCAATTTGCCCAATCGGGTCAAGCTGGTTCTGGAGATGGATTAATCTCTTCCATTTAAGTATGCTGCGTGAAACGTGTGGCCCATGCGGGTGGACCGCTGCCACACGCAGCACGCAGCATGTACGACGATGAATGAGCATCTGCGCCTCTTGATTGTCGATGACTCAGCGCTTATGCGCCGCGTGCTTCGCGGAATGTTTACCAATGATTCCGGGATTGCCGTCGTCGGCGAAGCTATTAATGGTCGTGAAGCCCTGGATCTGGTTGCCCGACTGCGGCCCGATGTGATTACCATGGATGTACGGATGCCGGTGATGGATGGCCTGGAAACGACTGAGCAGTTGATGGCATACTATCCGACGCCGATTCTGGTTCTTACGGCATCACTCTCACGTTATGATGTGGATATTACATTTAAGATGCTTGGTGCGGGCGCGCTAGATGTGATGGAAAAACCCAAACTGGATGACGCGCAAGCCTATGAACGCGCACGGCGTGAGTTGCTCCGGCGCATCAAGCTGTTATCCCGGGTTAAGGTGGTGACACACCTCCGTGGCCGGCGGCGAACAGAACAGCGTAGTCCGGATCAGGGTGAACATTCGGGGTCTGCGTATCTGACAGCATCCGATCCACTGGAACAGACGCAGCACCAGAACCGAAAGGGTGTAACCAGAACGATGCCCCAGTCGGTTGTCCATGTTCCGGGCATGGTTGTTCCAGAGGTTACACCATCATTTAAAATACCGTTTCCCCTGGTGATCATTGGTGCTTCCACGGGAGGGCCGCGCATCATCCGGCAGATTCTGATGGGGTTGCCGGCAACGTTTAGCGCGTCTATTCTGGTGGTCCAGCATATTGCCGAGGGGTTTAGTCGCGGGATGGTTGACTGGCTGGCAAGCGCCTGCCAACTGCCGGTCAGGCTGGCCTGTGAAGGTGACCAGTTGACGGTTGGGACGGTCCTGGTTACGCCAGAGCGACTTGATCTGCTGGTCGAGAGCAATGGACGCATCCACTTGAATGATAAGCAGTTACTGCTGCAGCGCCCGGCGATTGATATTACGATGCAGTCGGCCGCTGAGATGTTTGGCCCCCAGGTTATTGGTGTCCTGCTCACCGGGATGGGGCGTGACGGCGCGGTTGGGATGCAGAGCATTCGCTACGCGGGGGGGTACACGATTGCGCAGGATCAGGCGAGTTGTACTATCTTTGGCATGCCCCGCGCGGCGATTGAGTTGAAGGCGGTCGATGAGGTGTTATCACCTGAAGAGATTGTACTGGCGCTTCAGAAGCGGGTGATGGCTATGGTGTAGCCAGTTGATCAGTTATGCGGAATGGGTTACGCAGGTACTCCTCCGGTGATATCGGCCATGATGCCGGATTTCGTTTATGGTTTTTTTGTTTATTTTATAATGATGATGAGACACTCAAAAGCACAGAGTACTGGCCCGCTCGCATCCATTGAACCGGTACTCAAACCCGGTCAGTTTGAGGCACTGCGGGATCTGCTGGCCCAGTACAGCGGTGTCTACCTGGACAAAACCCGGCAAAAGGTTTTGACAACCGGTCTGGCACAACGGCTGGCAGCAACGGGAAAGACCCTGGAGGCGTACGCGGCACATATTGCGCAACCGGCGGGGCGTGCCGAGTTGCAGCATCTGGCCGAACTGACGCTGAACCACGAGACCATCTTCTTCCGCAATCTGCCCCATATGCGAGCATTGCGTGAAGTTATTTTACCTGAGATGCATCGGCGGAAACCTACCGGGGTACCGATACGCATCTGGAGTGCCGGATGTGCCACAGGGGAGGAGCCCTATTCACTCGCCATTACTGCCCTGGAAACGTTCGCCACGCAGAACACGCGTCCCGTTGAGATCTGGGCAACGGATCTGAGTGAGTTAGCACTGGCAAAAGCACGCCTGGGAAGTTACCGGGGACGCTCACTGAGCAATGTGACGCCCGAAATACGTGCGCGTTATTTTGATCCACGGGGCGAAGCCTGGTTTGTCAATGACCGCGTCCGGGCGCTGGTACGCTTTGAACAGCTCAATCTGTTAGAGCCATTTCCGGACTATGCCCGTGGCGTCGATATTATTTTTTGTCAGAATGTGACGATCTATTTTCAACTGGCAACCTGTCGGGCGCTGATCGAACGGTTTTATCAGAGTCTGGAGGATGGCGGCACGCTGTTCCTGGGCTTTTCAGAAACGCTCTGGAATGTACATAACGGCTTTCGGCTGCAAGAAACCCACGGCTCGTTCGTGTACTATAAAGAGCCATACCGGCCACAACCTGACGTGTCCACCCCTCCGGTTCAGGCTCCAGCGCCACCCCGGACCAGCACAGGAGTGAGCGCCTCCCGGCAGACGCGGCCGCTCCGCGAGAGACGTTCCCGACCAGTAGCACCGCGCGAAGCCAGTCACACGCCGGGGGAGCGCCCGATTCAACCGTCGGCAAAATCAGCGGGTGCGTCGCAACCATCCGACTCCGACATCGTTCAGCAGGGGCATGCGCTGCTGAGTGCCGGACAGGTGACCGAGGCACTGGACATGCTGGCCCAGGTTCCGCTGAATGGGCCACATGCGCCGCAAGCAGTCGCGTTGGTTGCCCGGGCGCATGCCAATCGGGGCGACCTGGATCTGGCCGTGGCCGAAGCCCGGCGCGCAATTGAACTGGACTCGCTGACAACCGAGGCGTATCTCCTGCTGGGGATGCTGTACGCGCAACAAGGACAGTTGCAGAGCGCCGTTCAGCACCTCGAGCGCGCACGCTACCTGGACCCGGAGGCAGCACTGATCTCGTTCCATCTGGCCGAAATGTACCGCCAGATCGAGCGCCGCGAGTGGGCCTTGCGGGAGTACCGCAATACATTACGTAAACTGGCTACTCATCCACCTGATGCCCTGCTCGATGGAGTGGCTGTCAGGTGGGTGCGCGACACATGTCAACGCTATGTCGAGATCCTGGCAGACGAGCAGAGATGAGGGGGAAGGCCCCCTCTCACTATCTATGGTAGTAACTATGAGTGGCAATAACCGTCATACACCTCAGCGTATATTTTACAATCAGCGTCGCTCGTGCCGAACACTCCTTGGACACCGCGCTGTCAAGAAGATCGCCGGGCGGCGCGTGGTACCAGTGCAAGACACCGCTGCGGCAGCAGCACCGCTGAACGAGGTAGAACTCCAGCGGCAGGCGGAACTGGAGCGGGAACTCCAACTTGCGCGCGATATTCAACAGGGTCTGCTGCTGGCGGCCGTGCCACATTTGCCAGGTTGGGAGTTGAGTGCCGTTTCATTGCCGGCACGCGATCTGGGCGGTGATCTTTACGACTTTCTGCCGTTGCGGGGCGGCTGGCAGGGTATTATGATTGGTGATGTGGCGGGTAAAGGGTTACCGGCCGCACTCCAGATGGCGGTAACGCGTACCGTATTTCGCCACGAAGCGCGCAGTGGCGCGTCTTCAGCGCAGACGCTGGCGGCAGTGAATCGGGGAGTGCTGAGCGAAATTCCGCAGGGTATGGTGACGATGTTGTATGCCCTGCTGGAACCAACTCAGGGGATATTGCGGCTATCAAATGCCGGGCATACCTTTCCGTTGCTGGCAAATGGGATGGTGCAGGAGTTGGAAGCTCCTGGTCTGCCGTTGGGCATCGACCTGGATATCGAGTACGATGAGATAACCACCACAATCGGGCCAGGTGATACCGTTGTATTTTATACCGACGGCGTCACCGAGGCATTTAATGGCGACTTTGAGATGTTTGGACTGGAGCGGCTCCAGGCGCTGATCGAGAGCAACGAACGGCTGAAACCCCGGGCGTTGATGACACGCCTGCTTCAGGAACTACGCGCCTGGGGAATGGGCAGTGCCCAGAGTGATGATGTAACCATCGTGGTATTACGACGACGTCTGGAACAGTTGAGCGAAGAACTACACAGTATTGTCGATGATGTCTTGGGGTTAGAACGGGCAGCGGCGTTCTGGGAGGAGGTAGTGGTGCAGCTCTGCGAACCGTCCCTTGCCAATGCCCGCGTAGAAGATTGGAACCGGATCTTACCGGAGGTGGCGCGCATCGCACGAGAACAATTTGGACGAGGGCTGGCACGCGAATTAAACCAACAAATGCGTTTAGCTATTGAGGAGTATCGCTAGCAGTTGGCCTACTACAGAATGTAAGTGTTCGACGGCCGGGGCCGACCTTTGATGACAGAATTGTCAGATAATCCCTAAAAAATCCCGAACCGTCGTGCAAAAAGTGCAGCAACGTGGTATAGTAGTCGATCCACGAAGAAGATTGTTACGCTCTCACTGAGTGGAGAGAAAGACTGTTCTTCTGTAGTGCCATCCGGAAAGCGATAGCCTGTCTGTACGGAGAACAGTGAAATGGGGTTTGATTATGGCTGCGAACGAACCACTCATCTTTATGCCCTTGGACCTGGATACGTTCTCTGGCAGTGAGCGCTTTGTAGAGGGCACACGCCTGGGTGCTGCGTTCAGTCGAGGCATCCATTCCTATCTGCGTGCCGCATATACGGATGCGATTGAACACTTCAAGGCCGCGCTGATTGCTGCCTATGTAGATGGGGAAGAGCAGGCACAAATTTACGACCGCGAACGCGCGATTATCTACCTGTATATTGGCAATGCGCTGGCGTTTCAGGATGACTGGGAGGGCGCACTGCGCGAGTATCTTGAAGCGGTTCAGACCGATCCGCAACTCGCCGAAGCACACTACAACCTGGGAGTGGCTTTTGCGGCCCAGGGGCAGTTTGACCGGGCCATTGCCGCCTTCAAGGAGGCGCTGGAGCATAACGAGGATCTCTACGAGGCGCACTTCTCACTCGGGCGCTGTTACCAGCGCCTGGAGGATGCCGGGCGGGCCTATATTCACTACACCAGTGCATGTGGCGCACGTCCGCAGGCAGCCGAGCCGCGCTACTACATGGGCCTGATGCATCAGAGCCACGGGGCGCACGAACTGGCACAGCGCTGCTTCTCGGAGGCGCTGCGGGTCGAGCCAACCTTTGTCTCGCCGGCGGTACAGGACGAGGTGCTGGTCTCACGCAGTGAGTCAGAGGTTGCCCAGTGGTACTATCGGTTGAGCCAGGACTTGAAGACCCAGGGCTATGAAGAAGAGGCGGAGCGGATCTACAAAGCACTCCTGCAGTGGCGGCCTGAAGAGCATCGTGCCCGCTATCTGCTGGGAAACTTGCTGGCACGCAATCGGCGCTGGGATGAGGCGTTAGAGCAGTATCGCAAGGTACCGCCCCACGATAAGCATTTTGTGGAAGCCCGCCTGCGGATGAGCGCCGTGCTTCGGTTGCTCAAACAACATAAGCAGGCATACGATCTGCTCTTTGATTGCGCCAAACTGCATCCGGGAAATGGACAGCTTTTCCTGAGCATGGGTAAGCTGCTCTATGATATGGAGATGTTCCCGGCAGCCGTGCGGGCGTTTGAACGCTCGGTGCAGTTGCTGCCGCGCGACCCCCAGGCTCACTACCTGCTCGGCTTTATGTACACGGTGATGGGGCGGGAGAACTGGGCGCTGGCGGCCTGGCGCAAAGCGGTTGACCTGGCTCCAGAGGTCTACTCGCTACGTTATGACCTGGGCTATATGTACATCCGGCGAGGACGCTATGATCTGGCGGCCAAGGAGTTTGCCGTCGTGTCGGATCACTGGCCCGATGATATAGAAACCAGTTTTATGCTGGGCTTATGTTACAAAGAACTGATGGAACCAGCCCGCTCTATCCCGCTGTTTGAGAAAGTCTTACGGCGCAACCCACGCCACGGTCAGGCGCTCTACTATCTGGGCGCATGTTACCTGCAGATCGGTAATACATCGCTGGGTAAGGCCTATCTCCGCCGGTATGATCACCTGGCACGCCAGAACCAGCATACGGTTGTACGCTCAACCCCGAACGCGCGCAAACGCTCGCTCTCAGCAGTGCGCTCGACAGTATAGGAGGAGTGAAAGAATGCAACGCATGGAGCGCGTCGAAGTCAATATTCCTTCAAATCCCATTTTTGAACGAGTCGTGCGGGCGAGTGCTGCCGAAATTGGTGAGGCATTGGGTTTCTCCGGCGACCGGATCGAGGATCTGAAGCTGGCGGTGAGCGAAGCCGTCAATAATGCCATTGAGCATGGCAACAAGAGTGAGGCAAGTAAACTGGTCGAGGTGGTTTTCGCCCTGGATCAGGAAAAATTGGAAGTACGGATCTCCGATCAAGGTGCGGGCGTTGAACGTCTCGATTTTTCACGCCGCACCGTTGAAGAACAGAACCTGGAAGAAGGTATGTTGCGCGGCTTTGGAACCTACCTTATTAGCGCACTTGTTGATGATTGTGAAGTTAGCTCGTCCCAAACCGGAACGGTACTCACGCTACGACTCTATCGGAAAGGGCAGACACAATGAGTGACGTTATCAGGCGTGAAGAATTTGGGGACGTTGCCGTGCTGCATATCGGTACACCCAGTGTTGATGGGGTCTCCGCTGCAGCAATTGAGGCCGCCTGTGCCGAAATGCGTCCCATTACTGTGCTTGATTTTAGCAATGTTTCGTTTATCAACTCATCTGGCATTTCCTCGCTGCTCAAGTTTGTGGTGACAGCGCGTAAGGCCGGCTATAAGCTGTTTGCCATGAATGTCAGTCCTCACCACCAGAAAATTTTCAAGATGGTGGAGATGTCCCGTTTTATGCCGACAATCGAAGAGCGCGATCTGGCAACGTATCGTTAAGTCTGAAGCTGTCCCGGTAGCACAACAATGCCTGCTCCGGCAATATATGCTCCGGACGGTAGTGTCGCTTACGTCGTTTCTCACCAGGATTGCCTGGATGGTGGTAGATTCTCGACCCTCCCGCAGGTTGGTCTTGCGCATACCCGCGCGGTAGCCGCAACCCACCCTGCGGAAGGGTTTCTGATGTTGGTGTGATAAATATCTATCGCCGGAAGATGACGGTTTGGAAACGTTTGCATCCCGGATGGGCAGTCTGTGGTATCATATGCAGAGACTCATACAGTGCATGGACTGCAGCAGGCAAGGAGAAGCAGGTACGTCTCCTGGATTGTTGGTCGCAGTACCAGCCGGCAAGCTCCGGCGGTTGCAGTAGTAGTTGTGCAGAAAGGGAACGGCAGTGGTTTTGACCGTTGAACAGTTGTGCAGGAGGAAGATGTAGTGTCTACGGTGATGATTGTTGAAGATGATGCATCAACACGTCGTCTGTATCGGTTCCTCCTGGCCAACAGCGGCTATGTCGTTGTCGAAGCGGAGGATGGGCAGGCAGCGCTTGAGAAGTTTACTACGCAGCCATGTGATGTCGTCATTACGGATATGAATATGCCACGAATGAGTGGTATGGATCTGGTGCGAGCCTTGCGTGAGAATTATCCCTCGGTGTATGTCATTATGATCACGGCTTTTGGCACGCCCGATATAGAGAAGCAGGCATGGCGAGCCGGGGTCAATGATTATCTGACCAAGCCATTCGACTTTGACGAACTGGAACGCCGGGTGCAGCAGTTCTTTGAACAACGCAATGGGCCGCCACCGGTTTCGTAGCCTGTACAGGTTTATGCCTACGACCTTGCTTCGGAGGTTTTAGGCCAGAGCAATCAGGTTGCTTCACCTTTTTGCATTGAGCGTTACTCCCCCGCTCACTCCTCTTGTTGTCCCCAGTTATCCCGGCCTGACAGATGTGATACACTGCGTGTGTGTACTTCAGACGGACTGTATGCCATCTGGAAAAGTGAAGAAAATGTAAACCGGGTGGAAGCAGACCACTTGCAGAGTAGGTTACAATAGTAAGGAAAGTTGCCTATCGTATATCGTGTTCCAATGTTCCCTGATGACCTGAGCTGGGAGAACCAGTTCAGGTAAGTTCTGCCATGGGAGATTATTATGAGAGGCTGCATACAAGACACCACATCAGCTCACCCGCCAGCCCGACTGCTCATTGTCGACGATGATACCAATGTACGCAACTTCTGCGCGCGCCTCTTACGCCACCACGGCTATGCTACTGCGACCGCAGACAACGGGCGTACGGCGGTCGAGATGCTGCGCGAGAAACGCTATGACCTGGTGCTGACCGACCTGCAGATGCCGGAGATGGGCGGGATTGAGTTGCTGCACTATCTCCGAGAGCAGCATCCCGATGTTGATAAACTGGTGTTCACCGCCTTTGCGGAGGTCGATACGGCCCGTCAGGCGTTGAAACTGGGTGCTTTTGATTACCTGACTAAACCGGTTGATGCCGATGATCTGGAGCGCGCGGTGCGGCGGTGCCTGGAACTCCGGCGCATTCGCCAGGAAAAAGAGCGCCTCTCGGAACTGGTGGTGATGTACCAGTTTAGTCAGGCAATTGCGAACTCGCTGGATGTTGAAACGCAGGTGATGCGGATTAATGCGTTCCTCTGGCAGCGCTTCGCCCCGGATTCGCTCTCGGTATCACTGCTCTACCCGGAGGATCAGTGCCTGCGCCTGCTGACATATAAAACCCGCCATAGCAGCGGACCACGCGCGGATCAGCTTCCCCTGGCTCCCGATTGCAGCGAGGAACAGTTGGTACAGGTGCATATGCAGCTTATCGGCGGGCGGGGGACCAATGTTGCCGGGCTGATGGCCGGGGCGGTCTTGCGGACCAACGACCGGCCGGTGGGCTGTCTGCATCTTACTCGCAACGGTGAGCAGCCGGAATTTGATGCGAATGAGCGTAAGCTACTCAGTGTGTTTGCCCTGCAGATTGCCGCTTCCCTCGACAATGCCCGCCTCTACCAGCGTTTGCGTGAGCAGAACTTGCAGACGATTGAAGCGCTGGCAGCGGCCATTGATGCGCGCGACCCCTACACCCACGGTCACTCGGAGCAGGTGACGCGCTATGCAGTGCGGCTGGCCGAGGTGATTGGGTTGCCGGCAGAGCGGATCGAACGACTGCGCTATGCGGGCCTGTTGCATGACATCGGCAAGATTGGTATCCGTGATCATATTTTGCTCAAGCCCAGTCCGCTCTCCGATGAAGAGTTCGACATTATGAAGGAGCATCCGTCAATCGGTGCAAATATTATTCGTGGGGTGCAGGCACTGAGCGACACACTTCCGATTATTGAGGGGCATCACGAGCGGATCGACGGCAGTGGATATCCGGGGGGACTCTCGGGGGAGCAACTGAGCCTCGAGACGCGCATTCTGGCAGTGGCCGATGCCTTTGATGCGATGACCTCCAACCGCGCCTATCGCGCCGGGATGGATACAGCGACGGCGCTCAACATTCTGCGGAAGGGGCGCGGGACTGAGTGGGATGCCCAACTGGTTGATGCGTTCGTGGATCTCATTCATGCCGAAGGGGCGGATCTGCGCACAAAAGTGAAGCTACCGCCACCCCAAGAAGCCGTTGTTACGACGCCGGAGTATGCGCTGGCCCTGGCGTAACTCCGCTGAGTTCTGTCTATCTCTCAAGAAAACGCAGAGCGGCGCGGAGACAATCTACTATCTTATCTCCGCGCCGCCCTATTTCGCCTCAGATCCGGTTGTCCCGGCTATGCACTACTGTACTACGCACCGTTGGGACTGACAAGCACCTGGGTGCCGTCATCATTATCCGGTGCCTCATCAGGCTCGTCGCACGAGAGGGCGGCAACCCGGTCACCCTCATTGAGGTTGAGAATGGTAACGCCCTGCGTGGCCCGACCCAGTCGCGGAATACCGTCGGCCAGTTGCCGCATAACCACGCCGTTGGTTGTGATAAAGGTCAGTAGTGAGGCATCCCCCACGGTGTGCGCGGCGGCGACTTCATCATTCTGACGCAGCCTGATTCCGATCACACCGCTGGTAGCCCGTCCTTTGGTGGGGAACTCCTCCAGCGCGGTGCGCTTGCCAAAGCCCCGGGCGGTAATCACCAGCAGGTCGGCAGCGGGATCGGCCAGGCCCATCCAGACCACCCGGTCGTTATCCCCCAGGTTCGCACCGATGACTCCCCGCGCGGTGCGGCCCATCGGGCGTACATCATCCTGCCGGAAACGGATGGTCTGACCGCGTACGGTAATCATCAGAATATCTTCGTCGCCCTGGCTGGTGGTCACCCACCCCAGGAAATCGCCATCATCCAGGCCAATGGCAATCAGGCCATTGGAGCGGACCTGGCTGTACTCCTTGAGCAGCGTACGCTTGATCTGACCATGGGCGGTTGCCATCACCAGATACTCGCCATGGTTGAAGTCCGGGACTGCCAGCATCGATGTCACCTGCTCACCCGGCTCCAGCGAAACCAGGTTGACCAGCGGCAGGCCTTTGGCAGTACGGTTGGCCTCCGGCACCTCGTGCGCCTTGATCTGAAAGACCTTGCCCCGGTCGGTGAAGAAGAGCAGATCTTCCATCGTGCCGCAGGTCAGAATATGGCGGACAACATCCTGCTCACGCGTGACCATGCCTTTGACGCCACGCCCGCCGCGCCGCTGGGTACGGTAAGCATCACAGGGCTGACGCTTGATGTAGCCCCGGCTGGTCAGGGTAATCAACACCCGGACATCGGGGATCAGGTCTTCGTCGCTGACCTCGCCGTTGACATCGGGGATGATGCGGGTGCGCCGCTCATCGCCATACTGCTCTTTGATGCGGTTCAGATCCTCGATAATCAGATGCAGCACGCGACGCGGATTAGCCAGGATATCCTCCAACTCGGCGATCAACTGGATGACCTCCCGATACTCGTCTTCGATCTTCTGGCGCTCCAGGGCGGCCAACCGCCGCAGTTGCATATCCAGAATGGCCTGAGCCTGGATCTGCGTCAGCTCAAACCGGGTCATCAGGTTGGTGCGCGCACTCTCGACGGTGCGTGACTCGCGGATTGTACGGATGATCTCATCGAGATTGTCGAGAGCGATCTTCAGACCTTCGAGGATGTGAGCGCGGGCGCGGGCCTTCTCCAGGTCAAACTCGGTACGGCGACGAATAACATTCTGACGATGCCGGATATACTCGTGGAGCACCCGCTTGAGGTTGAGCACGCGCGGCTGGCGGCCCTCCTCGGTCAATGCCAGCATATTCACGCCAAAGGTCGTCTGCATCTGCGTATGCTTGAAGAGCGCGTTGAGCACCTTCTTGGGCTGCGCATCCTGCTTCAGAAAGATCACCAGGCGCATACCGGTGCGATCAGACTGATCCTGAACATCGCGGATGCCTTCGAGCTTGCGATCCTTGACCATCTCGGCAATCCGCTCGTGCAACCGGGCCTTGTTGACCTGGTAAGGCAGTTCGGTGACGACAATATTGAATGCGCCGCGCGAACCCTCCTCGATATGCGCCCGGGCGCGCAGGGTGATATGCCCCTTGCCGGTGCTGTAGGCATTCATAATCCCTTCGGTGCCCAGGATGCTACCGGCGGTGGGGAAATCCGGCCCCGGCATAATTTTGACCAGATCTTCGACGGTCGCCTCCGGATTCTCGACCAGATGCATGATTGCGTCGCACAACTCCTTCAGATTGTGGGGCGGGACATTGGTCGCCATACCCACCGCAATCCCCGACGCACCATTGAGCAGCAGGTTGGGCAGCAGGGCGGGAAGGACTTCCGGCTCCTCATGCTCGCCATCGAAGTTGGGGCGAAAGTCAACCGTGTTTCTATCAATGTCAAGGAGCATCTCCTCGGCAATCCGGGTCAACCGGGCCTCGGTGTAACGATAGGCGGCGGGCGGGTCGCCGTCAACCGAGCCAAAGTTACCCTGCCCATCCACCAGGGGGTAGCGCAAGTTCCAGGGTTGCGCCATTCGCACCAGGGCATCGTAGACGGCCATATCGCCGTGGGGGTGGTACTTCTTCAGCACCTCACCGACAATACCGGCACACTTGGAGTAGCGCTGGTCATGACGCAGACCCTCGCGCAGCATCGCGTAGAGAATCCGCCGCTGCACCGGCTTGAGGCCATCGCGCACATCGGGCAGTGCCCGCGCGACGATAACGCTCATAGCGTAGTCGAGATACGACTCGCGCATCTCGGTGGTAATATTGATCGGACGAACAATCCCAATTTCCATACACAACTCCGTAAGTGGGCATGACAGACGCGCGGTCTCTCATGTCGAACAATGCAAACCACCTGGTTTCGCTTTTATCTGAACTCAGGACATAGCAAAGGGGCACCGTGCAGCGGCGCGGCGGGCCGCTACGCGGAACCCCTTCGTTTCCGTGATCTCCATGCACGATTTAAGGCATATTATACACCTAAAACGCGGTTCTGTCCAATTATTCCGAACGAATGTTTGTCGTACGTGGAGCGGGGCGATGCGCGCAAGCCGGTGGCCGGGAGTGGGAATGAGGTTAGTGTGATCATTGATGGATTTCTCGGTATAATCAGCATAGACCTGATATGCGCGTTAACCGGCACGCCTGAACAGCAATAGCAGCGCTCGCTGACACAGATGATGAAGCAGGGTCGCATATAGCAACTCTACACTTGTCGTCGTGCAACCTTATGACCTTTGAAAAACAGTTCGGGTAGAATGTACAGATGCCGGGCAATCACGAGAGCGTCGCCCAAGCGCAGGAGTCCCGGCTTCAGCCGGTGTACGTCCGTTAACCGGCTCCAGGAGTAATGTCCGGTTTCATTTTTCAAACTTCATCAGGCGGTTGGGAGCAAAGTAGCGATCACCAGGATGAAACTCATAGCGCAATCGGATTCCGGATGACTTGATCGATCCACTGGTGCGTGATCTATGCGTAACCTGAAGGAATACCACATGAAAACAATCGGCCTTATCGGTGGGATGAGTTGGGAGTCTTCGCTGGAATATTACCGCATCATCAACGAGCAGGTCAAACACCGATGTGGCGGGCTACACTCGGCCCGGAGCCTGATGTACTCGGTTGATTTTGCGGAGATTGAGACGCTACAGCAGCAGGCCCGGTGGGATGCGGCTGCTATGATCCTGGCGGACGCAGCCCGGCGACTGGAACGGGGCGGCGCTGATCTGCTGGTCTTATGTACAAACACCATGCATAAGGTTGCTGATGCGATTGCGGGTGCGGTATCTATTCCGCTGCTGCATATTGCTGATCCGACCGCTGAAGCTGTCCGCGCTGCCGGTCTGCGGACGGTTGGCCTGCTGGGTACGCGCTTTACCATGGAGCAGGCGTTTTACAAAGGTCGCCTCACAGAGCAGCATGGCCTCACTGTGCTGGTGCCCGAGGATACGGAACGGGAGACGATACATCGCATCATTTATGAGGAACTCTGCCTGGGGATCATCCAACCGGAAGCCCGGGCCGCGTACCTGCGCATTATGGAGCGGCTCCAGGCGGCGGGGGCGCAGGGAATTATCCTGGGGTGTACTGAGATTGGGCTGCTGATCAAGGCGGAAGACAGCCGGCTGCCGCTCTTTGATACGACCCGGCTCCACGCAGAGGCAGCGGTTGCGTATGCGCTCGGGTTGGGATGAGCGCAGGGTTAGAGCATACGACAACGCGATCTTCTTGCACCACAGAGACGCTGAGGTCGCAGAGATGATAAACATGCGTGGAGTTAACAGGTAAGACAGTTATGCCGGATGAGATGCAGAATGAACCATTTGCAGAGCAGAAGGTTACATATATGCTCGAACTTAACGGGGAGATTGTCGTTATCCGGAATGTTCCGGCGCGGGTTAACCTGGAAACGGGTGAGCGCCGCTTTGCGCCCGAGACGGTAGAGCAGATACAGGCGATCCTACGCTCAGGGAAAGCACCTACGGAGGTAGTTCAGGCTCCGGTGTTTGCGTTCAATCCAGAACGGCGGTAACGTGTGTAAAACTAAAGCATAAACCCACGTTCGGGTTTGACGGTTGCTCCTGAGCAGACTATACTCAAACAGAAGTCATTCGATTATCAGATGGATCACCCCCAGCGAGGTGTGTTGTGACAACTTATCCACCAACAATCATATCGAGATTACAGGTAAAGAATTACAAAAGTCTGGCCGATATTGATGTAACCTTTGGTTCCCCGACGGTCCTGGTTGGGACAAACGGGTCTGGTAAAAGTAATGTTATTGATGTCTTGAGATTCGTGCGAGATATTGTTATGCGGGGGTTAGACGCCGCCGTGCTTGACCGGCACGGCATGAGTGCGGTTCGACGATGGTCAGCCAGAGGAGCACCGTATGATGTGCATATACACCTTTATTTAGAAAATGTAGCCTGGTCGGGTGATTATAGTTTTACTCTGGGCAGTGAAAAGCGGGGGGAATATCGTGTAAAGGCCGAAAGACTCGCGCTGAAGGCCATCAACGAGATAAGAGATACTGTATTTCCTAAAGTAAGCAACCCTTTTGTATTAGAGATCAAAGAGGGTAAGTGGATAAAAGCGTTTGAAGAGGAGCGTTTCTTACCTAAAAGTATTATAAGCGACATTGATGATACTAATCTGGTGTTGCCGCGCATCATACAACTTTTACCATATCGCCATACCCGGGAAGCCTATCGCTTCTTAAGCAACATGGGTTTTTATACGATCTACCCGGCACATCTGCGCGAACCACAGAAGCCGTCAAATCCATACCCATTAGAAGAAGAAGGGCAAAATATTGCCTCCGTTCTCAGAAGATTGAAGCAGAACAAAAACGCCGATATAAGCACCATGACAACTGCTTTAGAACGGGTTGTCGATGGTATCCATGACTATTCGGTAACGCGCGTAGGCGGCTATCTGGTGACCAGACTACATCATAGCACTTCTGACGAGGGGCGGAGAGGGCCGGCCTTTGAGTTAGCGCAAGAGTCTGATGGAACCCTACGCATGTTAGGCATTCTAACGGCGCTCTATCAAGAACCGCCCAGACCACTTATTACCATTGAAGAGCCTGAACTGAATGTTCATCCGGGTGCATTGGGGGTACTCTGCGATGTGCTCCAGGAGGCAAGCATGCGTAGTCAGGTACTTTTTACAACGCACAATCCGGATTTAATTGACCGCTTCTCTGAAGCGAATATATTGGTTGTTGAAAAAGAGGAGGGTATAACCAGCGTTGGCCCAATTGTCGGGTCACAACGCGAAGCGATTACCCGTAAGTTGTTCTCCCCAGGTGAACTTATGCGCGTCCAGGGACTGCATCGGGAGGAAGTTGAGCTATCGGGCAACCCATAATGCAGCGCATTGTCACAATCGTTGAGGGTGATGGTGATGTCCAGGCTGTGCCAATCTTGCTCAGTCGCCTGCTTAACTACTATGGATGGTCGGTAAACTGGTATGTGAGTCGGCCAATCAGAGTTGGTAATCTGGGCAATTTAAAGAAAAATCTGAACCGGTTTCTTGACCTGGCAGCGCAGACATCACGCTCCTTCAGAAGATTAGTCCATGCCCTGGAGGAGTTAACCGCAACCTTAGACAGCGTACAGGTGGGGCTGGTTACGCCACTCAAATCGGGTGTAGAATAAGGTAATGTTGCTGGATGTGCCTCGATTGGATGTAACCTGTGATAATTCAAAGTTACCCAAAGATACACGGTTTGAATGGATACATCCACAGCGTGTGGAGGATAGCATGATCCGGTCTTTGACAGTTAAGAATTACCGGGTATTCGAGGAGTTTTCCCTGGATCAGGCTGCCCGGGTTAACCTGGTTGTCGGTACCAATAACTCCGGCAAGAGCAGTCTGTTAGAGGCGATTTATCTCCTCACCAGTGAGAATCCCGTATCGAGCCTGATGTATATTTTGAGTGAGCGGGGTGAATTTGTTTCACGCGTAGGCGATCCCCGGCTTGAACGGCGTCTCATGGGAGGATATGTAATCGCACATATTTTTCATGGACATAGTCTGAACAAAAACCAGGCCGTGGTCATGTATGGTAATGCTGCGAATCAACTATCACTAAGTATTTCTGTCAGAGATGGACGATCGCCGGATAAAGACATCGAACAGCAGTCACTGTTTGACGATGAAAATATTGAGGTTGAGTCGCGTTCCAAACGCCTGATCCTCGAGCAGAGCAAACCGGGTGCGGAACCAATCCGCGAAAGCATATCTACCCTGGATGGACTGGTGCGCAGCTATCCCCAGCGTATAGCCACACCCGTACAAAAGGCCCGGTTCATTACCACAAACGTTCTGGCATATGATGAGCTTGCGTTACTGTGGGACAGTATCACCTTAACACCACGCGAGGATCGCGTTGTTGCGGCACTCCAGATTGTTGAACCCAGAGTGGAGCGGATTAGCTTTACCAGTAGACAGAGTTCCAGCAGTGGGGTGTTGCTTAAACTTGCCGGTGAAGACGAGCCGATACCGCTTAGTAGCATGGGCGACGGTGTACGCCGGGTGCTGCCGGTTGTGGCCGCGCTGGTCAGCGTTGACGCGGGTACGCTGCTGGTTGATGAGATTGATACCGGCCTGCACTTTAGTGTGCTTAAAGACATGTGGCGTTTAATATTTGAAACGGCTACCAGGGATAACTCCCAGGTTTTTGCCACAACCCATAGTTGGGACTGTGTTAGAGCTTTCCAGCAGGCACTGCATGAGGTTACAGATCCGAGTACGGGGCGTCTGATCCGGCTGGATCGAATTGACGGGCAGGTTACAGCGGTTGGGTATGCGGCGCACGAGTTAGACATTGCGATCAAACAGGGCATCGAGGTGCGTTAATGGCAGCACGCGTGGTGAAACCGCAACTGGTGGTTGAAGGAAAAAATGATCAGCATGTCATCTGGGCGCTCTGCGAGCGGCATGCTATTCCAGAGACATTTGAAGTGGTTACGGCAGATGATGCTGGTGGTGGCGTAGATGACCTCCTGGACGGTATACCAGTGCGCCTGAAAACAGCCGGATTACGCACTCTGGGTATCGTGGTTGATGCCGATGAAAATCTGCAGGGGCGCTGGGATGCAATCCGTCACCGTCTGAGCAGTTCCGACTACCAGAATCTACCTGATCGACCTGACCCCCAGGGAACGGTTATTGAACAAGAGCATTTGCCGCGTGTAGGTATCTGGTTAATGCCAGATAATCAACTTCCGGGGATGCTGGAAGACTTTGTTGCACATTTGATCCCACAAAATGATCTACTGCTGCCCAAAGCCGAATTCATCGTCGCAGAGATCGAGCAGGAGAACCTGCAGCGATACTCACTTTTACACCACCCCAAAGCCCTTATTCATACCTGGCTGGCCTGGCAAGATATACCCGGTCGGCCTATGGGCCAGTCCATTACGGCGCAGGTGCTATTACACGACACACCGGTCGCAACCGCGTTTGCGGCCTGGCTTAATCGCCTGTTTGCGTAGCGTACCCAGGTTGCATATATTCGGTGCAAGCGGTGGGGAATGCCATGAGGTACAGATTGTGTCTGCGAAAAGTGGATAGCACGCCTGTTGATTGCCATCATGCATAGAGATACAAAATCCACAAATAGAGTAGTATGGTTATCCCTGCACTGGCCCATACCCACCAGCGTGCCATTGGCAGCACATCCTTAAAGATAATTTTATAATAAAACATCCCGACAATTGAACCGCTTAACGCACTGGAAATAACCCCTATGAGCCAGTTAACATTTATCTCACCTCCTTGAGATACTTCCGAGACACTGATGAAAGCTGATAACCAGGCTGTAACCGAGGATAATAGGCCGTAAATAACAGTACTCATAAACAGCCCCAAAATACACGTAAAAAGCACGGCACCAAACCAGACAAACGTGTAATACATCCATGGTCGATTTGGTATTTTCTTAGACATCAATGCCTCCATAAAAACCAGGCACATTGACAGAAGATTTGCTTGTTTGCATCACCCCTGGCTATGGCATAAAATCTGTCAGTGAGGTATGTACCCGACTTTTTTGACTACTATTCACCTGACAAAACAATAAAGAAATACCTACATTACAGAACAACAAATTCTGATTACAAGTACCCCATCACCCCATCACCCCATCACCCCATCACCCCATCACGTCCCCAACCCCCGCACTGCAACCGGCCCGAAGCCCAGATAATCACACGCGGTAAGCTGGTAATCGACACCCTCGACGCGGCCCTGGACGGCGGTGGCCCAGTCTTCGGGGCGGTGCAGGTGGCCGTAGATGCAGGCGGCGGCACCGGCGGCGGCGATATGCTGTGCAAACGCGGTCGGCTGCTGGTTGAGGAAGGGCGGGTAGTGGATCATCACGATGATCGGGCGCTGCCCCTGGGCCAGTTGCTGCGCCGCGCGCAGGGCGCTGTCGAGCAGGTTGAGTTCACGCTCGTAGATGCGGGTGTCGGTTTCGGGTTTGAAGCCGGGGGTGTCGGGGGTGATCCAGCCACGCGTACCACACACGACCGCCGCGCCGATGTCGGTGGCGTCGCCGCTCAGGGCGGTAATGCTCGGCGGCAGGTGGGAACGCAGCGGTCCCACCCGGCGCGGGAACCAGTAGTCATGGTTGCCCCGGATCATCACTTTGCGCCCCGGTAGCGCCTCAATCCAGGCCAGGTCG
>DAOTVB010000033.1:0-35153 GCA_034436755.1 Chloroflexaceae bacterium | reverse complement strand
CTCGAAACCGAAGCTGATATGAATGCGGCTCTAAGTGAGACGCTCAATGTGAATGGGTCATTGCTGGCAAAACTATTCGGGCAAGAGCGGCATGGGTTGGCCCGCTTTAGCAATGCTGCCGCTGATGTCCGTGACATTGGTACCCGATCGGCAGTCGTCGGGCAATGGTTATTCATGATATTAAGCCTGATTAGCGCAGCAGGTTCAGCGGTGGTATTCTGGATGGGTGGATATCTGGTTTTACATGGCGAGTTTACTATCGGTACTATTGTTGCCTTCAGTACATATCTTGGCTTATTGTACACGCCCTTGATGGCGCTTACTAATGCGCCAGTGCAGTTCGCCCAGAGTCTGGTCAGCTTTGAGCGGGTATTTGAGATCCTGGATATCCCGATTGAAATCGGTGAGCAGCCCAACAGTCGTCCCCTGATCCATCCCCAGGGACATATTCAGTTTGAACAGGTCTACTTTGCCTATGACGCTGTGCCACATAGGGCAGACCCACAGGTTACCGCTAGAACGACCCGGTCTGTTGATGACAGCAACTTGCCGCTTCTCCAGGACTTGCAGCGTGATGCTACACCGCCGATCAGCGAACACCTATCAGGTTCTGGTGAGTCGTTGGCGCAGTGGGCGCTATGCGATGTGAATGTGGTGATTGAACCAGGACAGATCGTTGCGCTGGTCGGACCAAGTGGGGCCGGAAAAACCACACTCTCCTACTTGATTCCCCGACTCTACGATCCAACCAAGGGCCGGGTGTTAATCGACGGACGCAATGTCAGGCAGCTAACCCTCCAATCATTGGCACAACACATCGGTATGGTAACGCAGGAGACATACCTCTTTTACGATACGATCAGGGCAAACCTACTCTATGCGCGCCCCAACGCAACCGAGTCGGAAGTGATAGAAGCAGCGAAAGTGGCGAACATTCATGACTTCATCACGCGGCTACCGGACGGATATGACACGATTGTGGGCGAACGAGGGTACCGCTTAAGTGGCGGGGAACGGCAGCGGATTGCACTTGCACGGATCATTCTAAAAGATCCCTGCATGGTCATACTGGACGAGGCGACCTCACATCTGGACTCGCTTTCGGAAATGCTTATTCAGGAAGCACTTCAGCGTGTACTGCGGGGTCGTACAAGTCTGGTGATTGCCCATCGCTTATCAACCATTCTGTCTGCCGATGTGATTTTTGTGATGGAACATGGACGCGTGGTCGAGCATGGGACACATACAGAGTTACTTGCCCGCAACGGTCTTTACACGACACTATACAAAACGCAGTTTGGTGGCGAACAGGTAGTTCAGGCTGTCCCCGTGTCTACCGTCGGCGAACCGTCTTACCTGGTGTAAAACGCTGCTTCACCACTAATGATTTAACATTATCTTCGTATGTCTTCTCAGGCAGTAGGGACGCGCAGAAGCGCGTCCCTACTGCCTGATATGTGCCCACTACCCTCGTCGGTTCTTAGCACATCCGCAACCCAAACCTACTCGCCCCGGAAGTTCGGCGCGCGTTTCTCGATGAAGGCGCGCATGCCCTCCTTCTGGTCGGCGGTGGCCCAGAGGGCATGGTAGCTGCGCCGCTCGAACAGGATGCCCTGCTGCAGGCCCATCTCCAGCGCCTGGTTGACCGCCTCGCGCGCGACCATTACCGCCGTTTTGCCATAGTTGGCAATCGTGTGGGCCGCCGCCCGCGTCTCGTCCAGCAGGCGCTCGGTCGGGAAGACCCGCGCAACCAGCCCGGCGCGTTCGGCTTCCTCGGCATCCATCAGGCGTCCGGTCAGGATCATATCCATCGCTTTCGCTTTGCCGATCAGCCGGGTCAGGCGCTGCGAGCCGCCCATGCCGGGGATGACCCCCAGGTTGAGTTCGGGCTGGCCGAACCGGGCATTCTCAGCAGCAAAGATCGTGTCGCACATCATGGCGAGTTCGCAGCCCCCACCTAGCGCATAGCCCGCGACGGCGGCGATCTTCGGCGTGCGCAGAGCCTGAAATCCGTCCCACTCTGCCAGAAAGTTCTCGTGCAGCACCTCGACGTAGGTCTTCTCCGCCATCTCTTTGACATCGGCCCCCGCCGAGAAGATCTCGGGTGAGCCGGTGACGATGAAACAGCCAACCTCCGGGTCGTTGTCAAGCGCGCGCATGGCCGTCACCATTTCGTGCATCAGCGCCGTGTTTAACGCATTCAGGGCTTTTGGGCGGTTCAACCGCACGATGACCACACGCCCGCTCCGTTCAATATTGATGTTCATGTTTCACCTCATCTCTCGTTTTCCCTAGGGACGCGCAGAAGCGCGTCCGCCTCCCAAAATCCTCCGCACGACATATGCCTCACTGGAGTCCCGGCTTTAGCCGGTGAATGACTGCCGGGCCAGCAGCATACGAAGGGAAATCCCAATCCGGCTGAAGCCGGGACACCTGAGCGGCGATATCCGGATTACATTCTCAACGTTCACAGGCGCGTCCGCTCCTCATGAGTCCCAGATCGCGCCATAGGCCGGGATGCCGCGACTCTCCATTCCGTAGACGACTTCCCAGGTCAACTTTTTGTTGGAGATACAGATCACCGCTTCGGCGTCAAAGGTCTGGTGAGCCTGGTAGGCCAGTTTGACCAGATCGGGCCGGCCCAGGGTATCCGTGTCCCAGATGATCGCCTCCGGTTGCACCGCCAGGATCTCGTCCACCAGCGCGTCACCGTAGGTCTTGCGCGGGCTGCGCGTTGACCAGACCAGCAGTGAGGGCACTTCCCCGGCGAGCAGGTGCGGCAGACAGGGGCCGATGCCACTCCCGGTTGCCACATAGACGACGCGCTTGAACAGCGTTTCGATATTGGCAACCCCGGCGGTCGGAATACCTCTGACCCAGACGTGCGACGGTTTCTCGTCAATGAATTTGCCGGTCCAATCACCGGCGCGCGAGATGGTCAGCCGGAAGCCATCTTCGTGGGGTGAAGGCACATTGGCGAAGGCATGCCACTCCAGCAGCGGGTTGCGGCTGATGGCCGTGGAGGAGCCGGCAAAGGGCGTGACACCATAGTTGAAGCGCGCCAGTGCCACATGCTTTGAAGGGGTTTCGATCTCGACCGGCACCTTCCGCAGGCGCAGCCAGGGCAGGAGAATGCTGAAGGTCACGGCCAGCAGTGCCCAGAAGGAGGGTGCCGCCAGCAGCGCATCTTGCAGCGTCTCCGCCCCCCGCCCGTCGTTCACAAACAGCACCGTCTGCACCCAGAAGAGGATCAGCGCGGTCCATCCGCCCAGGCGGTGGGCCCGTTCAAAAGAGTCATGGAAGCGCGCCCGAAACGACGGTAAGGCCATAATCGTGATCAGCAGCAGCAGCGCCAGCAGGGCGTAGGTGACATACAGCGTGGCGGCGGACACCCCCGGTAGCCCCTGCTCAAAATGGTAGGTCAGCGAACCGGCGAACGCGATGAACCAGACGGTCCCGGCAAGCGCGCCCCCGGCATGCAGGCCGCCGAAATGGTAAACCTTGCCCAGCGCCCAGCGAATGGCGAGCGGCCAGGTGTTCGGCGCGCGGGTCGCCAGCCAGAAGAGCAGATTGATCACATACTGCTGCCGGATAATCACGGCGAGGGTGATATTCCCGACCACCAGATGGCCGATATTCGTCAGCGCAATGCCGTCCCAGGTCCACCACATCCCCTCAAGGATGCCGAAGGCCAGGAACCCCAGGTTGACCAGCAGCACCAGGACGATCAGGCGGTTGTAGGGCATAAAGCGCGGATGCGATCCAAGGCGCTGCAACCGACTGCGCATACCGGGCAGTTTGGTCGTCGGGGCGAAGGCGCGGGCGCGTTCGGTTTCGGTTGTCAGCTCACGCACAAGTTCGATGCTTCCGTATTGCTTGAGCATAGTATTACCTCCAATGTATGTTTCCATTTGACGATTGATGAACGTTGAGAAAATAGTCCGAATATGAATAACCGGGAGTCCCGGCTTTAGCCAGTGGATATCTGCCGGGGCTGCGGCATCTTGCCGGGAAAGCCTGAGCGGCGCTATCCGGACGGCTGATGAATGTTGAGAAAATAGTCCGGATATGAATAGCCGGGAGTCCCGGCTTTAGCCGGTGGATATCTGCCGGGGCTGCGGCATCTTGCCGGGAAAGCCTGGGCCGGCGGAAGCCGGGACGCCTGAGCGGCGCTATCTGGATTTAATGTTCAACATTCATACATCGTCAAATTGCTTTTGGAATGGGTGATTTTCCGGTAGGGATGCGCAGAAGCGCGTCCGCAATCCGTCCTGCGGCGGGGAAGCTCTTCCGGGGCCGACTGGCGGGCCGGCCCATCTCCCCCGGTGTTACGCTAGACCGGCTGCTCCGCCTGCTCAACCGCCATCTGCAACAGAGCCCGCTTGTTCACCTTGCCCCGGTCGGTGATGGGGAAGGCATCCAGGGCGATGACCTGTGACGGCACGCAGTAGTAGGGCAGGGACGCGGCCACCTGCTGCCGGGCAACTTCCGGATCAACCGTCTGCGGGCGGACAAAGGCCACCAGGTTCTGGCTGTCCAGTTTCAGGGTGACGGCCTGCGTACACTCCGGTACCGACTCCAGCGCCGCCGATACCGCGTCAAGTTCGACCCGAAAGCCGCGCACCTTGACCTGATCATCGGTGCGACCGAGGTGTTCCAACTCGCCGTCCGCCGTCCAGCGGCCCAGATCGCGGGTGCGGAACATCATCCGCCCATTGCCCAGGAAGGGATCGGGGGCGTACCGCTCGGCGTTGAGGCGATCATTGTGCAGATACCCGGCGGTGACACAGTCGCCGCCCGCCCACATCTCGCCGACTTCGCCAATGGCGCAGGGACGGCGCTGCTCATCGAGAATATAGACGGTGTTGTTTGGGGTTGGCTTGCCGATGGTGAGTTGTCCTGTCTCCGGGTGATAGTGCTGCATGGTGTTGACGATGGTCGTCTCGGTGGGACCGCAGGAGTTGTAAAAGGTACAGAAGGAGCCCCAGGTATCGGCCAGCGGCTGCGGGCAGGGCTCGCCGGCAACCGCAACCAGCTTCACGTTGTGGCACTGATCGGCATCAATGCGGCTCAGGATCGACGGGGTGGCGATAACGATGTCGGCCTGCTGCGCGGCCTCCTGAAAATCCTTGCCGCGAATGATCAGGGTTGCGCCGTGTGCCAGACAGCCCAGGATCTCCCATGCCGCCATATCGAAGGCGATATTCAGCAGGTGCGCCACTTTGCGGCCGGGACGCATGCCCATTGAACCCGGCTCGGTCAGCAGAATATTGCAGACATTGCCATGCGTCACCTGAACGCCGTTAGGATTGCCGGTGGTGCCGGAGGTGAACAGGATAAAGCAGCGCGCGGTCGGGTCAATCTCCGCCGCCGGGGTGAAGGTCAGCCCTTCGTCGGCGGCAAACGGCTCACGCAGCACCTCGTCAATGGCGATGCAGATATGGCCCTCCGGTACGGGAACAACATCACGCAGATGCGCGAGCGTCAGGATCACCTTTGTTGAAGCGGTGGTGATGATATGGCGCAGTTGCGACTCCGGCGCGATACCGACATCCTGCGGCACATAGGCCGCGCCGAGCTTGAGCGTCGCCATAATGCCGACCAGCATCGGGATGGAGCGCTTCAAGAAGAGCGCCACGCTATCGCCAGTGGTGACGCCATGCCGGGCCAGCCGGGCGGCCAGCCGGTTCGCCTGCCGGTCAAGCATCTGGTAGGTGATAGTCTCATCGAGATGCTGTGCAGCAATCGCATGCGGGCGGGCGGCGACCTGCGCTTCGAATGCATGGTGAATGCGGGTGTAAGGCAGATTGACAATCGGTCCCTGACCAAACTGCTCAAAGATGATCTGATCGGACGGTGATAGTTCACGCATGGCATAGCGTGAGAATATATGACGGCGGGCGATGCCGTTGAAACCATTGTCACGCGTACCGCGTTGCTTTGCTCCGCGCATGACATCTACCAGATGGGTATGCGGGATATTTTCTACGATTACGTTACGGAGCGCGTCATACTGAACGGGTAACTGTGTCATGGGAGTTCCTCCTTATGTGATTATCTATACGTAACGATAAAGTTCCGTACTACCTCTGTAAGGTTGTCCAGGACCGGCGATATATGGTGATGTACAGGAACAATTCTAGAAACAAATTCGAAACCAGCGCTTACCCAGATGTAACATGAGTATTACGAGCGGATAAGGATGTTGTGTCCATCGCAATACCTTAGTTGAGAGCAGTTTAGCAGCCGGGCCGTAGAAACACACTCCCGCAAGCGATAGTTGCAACGGCAGAAGCGTGACAGTCGGCGCTGCGGGGGTGACTATCACGCGTGATAGTGATGGGTGGCAATGGCTGCCACCCGCCCCACCTGGCGGCAGTCATGCTGCCGTACCGCCTGCATGGTATAATTCACCGGAGTTACGCGGTGGGACTTTGAACCACGAAAGAACACAAAATGAGCGAACATCGCGAAACGGCCAATACTGACATGTATCAGGCAATCCCGCGTCTGGCGGAGGATAGCGCCTCCGGTAGGGCGGAAGATTCCATGCTTTTTCACAACACATTTGCACAGAGTGCAAATGTGTTGTGAAAAAGACCGATCACGTACCACACTGCCGCAGGCGAATCGGGCCGTTCATCCAGGCACATGTCTGATTTGAATGCCGCCGCGTAAGTCGTGTAATTCACCGGAGTTACGCCGTCCTAACCCGGAAGGTAGCTTAGCCTCCGACAGGGATGCTGGTGGGTTATCCCCGGTGCGTGTACCAGTTCGGCACAGCCGCACGCCTATGCACCAGACAACAACCCGACACAGGAGTCCGCACCGTGAACAATGAAGCCGATACCCGCCGCCACTACATCACGCCGCAGTTGATTGCCGCCGGCTGGGACGATCCGCCCCACTCTTTCACGAGGAATACACGATCAATCCAGGGCGCATCCTCGCTAATGGCGCGCGCCAACCGCAGCGCCAGCCCCCGCGCCGGGCGGATTACCTGCTGCGCTACAACCATGACATCGCTCTAGCAGTGGTAGAGGCCAAAGCGGAGGAGCATCCCGCCTGCGATGGCTTGCAGCAGGCCAAAGACTAATGAGATCCAGGCAGAAATTGCCGGGGATCAGGGGAGCATACTCGCGGCGCTGAATGCCTATGAACAGCAGCAACTAATCGTCTTCATTCAGGCCGAGGTGCGCGCACTGCTGCGGCGACAGACTGGAGGTTCAATGCTGGATGCAAGATTATACCAGCACGGACAACTTCGGCAGCAACTTTGACTTCGGATTCCGGGTAGTGCTCGACACGAACGGGGCAAGCAAGGAGCTACACCATGCGGTTTTTGATTGATCCGACCTACCACTTCCCCCACTGCCCCGCGCCGCCCGATTGGGCGCTCGACTGGCCGGCGCTCGTGCAGCGCTTCGCCTGGCTGCGGGCGCTCGACGGCGTGCCGCAAAACCCGGTCTACCATGCCGAGGGCGATGTGCTGACCCACACGCACATGGTGGTTGCAGCCCTGGTCAGTCTGGAAGCCTGGCGCAGCCTGCCGGAGCCGGCCCGGGCGCTGCTCTTTGCCGCCGCGCTGCTGCACGATGTCGGCAAGCCGGCCACCACCCGCACCGAACCTGATGGCCGCATCACCGCCAAAAAGCATGCCCAGGTCGGCGCGCAGATGGCCCGCACCCTGCTCTACACCGGTGCGAGCCTGGACACACCAATGCCCTTCCCACAGCGCGAAACCATCGTGCAACTGGTGCGCTATCACGGCCTGCCGTTGTGGGCGCTGGAGCGCGCCGATCCGCAGCGCGAGGTCATCACCGCCAGCCAGATGGTGCGGCTCGACTGGCTGGCGCTCCTGGCGGAGGCCGATGTGCGCGGGCGTATCGCCGCCGACTGCGCCGATCTCCTGGTCAACATTGACCTGTTCCGCGAGTTCTGCCGGGAGCAGGGCTGTTTCGGGCAACCCTACGCCTTCGCCACTGACCAGAGTCGTATGGACTACTTCCGTACGCCGGGACGCGACCCGGCCTACGCTGCCTACGACAGCACCAGCTTTGAGGTGCTGCTGTTGAGCGGACTGCCGGGGGCGGGCAAGGATACCTGGTTGGCAGCCAACCGGCCTGGCCTGCCGGTGATCGCGCTGGATGACCTGCGCGCCGAGCTGGAGATTGATCCGGCGGATGACCAGGGTGCAGTGGTGCAGGCGGCCAGGGCCCGCGCCCGCGAACTGCTGCGCCGGCAGCAACCCTTCGCCTGGAATGCCACCAATATCACGCGATCGTTGCGCCGCCAACTGGTTGACCTGTTCAGCGCCTATGGTGCGCGGGTGTGCATCGTCTACGTCGAAGCGCCCTACGCCGCGTTGCTGGCGCGCAACCAGCGCCGCCCCGCTGCCACCGCCGTCCCGGAGAAGGTGATCCAGCGTCTGCTGCGCCGCCTGGATGTACCCGACCCGACCGAGGCACAGCGGGTGGAGTGGGTGTATCAGGTTTGAGCAAAGGAACAGACTTTGGGAGAATATTTTTTAATTGTTAATCCAGTCAAAAAACAGTATATTGAGCCACCCGGCACCAAATGGTCTACTGTTTTTCGTAATGACGAGATTTTTGCCCTGGCGCTGCTGTTGCGCGAGGTACCGGCGGCAGAGCGGCGGCACCCGCTCATGGGTGCATGGGCGGGAGATCCGATATATGTTGCGGGAGACTATACGCGACATATTCCTGAGCCCTGGAATATCGCACCAGAGAACGAAGAATACGGAAACCTCTACTTTATCGCTGCTTTTCTGTATGAGTCAATTACCTTTCAGGCATTTCAGATGCTTTACATGCTTGAACCTGAGCGATTTCGTGAAGATTGTCCTGTGTGTAACCCCTACGAAATGGACCTTGTGTCGCTGTACTACTCGGCGACGCGCTTTGGATCACCAGTTGCGCGTCAGGCAATCTTGACCATTCTGGAATACGTCGGCGATACTGAACCGCACATTCCGTCCGATCCATCCGCCTTCGTTTCCGCCTACGAACGATCGCCGGAAGAGTATCGTACGGGCTATCAGGTTGCGCTCTGTCCACCGGAAGTGCGCCTGCAACCGGTTGCTACTCAGCCACGCAATCCCCATTGCCTGATTGTGAATCAGACCCGACAGTGTTATGTGGATACGCGCCTGTTTGGGCCGCATCTGTTTCATCACTGCATCCATGGTTTTGGCTTGCGCGAACGATTAAGAGATGGATATCGAAGTGGTCTATGTAAAAGTGGTCACTGGAGTGGTGATAAAATGAGTACCCTGAGTGTGCCATTATCGCCGGATGCACCACTCTCGCCACGCGCCGCAGAAGTTCTGACAGGCTATACCGATGTTACCTGGGACTTCTACATGGACTTCATACAAGAGATTGGAGATGAGAGTGTTACACTTGTGGCGAATCCGGATATCGTACGTGAGTTGGGCAGAGCCCACCTTCGGTGTCCAGATAAAGCCCTGGCTGCTGATATCCATAGTTTGGTAGAGTGGGCTCTATCTATCTCCAGGGAATATTTTGCTGAAGGTGATGGAGGTAATGGAGACGATGAAGAAGATGACGAGTTTGATAACTGGCTAGACCTGTACGGTGTGTGAAGTTCACTTCCAGAAAACACTTCCCGCACCAGGACGGACAGCGGACGCGCTTCTGCGCATCCATACCACAAAAAGCCTCCACCTGAGAGCCTTGCGCCACACCTCGACATCACCTATAATACACGCAAACACCTGTTCTATTCTAGCGCGGGAGGTGATGTGATGGACGCGTCTTCCCAAATGTCGCTGCCCCTGAACGACGCCGAAGCATGCGAGAACGCCGCCGAAGATCGCCGCACGACCATCGGGCATAGCAGCGTGGAATATATCCAGGCGAAGGGCATCCTGACCCGCTCCTCCGGCTTTATGGATGCCTACGACTTCACCCTCAATCCCTACAGCGGATGTTCATTCGGATGCAGTTACTGTTACGCAGCCTTTTTTGCACGTACAACTGATCAGCAGGCCACCTGGGGCCACTGGGTGCAGGTCAAAGCAAATGCCCTGGCGCTATTGCAGAAACAGCGGCGCAAACCCCTCACCGATCAGACGGTCTACCTCAGCAGCGTCACCGATCCCTATCAGCCCATCGAGCGCGAGCTATGCCTGACGCGCAGCCTGCTCGCCGAACTGCTGGCCTACCATCAGCCCCGGCTGGTGATCCAGACGCGCAGCCCGCTGGTGACCCGCGACAGCGACCTGCTGCGGCAGTTCAGGCAAGTGCAGGTAAACATGACCATCACCACCGACGACGACGCGGTACGCAAGATCTTCGAGCCCTTCTGTCCCGCGAACCGGGTGCGGCTGCAGGCCATCCAGGAGATCCACGCCGCCGGCATCCCGGCATGCATCACCCTGACACCGCTATTGCCGGTGGCCGATCCGCACACTTTCGCACAGAGCCTGCTGGCAACCGGTATCCAGCGTTTTGTGGTGCAGCCGTTTCACCCCAACCGGGGGCGCTTTGTGGCCGGCACCCGCGACGCTGCCCGACAGTTGTGTGCCGAACGCGGCTGGGACGCGGACGCCTATGCGCGCGTGCTGGAGATCCTCAAGCAGTACATTCCCCAGATCGGCGAGGGCAAAGCCGGCTTTGCCCCTGAGTAGTGCGTATGGCGACAAACCGGGCGGATCAGCATAACTCCCCACCAATCACAACCGGGGATCGACCGACTCGCACTCCGGTGCCAGCACGCCGAAGACCCATTCATGCACCCGTTCAGGAAATGCCGGCGGGCAAACGTAGACTTGCCGGAACCGGAGACGCCGACCAGCAGCACAAGCGCGAGTTCGGGGAGGGTGATGGACAGAGGATGTTCCTTTAATGGTCATGTTCTGTTCGATAGCTGTCTCATACCACTTTGCTGTTAAACCTGCAAGAAAACCACGAAGGCCACGAAGCGCGCGAAGCAATGAACCGGACGCACACACGCGATCGCACCCAATGTGCCGCCGTTCGTGTTCCTTCGTGTGCTTCGTGGTTCGTCTGATTGTTGCAGGTTGGCAGTCAGATTAGTATCAGACGGTCTTCGGCAGCCCACCCGTCAGGTTCAAGACCCAGCGCATACACTTGTGCCCGGCATCAACCGGCTCGCAGAACATCATAGGGCAGCCGCCGGGGATAACGCTGATGTTGTGTTGCCGGCAGTATTCGACGGCGGCGGGTGACACACTCCCCTGCCCAAACGAGCGATGCATCCAGATGTGCGTCACACCGGCTTCGGCGCACTCACGGACAACCTGCTCAGTCACCTGCGGCTGGGTGACAATGACGGCTCCAGCGACCCCGTCCGGGATAGCGCTGACCGTGGCATAGCAGGGATCGCCCTCGAACTCAGTGGCGTTGGGATTGACCGCAAACACCTCATGTCCCATGTCACGAAGCCGTTTGTAGATCGCATTTGCCGATGAATCTCCGCTCCGCGAAACGCCCACCACAGCAATGCGCTTTTGGGCTAAGAAGTCTGCGACTGTTTCTTGTAATGTAGCCATTCTCTTTCTCCTTTTCCTTATTCTCCTCATTTGACACGAGTTACCTGGATCGATGATGAACGCGATATCGTCACTCACAGCGAGGAAGAGTTCGCGTGCCGGTTCAACTCATCGCATCCAGCTTCGATAGACCAGATATTGTCCTATCGCCTGTTCCAGGTCCACCACCGTGGTGACGGTTAAGAGCATAGCGGTTCCTCCTGCCCCTATTGTAGCATTTCAGGCGGGGGTTGGGCTATAATGGCAGTGGGCGAAACAGTATGATGGGTTTCGATTAAGCGCAGAGAAAACGGTATCGCATACCGCAGATCGAAAGGCGTTTAACATATTGTGTTGCCCCTGGTAGGAAGTGAGCTTGTTGATGTTTCAAAGGACATTTTCCATCTGAACGGGATCGATGGTTCTATGATTTAATCTAGAATTCAAGCATCGGTGTACGCATATTGCTCATTCCGCAAAGGATCATGAAAAACACTACACTACTTGGGTCACGCATGCTCCCATTTCCACCTGATCGCAATATGGGTCGGGTGCTGATCCGTCCGCCAGACGCCGGTCCCATCGTCTGGCCCCATCCCAACGAGTGGGACTTTCTGGCCGTGGCACAGGGAAAGGTTGTTGTGCCGGCCGGATATGAAGCCGAACTCGTGCTCAATGAGATTGGCGGACGGGATCTGTCGTCCCTGGCGCACTTCCCCCACGATGCATTGCAGTACATGCACCTCTACTTCGCGCGGCAGGTGCTGGATGATGCGCAATTCCAGCATCTGCGCCATCTCACGGGGCTGTATGGACTTGATGTTGGCTATGATCGGCTGACCAGCACGGGGCTGTTTGTGCTGCAACACCTGCACGGCTTGCGCGAGCTGCGCCTGGGTTCGGTGCATGCGCCGTCCCAGGTCCGCGGGGCGGATCTGGCGCTGCTCCAGGAATTGCCCCATTTGCAGGTTTTACGGCTCACCGATATTCCGCTGGATGGGCCGGGATTAGGCGATCTCCCGCACCTCCAGGAACTCAGTATCGCGCATCTGCGACGCATCCCGCGGGCGATGGGTCTGGCCGAAGTAGGGCGTCTGCGGCACACCTTGCGGTCGTTGCGCCTGGAACTCCCCTGGTTCGGCAATGACGATCTCGTCGATCTCCGCATGCTGGAGTGGCTCGAAACGTTGGAGTTGTCCTGGGGCGTGATCACCGCGGCGGGGCTGAGGTATCTGGCGGCGCTCCCACGCCTGCGCCACCTCCAGTTGTCCCAACGTCAGTTACGTGATGCTGATGCGGCTATCCTGGCGACCTGCACCGCGCTGGAAACCCTGCATGTCAGTGACACATTGATTACGGACGCGGGCCTGATCCAGTTCAGTGCCATGCCACGGTTGCGCCAGCTCGGGATCGAGTCGATTGAACCTTTCACCCAACGCAGCATTGCGGCGCTCTGTCATGCCCCGGCCATGGAGGATCTCTGGCTTGCGAGTGAAGCCGCACCACCGGAGTGCCTGGAAGGGCTGACCCAAAATACAACTATCCGACGACTCTCACTGGGTGTGCCGATCACTAACCAGAGTGTGCCTTTCCTGAACCGGCTTGAGCGTCTGGAAGAACTCGACCTGTCGGAGGCGCAGATTGATGATACCGGGACGGTGGCGCTGGCGCAGTTGCACCAGTTGCGAGTGCTGGATCTCTCCTACAACCGTGCCATCGGCGACCGCACGCTGGCCTATGTGGGTACGTTATCGCACCTGGAGATATTACGTTTAGAAGATGTCAAGATTACCAGCGTGGGACTGGCGCATCTGGCCGGGTTGCACCAGCTAAAAATCTTGGTCTGTGAGTGTGTACCGGGTACTCGTGTGGACCTGAACCTGTTCCAACATATACCGCAGTTGGAAGTCCTCTCGCTCTACGACGGTACTCCTGATGGCGATCTGACGCTACTCCAACATCTGTCGCGGCTGGAATTCCTCCTCCTGAGCAACCTGTGCCCCGGCGACCTCATCCCCCTGCGCGGATTACCGCGGCTGGTGGAGGTACGCCTGGGGCAGTGTCATCTGGATGCAGACGATATCGCAGCGCTGCGGCATCTGCCCAGCCTGCGATCGCTGGTATTGGGCGGCAGTGTGCTGACGGACGCGGGATGGGCGGCGCTGGGAAAGTTGACGCAGATCCGCGATCTCTATCTGGGAGCCAGTAACATCCAGGATCGGCATCTGGCGCATCTGGCGGGGTTGTCTCACTTGCGGGAACTTGATCTGGAAGGCACGCAGATTAGCGCTGCCGGGTTGCCGGCGTTGGGCCAGTTGACCGGGCTGGAAACGTTACGCCTGCGTGACACGCCGGTCAGTAGCAGCGTGTCCGGGGATGCCCCCCTCACGGCGCTGGCTCACCTGCAAGCCCTGGTCAAGCTGGATCTGGGGGGAACTCAGACGGATCGGGAGCGCGTGTGCATCCTCCAGCGGCTCTTGCCTAACCTGCGGATCTAAATCTGGATCTGCGGCACGAACATGGTCGTGCGGCGAATGCACGAGCGCGTGCTGCGTGGCAGCAGAAAATGATCGTCAATTTCATCCCCAAACGACGCCGAAATCTGCTACTATATGCGCGGTACAGGTGCAGTGTAAAGGACGGTTATGCTCACACCCGGCACCCTGATCCATCAACGCTACCGCATCACCCGGCCGATTGGTCAGGGCGGAATGGGCGCAGTCTACGCGGCAACAAATGAACGGCTCGGCAGCACCGTTGCGCTGAAACAGCTTGTCGGCGGTGGTGCAGACATCACGCCGGCATTCGAGCAGGAGGCACGCACGCTGGCCGCGCTCCACCACGCCGCCCTGCCACGCGTCACCGACTACTTTAGCGATCCGGCGGGCGCGTTCCTGGTGATAGAGTTTATCCCCGGCCCCGATCTGCACGAACAGCTTGCACAGCAGAGGCAACCCTGCGCGGTTGCGCAGGTGCTGGCCTGGACCAACCAGTTGCTTGCCGCGCTGGACTACCTGCACCGCCGGCAGGTCATTCACCGCGACATCAAGCCGCAGAACCTGAAACGAAGGAGAAAACGCTATGCCAATTTACGACCATGTAAGCGAATTCGCAGGAAAGATGGTGGTGGAGTGGGACACCGAAACTGGCATCCACAAGCCGGGCACCATCTATGATCCGGACGAGGCCGTATACGCTATTCGCCTCGATCATGACGACGCGAATGCCGGTCAGCAGTGGACGGACCAGTTTGCACTCTTTCTGGATGACCCGGCCGTCAGTCAGGTTACGGGGATTGTGGTGGGCGATTGGCAGCAGTGGCAACAGGACGGGGATGAATCATCGGCCCCGATTGTCGAGGCGCTGGTGGCGGCACGCGACCGGTTGCCCAACCTGACCGCGCTCTTTCTGGGTGACATTATCATGGAAGAGAATGAGATCTCCTGGATTGAGCAGAGCGATGTATCGCCCCTCTTCGCCGCCTACCCTGCCCTGGAGCATTTCCGCGTGCGCGGCGGCAATGGTTTGAGCCTGGGACATATTCGTCACGAGCAGTTGAAGTCACTTGTCATCGAGAGCGGCGGCCTGTCTGCCCAGGTGGTGCGTGACGTGGCCGCCGCCGAACTGCCCACCCTGGAGCATCTGGAGTTGTGGTTGGGTGATGACAACTATGGTGGTGATGCGACGATTGATGATGTAGCGCCGCTGCTCGTGAACAACCCGTTCCCTAACCTGCGCTACCTGGGGCTACGCGATAGCATGATCGCTGACGCGATTGCGGTTGCGATTGCAAACGCGCCAATCCTGGAGCGCATCAAGGTGCTGGATCTCTCGTTGGGCACACTGGGCAACAAAGGGGCGGCGGCGCTGCTGGAGAGCCCCGGTCTGGCTAACCTGGAACGGCTCGATCTGCACCACCACTACTGCTCCGACGAAATGATGCAGCAACTGGAGGAGTTGGGTCAACGACTGAACATTGACATTGATCTGAACGAGCAAGAAGATACGGAGGAGGAGGAGGATGAATATCGCTATGTGGCGGTGAGCGAATAGCCGGTGAAAAGTATGCCTGAGCGCCACTGGATTATCATCGGCAATCCGGAGAGCCGGCCGGTAGCGCTCTTTCAAGCGGCCCTGGCGGGGCGAGGGTTGCCGCCGGCGCATATCGTCGCCTATGCCGATCTGCTGGCGGAGCGGGTGGCGCTGCCTGACCTGGTGCGGGCGGGCGATATTGTGCGCATCGAGACACCCGGGCGCAACTTCGACGTAGAGATAGGACTGCTGCAACTCGGTGCTGCGCAGGTGGAGCCAGAACCCGCGACCTCCTGCCCATCGCTGGACTGGCTGCTGCATATGGGGGGCAAACACGCCGATGATATCGGTGCAGTCTGGTATCCCCGCACCTGGTACCTGGGCTACTGCGCCCTGCTGCGCCGGATCGAGCAGCAACTGGCCGCCTGTCCGCCGCACCGTCGGATGAACTGTCCTGCCGACATTGCGCTGATGTTTGATAAACGGCAGTGTCACGCGCTGCTGGAGCAGCATGGGCTGCCGGTGCCGCGCAGCCTCGGCCCGGTTTCGGGCTATGATGACCTGGTAACGGCGATGCAGGCAACACGCTGCCATCAGGTGTTTGTCAAACCGGCGCACGGCTCCAGCGCCTCGGGCACGGTGGCCTACCGCACCAACGGGCGCGAGCATGTGGCCGTCACCACAGTGGACGAAATCCGCTATGATGGAAACGGCTGTCCCATTCTCTACAACACGCGGCAACTGCGTACCCTGCATGATCTACGGGAGATTATCGGGCTGATCGATGCCGTCTGCCGGCACCGGGCGCATGTTGAGCAGTGGCTGCCCAAGGCGGGCATCGACGGGTATAGCTTCGACCTGCGCGTGGTCATGATCGGCGGGCAGGTGCGGCATGTGGTGCCCCGCCTGAGCCATAGCCCGATGACCAATCTGCATCTGCTCAATCGGCGCGGCGACATTGAGCGGGTACGCACGCGGATGGGTGACGCGGCGTGGCAGGCGCTCTGCCGAACCTGCGAGCAGGTTATGACCCTCTTTCCCGACAGCCTCTACGCCGGACTGGATGTGCTCGTGTTGCCCGGCTACCGGCAGCACGTTATACTGGAGTGCAACGCCTTTGGCGATCTGCTGCCGGGGGTGCTGTGGGAAGGAATGGATACCTACGCGGCAGAGATTGCGGCGCTGATGGGCTGAGTGAAGGCGGCACAGCCGGAGAAGGAGCATGCTATGGACTGGCGACTATTACAAGCGAATGAACTGGGTATCCGCCTGGAGATTGTGGCGGGCTTACCAATCTGGGAGCCGCAACCGGTCTTGAAGCACCAGCGGGCGGTGGACCGCATCCGTGCTTCCATTGAGCCGGCACCGCCGGAGCCGGGACAACCGTCCGGCTATGGCTGCGTACACGCCGGGGAGGTCTACATTAGCTTCCCTGACGGCTCGCTCAAGCGCCCGGATATCTCCATTTTTTGCCGCGAACCCGACGAAGAGGAAGAGGCGATCACGCTGGTACCTGAAGCAGTGATCGAGATCATCAGCAAGGGTTACGAGGCCAAAGATCTGGACATCGGTCCCCAGTTCTACCTGGCGCATGGCGTAAAGGATGTGGTGGTTTTTAACCCCTACACGCTGCTGGTTCTGCATGTGCGCCGCGATCAGGTTCAGCGCCATGTGTCACCCGTGACGATTGATCTGGAGTGTGGCTGCCGCTGCACCGCCTAGGCAGGCGATTTGAATAGCCCTCCGGAGAACGGCTATGCTTCGCCGGCACAATCACAACTATTTTGAGCAAAAGGTGGTGTTGATCACCGGCGGCTCCAGCGGTATCGGGCGCGCCTGTGCGCGTCTGTTGGCCGCGCGGGGTGCGTCGGTGGTGCTGGTGGCGCGCAACCGACAGCGGCTTGACGCGGCGGTATCGGTCATGCGGAGCGTAGCCCGGAACGCAACACAGCGTGTTGCCGGAATTGTAGCGGATGTGACACAGCCCACCGAGATCGAGCAGGCCGTAGAGACCGTCCTGGCGGCCTGTGGTCGAGTTGACATGTTGATCAACTCTGCCGGAATGAGCCGTCCGGGGTATGCACACGAACTCTCGCCGGCCCACTTCCGCGAGGTCATGGAGGCCAACTACTTCGGCACCCTGCATGCCACCCGCGCCGTGCTGCCGGATATGCTGGCGCGGGGCAGTGGGCATATCACGAACATCGGCTCAGTGGCCGGGTTTATCGGCGTCTTCGGTTACGCGACCTACTCCCCCAGCAAATTCGCCGTGGCCGGACTCGCGGAGTGTTTGCGAGCCGAGCTACTACCGCGTGGCATCCGGGTCTCGCTGGTCTGCCCGCCGGACGTGGACACGCCCATGTTCCATCAGGAAAATGACAATAAACCGCCGGAGACCCGGGCCATATCCGCCCAGGCCGGGATCATGCACGCGGACGATGTGGCCTGGCAGATTGCGGCGGGCATGGCGCGGGGCAGGTTCCTGATTCTGCCCAACCGCGAAAGCCGGGCACTCTTCTGGTTGTCGCGGCTCATGCCCGGCGGGGTGCGGTATGTGATGGATCGACAGATCCGGCGCGCATCCCAGACGAAACCCTGATGTAATTTTTTGCCGAAAATGTGGCTCTCCGAGCCACATTTTCGGCAAAAAGAAAAAAGAAGTACCATGCTGCCGCAGGCGAATCCGGCCTACATCTGGTCAAACGCTCGGTTTGTATAGCAACCGCGTAAGGCGTATTCATAAGGAATATTTACCCTATGCTCAATGCCCGCACCCTGATCGGCACCCACGACATCCTCTTTATTACACTCGATACCCTGCGCTACGATGTGGCCCGCGATACGCTGGCCGCCGGTCACACGCCGAATATCGCCGCGCTACTTCCCGGTGGCCGGTGGGAAGAACGCCACTCGCCGGGCAGCTTTACCTATGCCGCCCATCACGCCTTCTTTGCGGGCTTCCTGCCGACCCCCGCCGCACCGGGACGCCACCCACGCCTGTTTGCTACCCAGTTTGCCGGTAGCGAAAATACCAGCGAGAAAACCAGTGTATTTGACACACCGGATATTGTGACCGGGTTTGCCGGCGTGGGTTACCATACCATCTGTATTGGTGGCGTGGGCTTCTTCAACCGGCAAACCCCACTCAGCCGGGTGCTGCCGGGGCTGTTTCACGAAAGCCACTGGCACCCATGCCTGGGCGTCACCGACCCGCACTCAACGGCTCATCAGGTGCGGCTGGCAGTTGAGCGACTGACGCACGTTCCGGCGGAGCAACGCGTCTTCCTCTTCATCAATATCTCCGCGCTGCACCAGCCCAACTGCATCTTTGCGCCCGGCGCGCAGCATGACACACTGGAGACGCATGCCGCCGCCCTCTGCTACGTGGATGGCTGCCTGCCGCCGCTGTTTGCCGCATTGCAGCACCGCGCACCCGTGCTGGTGATCCTCTGCTCCGACCATGGTACGGCCTACGGCGAAGCGGGCTACCATGGGCATCGACTGGCGCACCCGGTGGTCTGGACGGTGCCGTATGCCGAGTTTATCCTACCGGAGGTGCAGCCATGACCTCACTCGCCCGCATGCTCCAGGGTACGCCCTATGTGGCCTATAGCTACGCCTACCCGCACAAAACCGCCTACCGCCCGCTTGCAGCACCGATACCGTTGCGCCGGTTGTGGGCCGACGAGCACAAAGATGCGCTCTTTCTCTACCTGCATATTCCCTTCTGCGAGATGCGCTGCGGTTTCTGTAACCTCTTCACCAGCGCCAACCCACAACCCGCGTTTGCGTCGGCATACCTGGATGCGCTGGAGCGGCAGGCCCGGCGGGTGCGGGCGGCTATCGGTCCGGCGGCGTTTGCGCGGCTCGCCATCGGTGGCGGCACACCGACCTATCTTTCACCCACGAACCTGGAGCGCCTCTTTGACCTGGCGACCAAGCTGTTCGGGGTTGATCTGCCGGCCGTGCCTACCTCGGTGGAAACCTCCTGACCACGACTGAGCAGTTCGCACTGGATCTGCAGGAAGAAGCTGATGCCTGTGCCACCAGCCAGATCGCTTTCCGTTCGCTGCCCATTCTCGACCGGCAGGTGCCACCGCTGAACGCCGCGACAATCGCGTTTGTGCGCGACCTGGCATGTCGGCGGGAACAGAGGGCGCATCTGGTGCTGCACTGTCGCATGGGCATCGGGAGATCGGCACTGGTCGCGGCCTCGCTGCTGGTTGTCCTGGGAATGCCGGCCACGGCAACCTGGGCGCGGATCGAACAGGCACGCGGCTGCCCGGTGCCCGATACGCCGGAACAGCGTGCCTGGGTTGAGCAGTTGGCACGGACGATCAGTATGGGAAACCTGGAGGAGAGTCTATGAACTTGCAAACCGAACCCTACCTGGCGCAGGAAGAGCGCTGGCCGGCCACAGGCCGCCACATCCTGGCGCAGTATGATGACCAGTCGGTGGTGGTGTACCAGGCCTACCGACCGGCCATCGGGCATTTTGCCGCCCGGCACGGCTTTTTTGGTGGTGAGTTCAGCCTGACGCGGATGAGCTGGATCAAGCCTAACTTCCTCTGGATGATGTACCGCTCAGGTTGGGGCACGAAAGCCGGGCAAGAAGTCACGCTGGCGATTCGGCTCCGACGCGATGCCTTCGATACCATCCTGGCTCAGGCAGTGCATTCCAGCTTTGTGCCCGAGATCTATGGCGATGAGACCACCTGGAAAGCCGCCGTTGCGCAGTCGGCGGTGCGGTTGCAGTGGGATCCGGATCATGCCCCGAACGGCGCAAAGCGTGAGCGACGGGCCATTCAACTCGGTCTGCGGGGTGAGGTGCTGGCGCGCTACGCCCGCGAGTGGCCGCTGGCTATCGCGGACATCTCCGACTTTGTGGCGCAGCAGCGCCCGCATGCACGCTCCGCCGCCACCTACGAACGGTTGCTAACACCGCGTGAGGGAATTTATCCGGTACAGGATACACAAACAGTCGCACGGTTAGGGTTGTCGGTGGCTCCATGATCCTGGCAATAGTCGGCAATCTGGTTCTCATCTCTGCATTTTTTGGCGAAAGAAGTTACAAAAAAGTAGTTCTATGACGCAGCAAACCCTACAACATAAGGCACCTGGATCGAGGTGCTGGCAATTCTGCAATCCTGAGAAGAGTCAAATCCATCATTAGTTATGACTTTTTTACGCGGTGTAATAAACTTTTGAAAATAAATCCGGACAGTCTCCCCGGAGTCCCGGCTTCAGCCGGTTGACAGCCGCTTACCGGCTGAAGCCGGGACTCCTGCGCCAGGGCCATAGTCTGAGAGAAGCCCTGCAGCCGCTTCCCATATCCGGGCTAATTTCTCAAAGTTCATTTCAAGGCGAAATAGTTTTCTTTGTGGAAATCACGTAACTCAAAGTCCTATGAAAAACATGCATGAAATACACACCTGGGATGATAAACCCACCCAATGACAACCAGCCCAAACTCCGTTCACTGCCGGACGAGGCCGCAACCCTGCTGCACCGCCTGCATGCACCGCCGCGCCTGGTCGCTCATCTGCGGCTCGTCCACGATGTTGCGGTGCAACTGGTTGATACGTTGTCGCAGGAGTATCGGGCATTACCGCTGCAGGCGGATGCCATCCGTTTTGGTGCGGCCACCCACGATATTGGCAAGATTATGCATCCGGCGGAACTGGCGGGGCCGGGGCATCAGCATGAAGCAGACGGCGAGACGCTGCTGCTGCACCAGGGCGTAGCGTCCCACCTGGCGCGCTTTGCCCGCACCCACGCGGCATGGCGGCAGCATCCCGAAACCCCGCTGGAAGATCTGCTGGTGGCGCTGGCCGATACCTGCTGGAAGGGCAAACGGGATACGGAACTGGAGCAACGGATTGTTACGCATATCACTGAGGCATGTGGCCGTGACTACTGGGATGTTTTTCTACGGCTCGATGACCTGGTGGAGCAGATTGCGGCGGAGGCGGAGACCCGGCTGGCATGGCAGGCGCAGTTTCCCGTAGCAGGTGCCGATAGACACCGTGGTCGAGCATATTTTCTCGGCAATCTATCCTCAACCTGACACAGGAGACCAGACTATGTGGAATACAATTGACTCCATTGAAGATCTCGAACGTTGGCGCCGCGCGGGGAACTACTGGTCACTGCGGGCAAGTCTACGCAGTGGTGGGCGCAACTTAATATTCTTCGGATTAATGTTCTCTGTGCTGTTTGCGTTTATTATTGGATCTGACGCGTTTCTGACAATAATTGTACCGCTACTCATAGGTCTTCCGTTACTGGTCGTTGGTGTTTTACTCATCCAGGCTCCGCACCTGTCGCCCTATATCAGCTATGCCATTCTGGGGAGCGGCCTGATCGTCAATGGGATCATTATCATGCTGACCGAGATGTTTCCACAACCGGGGCAGGGGACTATACCAATTCCGCTGTTCATAGTCCAGATTGTGGTTTATGGCTGGTTCAGTTTTCAGCTATGGAGCGCATCAAAAAGCCTGTCCCAGGACGTACCTGCCGCAGATGTTGCCCAGATCGATCATCTAGTAAAAGAACTACGGCGCGCTAATGTCCAGCGTAATCCTGAGTATATCGCGTTTTCGGACTCAGTGAACCTCTATCACGAGACGATCACCGGCAAACTGGGTGAGTACACTGCTCTGTTTCTTTTCCAGCGACAGAACCGGTTATTTTTCGTCAGGAAAGCGGAGATAGATATTGTCAATGCACAACCGGTACGACTGCACAAAGAGGTACAGGCCGTGCTTCGGGTAGCCCGCGAGTCGCTGACCATTTTCATCCGTCCAGAGTTGCTCAAGCGGTTTCAGCACTGGAAAGGGTCTGTGTGATAAGGATGGCAACCTATGTGGTCATTTTTCCATCGAAATGAATAGTTATAACCCTGCACTATGAAACTGAAATGTGATAGTGAGTTATGGGCCATCGTCACTCTTAGATGGCCCGCAGTATAGCACTTTACCACACATATTTACTCGTGCGTCGTTGCCCCGGCCGCCCCAATGAACCATCCCAGCGCAAACCCGACAACCAGCGCAATAAGCATAATAATCAGCGCCGCCAGCAGGTAGGGTGTGGTAAACGTGTGCGACCAGACCATAAACCCGACCGCGCCGCCAACACCCAGGCCGGCCAGCGCGCCAGTGCGTGCCCCCGCGATGGGTGTGAATGTTTCCAGGTTGCTGTGCGCGTGATTGGTGCCGGTAAATCGTTGGGTTGCCATCGGTATGCTCCTTTGCGCTTGTTGTGAGAAACATCACAATAATTCCTTGTGATGATTATAACAAAGAAAAATTGCCACACCGTAAAGCTTTCGCAACCTATCGTGTATACTTCACAACTATAATTACCGTTCTGGTTCTCTTGATATGAATGTTGGGGGTCAGTGGTGATACCCCGGCTGACAGGCAGTTCTGCAGGTTTCATACCAGTTTGCCATAATGACAGGAGTTACGCGGTCCTGCCAATTCCGGCCTGGTGCCAGACCCAAACGCCAGATTCGCCTGCGGCAGCATGGTACTTCTTTTTTCTTTTTCACAAAAAAATTCACAACGTGAATTTTTTTGTGAAAAAGATCTGGTAACTTCCGCCCTGCCGGAGGCGATCCCCCCGCTAAACGCGGGATCGCCTGATACATGGCAGCACCGGCAGCTTCGCGGGTTTCGTTCATTTCGTGGCATTCGTGGTCCAAACGCCCACCGCGTAACTCCTGATAATGAGCCAGATATGGGTGCAATGAGCGGAGGGCAGCACATTCCTGTTCAACATCTCTGCGTCCTCGGTGGACTCTGTGGCTATGCCAACACATCGGTATCAGGGGGTCCATCGGTGAGAAATGCCAGCACCTGGCGGTTAAACACTGTAGGATTGTCCAGATTGAGGAGATGATGCGCCTGGGGAATAACGGCAAACCGGGCGTCTGGGATGCGTTGCGCCATCTGGCGGCCCTGCGCGTGGGTCTGTTGATTATCTTCGGCTACGAGAACCAGGGTCGGTGCGGTAATCGCGCGCAGTTGTTCTTTGCCGGCAAAGCGGAAGGCGGCGCTCATAACGCGGACACTGGTCGCATGCGTATAGCGCGCCATCTCCTGCCGGATAAACTGCGCCGTCTCCGGATTACGCGCGCCATACTGTCGCACGGATAACTGAACCAGCGCGCGTTGCGGAGTCAGCCACAGAAGCGGGCGTGCAATCCGGGTCTGAAGACGTTCCCACACGGTATTGCGGGTACCATACGCGGTTTCTGCCAGGATGAGTTTGCCGATGCGCTGAGGAGCTTCGCCGGCAAGCTGCTGGGCGACCATCCCGCCCAGCGAGTGCCCGCATACATAGGTCTGTGCAATGCCGAGGATATCGAGGAGTTGTACTACCTGAGCGGTCAGCGCCGGAATGCTGTAGGCTCCGCTCACATCCGGCGAGCCGCCATGCGCCGGCAAATCGCAGGTGATCACCTGATAGTGCCGGCGGAAGAATGTGCGTTGCGGGTGCCACATCTGCGAACTGACCAGTGCGCCATGCAGGAGGAGCAGCGGCGGTCCCGCACCAGTGATGTCGTATTGCAGTTGCATGCCTGCGCATTCCTCATACCATTGCCCTGGACAAATGATTGTGGCGCTGCAGGTGTGAAGAAAACCGAAGCACCGGCACAACCTCCAATGCCCTTAATCCCCCTCGAACGCGGCATGCAACAAGTCGGGAGCGAGCAAGGTAAGCCCGCCCGCCTGGTAGTCGTTCAACACACGGCGAGCTTCCGTCGAATAGGGTTCGACCACAAACCACTTGATGACGACGCTGCTATCGACAACGAGCCGGCTCATCAGCATGCACGATCTGAGCGGAGTAGCTCAACACTGTCCGCCATCTCACCATAGGTTGCGAACATACGGTCACGAACTTGATCAATCTGCTGGACAATACGCTGCCGTCGTTGCCGTTCTTGATCGCATGCTTGCCACGCTTCCAGGAGTTGTTCAATACTGTGATATCCACCCGCGCGCGCGGCTTGCGCCAGGTGTGTATACAGGGTATCCGAGATGATCAACGTCTGGCTCATCACACTCCTCCTCGCTACGTCCGGATCTCATTATACCCAATACACACAACTCAGCAACGGTGATTGCCGACACGCAGTCGTAGGGTGCATGTGATGCACCGTATCCAGCGGGGGCAGTCGTAGGGTGCATGTGATGCACCGTATCCAGCGGGGACAGTCGTAGGGTACATGTGATGCACCGTATCCAGGGCACCCCCCAGTCGTAGGGTACATGTGATGCACCGTATCCAGGGCACCCCCCAGTGGTTGTCCCTACCGATCCCAGTCGTAGGGTGCATGTGATGCACCGTATCCAGGTTTTGCGTCACTCCCCCTCGATGCGCTTCCACTCCACCAGATCCGGGTGTTGTTCGGCAATCGTTTTAAGAATCCGGGCAATGGGATGATCGGCACGCTCTACCTGGATAACCAGCGTGTGAATCGCGCGCGTCAGCGGGATCATCAGCCAGCGCAGTGCATGCTCGTGGGCGCGCCGCTCATAATCAACCGGCTGATCATCGTCATCGGCCCATGCATAGCCGGCAACTTTGTAGTCATAGAGTTCATCAAACCCCAGATGAACCACGGTCCAGGCTTCCAACCCGCGGCATGAGTCATACTGGACAATGCGAAGCTGATTCAGGTCGGTGGGAAACTGATCGGTGGCCTGCACGTTGGTCGCATCCCATGTGGCATAGCCCCACTCCTGCAAAATGGGTGCAACTACGCAGTAGCGCCGCCGTTGTGCATCCTGTCTGACCAGGCGGGGCGGCGCGCAGAAGAGCATGTCGATCGGCGAACGCTGCTGCTCGCTATGTTGCTGCATTAACTCAGCATGAAATTCCGGACTCTGCGCATAATAATTCAGCTAATCCTCCGGCAAGTATAGCATGACCGTCATACGCGGGTATTACCACCGGGCACCGTAGTTGCTCACTCCGCTGCCGCCGCCATCTGCGCTTCGAGGCGGGCAAGTTCTTCGCGGGCTTCGGCAAGTTCGCGGCGACGGCCCTGACGTTCGAGCATATCAATCGACTCAACAAGAGCCAGATGTGCGGCTTCCAGATCTCCGCGTGCAATATGCAATTGCGCAAAGGTACGTTGTATACGCGCCAGGGCGCGCTTATCCTGATAGGTCATAGCCTGGGTATAACATTCCGTTGCGAGATGTTCTGCTTCCTCCAGATTCTGCTGCATAAGCTCAATCGACGCCAGGCGGGACTTCGTCCCAATAATACCCGGTTGCGAGCCAAGCGTTGCTACCGCCGGCAGTGTCTCCGTGTATATGCGTTTTGCCGCTTCAAATGCGCCCTGATCGTAGAGCAAATTGCCCAGCATCAAGTCAGTAGCGAGCCGGTAGAACATTGTGTTCTGTTCGGTGACATCTCCCGCGTGGATCTGCACCTCACAGCGGATTGCATCTTTCGCTGCGGCGAAATCGCCATGGCCGATCCGGTACGCCACTTCTGCGCCCTTCCAGGCAATGGCCGTACTCATCGTTACCGCACCGCGCATCAAACATTCGCGCAGGCGCTCCAGATAGGGCTCGGCTTCCGGGAAGCGATCCCGCTTACACAAGAGTTGGGTATACAGAGCCAGCGCTTCCACTTCCTCCTGTTCATCATGCAGCCGAGAGGCAGCATCATAGCGCTTCCAATGAATATCGGCAGTAATTTCCCAGAGACCACGGACGTGGAAATAGTAACTCGATCCCGCTGCCAACACGGTTGTTTGCGCATACTGCTGGTGCTGTTGGGTCCACTGTAACACTGACAGGATGTTTTCTTGTTCCGGATCAAGCACATCTAATCTGGATAAATCATCCCAGCAATAACCTACGTTTGAGGCAAGAACCACATACCACCCCACCCATCGCTCCCGCGCCGTCCGCTCAAACTCCGGCTGCTCGGCCAGGCGGGCTCCGGCGAACGCACGCACCAGCGGATGCAGCAGATAGCGCGGCGCGCTGGTCAGATCGGACTGCTGCAGATCCAGGAGCGAGAGGTCGGTCAGCCGCTCAACCGCCCGGTCAAAGTCAAAGCCGGTCACATCAGCCGTGGCGCTCAGGGCGGCATCGCCGGCGCTGTCGGGAAAGAAGGTCATCACCATCAGGATGCGCTGCCCCGCCGCATCCAGCAGCGCCCAGGCCCGGCTGAACAGATCATCGAACAGATCCCCGCGTGCCGCGTAGAGATCCGCGATAATCTGCTGCAACGGACGGCGTTCATACTTGAGCAACCCGGCCACCAGCGTGATCGCCTTCGGGTTGCCGCCGGTCGCCGCCGGCAGCGGTTCCAGTTGCGCCGGATCATGCACCAGATGCGCAATCCGCAGCCGCGCCAGCCGCTGCTGCAGCAGGGTACGCGCTTCGTTCTCGCGCATACCCCGCAACTCAACCAGCCAGCTACTCCAGAGGATGCGACTGCGCTCACGCGAGGTGATCAGTGCCTTGCTCGGCTCCGGCAGGCGCAGCAGCCAGGTAAACAGCGCCCCATCAGTGATCGTCTCAGCATTGTCGATGATCAGGAGCACCCGCTGGCGGCGCAGCAGTTGCTCTACCTCGTACTGCTTCTCATCGTGCGGGAACTGCGTAAAGCCGGGATAGTCCAGCGTGCGCGCGATGATATCCAGCACCGTGCTCTGGTTGGTCGTGCCGGGGTTGTCCTTATCGCTCACCCAGACGACCGCATCAAAGCGTGGGGCTGCATCACCGTCCTGCAAGCAGTGCGCGGCAACCTCGCGGGCCAGACTGGTTTTGCCGTTCCCGCCCAGGCCCACAATCAGCACGGCCGCCGCGCGCTGGCCCAGGCCATCAACCACCTCGCTGAATGCCGGCTCACGCATCACAAACTGGTCATAGGTCGGCGCCGGCAGGTTCTGATACACCCGCTCCGGGGTTGGGCGCGGTGCGTGCATGGGACACAGTTCATTGAGAAGGCTGTCGGCAGCGGGATAGCGCGCGGCGTGCAGGAAACGCTCCAGCCACTCGCGCCCCAACGACCCGACCCGCCGTTGGACGATGGCCTCTGCCAGAAGACGAATGCGATCCTGCTCGTGATTGACCGGTGGCAAAACACCTGATTTATAGCGCTGTACCGTTTTGCCCGCAACCCCGATGGCCGCGCCCAACTCCTCCTCAACCCGGGCCGTTGTCTTGTGCTCACAGGCGGCAATATAACTAATCGCGGCACTGAGCAGCGATCCAAAGGCTTCATGCTTCTTCGCGGTCATCGACTCCCTCCGTACCGATTGGCACTGCTGATTGCAACATACCCAGCATACACTTCGCCGCTGCGCCATGTGCCCCACGATGTGAGGAATTTTCCGCATAGCTGGTGGGGGAAACTGCGCAGCCACACCCGATCAGTTCCGCGTCCATTTATAGTTTACTGCACACAGGACCGGAAAGACACACCAACACACGCGTCAGGAGGAACAACACGATGGAAGCAGTCATCTTCTTCAGCGGGATCGCCTTTGTCGCCGGGATGGTCGTTCGCTCGCTCTTCACCACCCAGCCCCCGCCGCAGATCATCTATGTCCAACCGGAGCCGGTGGAACGGGGTGGCAGCAGTTGCCTGCCGCTCATCCTGGTCGGCGCAGTGCTGCTGGTATTGCTGCTGGTGACAGGCAGTGCCTGATACCGATTTGTTGTCATAGCCACAGAGCACACCGAGGACGCAGAGATAATAAACGGGAACGTGCCGCCGTTGCGCCGGTTGCGCCCGTTCCCGTTGTTCCTTGCCGCACTCATTACCGAACAACTACACCCCTAAATTACCAAACAACTCCCAAACCCTTCCAGTCGTAGTCGTAGGGTGCATTCGATGCACCTTACCGGGCGGCCGGCTGAAGGTGACACAACCCGATCACGCACCTATCAAATCCCTTTGAACGATGCCCAACTGAATCATACCGGGCGAACAAGCAGGCGCGTTACCCCACAAACGAGGACCGTCAGGCAGAGCATCCAGCGGGCGGAGCAACTATCGAAGAACCAGAAGTGGGGCGGTATCTTTGAACAACGACAATGTGACAGCGGCGATACCGTGCATCACACAGCCGGTTCAAACAAACCACCTCAGGATCGCAAAAAAACGCCCCACGTTGTTGTAACGTAGGGGCAGAAGAAAAACCTGGTGAGCCGGGTGAGATTCGAACTCACGACCCTCTGATTAAAAGTCAGGTGCTCTACCACTGAGCTACCGGCCCACCAGTTGCATTATAGCCCGATCTGCCGAGACACGCAAGCCGCTACTGCCGCAATGCTGCTTCCAGCCGACGCCCCACCAGCGCCAGCGTGCGCGGATCAATCGGCAGCGAGAGATGGGTGGCATACCGCAGCAGATGAAACGTCCCGCCAGGCGGAACGGCCTGCTGCACCTGGGCAGCCTGCTGCGGCGACACAATCGCATCCCACGCGCCATAGATCAGCAGCAGGGGCAGCCTGCCTGTGTCATCCCCGGTTGCCGGCAGTCCGCCGGCCGTTATGCGTCGCAGGCTGCCCGGCAGATCGAGCGCGTCGATCAGCTCGCGTGTGCCGATGCGTGCCCGAATACGCGGCGACTCCCAGGCGCGCGCAATCCAGTAGGGGCTCCCGGCGCGCGTGAGGCGCACAATGGCCGGCTGCAGCAGACCCACCACCTCGTGGGCAATCTGGTGGCGCGAGAGTTGCAGCCAGGGCGGTGCTTCCAGCAGCACCAGCGCGTCAACGGCGGTGCCGTCGGCGACCGCGCGCGCGGCGACACAGCCCCCCAGGCTGTTCCCAATCACCCCCACCCGTTCGTAGCGTGTACGCAGCCAGGCCACCGGACCGACAATATTCTGCACGATGTCCGGGAACGCCTGCGGGCGGCAGCTCTCCCCATGGCCGTCGAGATCGATCAGGAGCAGCGCCAGCCCCCGCGCCAGCAGGGCATCGACCAGTTCCCAGGCATAAAAGGTCTTGTTGCAGCCCGACCCGTGGGCCACACAGACCGCAGCGCGCGTACCACCCGCCGGCACGATATGCAGCGCGGGCACGGGACCATTCGCCGTCGGAATATCCAGCCGGGTAATCTCCCGGTCAGTGTAGCTGCCGGGGAGCAGGCGACGACGCGGATCAAGCTGCCGGTTGCGCAGGGTTGCCAGCAGCAGATGCAGCAGCAGGGCGGGCAGAAAAGCCGGCAGTAGTGCCAAACGACCGGCGGTTCCGCTCCGCTGCAGGCGCCGGGCCTGCCAGACCAGCAGCGCTCCCGTTGCACGCCATACCTGCGGATGGGTCAGCAGCAACCCGCGCAGTCCGAACAGGGCCGCCAGCAATTCAAACAGACTGAGCCAGCCAAACAGCGCCGACCCCAAGCGACGCGCAAAGCGTGCATCCGGCTTGATCATTCCCATCGACTCTTGCCCACTCTTTCAAAACAGGTGGCGTATGCCGTATACGCATCTGGTATAATTCACACGACGTACGCGGTCCTGACTCGGAACGTAATTTCGCCTCCGGCAGGTGCCGAAGCAAGCCAGGATCGGCTGGTGAAGTTTGAGAACAGAATCCGGACATCGCTCCCGGAGTCCTGACTGATGAGCGTTGATACCAATGTGCCAGCAAAATAGGAATGAGCCAGAATGGACGCAACGGGCACAGTGGCGGCACGTTCTCCCGTTTATTATCGCTGCGTCCTCGGTGTGCTCTGTGGCTATAACAACAAATCGGTATGAATTATTCATCCAGATAGCGCCGCTCAGGAGTCCCGGCTTCAGCCGGATCAGGCGTTCTCGGCAGTATGCCGCGGCCCCAACAGGGATCCAACCGGCTTCTGCCGGAGCACCGGAGGATTGGATATCTGGTGTAATGTTCAGAATTCACCCGGCGTAACGCCGACGGGACGCTGTTCCTGGTTCACACATGCTATCATGTTAGCATGCAATACCTGCCCAAAACGCATCCGCAATAGACCTGCCAGGAAGATTATGTACGACGACACGATCACAGCCATTGCCACACCTCCGGGGGAAGGCGGCATCGGCATTGTGCGCCTCAGCGGGCCGGATGCGCTGCGGATTGCCCGGCGGCTCTTCCGACCCCACAAAGCCGGGCCGTTTCGCTCACACCGCCTGCGCTACGGCTACATTATCGATCCGTCCGACGAGAGTGTGGTGGACGAGGTGCTGCTGGCGTTGATGCGCGCCCCCCACAGTTTTACGCGCGAAGATGTGGTCGAACTCTCCTGCCACGGTGGGCCGTTGCCGCTCCAGCGGACACTCGGATTGACGCTGGCGGCGGGGGCACGGCTGGCCCAACCGGGTGAGTTTACTCTGCGGGCCTTTCTCAACGGGCGGATTGACCTGTCACAGGCTGAGGCCACGCTTGATGTGATCCGTGCCCAGACTGCCACCGGACTGGCGGTGGCGCAGAGTCAACTCGGCGGATGGCTGGCTCAGGAGGTACGCCGGATTCGTGCCGCCCTGATGGATGTCCTGGCCTATGTCACCGTCGTGGTAGATTTCCCGGAGGATGAGGTCGAACTGCAGGATGTCACCCCTGCGCTCACACAGAGCCTGCGTGCCGTCGAGCGCCTGCTGGCAACCGCCGACCAGGGGATGGTCTACCGACAGGGCGCCCGGGCTGCGCTGGTGGGCCGCCCCAATGCGGGCAAGTCGAGCCTGCTCAATGCGCTGCTGCGCGCCGACCGGGCGATTGTCACCGCGATCCCCGGCACTACCCGGGATACGCTGGAAGAGACAGCCAACCTGGCAGGCATCCCGGTGGTTCTGATCGACACGGCCGGCATTACCGCGAGCAGCGACCCGGTTGAGCGCCTGGGGGTTGAACGCAGCCGCGCTGCCCTGGCCGCGGCAGATCTGGCACTCCTCCTGCTGGATAGCAGCCGGCCACCCACGCCGGAGGATATCCAGATGGCCGAGATCACGCTCGACAAGCCAACGCTCCTGGTCTGGAGCAAGATTGATCAGCGGTCGGAGCAGCCATCTGCAGAACTGCCGACGCTGCCCTTTGCACATCCATATCTGCTGGGCAGCGTTGCCACCTCGGTGGTCACTGGGGCCGGCATTGATGATCTGGCCCGGGCGGTGGCGCAGGCGCTGCTGGGTGGGCAGGCAGTTGTGCCCGGCAATGCCCAACTGGTATCGAACCCCCGCCACCGCGACGCCCTGGATCGGGCGGTAAACGCGCTCCAGGCGGCTGTCGCCGGGCAAACCGCAGGCGTGCCCACCGATCTGCTGGCGGGCGACCTGACAACCGCAATGAATGCGCTGGGGGAGATTACCGGCGAGACGGTGGGCGAGGATCTGCTCGACACAATCTTTAGTCGCTTCTGTATTGGCAAGTGAGACGGTAGAAGAATTCACGCAGCGTCGCATTCACGGCTTCCGGCTGTTCGATCAAAACCATATGCCCCGCTCCGGGCACCAGCACCAGCGTTGAGCCGGCAATCTGCTCGTGGAGATACTGACTGAACCGGGGCGGGGTCAACTGATCCTCCATGCCGCAGAGCAGCAGCGTGGGACAGCGGATCGCCTGCACCTGCTCCAGCGCATCGAAGACATGACAGCCCAGCAGATCCCCGCGAAACACCGCCGGGTCGGTCTGGCGGAAGGCGACCTCACTGGCGATACGCAGCGCGGGCGCAGCCGCACTGCCATAGGCCCGCTCAACAATCAGGCGTACCGCCGCCGCCGGATCGTCTACAAACCCCTCAATCAGCGCCGGCAGCACCCGCAGGCGCGCGCCAGTGCCAATCAACGCCAGGCCTGCAACCCGCTCCGGCACGGTCAGGGCCGTCCAGAGTGCAATCGCGCCACCCATTGAGTGACCGGCCAGCACTGCCCGCTCCAGGCCGAGGGCATCCAGGGCAGCAACCAGGATCTGGCTATAGTCGGCAATGCGCCGACAACCGGGGCCGGGTGAGCGCCCATGCCCCGGCAGATCCAGGGCAATCATATGCGTGGTCTCACCCAGGGCTTGCAGTTGCAAGCCCCAGTGCTGATGCGTTCCGCCCGCGCCATGCACCGCTACAATCGTCGGTGTGCCGGTGCCGCGCTGCGCGTAGAAGAGCTTCCCGTGGGATGTGTGCAGAAAGGACATAGCCGTAACGTCAGCCCATAATCTCATCGGCCTTTGCCGCCAGATCGAAATCCTTCTCCGTCAACCCACCGGCATCATGAGTTGTCAGCGCCAGCTTCACCCGGTTGTAGCGAATATCGACATCCGGGTGGTGGGCGGCCGCCTCCGCCAGAAAACCGACATGGGTAACAAACGCAATAGCGGCGGGAAACGTCCCCATCTTGTAGATCCTGGTGATCATCTCACCCTGCTTTGTCCAGCCACTCAACCCCTTCAGGCGCTCCTCAATCGCTGCTTCGGTCAATTTTGCCACAGAGTACCTCCTCGCATCTGACGTCAATTCAACAGGATAACCGGACCACCACCAATCCAGCGCATGGTGTCCAGCATAACCGGCAACTGTAAAATCTTCCTACTGATATATTTAGCAGTATACCATGCCCTGCCGCAGCGATGAGATCGCGCAACACGAACAAAGCGTGCCCGCGCAGATCTTATGGGGTCTGGTAGTCACACTACCACCTGTTGCTTGCTGTGGAAACATAGACGCGCGGGGGAAATAGTCAACTTGAGGGAAATAGGAAGGTCAAAGCCGGACGTGTGAGGTTCAGAGGTTGTGTGGCTGCGGCGCAGGCGGTATGCCGTTCCTGCCACCGCAGCCACTTCCGTCATCAAGCTAATCGAGATAGCCCCGGAGCTTCTTGCCCAGGTGGGGATGGCGCAACTTCCGCAACGCAACCGCCTCAATCTGCCGGATGCGCTCGCGGGTAATACCAAACTCGACGCCGACCTCCTCCAGCGTACGGTAGCGTCCATCCTTCAGACCGTAGCGCAACTGAATAATTTTTCGTTCACGTTCAGGCAGTTTTTCCAGCACCTCTTCGATCTGCTCACGCAGCATCGAGGCGGCAGCCGCTTCGGCCGGAGTTGCCACACGGTCATCTTCAATAAAATCGCCCATGCGCCCCTCGCCCTCCTGCCCGACCGGCATTTCCAGCGAGAGCGGATGCATAGAAGCCTCCAGCGTACGCCGAACCTTGTTGGGACTGATACCCATGGCATCGGCAATCTCTTCGGGGTTCGGTTCGCGCTGCATCGACTGCTGGAGTTTGTGGGAGGTCCGTTTCACCTGACTGATAGCTTCGCCCATGTGGACCGGGAGGCGGATCGTGCGGCTCTGGTCGGCAATCGCGCGGGTAATGGCCTGGCGGATCCACCAGGTGGCATAGGTTGAGAACTTATGCCCCTTGGTATAGTCAAACTTCTCCACAGCGCGCATCAACCCGATATTGCCCTCCTGGACCAGGTCCATCATAGTCAACCCATACGAGGTATATTTTTTCGCAATCGAGACAACCAGGCGGAGGTTTGCCTGGATCAGATGCTGACGCGCTTCGCAGCCCAGGGCATACTGACGTTCCAGCATAATCCGCTCTTGCCAGGAACTACACTCGGCCCGTTCGAGCCGTTCCTGAGCAATATCGCCCGCCTCCATATGCTTGGCAAGCTCAACTTCCTGACTGGCCGTCAGCAGCGGCACCTGCCCGATCTCCTGCAAATACATGCGTACGGGATCATCAAGCGCAATATCGGCGAGTTCGGTCAACTCGGAAAGCACCTCGTCTTCATCAGACGGTTTGGTTGTATCAATATCAGTCGGTGATTCGACAACTTTGATACCTTCGGCCTGCAGAATTGCGTACAGTTGATCGACGTCGATCACATATAATTCTGGTTGAGGAAAGACTTCAAGAATATCGCTGTAGGTTAAGAACCCGCGTGCGCGAGCCACCTCAAGCAAACGCTCCATTACTAGTCCTGTCTCTTGTGCAATCGATTGTCTTTGTGTTGCCATGGTCTTACCGTTCTGCCTCGTATAATAGTTTTTGTAGAAACAGTTTTGGTATGGGAAACATTCGCTTCCGGCACACCGACTGTACTTGACACTAAGCTGGTGTGTTATGCACCTGTTTGTATAGACATAATACACACCATGTCAAGCGGACATACAGATACTCAAAGGTCCACGACCGTCCAGAAAAGGTCAGAACCTCGCCAGAAAGTCATTTCTCCGGCGCATAAACTGCGCATGCTCCCGGTTGGGGGAGCATTGCACAGGAACGCCACGCTCACCCCTGGTTGCATATCCATAAGGTATAATTACCGCTTACCGCGCTCTGAACAACAAGATGGGGTTGAGAGCGCACCCTCAAACCCCACGCGTAGCTAACACAGAGGGACGCGGACAAGGCACCCCGTTAATCTATGAGCTACTATAACATTATGCAACGGTTAAAGTCAACCCCCTTGTCCACAGATCTGTCAACACTTCTTACACTTTTCCACATTTCATATTCGTATCAGAATGCTCTAGAACCAATGTTCTCCACAAAGAAATGTAGCAAACTGTGGAAAACCGATACTATACTGAAAGACAGGCAGAGTGGCGCAGACGGCTGCCGGCGCGC
>DAOTVB010000032.1:0-42339 GCA_034436755.1 Chloroflexaceae bacterium | reverse complement strand
GCGGTGCGTGGAACGCACCCTACCTGGCTGGTTGTTTGAGAGGTTTACGATTACGATTTTCTTCCATTTCCCCGGATGGCTACGTTCACACCAGCACGACCAACACCAGCGCCAGCGTCACCAGCACCATAAAGATGGTCCCGGCAACCAGCCAGATGTTCAACCGACCTTCGAGGTAGGTCAGGGTCGCGGTAACATCGCCCCGCTGCCGCGAGTGCCCCGGCCGGCGCGTCACTGCGTTCCAATTCGACATAACGTATGTGCGCCAGCCCGTCCGTAAGCCGTTGAGCAACCGGATCACCAGCAGCAGCACATCCCCCTCCGGAATGGCCGGCCGGAAGCGCATACCCGGCCGCTGGTAGAGCCACCAGCCGCCCCCGACCAGCAGCGCCCCGACTGTGACCGGCCAGAGTGAGCTAAAGGACAGCGTCTTCGCGGCCACGGTCGCCAGCTCTTCCGGCAGCAGGAAGACCCAGCCGGCCACCAGTGCCACCGCCACACTCCAGGGGAGCCAGAGCCCCACCGGCAGATGGTGATCTGGTTTGCGGGTGTCCGGCCAGACGGCCAGCAGGAAGCGGCCCATCAGCAGGGTCGTGGCGACGGCGCCCAGTTGTAGCAGCAGGCTCAGCCGGCCGGACCAGGGATCGCTGACCACGTAGGTGGCATCTTTCAGGAAAGTCTTGGCGACCGCCCCACTGCTCAGTGGCGCGCCGGCCAGCGCTAGGGCCGCCAGCAGCAGGCCCACGCCTACCAGCAGTCGTTGCCGGGAGGTGCTGACATGGTCGGCCACCCCGACGCCCAGGAAGAGCGCGCCCTTCGCCAGTGCATGATGGGTCGCGTAGACCATAATCGCACTCAGCGCCAGCGTGAGCGCGGACGGAACCGCCAGCGCCACGCCCAGCGCCACCGTCATCAGGCCCATCTGGCTGACGCTGGAGTAGGCCAGGATGCTCTTCGGGTGCGACTGGGTTAACCCGACCACGACGCCATAGAAAGCGGCGGTTATGCCGGCGACCATACAGAATGTGCCCCAGGCGGGCAATGCCGGCTCACCCAGCGGCAAAAAGAGCAGCCAGCCCAGCAGTCCGGCTTTGATCATCGTGCCGCTGAGGATCGCGCTGGCGGGCGTTGGGGCGGCGGGGTGGGCCAGCGGCAGCCAGACATGCAGAAAGAGCGCGCCGGCCTTGATACCAAAGCCGATCAGCAGCAGGGCCATAATCAGCGGCCGCTGCGTGGAGCCGGCGACGGCTGCCGGCACCGCTTCCAGATTGTAGGTACCGGCGGCGACCGTCGTAAGCAGCATGGCAGGCAGCAGAAATGCCTCGCCCAGAATCACCAGGATCAGATAGATCCGGCCCGCGCGCTGCACCGATGCTGTGCCGGCATGGATCACCAGCCCGTAGGCGGCGAGCCCCATCAGCGTGAAGAAAAAGTAGAAGCTGACCAGGTCGCGCGCCAGGATCAGCCCCAGATTGCCACTCATCGTCAGCAGGTAAAAGCCGCAGAAACGCCGGACCCCCGCATCGCCCGCCAGATAACTCTGCGCATACACCCCGGCGATGATCCAGAGCAGCGCCGTAAAGAGCAGAAACACGCGTGTCAGCGAGGTCAGCCCCAGGCGCATCCCCAGCAGCAGCGGTAGCTCGACCACAACCTCCTGGCTGACCAGCAGGGCCAGTCCGAGCGCGGGAGCGGCCGCCCAGGGCATGAGCAGTTGTGCCGGCGAGCGCAGGCGGGTAATCGGCAGCAGCAGCGCCAGCAGCAGCGGCAGACCAACCACCACCAGCCAGAGCGCCGGATGGGTTAATGCAATCGTCATGGCCCCGACACCTCCGGCTGTGCAGTCAGTTCACGTTCGGCAATCAGTGCGGACCACTGGAGCGGGCTGAAATCGGAGGCGGCAAACAGTCCGAAGAGCAGCGTCAGCAGCGCGGTGATCAGCGCCGGTGCCAGCAGGAGCGGGCCGGTTTCAAACCGTCCCGGCGGCAGCTTTTCGGTGAAGGGCGCTGTCGGGGCTTTAAACCAGGCCGCGTAGACAATCGGCAAAAAGTAGGCCATATTCAGCAGCGTACTCGTAATCAGCACCGCCACCGACCAGATCTGCCCGGCCTGAATCGCGCCCATCCCCAGGTACCATTTGCTGATAAAACCGGCAAACGGGGGCAGCCCGATCATGCCAAACACCGCAATGCTGAATGCCACCATCGTGGCCGGCATGCGCCGCCCCACCCCGTCCATCTGGCTGATACGCGAAATGCCCAGCGTATGCGCCAGAATGCCGGCGCAGAAAAACAGCGTAATCTTCATAATGCCCTGATGCATCAGATGCACAATTCCGCCAATGGTTGAGGCCGACCCGACAATCGCCACCCCCAGCACAATATACGAGAGCTGGCTCACCGTTGAGTAGGCCAGCCGCCGCTTCAGGTCATCCTGGGCCAGCGCGCGCAGCGAACCATAGATAATCGTGGTGGAGGCGACCAGGCTCAGCGGGAAGAGTACCCCCAGTTGCCGGCACAACCCCAGACCAAAGACCTCATACACCACCCGCACAATCCCAAAGGCCCCGGCCTTGACGACCGCCACCGCATGCACCAGCGCGCTGACCGGCGCGGGCGCGATCATTGCCATCGGCAGCCAGCCGTGCAGCGGAAAGAGCGCGGTCTTCACTCCTAACCCGGCAATCATCAGCGCAAAGATGGCGACCAGCGCGGATGTATTCAGGTTGCGGCCCACCAGCGATCCCCCTTCGGTAAACTCCACCGGCCCCACCAGCGACTGGAGCCAGATCACCCCCAGCAGCAGGAGTGCGCCGCCCCCCACCGCATAGCGCATATAGGTGCGCCCGGCCGCCAGCGCTTCACGCGTTTGCCGATGCACCACCAGCGGATAGGTTGCCAGGGTCAGTGTCTCATAAAAAAAGTAGAAGGTGAAGAGGTTGCCCGCCAGCGCCAGCCCGGCGGTTGAGGTCACGCTCAACCCGAAGAAGCCGTAGAAACGCCCATGGTAGGGCAACTCTTCCATGTAGCCGACGGCATAGATCGTAGTCACCAGCCAGAGGCCGGCCGAGAGCATCAGGAAGAGCATCGCCAGCGCATTGGCCCGCAGGAGGAAGTCCACCCCCGGCAGCAGCGGAATCCGCGTCTCGTAGCTTTGACCAAAGTAGATGCCTTCCAGCATAAACACAACCAGGAGCAGCTTCACAATCTCGGCCCCCAGGTAGAGCCAGATGCGCAGGCGTGCCCGATCTTCACCCAGGAAAAAGATGAGCAGACTCGGAAGTATTGAACTTGCAAGCACAAGCAGCGGTATGAGCGCGGAAAGCTCCATTCGGTTCTCCTGCTAATATCCTGTGAATGGCATTCCAATACGGAGGAGCGCAAGCATGGGCGTTGCCGCCAGGCCCAACCCGATCGCAATCAGAGCCAGTAGTAGGGCGGCAAACTCCAGCGTAAAGCTGACATTTGTATTGCGCGGATCAATCGACGTTGTGGCATCCGGTGGGCGCAACAGAATATGGCCCAACACCATGGTGACATAGCCGGTCGCCAGCAGACTCCCGGTCAGAATGACCAGCGCAAACCACCACTGCCCGCTCGCCAGCGCACTATTTAGCAGCAACCACTTGCCGATAAACCCGCCGCTGGGCGGCAACCCCATCAGGCTCACACCCGCCAATGTCAGGGCGGTGACGGAGAAGGGATAGTGCTGGAAGGTGCCCGCCAGACTCTCCAGTTGATCGCTGCCGATGGCATAGGCCAGCGTGCCCGCTGCCATAAACATAGCAGCCTTGGCACAGGCATGCGCAAAGGCATGGTACACTCCACCGCTCCAGGCATCGACGCCCCAGCCGGCGGATGTACTCGCCAGCGGAAACAGGAGGAAGAGATAGCCCACCTGAGCCACGGTGGAGAAGGCGACCAGCGCTTTTAGCTTGTGCTGGCGCAGAGCCAGGAATGATCCCCAGAGAATGCCGATTGCGCCGAGCAGCCCCAGCAGTTGGGCGATGGTGGGAGTCAACGCCGCCGGGAAAACCTCAAACCAGAGCCGCAAGAGCAGATAGAACGACGCCTTGACCACCAGCGCCGAGAGTAGCGCGCTGACCGGGGTCGGTGCGCTGCCATGGGCCGGCGGCAGCCAGAAATGCAGCGGAAAGAGCGCCGTTTTGAGCGCCGTACCCAGCGTGATCAGAATAATCGCCACGGCGGTCGGCAGGTCTGGCTGGATGCGCGCGCCCAGCAGTTCCAGATCAAGCGTGCCAAATGCCGTGTAGAGCAGCGCCACCCCCAGCAGATAGGCCAGCGAGCCCAGGAACGAGGCCAGCAGGTAGCGCATCCCGGCCACCGTTGCGTCCCGTTTCTGCTCCAGCGTCACCAGCGCCACCGCTGCCATGCTCAAGAGTTCCAGCCCGATATAGAGGTTGAAAATATCGGCTGCCAGAAAGATCACATTCAGGGCCGCCCAGAGAAACATGCCCAGCGGCCAGAAAAAATACCCACTGGAAATACCGGGATCACCACCCCCCTGGAAGCGATACCCGGCGGCGTAGATACTGGTCACTGCCCCCACAATGGCGGTCATCATCAGCATAAAGACGCTCAACCCGTCGGCATGCAGCATGATGCCCAGCGGCGCATCCCAACCGCCGATGGCATGCGACTGCTCCCCGGCGGTCAGCACCTGCCGCGCCAGCCCTGCCACGACCAGCACAATCGCGGCCGCCGTCACTAAACTGACATTCGCGGCACCCGAGCGTTTACGCAAGAAGATGGGTATGATGGCAATCAGCGGCAACAGAATGGGCCAGACAATCCATGTCCCGAGGTTGTCCATAAGCATACGTTATTTCTGAACTATATCTTGTTTCTGCGGTGAAGTCGCCGGTTCGGTTTCGGGTAAGTATGCCTGCCCGGTTTCGGCGTAGACACGCCGGGTCAACGCCAGTGCAAACGCGGTGAAACTCACACTGACCACAATGCCGGTCAGCACCATTGCATGCGGGACCGGGTCAGGTGGTGCGGTCGGGTCACGCCGCGCCGCGCTGATCAGCAGGAGAAAAATCGCGCTCCCCATAACGTTCATTGCCAGGATTTTGCGCACCAGATGCGCATGGGCAATAAACCCGTACAGGCCAATACTGAAGATGAGCATACTGATAACGGCATAGAGACTAAACTGGCTCACACATTGTCCTCTCGTCGTTGTCGGGTGGCAGCAACTTCCGGGATGACGCCCAGGAAGAGCAGCGCCAGCGTCAGGCCAATTGAGACGGTCAGCAGCGTTTCGATTGCCAGAATGAGGATGTAGGCCCAGTCCGGCGGATACTCCAGCAGATTGTTGCCCAGGAACAGCATACCGCCGGCAACTGCCAGGAAGAGGCCAAATCCCATGACCAGCAGGCTCCGCAGGAGCCGCCGCCGTTGCGGCAGCGGCACCATGGCGGCCAGCAGCAGCAGCACTCCTGCTCCTGCCACAACCGCGCCCCCCTGAAATGCGCCACCGGGCTGGGAAGAACCAATCCAGGTGAGATAGCCGGCGACCAGCAGCATTACCGGCACCAGCAGGCGTACCAGGTAGGCCAGCACGGGTGTCTCGGCCATAAACTGCTCCAGCGTTGTGCGCGTCGGGGCGAGCCGCAGTGACCAGACCGCGATGATTGCCAGCAAGAGCACCCCGATCTCCAGCAGCGTGTCATAGCCACGAAAGTTGAGTAACACCGCCGTAACCGGATTGGTGACACCGCTCTCCGGCACGCGGGGCTCAACCACCCGCGCCAGCCCATTGGCCTCCTGCGGTAATTCCAGCGCCGTCCAGACCAACCCGACACCAAACACAATCGAGCAGACAACCAGGATCACCCGCGTCCAGAGTTGGGAGAATTTAGCTTTCCGGCGCATCAGGTGGCCCTCCTTCCGGCTCCGACGCGGACGCCGCGCCGCTCGTATCGCGGCTGCCGATGCGTCCCAGCGTATCCAGCAGCAGCGCGCCGGTCAACCCGGCCCCGATGGCCGCCTCGGCCAGGGCCACATCCGGCGCCGCCAGCCGCACCCAGATGAGCGAAAAGAGTAGACCGTAGGCAATAAAGAGCGCGACCGCCTTAAACAGATCGCGCGTGCTTAACACATACCAGGCCAGCAATGGCAAAACCGCCGCCAGCAGGATATCAAAACCCCCGGCGCTGATGCTCATGGGCGCCTCCAGAGTGGCAATCTGCCACGCAGTGCGGCATTAGCGATCAGATGCGCGGCGGTCGCGCTGGTCAGCAACACCAGGAACCAGATCAGCAGCAGCTTGAGCGCAATAATCCAGTTGTCTACCTGGAGCAGCAGCCCGATTGTGATCATTCCCAGGCCCACATTATCGGCTTTGGTTAAGGCGTGGAGCCGGTTATACACATCGGGGAACCGCAACAGGCCCAGCGTTCCGGCAAAGAAGAAAAAGGCTCCCGCGAGCAGAAATATCGTCGTGACCCACTCGATGACTCCCATTTTTTCTACTCCTTATTCACCTGGGTAGGCGGGCTCCAGGCCCGGCGGACAAACGCCACCACGGTTAATCCACCCAGCAGGGCAAAGACCAGCGCGACATCCCGCAGTGCCGGAGCAGCCAGCGCCTCGGCCAGCAGCAGCAGAATCGCCACCCCCGTCGTGCCGAATAACTGGGCAGCCAGCATGCGATCCGCCGGGGAGGGTCCGCGTAGCACCCGTACCATCCCGAGCAGAATGTTCAGCAATAGAAACAGCGCGACTCCCAGGTACAATCCATCCATCATAGTTTCCTGTTATATACGTGACTTACGCGGTACGTGTTCAAATCGGGCGTTTGACCCGATGAAAACCCGATGCGTCTGCGGCAGGGTGGAATATTCCCTGCCGAGTCAACGACCACGTAACTCGTGTGATAGAGGGTCGGCACATCACCTGCAAGCCTCAGATATCGATTCCAAACAAGTTCGCCACAACGGTCTCCACATGTTCCAGTGACTGCAGGGTCTGCGGATCGTCGTCAAGCGTATGCACCTGCAGGCAGTCGTCTTGCAAATTGGCGCTGAGGGTTCCGGGCAGCAGACTGATCGTGTTCATCAGCACAATCCGCGCGTTGCCTTTCGGTAGCCGCAGGGAGTAGTCGATCAGGTCCGGGTTGAGTGGCAGGCGCGGGTTGAGTGCGCGCAGGGCCACATCGATCCCGCCCCGCAGCGATTCCCACAGGAAAAAGCCGACAAAGCGCACCGTCCCTCCCAATGGCCGCTGCCGGCGGGAGGCTGGCAGCAACAGCAGACTGACCAGCACCGCCGATAGGATCACGGGTATGCCATACCACCATCCCGACAGTTTGCCCTCGATCAAGATCCACCAGAGCAGGGCAAACAGCGGGAGGCGTAACAGCGCATACCGCAAGCGGTCACGCCAGGTCAGTTCATCCGAGAAGATGGGTTGCTGCATATATTTCTCTGCTCACTTCCTGATTACTACAACGATATTTCTTTTTCACCGCAGAGACGCAGCGGGTGCAGAGATGACCAACACCGGATGGACTGATCAGCTTGCTCTGTGGCTTCGGCGCTCGTGATTTCAGAGAAATCTCGTTGTCGCACTACAAACCGGTATGGCACCAGGCGACTCGCTGATGAAGTTGGAAAAGATAGTCTGAGTATGGTCATGCTGCCGCCTCGTGCTTGCATGCAAAGGAAAACTGACTGATGAATTTTGAAACACAGCCCGGATATGCCATCCGGGAATCCCGGCTTCAGCCGGTAGAATACTGTCGCTCAGGTGGATCACATTTCGGCAGGGACGCACTTCTGCGCGTCCGCATCCCAATCCTGATGTAGACAGCCATCTCAGCCGTGGGCAAGCCTGATCCGGCTGAAGCCGGGACTCCAGATCATGGATACCGGGATCAACATTTCAAACTTCATCAACAGTGGCGGCGACCGAGTTAGAGAAAAAACAGTTTAGTACTGAAAAAACCAGACCGTTGTCCAGGAACAGGGCTTCAGGCGTGCTCGGTTCTGTGTTCCTTTGTTCTCTATACGCAATTGTTGAGTTACGTAAGTATTGTAGCAGGAAGATACAGCATCTTGGCACTTTTGGCAAATTCCGGCTCCAGCGCCAGTCTGGAGTGCGCAAGCATGGGCTGCGCCGAACCATGGCACACAAATTGCTGCATTGGCAACCAGCATTAGCGCAGCGCGTGCGCACATTCTCCCCAAAACGTCACGCTGTGATACGCGTTACGCGGTGGGCATGCGCATAAAACACGAACTCCCATGAAAGCCGTCTTTGCCAGTGGCAGCATAGTACGTTTTTATTTTTTCCGCTCTGCCGGAAGCGCAATTCCCTGCCGGGCTTGTAAATGCGTCATGCGTGGTATGTGAGATTTGTTACAGCACGAAGTGTAAAAATTGTGTTCGTGTGTGGTTAGAGCAGAATGGCCCTGCGATAGATTGCCGGAGTTGCACTTGCCACACCGATAGCCGCTGATGTTGGCGGGGCCGGGTGCTCCGCCCAGCGACAAGGAGGTTTGTATGGGCAAGCCATTCGGGCATACGCGCTGGGCGATTGCCGAAGGCTATATTCCCGGTGAGAGTACCGGGCCGGAGCCGCAGTTTACCAGCCACGAAACTGCGTGCCTGCTAAACACCTCAGATCGTGATGCCCACGTTTCGATTATCGTTTACTTTAGTGACCGCGAACCGGCTGGACCCTACCGGATCACGGTTCCTGCCCGCCGCACGCACCATGTCCGCTTCAATAACCTCACTGACCCGGAACCGATCCCACGCGATACCGACTATGCCAGCATAATTGAGTCGGATGTGCCGATTGTGGTGCAGCACACCCGGCTTGACTCGCGCCAGGCCGAGAATGCCCTGCTGACAACCATTGCCTATCCCGACTCCCTGTAGTGTTAAAAAGAAAGAAGGAGTATACGCCCCGATGGTACAAAAACTCATCCACAGCGAGAACGCCAGCGATTTCCTGATCCAGCGCCTCTATAATTGGGGCATTCGTCGCATCTACGGCTATCCTGGCGACGGCATTAACGGCATTATGGGAGCGCTCAACCGCTCCAGCGATAAGATCAAGTTTATCCAGACCCGCCACGAGGAGATGGCCTCCTTTATGGCCTGTGCCCACGCCAAGTTTACCGGCCAGGTCGGTGTCTGTCTGGCGACCTCCGGGCCGGGGGCAGTGCATCTGCTCAATGGCCTGTATGATGCCAAAATGGACCATCAGCCTGTCGTGGCAATTATCGGGCAGCAGGCGACTACGGCATTGGGTACGGACTACCAGCAGGAAGTTGATCTAATCTCACTCTACAAAGATGTAGCGCGCCACTATGTTCACATGGCCTCCCACCCGGCGCAGGTGCGCCACCTGGTTGACCGGGCGCTGCGCATCGCCATTGCCGAACGCGATGTCACCTGCATCATTATGCCCAACGATGTCCAGGAAGTGAAAGCCGTTGAGAGCCCTGACCGGGAGCATGGCACGGTCTTCAGCGGCATCGGCTACTCCGCGCCGCGCGTGGTGCCCCAGGATGAAGACCTGAAGCGTGCGGCAGACGTTCTGAATGCGGGTGAGCGGGTGGCGATCCTGATCGGTGCGGGTGCAATGGATGCCGGCGACGAGGTTTCCCAGGCGGCTGACCTGCTGGGGGGCGGCGTGGCCAAGGCGTTGCTCGCCAAGACCGCCCTTCCCGATACGCTGCCCTTTGTCACCGGCGCTATCGGGCTGCTGGGGACGAAACCCAGTTGGGATATGATGATGGAGTGCGATACGCTGCTGATGATCGGCACCAGTTTCCCCTACTCCGAGTTCCTGCCCAAAGAAGGCCAGGCACGCGGCGTGCAGATCGATATCAAGCCGCGCATGTTGAGCCTGCGCTACCCGATGGAAGTGAATCTGGTGGGGGACAGTAAGGAGACGCTGCGGGCACTGTTGCCGCTACTTCAGCGCAAGCAGGATCGCTCCTGGCGCGAGAAGATCGAAAAGGGCGTGGCCGACTGGTGGAAGGTGCTTGAGGGACGCGCGATGAACAGCGCCAACCCGATCAACCCGCAGCGGGTCTTCTGGGAACTGTCGCCGATGCTGCCGGGGAATGCCATTCTCACCTGCGACTCCGGTTCGGCGGCGAACTGGTATGCCCGCGACATCAAGGCGCGCGAAAATATGATGGGCTCACTGTCGGGCGGGCTGGCAACGATGTGCCCCGGCGTACCCTATGCCACCGCCGCCAAGTTTGCCTTCCCGGATCGCCCGGTCATCGCGCTGGTTGGTGATGGCGCAATGCAGATGATCGGCAACAACGGGCTGATTACCATTGCGCGGCACTGGCAGGAGTGGAGCGATCCACGCCTGATCGTCCTGGTCCTGAATAACCAGGATCTGAACCAGGTGACCTGGGAGCAGCGGGTGATGGCGGGTGATCCCAAGTTTGAGGCGTCGCAGAATCTGCCGGGGTTCAACTTTGCGCAGTATGCCGAGATGCTGGGGCTCAAGGGTATCCGGATGGAGAAGCCGGAAGATATCGTCCCCGGCTGGCGCGAAGCGTTGGCAAGCGACCGTCCGGTGGTCGTCGATGCCATCACCGATCCGGAGGTTGCACCGCTGCCACCGCATATCACGATTGAGCAGGCCAAAGCCTTTGCCGGCTCCCTCCTGCAGCGCGACCCAAACGCCTTCAGCGCGGTGCGCCAGTCGATGAAGGATCTGGTCGAGAGTTACCTCCCCGGTCGCGGCGGCAAGAAAGATAAGGCAGATAAGGCATAGGTGCCGATATTCCGAACCCCTCTGCCGGATTGTTGGCAGAGGGGTATTATACTAGATGAAGAGAGCAGGAGAAGGAGTGCAAAACGTTCGACATCAGCGGTTTGAACTCCTTGTACATGGATTGCGTAGTGTCGCCTGATGAAGTTTGAACATCAAACCCGGACATCACTGGACGGGAGTCCCGGCTTCAGCCGGATCAGGCTTGCCTGGCAGTATGCTGCTGGCAGGGCAGGTAGCTAACCGGCGAAAGCCGGGACTCCCGGATGGCATATCCGGGCTATGTTCAACGTTCTGCAGGCGGTTCGCGCGAACCGCCTGCAGGCGGCACTACACAGTAGTAGCCTGATAGCGCATGTCTGAAACGGTAATGAACGTGAGAGGGTGCTATGACCGGGCAAACCAGCAACGCGGATGTGACCATTGAACATATTTCCGTCTCGGCCTACACCATCCCCACCGATGCACCCGAGGCGGATGGTACGCTCACCTGGGACTCGACGACGATTGTCGTGGTGGAGGTGACTGCCGGTGGCGTCCAGGGCGTGGGGTACACCTACGCCGATGTTGCCGCAGCGCAACTGATTGAGCGCAAACTGGCCGAGGTGGTTCAGGGGCGCGATGCGCTGGCGGTTCCCGGCGCATGGGTCGCCATGGTGCATGCCATTCGTAACCTGGGACGGCCCGGCCTGGCTTCGACGGCGATTGCAGCCGTTGATACGGCGCTCTGGGATCTGAAGGCGCGGCTGTTGAATCTGCCGCTGGTCACGCTGCTGGGCAGTGTTCACACGGGCGTGCCGGTCTATGGCAGTGGTGGCTTCACCAGTTACGCAGATGATCGCCTGCAGGAACAACTGAGCAACTGGGTGCGGTCGGGTATCGCGCGGGTCAAGATGAAAGTCGGCGCTGACCCGCTGCGCGACCTGGACCGGGTGCGGCTGGCACGCGAGGCCATCGGCAGCGCTGCGGAACTCTTTGTGGATGCCAATGGCGCATACAGCCGCAAGCAGGCGCTGGCCTGGGCCAATACCTACGCGGAACTGGGGGCCACCTGGTTTGAGGAGCCGGTCTCCTCCGATGATCTGGAGGGGCTGCGGCTCCTGCGGGATCGTGGACCTATGGGGATGGATATTACCGCCGGCGAGTATGGCTACGATCTCTTCTACTTTCGCCGCATGCTGGAAGCCGGTGCCGTCGATGTCCTGCAGGCCGATGCCACCCGTTGCGCCGGGATTACCGACTTTCTGCGCGTGGGGGCACTCTGTGCTGCCCACAACATCCCGCTCTCGGCGCATACCGCCCCGGCCCTGCATCTGCATCCCTGTTGTGCGCTGGCCCCGTCCATGAATATCGAGTACTTTCACGATCATGTGCGCATTGAGGAATTGCTGTTCGACGGTGTGCAACTGCCGGTCAATGGCAGCCTCACCCCCGACCGGTCGCGCCCCGGCCTGGGGTTGGAGTTCAAACGGTCTGATGCCGAGCGCTACGCTGTGTAGATCGCCAATGATAGCACTGAAGGAATGACCATGCGTGTTGCGCTGTTTATCACCTGCTTTAACGATACGCTCTTCCCGGCAACGGGGCAGGCTGTCGTGCATTTGTTGGAACGGTTGGGTCACCAGGTTGTCTTCCCAATGGAGCAGACCTGCTGCGGGCAGATGCACTATAACACCGGCTACCACCGCGAGGCCATTCCGCTGGTCCGGCGGTTTGTCCGGATATTTAGCCCGTACGAGGCGATTGTCGCGCCGTCGGCATCATGTGTGGCAATGGTGCGGGATCTCTATCCGCATGCGGCCGAACTGGCGGAAGATCGGCAACTGGCCGCCGAAATTGCCGCGCTAACGCCCCGCGTGTTTGAGCTAACCGAGTTCCTGGTCAATAAGCTGGGCGTGGAAGATGTGGGCGCCTACTACCCGCACCGCGTTACCTACCACCCGACCTGCCACTCGCTGCGCCATCTGCGTGTGGGCGATGCGCCGCTGCGGTTGTTACGCGCGGTCAAGGGGATTGACCTGGTAGACCTGCCCGCCGCCGAGGAGTGCTGCGGCTTTGGCGGCACCTTCGCCGTCAAAAATGCCGATACCTCCATGGCAATGCTCAGCGATAAGCTCCGGCGCGTGCTGGATACGCGGGCCGAAGTCTGCACCGCCGCCGACAACTCCTGCCTGATGCATATCAACGGTGCGCTTCACCGGCAGCGCACGGGGGTTCGGACGATGCACCTGGCCGAGATTTTTGCAACAACTGAGAGGGATTTCTGATGAGACGTTCATCCGTACCAATCGAACTCAAGGCTTCCTTTCCCGAATCGGCCAAGACCTCTCTGCGCGACACCCAACTGCGGCGCAACCTGGGCAAAGCTACCCAGACCATTCGCGGCAAGCGCGCCGCCGTCGTCAACGAGATGCCCGACTGGGAAAACCTGCGCGAGGCCGGACGCGCCATCAAGCAGCGGGTGATGCGCCATCTGGATCACTACCTGCTCGAACTGGAAACCGCCGTGCAGCGCGCCGGCGGGCAGGTTCACTGGGCCCGTGATGCTGCCGACGCCAACCGGATTGTCGCCGACATTGCGCGCAGCCATGCGTCAAAGGAAGTCATAAAGGTCAAGTCGCTGACCACCGACGAGATCAAGATGAATGAGGCGCTGGATGAGCTGGGCATTCACGCGCTGGAGACCGACCTGGCCGAGTTGATCATCCAACTGGCTGATGAAAGCTCCTCACACATTCTGGTGCCCGCCATCCACAAAAACCGCGCCGAGATCCGCGAGTTGTTTATGCGCACGCTGGGCGTGGAAGAGTTGAGCGACGAGCCGGCCGCGCTGGCCGAGGTTGCCCGGCGACATCTGCGCGACAAGTTTTTGAATACCAAAGTCGCCATCAGCGGCGCTAACTTTGCCGTGGCCGAAACTGGGACAATCTGCGTGGTCGAGTCGGAGGGCAACGGGCGCATGTGCGTCACGCTGCCGGAGGTGCTGGTCTCGGTGATGGGGATCGAGAAGATTATCCCGACCTGGCAGGACTACGAAGTCTTTCTGCAACTGCTGCCGCGCTCCTCAACCGGCGAGCGCATGAACCCCTACAGCTCCTTCTGGACCAGTGTGACGCCCGGCGATGGCCCGCAGGAGTTTCACCTGGTGCTGCTGGACAATGGGCGCACGCAGGTGCTGGCCGATGAGATGGGCCGCCAGACGCTGCACTGCATCCGCTGTAGCGCCTGCCTGAATGTCTGCCCGGTCTACGAGCGTGTGGGCGGCTATGCCTACAACTCGGTCTATCCCGGGCCGATTGGCGCAATCCTGACGCCGCAGTTGCGCGGCCTGGAAAACGCCGAATCGCTGCCGTACGCCTCATCACTCTGTGGGGCCTGCTACGATGTTTGCCCGGTCAAGATCAACATCCCGGAGGTGCTGATCCATCTGCGTGGGCGGGTGGTGCGCGAGCGACAGGAGCGGCAGGGCGTGCGTCGCCACATCTACCCGGAAGATCTGGCGATGCAGATGCTGACCCGGATCTTCCTGGATCAGTTTCAGTTTGAACGGGTACAACGGCTAGGCCGCCTGGGACAGGGGCCGCTGGCACGCGGCGGGTTTATCGGCAACCTGCCGGGACCGCTGGCGGGCTGGACGGCGATGCGCGATATGAATGTCATCCCGGAGCAAACCTTTCGGGAGTGGTGGAGGTCACGCTATGAGTAACGCCCGCGAAGAGATCCTGCGCCGCGTCCGCACCGCGCTGGTGGATGTGCCGGCCCACGAGCAGCCCAATCATATCCCGGTGGATCGCAGCTACCGCCACCGCGACGACGCGCCCCGCTCCGAGATTGTGGCGCGCTTCGCCGAGGAGGTCGCCGACTACAAAGCCGTTGTTCATCGGATCAAGCAGTCCGAGTTGACCAAAACCATCGCTGAGGCATGCAAACGGCGCAAGGCGCAACGGATGATTATACCGACCGATCTGCCGCAGGAGTGGCTGCCTAAAGGAATTGAGGGGATACCGGATAATGAACTCACCTATGATCAACTCGACGCCGGCGATGGTGTGTTGACCGGCTGCGCGCTGGGTATCGCCCAGACCGGCACGATTGTCCTGGATAGCGGACCACGGCAGGGGCGGCGGGCGATTACCCTGCTCCCCGACTACCATCTCTGTGTGGTGTTTGAAGATCAGGTTGTAGGCCTGGTGCCCGAGGCCATCACCCAACTGTCTGACCGGGTGCATCAAACAGGCAGCCCGATCACCTTTATCTCGGGACCGTCGGCCACCTCCGACATCGAACTCAACCGGGTCGAGGGTGTCCACGGCCCGCGTACCCTCGAGGTGCTGATCGTCGCTGGAGAAGAGGCGCGGAAATGATGGGGTGATGGGGTGATGGGGTGATAGGGCGATGGGGTGATGGGGTAGTTCCAGCAGTAGGGTGCATTCGATGCACCGTGCTGCTGTACACCATACCCGCAGCAGTAGGGTGCATTCGATGCACCGTGCTGCTGTACACCATACCCGCAGTTCCGGTAGGGACGCGCTTCTGCGCGTCCGCAGCCCGTCCTGATGTGGTCAGCCCCTCAGCCGCGTGCAATCCCGGACCGGCTGAAGCCGGGACTCCGGTCCAGCGGATGTCCGGAATTCAATGTTCAAACTTCGTTAGCCGGTGGGATGTCTGCCGGGACAGGGCAGCCTGCCGGGAACGCCTGATCCGGCTGAAGCATGGTGCGAACATAGTCCGGATATGAAATGACCGGGAGTCCCGGCTTTAGCCGGTGGGATGTCTGCCGGGAACGCCTGATCCGGCTGAAGCCGGGACTCCGATGCCACGATGTGATGTCCGAATTCAATGTTCAAAGTTCATGTAGCCGCAGACTGGGAGCAACAACCGGAGTATCCCGGACAGAACGCCGACGGTCATACACCTGTCGCCGGGTTCACCCGCAGTGTTCTCGGTGAACGCTGTAGTAACAACAGGTAGTAAAAACAGACAGCAAAAAAGGGGCATTCCGTGCATCGTGTACACGCCCACTAACCGGGCACAACCTGAACCCGCAGTGTTCTCGGTGAACGCTGTAGTAACAACAGGTAGTAAAAACAGACAGCAAAAAAGGGGCATTCCGTGCATCGTGTACATGCCCACTAACCGGGCACAACCTACACCCTCAGTGTTCTCCGTGAACTCTGTGGCAAAACCGGTGATAAAAAATTACAATCCCGCTCACAGTGCGCATGGCAGGAAAGTGGTACAGCTCGTAACCCGCAGTGTCCTTGGTGAACGCTGTGGCAAGAAACCGTACCATGCGGGTGGAATCATACGGAGGAAGAGAACTCATGGCGAGTGTGATCAAGGAAGAGATGATCCAGCCGTGGCGCAATGTCAATGGGCGGGCGGATCATGTCCACTCCCGGCAGGCGCACGACCGGGCGGTGGATATCGAGGCGCTGGAGGCCGATCTGCGTGCCGGCATTCGCGGCGAGGTGCGCTTCGACGACGGCAGCCGTGCGCTCTACTCGACCGACTCATCAAACTATCGGCAGATCCCGATTGGTGTGGTCATCCCGAAGGATGTGGACGATGTGGTCGAGACGGTGGCGATTGCCCGGCGCTATGGCGCACCCATCCTGGCGCGTGGCGGCGGCACCAGCCTGGCCGGGCAGTGCTGCAATGTTGCCGTTGTGATTGACATGTCAAAATATATGAACAAGGTCATCGATGTTGACTCGGAAAACAAACGGGCGCGGGTGCAGCCCGGCACCATCCTGGATGACCTGCGCGATGCCGCTGAAGAACACAACCTGACCTTCGGCCCCGACCCGGCAACGCATGACCACTGTGTGCTGGGCGGCATGATTGGCAATAACTCCTGTGGTGTCCACTCGATTATGGCCGGCAAAACGGTGGACAATATCGAGGAGTTGGAGATCCTGACCTACGACGGGCTGCGCATGCGCGTCGGCCCCACCAGCGACGAGGAGTTGGAGCAGATCATCAAGGAGGGCGGACGGCGCGGCGAGATCTACGGGAAGCTGAAGGAACTGCGCGACCGCTACGCCGACCTGATCCGCGCGCGCTACCCCGACATTCCCCGCCGTGTCTCGGGCTACAATCTGGATGATCTGCTCCCGGAGAAGGGCTTTAACGTGGCCCGCGCCCTGGTCGGCACCGAGAGCACCTGCGCACTCGTGCTCGAAGCCACCACCCGCCTGGTCCACAGTCCGCCCGCGCGGGTGCTGGTTGTCCTGGGTTATGCGACAATCTATGACGCCGGCGACCATGTGATGGAGATCCTCAAGTATGCGCCGGTGGGACTGGAGGGCATGGATGATCGACTGGTGGGCTATATGCAGCGCAAGGGCATGCATTCGGCCAAGATCGAAATGCTGCCGGAGGGGGCCGGCTGGTTCCTGGTTGAGTTTGGCGGCGAAACCGAGGATGAAGCGCGCGACAAGGCGCAGAAGCTGATCGATGACCTGAAAGATCAGCCGGATGCGCCCAACTGCAAACTGCTCGACGACCCGGAAGAAGAGGAGCGGGTCTGGGCCGTCCGCGAGTCGGGCCTGGGCGCAACCGCCTTCGTGCCCGGTCAACGCGATGCCTGGCCGGGATGGGAGGATGCCGCCGTTGCGCCGGAGAATGTCGGCAAATACCTGCGCGACTTCCGCAGTCTACTTAACAAGTATGGCTATGGCTGCGCGCTGTATGGGCATTTTGGCGATGGCTGTATCCATGTGCGGATCGACTTCGACCTGAAGACCGGCGAGGGGATTGAGGACTACCTGGCCTTCATCAGCGAAGCCGCCGATCTGGTTGTCCACTACGACGGATCGCTGACCGCCGAGCATGGCGATGGACAGGCGCGGGCCGCCCTGCTGCCCAGGATGTTTGGCGAAGAGCTGATCACCGCCTTCCGCGAGTTCAAGACCATCTGGGATCCCGCGGGCAAGATGAACCCCGGCAAGGTGGTAGACCCCTACCTGCCCGACGAGAATTTGCGCCTGGGCACCAGCTACAACCCGCTGCAGGTTAACACACATTTCCACTTCCCCGAGGATAACGGCAACTTCGCGCATGCCACCCTGCGCTGCGTCGGCGTCGGCAAGTGCCGCCGCACGGATGGCGGGACGATGTGCCCCAGCTTTATGGTGACGCGCGAGGAGGAACATACCACGCGCGGGCGGGCGCGCATGCTCTTCGAGATGATGCAGGGCGAGGAGATCAACGACGGCTGGCGCAGCGAGCCGGTCAAGGAGTCGCTGGACCTCTGCCTGTCGTGTAAGGGCTGCAAAAACGACTGCCCGGTCAGCGTCGATATGGCGACCTACAAGTCCGAGTTTCTCGCGCACTACTATGCGGGGCGGGTGCGCCCGCGCAGCGCCTACGCCTTTGGCCTGATCTTCTACTGGGCCCGGCTGGCCGCGCTGATGCCCCGGGTTGCCAACTTCTTCACCCAGACGCCCGGCCTGAGCAGTATCGCTAAATTTGTGGCCGATGTTGCCCCGGAGCGGAACATCCCCCCATTTGCGCCGCAGACCTTCAGAGCCTGGTTCCGCCGGCGTGAGCCGCGCAACAGTGGTCAACCCCGCGTCATCCTCTGGCCGGATACCTTTAACAACCACTTCCACCCCGATACGGCAAAGGCCGCTGTCGAGGTGCTGGAGGCGGCCGGCTTCCAGGTGGTTGTGCCGGAGCAGTGGATGTGCTGTGGTCGCCCGCTCTATGACTATGGCATGCTCGGTCTGGCAAAGCATCTGCTGCGCGACGTTGTTGACAAACTGCGAACCGAGATCCGCGCGGGCACACCGATTATCGGTCTGGAGCCCAGTTGCGTCTCGGTCTTCCGCGACGAGTTGATCAACCTGTACCCCCACGACGAGGATGCCAAGCGGTTGAACACGCAGGTGTTTACGCTGGGCGAGTTCCTGGCAGACAAGGTCCACGATTATGATCCGCCGCGCCTGGAGCGCAAGGCGCTGCTGCATGGTCACTGTCACCACAAAGCGATTATGCACACCGACCATGAGCATACCATCCTGTCGAAGCTGGGGCTAGATTACAAAGAGCTTGACTCGGGTTGCTGTGGGATGGCGGGATCGTTTGGCTTTGAGCAGGGCGAACGCTACGAGGTATCGGTCAAGGCGGGGGAGCGGATGCTGCTGCCGGCCGTACGCGAGGCCGATGAGAGCACGCTGATTATCACCGACGGCTTTAGCTGTAAGGAACAGATCGCCCAGGAGACGAACCGGCGGGCGCTGCACCTGGTGCAGGTGATCCGGATGGCCCTGCGCGCCGGTCCCAGCGGACCCAAGCAGGGTCGTCCCGAGACCGACTATGGCGACACCTACGCGGGACAGGTAGTTGATGGGCAACTGCCGAAGGCCGCGCTGATCGGCTCGGCACTGCTGGCCGGGGGTGTCCTGGCATGGCGCATAGTGAAAGGAAAAGCCAATGCAGGCAAAACTGATAAGTGAGAGCGGCGAGAAGACGTTTGCGCTGATCTTTGATCCGGGGGAAGAGGTCGTCTCCGGCATCCGCGCCTTTGCGCAGCAGCAGAACCTGGCGGCCTCCCGCTTTACCGCGCTGGGTGCGTTTAGCGATGCCATGCTGGGCTTCTTCGACATGGAGCAGAAGGACTATATCAAGATTCCGGTCAAGGAGCAGGTCGAGGTGCTGACGCTGGTGGGCAATATCGCGCTGCACCAGGGCATGCCCAAGATCCACGCGCATGTCGTCCTGGGCAAGACCGACGGCACAGCGCACGGCGGGCACCTGCTGGAAGCGCATGTGCGCCCCACGCTGGAGGTGGTCGTGGTCGAGGCCCCCCGGCATCTCCAGCGCCAGATCGACGAGGCAACCGGACTGCCACTGCTGAATATCCGGGAGGATCAGCGGGTGTAGTTGTTCCAAAATAATCAAGCAAGCGCGGTGCGGATCATGTGAATATGACCCGCACGTTTTTCTGCCTGGCATATTACCGAGATATTGTTCCCTCCTCCGCAACATTGCATCCCTGGTACGCGAATTGCAATAGGGGAAACCAGCAAGGCCGCGGCTACCGGCATCCACAGTACCATAATTGCAAGAGGAGGAACGTTCAATGAGTAACCGTGATACGCATAACCCACCAGGATGGGATGATAATCCTTCCTCCTGGTCACAGCGTCTGCCAATCGTTGTGCTGGCCCTGATTGGCCTGGTTATTGCGGGCTATCTTACCCTCTACCAGTATGAAGTTATCGGTACCGTCTGGGAACCCTTTTTTGGTGACGGCAGCCGCAAGGTGTTAACCTCGTCGCTTTCACATCTATTCCCCATTTCGGATGCCGCTTTGGGCGCGCTGGGCTACCTGGTCGATGCCGTCACCGGCATTATCGGCGGCAAAGAGCGCTGGCGCAAAATGCCCTGGATCGTGATCCTGTTCGGTCTGGCGGTTGGTCCGCTCGGCGCAGTCAGCATCGGCCTGGTGATCTCGCAGCCGGTGCTCGTCGGTGAGTGGTGTACGCTCTGCATGACCACAGCGGTGATCTCCCTGCTTATGATTGGCCCGGCCATGGACGAGTTCCTGGCGAGTCTGCAGTATCTCAAGCGTGAGCATCAGCGCGGACGGTCAACCTGGCGGCTGTTCTGGGGCATGGAACCGGCAAAAGCGTAGGAGGAAGTTATGTGGGCACGTTTTGTAAGTACGATCCTGGGCATCTGGCTGATGGCTGCCCCGGCAGTAATAGGCTATGGCGACTCGGCGGCAGCGACAAACCACCGCATCATCGGGCCACTCGTCATCAGCGCTGCGGTGGTGGCGATATGGGAGGAAACCCGTCCGGTGCGCTGGGTGAACCTGCCGCTGGGCCTCTGGCTGGCAATTTCGCCGCTCTTTATCAGCTATCCCGAAATAGTGACGCTGATGAGTGTCATCGTTGGTCTGGTGATCGCCGCCTGTTCGCTGGTTCAGGGTACCTACCGCCCGGAGACGTTTGGCGGTGGCTGGGCGGTCCTCTGGAAGTGACATTGTGTTATGCTCCCAGATGCGGGTGAACCTGTAACACTGACCATTTTCATGAGACAATACAATCAACCCTATTTTCACCAGGTCTAGAGGAGCACGATATGCGAACCTTTCGCCCCGGAACCGGCGCACTGGTCGGTGCATTGCTGACCGTTGCGCTGACTGGTATCATGTACCTGGCAGACCAACTGGCGGGTCTGCCGTTTGTCCCTTTTCTATTATTTGCCTGGGTCACGCGAGTCTTACCCGGTCCGGTCGTCACCTTTGGCATTGATTTGATGATCGATACATTCCGGCTGTTGGGCATCAGTGTCACCGACAACGCCAAACTCGCCGAGCAGGTGATCGCCGTGATCCAGTTTCTGCTTCTCGGCGTGGTTATCAGCGTGCTGTTTTTTGCCCTGGTGGGCCGCCGCAAGATCCCGCCCGACCGGACAACCGGGCTGGTACTGGGGGCGCTCTTCGGCTTGCCTATGATTGGCATCACGATTGCGCTCAGCCAGAATATCGGTAATCCGCTGGTCAGTCTGCTCTGGCTGGTGCTGCTCTTCCTGGGCTGGGGTCTGGCGGAAAGCTGGTCCGCCGCGCACCTGCTGCCCGCCGCCGCGCAACCCGCCACGGCGGAGCGTGATGTTGAGCGCCTGGATCGCCGCCGCTTCCTGATCCGTCTGGGGGCGGGTACGGCAACGATTACCGTGGCAAGCGCCGGTCTGGGCGCAGTGCTGGCGCGCAACGAACAGCGTCGCCGGGCGGCAGCCACCGAGGAGATGGGGCACACAGGGGTTGAAGCCGACCCGCGCCCCTTTCCTAATGCCGATGCCGAGGTTACGCCGGTGCCCGGCACCCGCCCGGAGTATACGCCGCTCAAGGATCACTACAAGGTCTTTATTCGCGCCGAGCCAACTGTGATCGACGGCTCCACCTGGACGCTGCCGATTACCGGCATGGTGGATAATCCGCTGCAACTGTCGCTGGAAGATCTGCAGAACAACTACGAACCGATGAACCAGTATGTCACGTTGCGCTGCATCTCCGGGCGCATCCCGACCGGCCTGATCAGCACGACCTACTGGACCGGCGTGAGTGTGCAGCGCGTCCTGGCCGATGCCGGCGTGCAAACGGGCGCGCGGTATCTGCACATCACTAGCGGCGACGGCTACTATGAGACGGTCGATCTGGACCTGATCAACGCCGACGAGCGGATTATGTTTTGCTACGCCTGGGACGGCAACCTGCTGCCGGTCGATCATGGCTTCCCGCTGCGCATCTGGATACCCGATGTGTACGGCATGAAGCAGCCCAAGTGGATCACCGGCGTGGAAGTAAGTAGCGAGTACACCCCTGGCTACTGGGTCGAGCGGGGCTGGTCGCGCGAAGCGCAGGTGAAGATGACCTCGGTAATCGACACCGTGGCGGTAGACGCGCTGATTGAGCAGGGCGACCAGCGGCTGGTTCCGGTCGGCGGGATTGCCTATTCCGGCGCGCGCGGCATCTCAAAGGTTGAGGTGCAGGTTGACGGCGGCCCCTGGGAGGAGGCGCAGTTACGCCCGCCGCTATCCGGAACAACCTGGGTGATCTGGCGTTACGCGTGGCCCTTCGCCGAGGGCGAGCATACCTTCGCCGTGCGCGCGTACGACGGCGAAGGAAATTTGCAGATTACCGAGGAGAGTCCCCCGCGCCCCGATGGGGCAACGGGTATCCATAGCGAAGAAGCAACATTGTAAACGAAGCACGCCGTATCATCAGCGTGCCCCGGGTTTAAGGAGTTACGAATGTCATACCGATTAAAAATAGATGAGTCCCTGCCGGCGGGCATGACCCGCGTCGTGTATGAACAACTGGATCAGGCGATTGGCGCATTGAGCCATGCCGAACAGGATGTTCATGAGAGTATTCATGAGACGCGCAAGAGTTTGAAGAAGGTGCGTGCCGTGCTGCGGCTGATGCGCGGTGAACTGGGGAAGATGTACAAAACTGAGAATACCCGCTTCCGCGACGTCGGGCGCAAGCTGTCCGACCTGCGCGACGCCGAGGCGCGGATTGAGACGCTCGATCAGATGCGCGATATGTTTGGCGATGCTCTCAAGCCGGAGCGCTTCAGCGCGTTGCGGGCCGATCTGGTACGCCAGCGTGAAAACATCTTTGGTTCGGTTGATGTGGACCAGTGCATTGCCGAGGCACTGGAGATGCTGCATGCCGGGCGGAACCAGGTTGAGACATGGCCGCTCAAGCGTAGCAGCTTCAAAGCGGTTCGCCCTGGCCTGACGCGCATCTATCGTCAGGGGCGCGATGCGTTTGCCCTGGCCTATGCCGAACCGACTGTTGAGCATTTTCACGACTGGCGCAAACGGGTGAAGGACCACTGGTACCATGTGCGATTGCTGCGGAATGTGTGGCCGGATGTAATGAAGAGCTACGAGGACGAACTGGATCATCTATCGGATCTGCTGGGCGATGATCACGACCTCGCCATCTTCCGCGAGACGCTGCTGGCCGAGGAGAATAATGTAAATGGTGGGGATGCCACCCATAAACTGATGGAACTGATTGCGCAGCGACAGCTCGAACTGCGCACCGAGGCAGCCACCCTGGGCCAGCGCATCTTCGCCGAGCGGCCCAACAAAGGCTTTGCCACCCGCATCCAGCACTACTACCGGGCCTGGACCGCCGAAATGGAGCAATCCACCGTGCATGCAAACACGGTCGGGGTGTAAGTACTTCTGGTAGGGACGCGCTTCTGCGTGTCCGCCGCCTGTCCTGGCAGGCTCATATTTTTCGGTAGGGACGCGCTTCTGCGCGTCCGCCGCCTGTCCTGGCAGGCTCATATTTTTTCGGTAGGGACGCGCTTCTGCGCGTCCGTTGTCTGTCCTGCCGGCAGTAGGGTGCATGCGATGCACCGTTCTTCCGGCGCACGTCACACCGCGCAGGATGTTACAGCCATAATGTTGGATCAATCCGGCTAAAATCATCCGTAGCGCGTTGAAACTCCGCCGCTTCTGCATCGCTCCATGTTCCGGCCAGGGCATCCAGATCGTGAAAGCGCTGCGGTTGGGCCATCTGCTGCTCAACCGCAATCCCGCGCATAATCAGTCTGCGAATAATAATCTCCACCGGCTGTCCCGTTTGCCCGGCTTCCCGTTCGATCCAGGCAATACTGGCGGCATCCAATTGTGCAATCGTCAGTGGTTGTTCCATTCGGTCCTCCCGTTTGCGAAATATCCTGTGGTATATCGGAGTTATGATACCATATGCCGCCAGTCCGGCCGTTGCATAGATTGCGGGTTGTGCGCCCCCGCGCTACGATATCAGGTTGGGCAAAAAGAGATCGAACCATGGGGGACCGGGCTGCACCGTCAGCGTGCCCAGCGGGTAGCGTCCGGTATCCGTCCGGCCCGTAATTGCCAGATTGAGCGGCGCACGATACCCGGACGGATCACGCACAACCAGGCTCAGGTCATACACGCCGGGCTTGAGGCGATAGGATAGACGCAACTGATCGGTTATGCTGATCGGTTCCGTCGTTGGGAGCAACTGCTCCAGGTCCAGGTGCGAGCTACCCAGCCAGGCGACGTTGGCCTGCCCCTGGGGGCGCAACTCGAAGGTGACAACAAAGCGCTCATAGGTCGGCGTGATGCCGACATTTGACCAGTGGCTCGTTATCTCGAACGCGCTGCCCGCCGCAACCTCTGTCGGGTAGGTCAACTGCTCCAGCACAAAGCGGTAGCCGGCGTCTTTCCCAATCTGGATGACCTGGGCCTGCTGCTCAGGGGTATAGCTGTCCCAGGTAGAAACACTGCCATTTGCCACCGCTGCCACATGCCAGCGCCGCACCTGCTCCAAACACAATTCCGGATCGGACGGATTCCAGTGCATAAACTCGGTGACAATCGGCGCGGTCTTCCAGCGCTCCTGTATGAGTGCCAGCTTCGCGGGCGAATCGGTAAACTGATTATCGAACCAGGGATCACACATGCTGTCCGTGCGAATGCCGATGCGTGGCGACTTTTCAAGCGCATAGACAAACGCATCTACCTCGTCAGTCCCGGAATTCATCAAGATACGCGTATCATAAAACGCTTTCAATTGCATGTCTACTAGCGCATGTTTGGTTGCAGTAGTTGCCGGGGGCGTGCAGAGCGTGAGCGTGTGCCACTCGCCCCAGTGCCCATAGATGCCCATGTCGTAGTAGCCCAGGCGTGGGTCGCCGTTGAAGCGTTCCCCCAACGCTGTCACCAGCGCCTCGGCCCGCTCCAGGAACTGCGGGCTATTCCAGTCCGGCACCCAGACCGACTGACCATAGTAGTCGCAGTAGGCCCCGCCGGCCGCTTGCATCAGGTAGTCCGGAACTTCCACCGGCGAGTTAAACTCATCGACGCCCATCACCCGAAAGGCAAACTTTGCCCCGGTTGCCTCTGCCCTCTCCAACGCCTCCACGATGGCCGAGAAGTCATACTCACCCCTGGCGGGCTCCAGTTCGCGCCAGTTGTACCGTATGTAATGATCGTACGCGGGCCGTGGCTGGGGGATCGGCTCGCCCTCGTACCAGCGGTAAAACCCGCGCATTGGATTGACAATCTCAGCCGCAGTCGGATCAATTGGGGTAGGCGTAACTGTAACCTGTGGCGTGGTGCCGCATTGCACCGTGAGCGGGACACCAACGCCCAGCAGCAGAAGCAGGACCGATACCCCGATCAATCGATACCGGCTTCCCCGTAGCCAGGCGGTTTGATGAAGTTGTTGTGATACAGAGTGCTGCATATTCTTACTCCGTTGCAAGCCGGCGTTTTATTCGCCGCCGCCGCCACCAGACAGCAATGAAAACTAACCCGCCCAGCACGACCAGCGCACCACCGGCCAGAGCCAGCAGGAGCATAATGCTCTGCTGATCAAGACTGTGTTCCCCGGAATGTTCCTCCGCTTCGGCTTCAGCTTCGGCTTCCGCCGCTTCCGCCGCTGCGACGGCTGCATCAGCGGACCGCGTATCACTGCTCTCGACCTGCTCGTCCTGCACAACTGCCAGGTTACCCGCGAGTTTACCCCGTAGTTCGGGCGTGGTTAGCGCCGCACCGGCCCACTCCAACCCCGTATCGCTGCTCCCCAGCACGGCCAGGATTGTGCGTTCATCATTCCAGGGCGCCGCCAGCAGTTGCAGATAGCCCATACTGACATCTTCGCCTGTCCGGTACACAATCAGCGCTTCCGGTTCTGTTGCCAGATCGCCCCCATCGAAGGGAGCCGGCAGCGCGCCATCCAGTTCATCAATCAGTGGCAGGCGGCTGGGACGCCCGACCAGTAACAGATGACGCTCCTCGCGTATCTGCGCCGGCAGGGTATCGCCATACACCACTGCCAGATCCACCGGCGGCCCCTGCATCTGCGCTCCCAGATCAAACACGATCGCCGTTGCCACTTCCCAACTGGTTGGATCATCGGGTGACAGCACCAGCGCCAGGTCTCGCAGATTCGCCTGCGTGGTAATCGGCCGCGGATAGCGGCTCAGGTCAGCCACTCTGGTGGTTGTCTCCGCTTGCGCCGGGGCCAGCGGCAGATGCAGCAGCGACTCCGGCCGGATCGACATCCAAAGTCCACTGCTACGTGGATCGATACAGAGTGCATCCGGCAAGAGATCGGCACGGATGGTGATCTGATTGCTGCCGGGGCGCAGCGCCGTGGCCGGCAACGTCACCCGAGTCGTGCCCAGTCGGGTTGAGTTGTCGTTGAGGCGCACGCTGGCAATCGGTTCGTCATTCAGCACGATCATCATCCCCGACTGTGCATAATCGAGTTGCCCGGAGTGGACAAACACCAGATCCAGGTAGGCATCGCCGTCGATCTGCTGTCCGGCGGGCAGATCAAAGCGGTATACCGCATACTGCCCGCCCAGTCCCCGCATATTTTGTGTTCCATAGCCCAGATCACTCAGCGTCTGATCGACACCCTGAAAATTGCTGCCGACCTCGGACTGAATCGCGGCGACCACGGCCAGGTTTGGTTGCTCACCCGTGCGGAGCGCGCCGCTGCTCACGGCCTGAGCTGCCTTCACCACCGCGGCATCACTTGCGCCGCCGGCGATCAGCAGTACCTTCGTGGCATTCCAGGGCGAAACGACCATCTGGATCACGCCATCATCGTCCGTTGCGCCAGGGATGTTAAAGCCGGCCGCGCTGATTGGTGCGGGCAATTCCAGTTCCGCAAGCAGCGGGAATGCTGTCGGTTTCCCCACAAAAATCAGGTGCGTCTGCTCACGCTGGGAATCAGTCAATGCCTCCAGGGGGCGCAGGTCAAGTTTAAACTCGCTGTCGGTCATTCGGCCCAGACTGGTGGCGATTGTCAGGGCCGCCTGGAGTTCGCTCGCTGTTGGTGCATCCGGGACAACAATCGTTGCCGTATCGGGGCGAAACGAGTGCTGGTAGATGGGGTAGGGCAGTCGTGCCAGATCGGTGGGCGGCGGCACAATTCGGTGCGGTAGCAGGAGGTGTGAGTTGGCCCGAATGACCAGGCTGGTAAACTGCTCCAGCCCGCACTGCTCATCGGTGTCCAGCACAATTTTTAAGATATGGCGCTCACCACTCAGCGGTTCCTGCAGCGCCTCCAGCGCCAGGGGAATCGTCAGGCTGCGTTCGCCCATCTCGTCAAGCAGCACCGTTTTTTGCAGTACATCATTGAGATGTACCTCCAGCGTACCGCCAAACATCCGCCCGCCACTCTCAGCGGGAACCGTTTCGTCGGTCCCGCCCTGCGCTGCACCCGCGCCACTGCTGCCGGCGAAGAAGGTATTGAAGGAGAGCTGCAGCGCTGCGCCATCGCGCACATCCCAGGAGGCGGGCAGGCTAAAATCAACATAGGTCGAGTCGAATGGTCCGCGCAACTGCTGCTCCGGCACATCTAGCGCGGCAAAGGTGATGACGGTCTCTTCCACCGGCGGCACTTCCTGTGCTGACGTACGCGGCACCGGCAGCAGCATGCCGAGCAGCAGTATGCCGAGTAGCAGCGCCGGTACACTCTGGTTCATGCCTGTAGATCTCCGGGTCATATACGCTCCATCGGGGCGAGGGGCAGATCGCACGCCGGAACTGGTTCGGAGGGCGTCACTACCGCCGAGGTATAGACCGCCCGGGTCATGAAGATCGCTTCAATACACACCGCCAGTACCAGGCCGACACTCAGCCCGATCAGCCCGTTCACCAGTGCGCCGACTGCCGCCAGACTCAACTCTAAGACACTGCCCATAGTGGCATACATGGCTGTCCGGGCAATCCGCCCATTCACCCGGCAGGTTGCTACATAATGATCTTTAATAATCAAGGGAAAAACAGTCAGTCCCATAATGCGCAACGGCCATGCTGTCTCGGCTACGTAACTCGGTCCAAACATTCCCATCAAAAGATCGGCACTCACCCAGAGCACCAGATTTGATACCACCCCCAGCGTTGTCGCCAGGCCCAGCGTAAGCCGGATCTTCTGCGCAAAGCTGGCACGCTCGGCTACCCCGGAGGCATAGAGCACAATCGTCAGCGTGTAGGGAGTACTACAAGGCGTTTGAGTGCCACGAGCAGGCATTGGTTATTGCGCGGGCAATCGGGAACAGGCGCATAGAGGGATATGCTCTGGTCAATCTTGGCGATGACCACCATTCGCTACGCGAATATCACAACGCGATTGCCTTTTATAAGCAGCAACTTGTGATTGTGCGAGAGATCGGGGACTGGCACGGGGAGGGAAACGCATTGGGCAATCTCGACCTCGCCTATTTCTCCCTGGGCGACGCCCACCGCGCAATTGCCTACTACGAGCAATTGGTAGCCGTTAAACAGTCCATTGGTGATGCAGCAGGAGTGGCCCGTACAAGCTGGAACCTGGGGTTGCTCTACGCGGCGCAGGGCGACCTGGCGCGGGGGGTGGATCTGATGCAGGTGTGGGTGGATTTCGCGCAGCAGATCAGGCATGCTGATGCGGAGAAGGATGCTGCACGGCTTGACGAGATCCGGCAGAAGCTCGCCAACCAGACCGGGTGATGTCGAGACGCGGCAATGCCTCAATCGTGCGAACCGGCGAGTGGTAAAGGCGCAGCACTGGTTAGGCAGGATTTCCGTGCATCGTCTCGTAATTGTAACTTACCCCGGAATTGCTTGATCGCAGCAGTGCTCCAGGCGACATTGATGTGCATAGGTTTTAAAACCCAAGTTCCGCGAGGCGTTGTTCATCCACGGGGCGCTCGGTGGTGCCCGGCTTCGGTTCCAGCATAGCGTCGCCGGGGCTGCCGTCCGGTCCGGCCAGAACATACTCCTCGTCGGCGTCGAGGCGGGCAAGCGCCGCCTGCACACCGGGATCGGCGTCGAGGGCAGCGCGTTGCGCCGGGTTGAGCGGTGCCGTTGCGGTGAGGGCGTTCGCCAATAGCGTATGGACCAGTTCTACCCGCTGCTCCAGGGAGGTGTTCTCATCGGTTAACAGGCCGACAACCTGAGTAGCAACGACGCGCAGATCAGTTGAGGCGACAGTCATTGGTGACTCCTTGTGATAACAGCCCATCTGTACGGCACACTATACCGCAATTTAGGGCGGTTTTCAACAGGGTGTGACTGCACCAATCACCCACCCCGCTCGCCGGACTCCTCCTCGGTGGGCCGGGTTGCCGCGTTAGCCGGCCGCTTCCGGCCGATCTGACGAGCGGTGATGCGCCAGCGGTCGTTGATATACTGCTGCACTCCCGGCAGGTTCGGCGGCATCTTGGCAAACTGCGGCAGGGTATTCACAATATTGAGGGGAAAGCGCTGGAAGAAGCGCTGGTTGATCCCGCCCAGCGTCTGCACTAACTCGCCCAGATCGGCCCCCGTGCGCGTGTCCAGCGGCGGTGCGATAATGGCGCCGGTTTTGCGCCAGATATCCTCGGCGCGGGTGATCAGCCGGATCGGGCCAGGACCGAGGAGCGTGGCCTGGCAACCCAGCCGATAGCCCTGCGCCAGTTGTTCCGTAGTCTGCCAGTTCTGCTCGATATTGTTCGGTGGACTGAGATGCTCGGTGCCGGCCTGCACATAACACTCGCAGGTCTGGCACATACCCCGTCCATCGCACAGAAAGCCGATCAGCAGGGCGTGGCGGCGCGCAATGGCAAGGATCGTTTCGCCGGTTGCGGCCTCAATGGTCTCATCATTGATTATAATTGTTGGCATAGAAAGCTCCGCTTGCTAATTTCTCGTCTGGTTTGTTTCCAGGCGTCGTTATTTACACGAGTTACGCGGTCCCTGACCTGGCAGAGCATTTCGCCTCCGGCAGGGCGGAAGATCTCTTTCTTTTTCACAAAAATGTTGCACGCGGTGCAACATTTTTGTGAAAAAGATCCGTAACGTCCCATGCTGCCGCAGGCGAAGACTGCCGTTGTGGGCGTACATGTCCGATTTATACGCCCACTGCGTAAGTCGTGTTATTTACACGAGTTACGCAGTGGGCGTTTGGATCATGAACAACACGACATGAGCGAACACCGTGAAACGACCAGTGCTGACATGTATCCGGCGATCTCGTGTTTGGCGGGGAATATCGCTCCCGGCAGGGTGGCACTGGAGCAAGAACCATCCGGGTGTCCGCTGGAGGTGCGTCAGCCCTGCTTTGTTCTCCGTTCCTCTGTTCTTTGTTCCTTTGTTCTTTGTTCCTTTGTTCGCTGTTCTCAATAGGCCCTGGTGCAACTTTCTTTTTGCAGGAAGCGTACCATCGATAAACTTCTGGTCATTGAAATGAGCGAAGTTCCCGGCCGGCGTGCCAGGTGCTTCAAGGAGTAGCGAGTCGTGCCTTTTTGTCATCAGTGTGGTGCTGAAAACCCCGCCTCCGCGCGCTTCTGCGATCAGTGTGGCGCAACCATGATCCCGGTACCCGCGAGTGCGCCGCCGCCGGCTGCCGGCCCGCCGCCGGCAACGACGACTCCCGCCGGGCCGGGTACCTGCCCCCAGTGCGGGATGGCGGTGATTCCGGGTGAGGCGTTTTGTGATCACTGCGGTGCGTCGCTGCTTACACCATCCAGCCCCGCCGCTGGTCCGGTAGCGCCCACACCACCCTTTAGCGGCGCACCACCGCAACCGAGCTACCCGCCACCGCAGCCGGTTGGATCGCCCATCACACCGCCTCCGCCGCCCGCGCAACCCGCATCACAGCCGCCGACTCCGCCCGCAGCGCCGCCCCCGGTGCAGCCCGCGCCCGCCGCAGCGGCACGCACAACGCTGGCGGGTGTCCAACTGATTGTGTCGGCGAGCGGCGCAGTCCTGGCACTGCCCGCTTCCACGCAGGCGCTGGTGGGCCGGTCCGACCCGGTCAGTAACTACTATCCGGATGTTGATCTCGCCACACATGGCGCGCTGGAGAATGGCGTGGGTCGCCGCCATATGCAGGTGCTGGTGCAGAATGGGCAGATCGTCGCCGAGGATCTTGATAGCACCAATGGCACCTTTGTCAATGGACAGAAGCTCGCCGCAAAAACTCCCCACCCGCTCAACAATGGTGACGAGCTACGGCTGGGTCGGCTGGTGCTGCGCCTGCAGACGTAGGGGTAATACCGTTCAAAGAAGCTCGCGCAAAGGCGCAAAGGCGCCAGGAACCGCATAAACGTTGCAGCTTTGCGGCCTTGCGCGAGACAATCCGGCCGTATTTGAAAGTACCAGGTGTAAACAGCAAAAAAACATGCGTTTTAACCTGCAACCTGCAACCCCTAACCCCTAATCCCTAACCCCTAACCCCTACCGTCTTCCATTGGCGCATCATGCGCAGATGTGCTATAATGTAATGCGAATTATGTCATCTGTGGAACGCCAGGTTACGCCGACCTGTGCGCGATTAACCTGTCAGTCAGAGGGGAGTAGTTGTGGCGTTAGACAACGAAGAGAAGAATACCATTATTAACGATTATCAGGTTCACGACAAGGACACCGGCTCGCCCGATGTTCAGGTTGCGCTCCTGACCGAGCGTATTCAGCAACTGACCGAGCATCTGAAGATCCATATCCATGATCATCACTCGCGACGGGGGTTGCTCAAGCTTGTGGGTCGCCGTCGTCGGCTGCTGTCCTACCTGAGCCAGAAGGACAAGGACCGCTATCGGGCGCTGATTGAGCGCCTTGGTTTGCGGCGTTAGTTGCGATGCGAGATGATTCTGCTGTGTAAGTACCAGAGCACCAGTGGGAACTAACTTCCCTGGTGCTCTCTTGCTGTCAATGCCGGCAAGGATGCGGGAAGGTGTTCGGGATTGGAGGGTGAAAATATGGGTTCTGCTGCCCGGCGTGCCACGCTGCCCCTGTTTTTAGCCTCCAGTGCCGAACGCTTCCCCCAGAATGTAGCGGTATCCACCCGGATACCTGGAGGAGTGTATGTCAGAACAACAAGTTTATTCCGTCAGTGCGGAAATTGCCGGGCGGACGTTAACGCTGGAAACCGGCCGGATTGCCGGTCAATCTGATGGGGCGGTGATGGTACGCTATGGTGATACGGTGGTGCTTGCCACCGTGGTCGCCGCCAACGAGATGCGCGAGGGAATTGATTTCTTTCCGCTTACAGTAGACTATGAAGAGAAGATGTATGCCGCCGGTAAGATCCCCGGCAACTTCTTCAAGCGTGAAGGCAAGCCCACCACCACCGCCACGCTTATTTCCCGCCTCACCGACCGTCCATTGCGCCCGCTTTTTCCCAAGGGTTTCTACTATGAAGTTCAGGTGATCGTTACGACCTTCTCTATCGATATGGTCAACGATCCCAGTTCGCTGGCGACAATTGGCGCGTCAGCCGCGCTCAGCATCAGCGATATTCCCTTTGCCGGGCCCGTCGGTGCGGTCCAGGTGGGCTATCTGGATGGCAACTTTGTGATCAACCCGGCGATGTCCGACATGGACCGCAGCCAACTGGATCTGGCGGTTGCCGGCACGAAAGATGCCGTGCTGATGGTCGAAGCGGGCGCGTATGAGTTGACCGAAGATGCAATGCTGGATGCGATCACGCAGGGGCACGAAGTCTGCAAGCAGATTATTGCTCTGCAGGAGCAACTGGTGGCCCAGTGTGGCAAGCCCAAGCGCGAGTTTACCCCGCCGGCCGCTGATACCTCGCTGGAGGAAGAAATTACCAGCTACATGGGGAATCGTCTCAAGGAGGCGATCAACCATCCGGACAAGCAGGCGCGTGACGAGGGCACGCAGGCACTCAAGGCCGATGTGCTGGCCCACTTTACCGCCGATGAGCCGGAAGAGGAACTGGCCGACCGTGCCAAAATTGTTGATAAGACCTTCGAGACGCTGCTGAAAGAAGAGGTTCGTAGGGCCATTCTTGACAACGGCATCCGGGTGGATGGGCGTAGCCCCGATGAAGTCCGCTCGATCAGTGTTGAGGTTGGCGTGCTGCCCCGGGTGCATGGCACCGGCCTCTTCACCCGGGGGCAGACGCAGGTGTTGACGATTACCACGCTGGGCTCCCCCGGCGAGGAGCAGCGCCTGGACGACCTGGGTCTGGAGACGACCAAGCGCTATATCCATCACTACAACTTCCCGCCGTTTAGCACCGGCGAAGTGAAACGCCTGGGTGGACCGCGCCGCCGCGATATCGGGCATGGCGCGCTGGCCGAGCGTTCGCTCTACGCGGTGCTGCCGGAGGAGAACGAGTTTCCCTACACGATGCGCCTGGTGAGCGAGGTGCTTAGCTCAAACGGTAGTAGCTCGATGGCAAGCGTCTGTGGCAGCAGCCTGAGCCTGATGGATGCCGGTGTGCCGATCAAGCGTCCCGTGGCCGGCGTGGCGATGGGCCTGGTGACGGGTGAGGGCGGCAAGTGGCGCGTCCTGACCGATATTCAGGGGCTTGAGGATGCGCTGGGCGATATGGACTTCAAGGTCGCCGGAACAAGCGAAGGTATTACCGGGTTGCAGATGGATATCAAGACAACCGGCATTACCTACGATATCATGCGCGAGGCATTTGCACAGGCGCGTACCGGGCGCATGTTTATCCTGGATAAGATGACTGCCGTCCTTGACGTGCCACGCACGGAACTGTCGCCCTTTGCGCCCCGGATTATTACCATTCAGATCCCGGTCGAGAAGATCGGTGCGTTGATCGGGCCGGGGGGGAAGACCATTCGGAGCATTATCGAGCAGACGGGCGCAACCGTTGATGTCGAGGATGATGGTCGCGTCTTTATCGCCACCTCTGACGGCGATGCTGCGAAGCAGGCCGTGGTAATGGTTGAGAGCCTGACGCGTGAGGCCAAGGTGGGCGATGTGTTCCTGGGCAAGGTGGTACGCATTATGCCCTACGGCGCGTTCGTCAACATTTTGCCGGGCAAGGATGGCATGGTCCACGTCAGTGAACTGGCCGAGGGCCGCGTGGCAACGGTCGAAGATGTGGTGCAGATCGGTGACGAGGTCAATGTGATGGTGATCGATGTCGATCCGGTCAACAACAAGATCAGCCTGAGCCGCCGGGCCGTGCTGACCGGCGAGACGCCGGATGAGCGGAAGGCTGCCGGTGCTGCGCCCCGTGGCGGTGGCGGTGGCGGCGGTGGCGACCGGGGCGGCCCGCGTGGCGACCGCAACGGCGGTGGTCGCGGTGATCGGGACCGGGATCGCAACCGCCCACGGCGACGCACGGAGTAGTCTGCTACCGGCGCTTACACCGTAGCGGCACAACTGATGCCGCGAAGCGGAAGGATGATGGGGACACCAGCAGAGTTGGTGTCCCTTTCTTGTGGTGCCAGTAGAACCGGGAGAGGGTTTGGACCACGAACGCCGCGAAATGAGCGAACAACGCGAAACGACCAGCAGCCGTAGGGTGCATTGTATGCACCGTTCATCTGCCCACGCCATATCCGGACGATGTTGTCACCGTTCATCAGCCGGATCGGGCAATACATCGGGAGTCCCGGCTTCAGCCATATCCGTTAGCCGTAGTAGGGTTCATTGTATGCACCGTTCATCTGCCCACGCCATATCCGTTAGCCGGATCAAGCGCTCCCGGAAGTGTACCGCGGCCCTGGCAGATATTCACCGGCTAAAGCCGGGACTCCCGGATGGCGTATCTGGACGATATTCTCACCGTTCATCAGCCGGATCAGGCAATACATCGGGAGTCCCGGCTTCAGCCGGATCGGGCAGCCGTAGTAGTAGGGTGCATTGTATGCACCGTTCATCTGCCCACGCCATATCCGGACGATGTTGTCACCGTTCATCAGCCGGATCAGGCAATACATCGGGAGTCCCGGCTTCAGCCGGATCGGGCAGCCGTAGGGTGCATTGTATGCACCGTTCATCTGCCCACGCCATATCCGTTAGCCGGATCAAGCGCTCCCGGCAGTGTACCGCGGCCCTGGCAGATATTCACCGGCTAAAGCCGGGACTCCCGGATGGCGTATCCGGACGATATTCTCACCGTTTATCAAGCGGATCGGGCGTTCCCGGCAGTGTACCGCGATCCTGGATGAACGCCGTCTTCGTCCCTGCCGGAGGCGATATCTCCCGCCAAATGCGGGATCGTCTGATACATGTTGGCATTGGCCGTTGCGCGGTTTTCGCTCATTTCGTGGTGTTCGTGGTCCAAACGCCCACCGCGTAACGCATGTTATTTGAAAGGAAGGATAGCATGATCATTCAGACGCCTGACTGGGTGAAGCACGCCGTCTTCTACCAGATCTTCCCCGATCGCTTTGCGCAGAGCAGCCGGCTTGCCAAACCGAATAACCTGGAACCCTGGGATACGCCGCCGTCGCCGGCGGGCTACAAGGGCGGCGACCTGCTGGGCGTGGTTGAACAACTCGATCATCTGGAGCGGCTCGGCGTCACGGCGGTCTACTTTACGCCGATCTTTCAGTCGGCCTGCAATCATCGCTATCACACCCACGACTACTACCAGGTAGACCCGCTGCTGGGCGGGAATGCCGCGCTGCATGAACTGCTTGAGGCCGCCCACCGGCGCAACATGAAAGTTGTCCTCGATGGCGTATTTAATCATGCCAGTCGAGGGTTTTTCTATTTTAACGATATTCTGGAGAATGGACCACATTCGCCCTGGCTCAACTGGTTTACCATCCAGGGTTGGCCGTTGAGCGCCTACGACGGCACCCGCATCGCCAACTACCTGGCCTGGGGCAACAACCGCGCGCTGCCCAAGTTCAACACCGACAACCCGCAGGTGCGCGAGTATCTGATGCAGGTGGCTGAGTACTGGTTGCGCCAGGGGATTGACGGCTGGCGGCTCGATGTGCCCTTTGAGATCCACACTCCCGGCTTCTGGGAAGAGTTTCGCCGGCGGGTCAAGGCGATTAATCCGGAAGCCTACATCGTCGGCGAGGTCTGGTGGGATTCGCGTCAGTGGCTCCAGGGCGATCAGTTTGACGGCGTGATGAACTACCTGTTCACAGAGTCCGTTATTGCCTTCACTGCGGGCGAGCGGGTGGTCACCGAACTGGTGGCGGATCGCAGTTACGATCCGCTTCCGGCCCTGAGCGCTGAAGCCTACGCCGACAAGATCGACTGGCTGCTGCAACTCTATCCCTGGGAGATCCAACTGACCCAGCTTAACCTGCTCGACAGCCACGACACGGCCCGCCTGATCAATATTGCCGGTGGGGATGCGGCCGGCGTGCATCTGGCGACGCTGCTGCTGATGACCTTCCCCGGTGCGCCCAGCATCTTCTATGGTGATGAGATTGGACTGCCGGGCAATCAAGATCCCGACTGCCGCCGGTCGTTTCCCTGGGAGCATCCGGAGACCTGGGATCAGGCGGTGCTGGCCTACCACACCGACCTGATCAAGTTGCGCCATAACCATCCGGCGTTGCGTACGGGCCGCTACCAGCGTCTCTATGCTGCTGATGATGTGTATGCCTTTGCCCGCAGCAACGATAACGAGACGCTGCTGATTGCGGTCAATCTTGCCGAACAACCCCGCGATGTCCAGATTGCAGTTGCTGCACTTGCGTTGGGACATGCGTTCAAGGAGGTTACGCGGGTGTATGGAGAGGGTGCTGTCACATCGGCGGATACGCAACTCACGATCAGCCTGCCGCCCCGCGCCGGGTTGGTGCTGTTGGGTGGGGAGTAACCAGGCAATACTCTTGTGAAAGCGAAAGCGATGCCCTCCCCCTACATTGAATTTGGCGGTGCCGGGCAAACGGTGCATCTGGCAACTGCCAACGGCTTTCCGCCCGAAGCCTACACGCCACTGGCCGCAGCGTTGACCGCGCACCAGCGGGTTGTCGGCTACCGCAGCCGCCCGCTCTGGCCGGGCAGTTGTCCGGCGACAATGCGAAGCTGGCATGATCTGGCCGCCGATCTGCTGACGGACCTGGAAACAGTGACCGACGCGCCGGTCGTCGGCAGTGGGCACTCGCTCGGCGGGATTATGACGCTCTACGCGGCCCTGCGCCGACCGGAGCGCTTCAACGCGCTGGTGCTGCTTGACCCGGTGATCCTGGAATTGCGTATGCTGCTGCTGATCGGGTTGATGCGCCTGGTGCGGTTACATCGGCGCGCGCCTCTGGTGCGGGGCGCTCTGCGCCGCCGCGATCACTTCCCCGATGTTGCCACGGCGCGCGAACGCTACAGCGGGCGGGGTATCTTTGCCAACTGGGAACCGGCCGCCCTGGAGGGCTATCTTGCCGGGGGATTGTGTCCGGCTCCGGACGGCGGGGTGACGCTGGCCTGGCCGACGGCGTGGGAGGCGCATATCTTCGCGCTGGTTCCGCTTGATGCCTGGCGGGTGGTTACGCAGGTGCGCCAACCGCTGCTGATCATCCGGGGCACAACCTCCGACGTTGTCACCGACCGCGTCTGGGCCGGGCTCCAGCGCCGTCTGCCGCATGCCCGCCTGGTCGAACTGGCCGGTGGTCACATGCTGCCGATGGAGCGTCCGCAGGCCGTGGCCGCACAGATCCAGGCATTTCTGGATGATCTCCGCTGACCCGTGGCGGACGGCAGGGCAGGTAGCTGCATGGCTCACCCGGTATTGCTTACGGCGATACCCCTGCCCGCCACAACCCGGCCGATCAGCCGGCAGGATTCGCCAACGGTAGCAAAGGCCCGCATGAACTGATCCGCCGCCGCCGGGGGCAGAACCAGCAGCAGCCCGCCGGAGGTCTGCGGGTCAAACAGCAGTCGTTTCTGCGCCGCGTCAACGCCGGTGCTGTAGGTGACATACCCATCGCGCTCCAGGTATTCCTGGTTGTTGTAGAGGCCCCCCGGCGCTATTCCGGCGCGGGCATACTCCAGCGCGCCCGGCAGCAGCGGCAGGGCAGCCGCATCAATCTGCAGGCCAACGCCGCTGTTGCGCGCGATTTCGGCGGCATGCCCCAGCAGACCATAGCCGGTCACATCCGTCGCGCCATGGATCTCCACCGTCTGCGCGATTTCGGCGGCGGTTTGGTTGAGGCGCAGCATGCTAACAACTGCGGCATCGAGATGGTCCGCCTGCCCGACCTCCCGCTTGATCGCCGTCGTGATAATGCCGGTGCCCAGCGGCTTGGTCAGCAGCAACTGATCACCCGGCTGTGCATTGGCCTTGGGCGTGACGCGGCGCGGGTCAACCACGCCGGTGACACACAGGCCATACTTGGGCTCCTGGTCCACCACCGTGTGCCCACCGGCCAGGACTGCGCCCGCCTCGGTCACCTTATCCGCGCCACCTTGCAGGATCGCCCGAATGATCGGCTGCGGCAGATTGCCGGGGAAGCCGGCAACCGCCAGCGCCAGCAGCGGTCGCCCGCCCATGGCGTAGACATCGCTTAGCGCATTGGCAGCGGCGATTGCGCCATAGGTGTAGGGATCATCGACAATCGGCGGGAAGAAGTCCACGGTCTGGATCAGCGCGGTTTCGCTATTCAGTTGATACACTGCGGCATCGTCGCTGACCTCCAGCCCGATTAACAGGTTGGGATTGGTCGGCAACTGCAGCGTGGTAAGCACATCCGCCAGGGCACCCGGCCCCATTTTGGATGCTCAACCGGCGCAGCCTGCCAGATTGGTCAGCCGGATCTGTTCACGCGCGTCCATCGGCTATATCCTTTTCAGTTGCACCTAAAACACAGGACTACGCGGTGCTCGTTCAAACCGGGCGTTTGACCCGATGGAAGCCCGACTCGCCTGCGGCAGCATGGTACGTTTTTGTCTTTTTCCAGAACATGTGGCTCGGAGAGCCACATGTTCTGGAAAAAGCATGTCCCATTCCGCCCTGCCGGAGGCGAATTGGGCCGGTTGTCCAGGCAGATGCCTGGTTTGGAACCGACCGCGTAACTCCTGTAACGTATTCGTTCCCATTATGCACGGGAATGGATGATGTTGCAATCGTCGTCCGCCTGGCTGAAGAATGCCGAAGCGAGTCGTAGGACCAGCGCCATCAGAAATGCCGTCAGGACGTACGCGGTGGACGAGCAAACGGGGCGTGTGATTGCCAGGCGTTGCGCGGTCGGTTCCAACGTTATACCATCGCGGCAACCTCTGCCAGGTGCTCTGCTGCAACCTCAACGGAAACCGTCCGCTCTCCGATAGCGTTGCTGCTGCTCGGCTGTTTCTGCCACAGGTCGTAGTACAGCCCCCGTTGCGCCAGTAGTTCCGCATGCGTTCCGGCTTCAACCAGATGTCCGGCGTCCAGCACAAATATCCGATCTGCATTAACCACTGCGGCCAGACGGTGAGTTGATATAATCACTGTGCGCTCGTGTGCCAGCCGTTCTAGCGTGACACTGATTGCCGCTTCGGTGACTGCATCCAGGGCCGAGGTGGGTTCATCCAGCAGGAGCAGCGCCGGGTCGCGCAGCAGGGCCCGCGCCAGGGCCAGCCGCTGCCGCTGTCCGCCGGAAAGCTGTCCCCCGGCTGCACCAGCCATCGTGTCGTAGCCCTGCGGTAGACACATGATCCAGGTGTGGATCTCAGCCGCCCGCGCTGCCGCTTCGATCTCGTCATCTGTGGCCGTGGGCCGCGCCAGGCGCAAATTTTCACGAATAGTTGTATCAAACAGAAAGGTATCCTGGAAGACCACGCCCATGTGTGCGCGTAGTGATGCCTGCGTCACCTCCCGGATATCATAGCCATCCAGCGTGATCCGGCCGGCATGAACATCATAGAAGCGCGTCAGCAGGTTGAGGAGTGTGCTTTTACCGGAACCACTCGGCCCGACTATCGCCACATACTGCCCGGCCTGAATGCGCAGCGTCAGATGATCGAGTGTGGGTTGCTCACCGCTGTAGCTAAAACTGACATTGTCAAAGCGGATCTCCTGTGCCGGACGTGGCAGAGTCACAGCTTCCGGTGCGTCAATCAGGCTGGGCACTTCGGCCAGCAGTTCCTCCAGGCGCTGGAGCCCGCCACTGGCCGCTACCATGTCCGGCAGCACGCGCTTACTAAGTTCGTAGGCATTGCGCCCCATGACTGTCAGCAGGCCGAGAAAGGCAATCAGTGTGCCAATCGAAAGATAGCCCCGGGTTGTCAGCCATGCTCCCACACCCGTAACCAGGATCTGAATAAAGAGCACGCTCAGGAGCGACGATGTTGCCACCATGCCTTTGAAAAAGAAGGCGGTTGTGCCGGTCGAAGCCAGGGTCAGCAGGTGCTGCCGCATACGATCAAGCATGTGAGACTGAAATCCAAAGGCTTTGACCACCGCCTGACTACGCACACTCTCCTGAACGGTATTGAGCATGTGCGCTTCGGTCTGCTTATAGTGCAAGCTGGCAACTGAGGTAGCCGCAGTCAGTCGCCCCAGCAGCATGGCAATCAGCGGCCAGGCGGCAAAAGTCACCAGCGCCAGCCGCCACTCCAGGTAGAAGAGCATCAGCAGATTGATCACAAGCGCCACGGCTGCTACACAACCATGCATAAACTGACGTGTCAGCCCCTGTTCAATCGTAACCAGGTCGCCGGAGAAGCGCGCCAGAATATCACCCATACGGCTGCGCGTGTAATACTCCAGCGAGAGTTGCTGCAGATGTTCAAACATGCGCAAACGCAGGTCGTTGAGGATGCGCGCGCTGGTGCGGGCGGTCAAATGTTCGGCCAGGGCGGCGGCAATGGCGGCGACGACAAACCCACTCGCCAGCGCGATCAACACAACGTTGAGCGGCAGGCCGGCCGCCGGAGTCTGGATGCCGTCAATGATCAGCTTGAAGCTGAGCGCAAACAGCGTGTTAAAGAGTTCAAACAGCAGCAGCGCCGGTATAATCAGCGTTGCCGGTAACCAGTAGGGTCGCCAGTATGCGACTGCCCGCTTGAGGATTGTCCGCAGGCCAAAAGTGGATTGCGGGGACTGTTTGTGTTTGAGCAACATAAAGAACTCCTCTTTTTTCACGCATTACGCGGTCCCTGAACGGGAACAGCATCTTGCCTCCGGCAGGGTGGTACTGGACATCCTTGTTGGAAAACGTTGTGCAAATTCTGTGTGAACAAGAGAAAAGTGCCATGCTGCCGCAGGCGATTCTGGTATTCATTGGGGCAAACGTCGGTTTGCCCACTTAACCGCGTAAGTCGTGTTTATGAACGTTCCAATGGTTCAACGTTATCGTAGTCCGGCAGTGGCGGCTGATAGCACCGTCTTCCAGAGCGGCTTCTGGGAGGCAGCCATGGAGATTTCTACCTGGCCCAGGAGTATGTTGATTAGCTTTTGCCGGTACGCAACGCGGCGGTCTACAGCGCGGATAAGCTGGTTGAGCACCCAGCGCGAGCCAATCAGCCGTTGACGGCGCCGGCAGTAGACAAACAGCGGCTGGAAATGGTCGCGCAATACTCCGTCGTAGCACTGCAATGCCGGTTGTGACAGATCGCCCGTGCGGAACAGTTCGATGAGATGCGCGGCTGCCAGTTTGCCTGACTCCAGCGCATAATCAATGCCCTCGCCGGTGATCGGGTTGACCAACCCCGCTGCCTCGCCGACGGCCAGTACCCGCTCGCCCACGGTTGGCGCGGTGGCAAAATCGGTGCGCAGAGGATAGCTCTTCACTGGCCCCACCTGCCGCGCGCCGCTCAGTAGCGCTTGGATTGCCGGCGTGGCGATGAAGTGGGCAAAATCAGCGGACTTTCCGGAGCGACCAGTGCCATTTTGCGCGGCGTGCAGGCTGCCGATACCGATATTAGCACTGGATTCACTTAGCGGAAACACCCAGCCATAGCCGGGCAGCGGCACGCCGTTGAAGTGAAATCGTAAATGCCGGCTGAGATCGGGGATATCTTCAAAATAGGCCCGCGCGGCCACAATGGTGTGGGGAGGCTGCTGGAGCAACCCGGCCTGCAGCAGTAGCTTTGGGCCGGCTCCGGTAGCGATCACGGCCAGTCGCCCCGTGAAGGCAACCGTTCCGCCCGCCTGTCGTGCGCGCACCAGGACGCCGCTGCTGGTCGTTTCGATGGCGGTCACATGGGTATTGCCCTGAAAACGAGCCCCACTACGGATGGCGTGTTCACAGATCGCGGCATCGAGGATCAGGCGCGGCACCACCAGCGCATAATCGGGGCGACCGGCCTGCGCAGAGAGTTCGGCCCGGGTCATCAGGCCACTGGGCGCAACCACCTCCACGCCGGAAACGCGTTGCGCCGCCGCTTGCAACTGCGGGAGCAGCCCGAGTGCGTCGAGTTG